>NZ_CP092487.1:2230000-2830000 GCF_022429565.1 Lutibacter sp. A64
AGTAATTGCGCAATCCCAAAACGCTGTTTCATTCCTCCAGAATAGCCAGCAACGTGTTTTCTTCTAACTTCATATAAATTAGTAATTTCTAATACCTCTTTAACCAACTTAGTTCTATCTTCTTTTGAAGCAACTCCTTTTAAGGTTGCAAAATAGTCTAATAATTCTTCTGCAGACATTTTTGGATATACTCCAAAAGATTGAGGTAAATATCCCAACACTTTTCTTAAAGCCATAGGATCTTCTAAAACATTTATATCTCCAAAAGTTATAGTTCCAGAATCTGGACTTTGCAAGGTTGCAATAGTTCTCATTAAAGATGATTTACCAGCACCATTTGGACCTAAAAGACCAAACATTCCAGTTCCTATTTCTAAACTTAAATTATCAATAGCTTTTACACCATTTTTATAGGTTTTTGATAAATTTTGGATAGTTAACTTCATAAAGTTGTAGATTTTATATTTAAAAATTACAATATAAGTATGTTTCACTTGTAATTTGTTACAAAAAACTAATTATATAAAAAAACTGTTTGAAAAAATTGAAACTTGTCGTTCTTAGACAAGAAACAAAAATTTTATCAAACAGCTTTGATGATATCACCTATAAATAGGTTTGTAATTCGTGTAAAAACAGGAATCTATACAGTATGAAAATAGATTCCTGCCTCCGCAGGAATGACAATCGGATTTTAAAGTTTTTTTAGAAAGCCTTTAAAATTCAATAGTTCCTTAAATATTTTCAGCTAACCAATCTCCTACTTCATTTGTTCCGTAAGCTTTTCCTCCATCAGCTAAATCTTCAGTTACAACACCTTCATTTAATGCTTTATTTACAACTTCTCTAATTGCTTTTCCTTCATCATGTAATCCAAAGTTTTCAAACATCATAGCAGCAGATAAAACCGTCGCCATTGGATTAGCAATATTTAATCCTGTTGCCTGTGGATATGAGCCGTGAATTGGTTCAAATAAGCCAATATCAGAACCTAAAGATGCTGAAGGCATTAACCCCATAGATCCAGAAATTACAGAAGCTTCATCAGTTAAAATATCTCCAAATAAGTTTTCAGTAATTAATACATCATAACTATTAGGCCATTGCACTAAGCGCATAGCTACAGCATCAACAAATTCATAAGAAACCTCAACTTCTGGGTAATCTTTTTCCATCGCTTGTACTGTTTCTCTCCACAAACGAGATGTTTCTAAAACATTGGCTTTGTCTACACAACATAATTTTTTAGAACGTGTCATCGCTAATTCAAATCCTTTTTTAGCTAAACGTTGTACTTCTTCTCTTGTATAAACACAATTATCATAAGCCGTTTCTCCTTCATCTCTTCTTCCTTTTTCACCAAAGTAAATACCTCCAGTTAATTCTCTTAAAAAAACTAAATCGGTACCTTCAATACGTTCTTTTTTTAAAGGTGATTTTTCTAATAATGAAGGAAATGTAAATGTAGGACGTACATTGGCAAATAAACCTAAAGCTTTACGCATTTTTAACAACCCTTGTTCTGGACGAACTTTTGCTGAAGGATCATTATCAAAACGAGGATGTCCAATTGCTCCAAATAAAACTGCATCTGAATTTTTACAAATTTCGTGTGTTTCATCTGGGTAAGGTTCTCCAACTGCATCAATAGCAGCTGCACCTGTTAATGCTGGTTTCCAGTTTATTTCGTGGTTAAATTTTGTTGCAACAACATCACAAACTTTTACTGCTTGAGCGATCACTTCTGGTCCTATTCCATCTCCCGCTAAAAGTGCTATATTTAATTTCATTTTTCTTTTATTTTATTTTTTTATTCTTTAAATCCAGTATTTTAAAATAGTTAAGCTTTCAAAATCGGGCTTCGATTCTTCTCAGCCATCAATTTAAATCTACTTAATATTCAACATTTTTTGAGTGGCTTTAATTGCAGAAACAGTTTGATCTGAATCTAAACCTCTTGTTATAAATTTTTTACTTTCTGTTTCCCAAGTAATAATAGTTTCACATAATGCATCTGCAGTACTTCCTGGAGGAATTCTAACTGCATAATCTATTAATTTAGGTAAACTAATATTTTCTTTTTTGTATATTTTTTTAAGCGCATTCATAAAAGCATCAAACTGACCATCACCGGTAGCGTGCTCTTCAAACAATTCATTATCAATTTTAACCAATATTGTTGATGAAGGTTTTAAACCTTTAGAGTGTGTTAAAACATAGGATTCTACACTTATTCTTTCTTGGTATAAATTACTATTTAAAACATCAGAAATAATAAAAGGCAAATCTTCTTTAGTAACCAGTTCTTTTTTATCACCCAGCTCAATAATTCGTTGCGTAACCTTTTTTAAATCTTCATCATTTAATTGTAAGCCTAATTCTTGTAAATTCTTTTCAATATTTGCTTTACCTGAAGTTTTTCCTAAAGCATATTTACGTTTTCTACCAAAACGCTCGGGCATTAAATCGTTAAAATACAGGTTATTTTTATTGTCACCATCTGCGTGAATTCCGGCTGTTTGTGTAAATACATTATCACCTACAACTGGTTTATTTGAAGGAATTCTAATTCCTGAAAAGGATTCAATTATTTTACTAACCGAAAACAACGATGTTTCTTTTACTTGAATTTCAACTTGGTCTTTAAAGAAATCATTAATTACCGCAACCACACTTGCCATTGGTGCATTTCCGGCACGTTCACCCATTCCGTTTACAGTTAAATGCAATCCTTTTGCACCAGCTTTAATAGCCTCCATAACATTAGCAACGCTTAAATCGTAATCGTTATGTGCATGAAAATCAAAATGAACTGTTGGATATTTTTTAGTTATTTGTGAAAAATAATCAAATGTTTGGTTATGAGTTAATACTCCTAAAGTATCTGGCAATAAAATTCTTTCGATAGGAAGTGTTACCAAAAAGTCTAAAAACTGAAAAACATATTCTGGAGAATTATGCATTCCGTTACTCCAATCTTCTAAATAAACATTGGTTTTAATTCCAGCTTTTTGAGCCAACGCTACAACTTCTTTTATTTCAGAAAAATGTTGTTCTGGTGTTTTTTTTAATTGATGTTTTAAATGATTTAAAGAGCCTTTTGTTAATAGGTTTTGAACTTTAGCTCCAGCCTCTTTCATCCATTCTATAGACCTTCCACCATCTACAAAAGTTAACATTTCTACGCTATCTATATACCCATTAGTAGTTGCCCAATCGGTTATTGCTTTTACAGCGTGAAATTCTCCTTCTGAAACTCTTGCCGAAGCAACTTCAATTCTATCTACATTTAATTCTTCTAATAATAATTTTGCAATAGTCAGTTTTTCAGCTGTAGGAAAAGAGACTCCTGATGTTTGTTCACCATCACGGAGTGTGGTGTCCATTATTTCAATTTTTCTTTTTTTCATTTTTAAAACACCGTTTAATGTCATTTCGAGCGCAGCCGAGAAATCTTCATTTCTAATTATTAAACATTTCGACTACGCTCAATGTGACAATTAAGCTATTTCAATTTTACTTTTATTTTAAAAAGGTCTTTTTTCAGCAAAAGCTGTAATTTCAGATTTCATTTTTGATAAATAATCTATATCATCAAAACCATTTAACATATTTTCTTTTTTGTATTCGTTAATTTTAAAAGACTCTTGCTCTCCTGAAACTAATAAAGTAATTGTTTGTTTTGGTAAATTTATTTCAATTTCTGTGTTTGGATCAGCTTCAATTGCTTTAAAAATTTTGTCTAAAAATTCTGCACTTACCTGAACTGGAAGCACTCCAATATTTAAACAATTACCTCTAAAAATATCTGCAAAGAAACTAGATACCACACAACGGAATCCATAATCGTATACCGCCCAAGCAGCATGTTCTCTAGAGGATCCAGAACCAAAGTTTTTACCTCCAACTAATATTTTACCTTTATAAATTGGATTGTTTAATACAAATTGTTCTTTAGGTGTATTGTCTGAATTGTATCTCCAATCTCTAAAAAGGTTGTCTCCAAATCCTTCTCGTTTTGTTGCTTTTAAAAAACGAGCAGGAATAATTTGATCTGTATCTACGTTTTCAATTGGTAATGGAACCGCAGTACTTTTTAATATTTCGAATTTATCGTAAGCCATTTTTGTTTAGTTTTTAGTTATTGGTTTTAATTGTTAGTTACAAGTAAAACCAACACATAATTTTTAATTTTTAATTATCAATTATTAATTAAAGTAATGTTCTTGGATCAGTTACAACTCCGGTTACAGCTGTAGCAGCAGCAACTAACGGACTTGCTAACAATGTTTTTGATCCTGGACCTTGACGTCCTTCAAAGTTTCTATTTGATGTACTTACTGCAACTTTACCTGCAGGAATTTTATCATCATTCATTGCTAAACAAGCTGAACATCCAGGCTCTCGTAATACAAATCCGGCTTGGTTGAAAATATCCAATAAACCTTCTTCTTTTATTTTTGCTTCAACAATATGCGAACCTGGCACTAACCAAGCTGTTATATTATCTGCTTTTTTTCTTCCTTTAACTATAGATGCAAATGCTCTAAAGTCTTCAATTCTACCATTTGTACAACTTCCAATAAACACATAATCTACTGGTTTTCCTATCATAGACTCACCTTCAGCAAAACCCATATAATCTAAGGATTTTTTATAAGTAGCCGCACCACCTTCAACCTGATCTGCAGTAGGGATATTATTTGAAATTCCTGTTCCCATTCCTGGATTTGTACCGTAAGTAATCATCGGTTCAATTTCTGCTGCATCAAATGTAAACTCTTTATCAAAAGTAGCATCGGCATCTGTAGAAAGTGTTTTCCAGTATTCCATTGCAGTATCCCAAGCTTCACCTTTTGGTGCAAACTGACGTCCTTTTACGTATTCAAAAGTTTTTTCATCTGGAGCAATCATACCTCCACGAGCACCCATTTCTATACTTAAATTACAAACAGTCATACGGCCTTCCATAGACATATTTGTAAATACATCTCCTGCATATTCAACAAAATAACCTGTTGCACCCGAAGTAGTTAATTTAGAAATAATAAATAACGCAACATCTTTAGGTGTAACTCCTAAACCAAGTTCACCATTAATTGTAATACGCATTTTTTTAGGTTTTGGTTGCATAATACATTGCGAACTCAATACCATTTCAACTTCAGAAGTACCAATACCAAAAGCAATTGCTCCAAAAGCACCGTGTGTAGATGTATGTGAATCTCCACAAACAATAGTTGCACCTGGCAATGTAATTCCGTATTCCGGACCTACAACGTGTACAATTCCGTTTTGCTGGTGTCCTAATCCCCAGTGAGAAATTCCGTATTCTGCAGAATTTTCTTCTAATGCTTTTAACTGATTTGCAGATAAAGGATCTTCAACTGGTAAATGTTGATTTATAGTTGGTGTATTATGGTCTGCAGTAGCAAATGTACGATCTGGAAATAACACTGAATTTTTTCTTTCTTTTAACCCTAAAAAAGCTACAGGACTTGTAACCTCATGAATTAAATGTCTGTCAATAAAAAACACATCTGGTCCATCTTTAATTTTACGAACAACATGTGAATCCCAAACTTTGTCAAATAATGTAGTACTCATTTAATTTTTTTTTTGTTTTTATTTGATACAAATTAGGATTAGCAACCCTTAAATGTATGAATGGTTGCAAATTTAAAAAAATCTATTATGATGCCAATTTTATTATTTTATATATACGATACCCAAAGAGTTATTTTTTAGAAGTATTTATTTAACTGGTTTTAATTAAATATTTCATAATTCCAGAAATTAAAAATTTCAACATCTATAAATCTTTTTTTAATCAGTATATTTTACTTTCTCATTTTGATAATTCAATACATTAAACAACTCTAAAAGCTCTAATTTTAAAAATAATTTAAAATTAAACACCCTTTAATTAATTTTTAGCAGTAATTAACGCTTTTTAAAGTTTTCTATAGATACAATTATTTGAAGTATCTAATTAAAAAATACTTTAATTTTATGCAAAAAAAAATACCATAGTTTAATTAAATACTACGATATCCAATATTAAATTAAGATTTTGAAATCCATTACACTTTAAGCTAAAACCTAGAATAAAAATGCGTTTTAGAGGTTTAGAAGCACTAAATATTCTTTGCTTAAAAAACACAAAAGATGTTTCCCAAATTTACCTAAAAGTCTTTATATAGTATAAACACCACACTTTAAATATAAAACAGCAATATTCATTCTTTCAATTTTTGTTATGAGAATATTCTCATTATCTTTGAACTGAAATTTAAATAGACTCAAAAAATTTATGCCTCCTAAAAGAAAACTTAGAAAAATTGTAACTCCTCCAAATTTTAAAGGATACAAACCTTATGGAACAACAAAAGAATCTATTGAAGCAATTGAATTGTTGTATGAAGAATATGAAGCTATAAAATTAGCAGATTATCAATTTTTAACACATTTAGAAGCTAGCAAATTAATGGGAATATCAAGAGCAACCTTTGCTAGAATTTATGAAAAAGGGAGAAGAAAAATAGCCAAAGCACTTGTTGAAACACTTGAAATTAAAACCGTTTTTGGAAATGCTTCACTTGATAAAAGTTGGTATATATGCCTTAATTGTACTGCAAAATTTACCATTCCAAAAACTATTAAAGACTATTGCTGCCCTATGTGCGCCTCTAACAATGTTGAATCTACTTTAAATTTAAACCAATAATTATGAAAATTATTATCAGTTCAACAGGGAATACTATAAAATCTCAATTTGATTTACGTTTCGGTAGAGCACCTTATTTTTGTGTAATTGATGAAACAGATTTAGATTCTTTTAAATTCTATGAAAATTTCTCTTCAAACAATAATAAAAATGCTGGTATTGCTGCAGCAAAAAAAGGTGTTTCGTTAAAAGCTACTAAAATTATTTCAGGTGAATTTGGAGATCAATCTAAAAAAATTTTAGACGAGCATAATATTCAATTAATTATGATTAATGAAGAAAATTGCACTATTGAAACACTTTTAGAACGTTTAAAAAGCAACAATAAATCATGAGCAGTCTTAATTTAATATTAATACAAGGTGAAACCGTAAAACTACCTACCAAATACGGTAATTTTGAATTAACGGTTTTTAAAGAAACTACATCTAAACTTGAACATATTGTACTCTTAAAAGGAAATTCAAAAACAGAAGGAACTTGGTTAACACGCGTACATTCGGCTTGCGCTACAGGAGATTTATTTGGCTCGCTACGTTGTGATTGTGGAGAACAACTTGAAAAATCGCTTCAACTTATAGAAGAAAACGGAAAAGGAATTGTTATTTATTTAATGCAAGAAGGGCGCGGAATTGGGCTCCTAAATAAAGTTAAAGCCTACAAACTACAAGAAAATGGCATGGATACCGTAGAAGCGAATTTACATCTTGGATTTAAGCCTGATGAAAGATCCTACGATATTGCAGCCTCAATATTAAAATCATTGCATATTTCTGAAATTAATCTATTAACCAACAACCCCGATAAAATTGAAAAACTTGAAGAAAATGGCATTCAAATTAAAGAAAGAATTCCGTTAAAAATCACACCCAATGTTCACAATATAAAATATTTTAAAACTAAAGTTTTAAAAATGGGGCATTTATAAAATAGAGCTAGAAACTCAATAATACATCAAAAACAAATACAAACACATGAAACTAACAGTATTAACCGAAAATTACGCAGGAGATAAGTTTGAAGCCGAACACGGACTATCGTACTTAATAGAACATAACAACCACAAAATATTGTTTGATACTGGAGCTACAGATGTATTTTTAAGAAATGCCAAAATTTTAAATATTGATATTAAAAATGAAATTAACACTGTAGTTTTAAGTCACGGACATTGGGATCACGGTGGCGGATTAGAGTATCTTAACAATAAAACCTTAATAACGCATCCTAGCTCATTTATAAAAAGATATAGAAAAAAGGATAAATCGTCTATTGGGTTGACTTTGAGTGAAGATGAATTAAAAGAAAAATTCAAAATAATTAAAACCAGTAAACCTTATATTATAAACGATAATATGATTTTTTTAGGTGAAATCCCTAGATTAAACAAATTTGAAGCCAAAAAAACATCTTTTATAGATAGTAAAAGAAAACTGGATTTTGTACCCGATGATTCTGCCTTGGTACTATTAAACAAAGAAGAAATTATAATAGTTACAGGTTGCTCGCATTCTGGAATATGTAATATTGTAGATTATGCTCAAAAAAAGTTTAAACGCTCTAAAATTAAAGCGGTAATTGGCGGATTTCATTTAAAAGAAAATAATGTTCAAACACAAAAAACAATTGAGTTTTTAAAAAAATGTAACATTTCAGAAATCTATCCATCACATTGCACTGCTGAACCTGCACTAGAAGCTTTTGAACAAGATTTCAAATTTGATCGCGTAAAAACAGGTATGACACTTACTTTTTGGGAATAGATTAATTTATCTATTTACGTTAATAATTATTGGCATCCCCAGCACTTCAATTCCGCTCATAAACCGCTCATTGGGCGGAATAGATGTGTTTTTAAATTTCTGTATAAAATGTGCTGAATCAAATTCAGTACAGTGGTTTCTATACTTTTTAAACAACCTCATTATTTTTTTAGTTAATTTCGCCTTTAAAATCACAGTACTTAGAAAATCCAAACCCTTTTCTAAATAATTATGTGAATTACTTTAAAATGAATTACAAATTATTAGCATCTCCTCTACAAGGATTTACAGATTTTAGGTTTAGAAATGCACAAAACAATATATTTGGTGGTATTGATACTTTTTACGCACCATACATACGATTGAATGGAAAACGCATTATTAAAAATTCATATCAAAGAGATTTATTGCCCGAAAACAATAAAGTTCCAGAATTAATACCTCAAATTATTACTAATGATGCCGATGAATTTTTATTTGTAGTCGACTATGTGCAACAACTTGGCTACAAAGAATTAAACTGGAATTTAGGTTGTCCCTACCCAATGGTTACTAAATGCGGAATGGGCTCTGGACTTATAAATGATGCTCAAAAAATTAACGAAATTCTAAAAAAAGTACATTCAGAATCTGATATTTTAGTTTCTATGAAAATGCGTTTGGGCTACGAAAACAGCGAAGAAATTTTAAAAACACTTCCTATATTAGACACATTTCCGCTTAAAAATATTGCAATTCACGCACGTATTGGAAAACAATTGTACAAAGGAGGTGTAGATTTAGAAGGCTTTCAAAAATGTATTGATACAGTAAAACATACACTGTATTACAACGGTGATATTACTTCAGTAGCTAAATTTAGAGAAATGCAAGAATTGTTTCCAACAATAAACCATTGGATGATTGGTAGAGGTTTAATTGCAGATCCTTTTTTACCAAGTATGATTAAAAATAACACCTTAGAATACCCTGAAAACAGGATAAAATTATTTACAGAATTTCACAATACCTTGTACCAACAATACAGCCAATCGCTTTCGGGAGCTACACACATTCTACTAAAAATGCACCACCTTTGGGAGTATTTTTCTAAATCATTTTCAGATCCACGTAAAACTTTAAAGAAAATAAAAAAAGCAAAAAGTATTAGAAATTACGAAGCCGCTGTAAACGATATTTTTAATAATGAAACCCGTTAATTAATACCTATTTTTTATGACTCCATTAATAAGCATTATTATAGTATCTACAATTATAATTTACATTTGGAAACGTAAAAACACCAACTCTTGGAAAAAACCTACAAAATCTTTTCCTAAAGAATGGAGAGTTATTTTAATAGAAAACATCACTTTTTACAACGCTTTAACCAAGGCTGAGCAAACAAAATTTGAATATCAAATACAAGAATTTTTATTGAATTGTAGAATAACAGGTATTAAAACTACTGTAAATTTAGTCGATAAATTATTGGTAGCTTCTAGTGCTGTAATTCCTGTTTTTGGTTTTGACAATTGGACTTATTCCAATATTAACGAAGTACTAATTTACCCAAATTCTTTTAACAAAGACTTTAAATTAGAAGGTGAAAACAGAGCCATTTTAGGAATGGTTGGCACTGGTTATATGGACGGAATTATGATACTTTCTAAACAAGCCTTACATCACGGTTTTAAAAATGAATCGGATAAAAAAAACACTGCAATACACGAATTTGTGCATTTAATTGATAAAACTGGCGGAACAATAGACGGAATTCCTTCGGTACTTATGGAAAAGCAATATGCCATACCGTGGATTGATTTAATAAACAAAAAAATTGATGAAATTTACGATGGAAAATCTGACATAAACCCGTATGGAGGTACAAACAGAGCAGAGTTTTTCTCGGTTATTAGCGAATACTTTTTTGAACGTCCAAAACTTTTAGAAAGAAAACACCCAGAACTGTATATACTTTTAGAAAAAATATTTAAACAAGATATGGCTGCTAGAAATTTAAATAAAAAAGCCGTTAAAATTGAACGCAACAGTCCTTGTCCTTGCAACAGCGGTAAAAAGTTTAAAAAATGTTGCGGAACTTCACATTACAATTAAAAACACAGATTAACAAATTAATTTTTTTTGATTAAATTTGAGCTACTACTAAAAAATTGCAATAGTATTTGTGTTTACACCGATTTTATTGAGGGATAAACATTATTAAATTAATTATATAACACGTTGTAGGTAATTAAAAAAATGACAAATATGAAAACAGAAATTACATTCGTATTATTTTTACTTTTTACGATTAATTCATTTTCGCAAGATTCAAAATTTTCTATTGGAGTAAATTTCCCAGTTCTGATTGACAACAATCATTACGGAGAAAATTATAATGGAATAATCGATTTAGGATTAGAATATCGTATTTCAAATTTTGGATTTATGGATTTAGGATTCGCTCTAAATACATCCTTATTTAATACAAGTTACGAGATTAGTTCTGACTTTACTACATTTAACGTAAAAGAGAACATTTTTTTTATAAGACCAAAAGTATTTTCAGAAATTATTTTTAAGTCTAATGAGAAAATTCATCCGAGAATTGGTGTAGGATATACATTTATCAAATCAAAAGTATCAGCAAAGAGTTCTGATTTTCCAAATGAATCGAAATCTTATTCTGATAATGGGCTAAATCTAAATTTAGGAGTTGCATATGATATAACCAATAAAATTTTCATTCAAGCCCAATATGATTACATAAAGAAAAAGATCTCAAAAGAAGTTCCTGACTATAAATATTATTCAAATATAAACTTCTTAAATATTGGATTAGGATATAGATTTTAATGAATCAATAAAAAACTACCTACAACACCTCATATAATTTATGCTTACATTCGAACTAACATTAACGACAAACATTCAACAAACGATTTGCTACGGCAGAAAAATCTCCGATTTTCCAGTCGCACAAATCATATAAAATCACGTTGTAATTCATTACCGATGAAAAATTTGTAAAATGATAAAATATAGATATATAATAGCTTCAATATTTTTAATAATTATTACAATTTTTATTTTCATACCGAGACCAATAGAAAAGATATATATAGCTTATGATGAGAAAGAGAATGATTGTAATTCAAAGATTATAAAGCAAAATTTATTGAATGATTCATATTTGATTTGTGATGGATTTAAATTTCTAAATTTTGTAAAAATTAAAGATAAAAAATCTAAAACTTTAGATTTAGATAAAATTGACAAATTTAAAATTGTTTCGAAAAAAGAATTCCTCAATAGATTTAATAATGACAAAGTATCGAAAGAAAAATACTCTTTTGATTTATTAGATAGAAATAAATTGTTTGAGTTTAATTTAATAACAAAAGATACATTTTCTGATAAGATAAATATTATTCCTGTAAAACAAATTCGAGTTTTATGTAAGCTTAAATTGATAGATTAATTAAATTAGACTGATTTATTAAAAGCATTATGGAATGCAACAGTATTTTATGTTGACAGAAAAAAATGCTGGTTAATCACAAACGGAGTGACCAAATACAATGTAATTCTGACTAATATAAAATCATCGGATTTGAGTAAGATTGAGCAAATTTTTAAAGAAGCTCTTTTCGAACAATTAATTTTTGACGGAATAAAAATAGACTTTGAAATTCTAAATTTAATTATTGGTGAACTAATTTTTCTGCCAACTGATAACGATCGAAGTACAACTGGATTTCAAAATCAAAGACTTTATGAACTAGATTTTTGGAAAAATGATTTTGGTGATTTAGAAAATATGCCAATTAAAGACTTTACAAACCTATTGAATAAAAGCCCTATTCATATTGGAAAAGAACGTAAAATGTTTGATTATACAAATTCAATTTTAACCAAAAAAAAAGACCGTTTAAAAAAACGATCTTTAATAGTTATATAGTGTATATCTTTATTTAATATACATTATTTGGTTCTTTAGTCTATAACTTCAACGTTAATAGCATTTAAACCTTTTCTTCCTTCTTGAGTGTTGAACTGAACTTTGTCATCTTCTCTAATTTCATCTGTTAAACCAGAATTATGTACGAAAATGTCTTCACCAGTTTCTGATGATTTAATAAATCCAAATCCTTTTGTGTTGTCGAAAAATTTTACTGTGCCTTCTTGCATCTTTACTTAATTTTAAATTGTTATTATTTTTTCACAATAAAGAATAGCCTAATTAAGATAAGCATAATAAAATATTATTATTGAAATTGTAAAAACAATTCTTATAATTTAATGCGCTATTGAAAAAAGTAATTGTAAATATAAAATTGGAAAGAAGAGAAAAACTCGTAAAAACTAATTGTACTATATACTACCTTAAAACTCTATAGGTATCTTTTATTGTTTTGCAAACATACGACATTTATTTAACACTTACTAAATAATTTAACATTAATGTTGTTTTTCAACAATTTCAATTTAATTATCAAATCGATTATTTACGCCTCGTAAAATTTATACTTACATTTGAAATAAAAATAAAGAAACCATTTATGAAAGTAAAAATCGACAGATTTGTACTTGCTATTATAATAGTAATTTGCCTAGCTTATATTTTTCCACAGTGGGGAATTCCAGAGAGTAAAATCCCCATAGATACAATTAGTTCTGTAGGAATTTCACTTATTTTCTTTTTCTACGGACTAAAATTAAGTTCTACAAAATTAAAACAAGGCCTTAAAAATTGGAAATTGCATATTTTAATACAAGCATCTACCTTTTTGTTATTTCCTTTATTAGTGTTACTATTTCAACCTTTTATTCAAAATGAAGAACAAAAAATAATTTGGTTAGCATTTTTTTTCCTGGCTGCACTTCCTTCAACCGTATCTTCATCAGTTGTTATGGTTTCAATAGCAAAAGGGAACATCCCTGCTGCAATTTTTAATGCTAGTATTTCTGGAATTATTGGTGTTGCTCTAACTCCTTTATGGATGGGATTGTTTGTTCAAAATACTCAAACAGATTTTAATTTTATAGATATTTATATAAAGCTTATCGTACAAATAATACTTCCAGTAGTTTTTGGATTGCTTTTACAACGTTTCTTTGGAAAATATGCCCAAAAATATACCAAGCAATTAACATTATTCGACAAGTCTGTAATTCTATTAATCATTTACAAAAGTTTTGCAAGCTCGTTTAATGATAATATTTTTAGCACGGTATCTTTATTAGATTTACTATTACTTTTTATTGCTGTTTTAGCGTTGTTTGCAATGCTGTTTTATTTAACAAGTTTTTTAGCAAAAAAAATGAAATTCAATATTGAAGATCAAATTACTGCTCAATTTTGTGGAACTAAAAAATCGTTGGTTCACGGAACCGTATTTTCTAAAATAATTTTTGGACATATGTCTTCAATTGGTATTATTTTATTACCTCTAATGCTATACCACGCCATACAATTACTAATAATTAGTATTGTTGCATCTAAAATGGGACTTAAAAATCAAACAGAATAAATATTTAAATTATAAATCTGTTTTTTACAAAACCTTAATTTAAGATATGCTAAAAACAGCTACTCAAATTTAGATATAAAAGATTTTATAGTCCTAATATTAAGAAAAGGTTAATTGTTGAATAACCAGCATTTTAGAAATAATAAATCCGTTACTTTGTTTTGATATTATACTTTACTTAAGTATATTTAATGCTTCAAAAATCAATATATGAACCAATATCTTTTTTTAAATGAAAGCCCACAAAAACATTGAAGATAATTCGACTTCTTATATCAAAGAATTTGCATTAAAAAATTATAAAACTTATGTAACACATTTTAAAAGCAGAAATTTACAACCACCAATGCCATTTCAAGATTTCTTAAAAAACTATACTTCACAAGAAAACTGATTTTTATAGCATTATTTTATAAAAATTGTTTAAACTTATATTCTACTTTGGTAGGTATATAAATCATAATAACGCCCTTTTTTAGCTAGTAATTCATCGTGTTTTCCACGCTCTACAATTTCGCCCTCTTCAATTACTAAAATTTGATCCGCTTTTTGAATTGTACTCAACCTATGTGCAATTACAAATGTTGTTCTATCTTGCATTAGGGTTTGTAAACTTTTTTGAATAAAAGATTCGCTTTCTGTATCTAAATTTGAAGTTGCTTCATCTAAAATTATAACTTTCGGATTTGCCAAAATAGCTCTAGCAATAGAAATTCGTTGACGTTGCCCACCAGATAATTTTACACCTCTTTCACCAATAACTGTATTTAAACCATCACTAAACCTATCGGTAAATTCGTTAACATAAGCTCCATCAACTGCTTCTAAAACTTGTGCTTCTGTAGCTTCTGGCCTTGGAAATAAAATATTTTCTCTAATAGTCCCTTCATATAAAAAATCGTCTTGCAACACAACGCCTAGCCTACTTCTAAAGCTATTTAAATTTACTTTAGACATATCTACACCATCAACAGTAATAATTCCTTTTGAAGGATTTAAAAATGAAGCCGCCAAACTTGCTATTGTAGATTTACCAGAACCCGAAGAACCTACCAAAGCCGTAACACTTCCTTTTGGTACTTTAAATGAAATATTATGTAACACTTCTTTTCCTTTTTCATAACTGAAAGAAACATTATTGAACTCGATATCACCTTCAATTTTACCTAAAACTTCTGTTCTAATCTCTGGATCATCTTCTTCAGTCATATTCATTAATTCTTCCGTTCTATCTAATCCAGCCATTGCTTCTGTAAGCTGACTTCCAATATTACTCATTTGGACAATTGGAGCTATTAGAAAGCCTAAAAACAAGGTAAAAGACACAAATTCACCATAAGTCATTGTATTATTCATTATAAAATAACCACCAATTCCCATAATACCTGCGGAAGCCAAACCTAACAAAAAGGTTGAAGAACTCGTCATAAGTGCCGTTGCAGTTAAACTTTTTTTCACATTTAAAAACAATTTTCCCACACCAGCTTCAAAGGTTTTATTTTCTTGAGTTTCTGCATTAAAACCTTTAATTACACGAACACCATTTAAAGTTTCTGTCAATCTACCTGTAACCTCTGCATTAATTTTTCCACGTGCTCTAAAAATAGGACGAATATATCCAAATGCCTTTAATGCAACTACTGCAAAAATCACTACTGGAACCAATACAAAAAGCGTCATTAATGCATTTATTTTTATTAAAATTATTAATGAAATTACGGATGTTATAGAACCTCCAACTAATTGTACCAAGCCTGTACCAACAAGATTTCTAACACCTTCAACATCTGTCATAACTCTAGAAACTAATGCACCAGACTTATTATTATCGAAAAAACTTATGGGTAATGTTAAAAGCTTTTTTTGAACTTTTGCTCTTAGCAATGAAATTAAATGTTGTGCTTCTACGCTTAACAAACGCGTTAAAGAAAACGAGGTTATTGCCTGAATAAGAATTGCTGTACAAACAATAATAATTAATGTTGTAAGTGCGCTCATATCTTGTGAGGGAATTACATCATCTATCAAGTTTTTACTGGCATAAGGAAGTACCAAACTGGATAAACTTTTAGCCATTATTAAAAATAAACCTATAGAGATTATTTTTTTTCTTGGCCAAATAAACTCTTTAAATGCCCACCAAAATGATACGTTCTTTTTACTCATACCTTTAATAGTCGAAAATCGAGCCATAACTTTACAAATGACAATTAGGCAGAGAAAAAAGTTTATTATAAAACACTAATTAACAACAGTTTTAAAGCTATAAAAGCAGTATTTAGATTTGTGTAATTGCTAAAAGTAAAAGAAGTTGTTTTAAAACAACCTCTTTTCCACTAAATATTTTAAAGTATATTTTACTTTTTATTATCATAGAAATCCTTCAATACAAAAAACGCTTTCTTTTTTTGTCCGTCTTCAGAAATTAATCCTTTTCTATTATAACCATCTTGTATTTTTGGTAATACACGTCTTGGCGATCTAAAATCAACTAAAATCCAAGGAGAAAAACCTTGTAATTGCTCAATTCCTTCCAACATTTTTAAAGTTTGAATATACAAATCCTCTTGATATTCTTCAGTCCAACGTGTTAATTTATCGCCGTGAAAACCAACTTTAGCCCCAGCACCAAATTCTGAAATTAAGACTGGTTTATTTTGTGTAATTTTCCAACTAAGTTGTCCACATTTATCTGGTAAACCATCATACCAACCAACATATTGATTAAAACTTAATACATCAACAACATCGGCAAAGTCGTCGTGAATTGTTCTTATAGACGGATTTCCTTGATAATCTGTTTGCTCTAAAGCTGCACTAATTAATCTAGTTGGATCCATTTCACGTGTGTGTGCTGCTAAATTTCCAAGGAAAACATTACGAGCATCACTAGTAGGCGTTTCGTTTGCCATAGACCAAATAATTACAGAAGCTCTATTTTTATCTCTATTAATAACCTCTGATAATTGATTTTCGGCATTTTTATAAGTTTCCTCATTATCCCAAGCAATGGTCCAATAAACCGGGTTTTCTTCCCAAACTAATATTCCCATTTTATCGGCTAGTCTAACCATATGTTCGTTATGTGGATAATGTGCTAAACGCACATAATTACATCCCAATTCTTTTGCCCAATTTAGCAATTGTTGCGCGTCTTCTATTGTAGATCCTCTACCTCCAGAAATTGGACTTTCTTCGTGAATAGAAATTCCTTTTAAATATATTTTTTCATCATTTAAAAGAATTTCTTGTCCTTGTGTTTTAATAGTTCTAAACCCAATTTGATCTTCAATTTTATCTGCACCAACAGTTAAAACTACATTGTATAAATATGGATTTTGAGTTGACCAATATTTAATTTTTTTCGATTTTATTTGAATAGAAGCAATACCTTCTTTATTAGTTACAACTTTTTCTTTTATTTTAAGTTCTGGAATAGTTACTAAAATTTCTTTTTCAGAAACATCTTGCCCTTTTAATTGCACAAACCCTTTAATTTGTTGGTTATTTTCAGGATTTAATTGAATAAAATAATCTTGAATAAAAGTACTAGGAACCTCAACTAATTTTACATCTCTTGTAATTCCACCATAATTAAACCAATCGGTATTTAAAGTTGGAACACCTTCTGCTATTCTTTTATTATCAACTTTTACAACTAAAAAATTATCACTTTCTTTTAAAAGATCGGTTACTTCAAAATTAAAAGGTGTAAAACCACCTGTATGAGCCCCTAATTTTTTTCCATTAAAATACACATCTGATTGATAATTTACGGCTTCAAAATATACAAAAACACGGTTATCTTGATTGGTTTTTACATAATCGAATGATTTTTTATACCAAACGGTGCCTTCATAATAGTATAAATTTTCTTTTTGTGTATTCCAATCACTTGGTACTGCAATTGAATCTGACAAATCAAAATCATATTCTACCAAATCAGATTTATCTTTTGGTTTTGCATTCATAAAAAATGCACTACTACCTGGGTTTTCTTGATCTTCAAATGCTTCTAAACGGTAATTATAAAAACCGTTTTCATAAGGGTCTACAATATATTTCCAATCGCCATTTAAACTTTCTGACGATCGATTGTATGTGTTTATTATTAAATTTTCTTGCGCATTTATTTGTAAACAAAATGAGAATACGAAAATTAATAAAAGGATTTTTTTGTGAATTTTAAACATCTTATAGTTAATTTTAATTTATTATGATTTATACAATGTTGACTGTTAACTGTAATCAATTCTGATTGTTACACTATTTTAAATAATTGATTTATTAATTTTTGTAATATATTTTGTGTTTTAATAATTCCTGCGGATTTCCACCTACTAAAATTTCAAACTCACCAAGTTCTATAACCCAGTTATTATCAATCCCTATACTTTCTAGATCTTTAGTAGTTAACTTAAACTCAACTGTTTTTGCTTCACCTGCATTTAAATTAATTTTATTAAAACGAATTAATTTTTTTGCATCTGGAGAAACTGTTGCCACTAGGTCTTTTACAAATACTTCTACCACTTCATTTCCTGCTCTATCTCCTGTATTTTTTACCGTAACTGAAACTTTAAATCCCTCTGAATTTGATAGCGTATCTTTATCTATATTTAAATTTGAATATTCAAAAGTTGTGTATGAAAGTCCGAAACCAAACTCAAATTGTGGGTAAAAACCATCGTATCCCCAACTTATATCTCTTATATCGGCTTTTTTATAATAATAAGGCAATATATTTCCTGTATACTTTGGATAGGTATATGGCAACTTTCCACTTGGATTTACATTACCAAAAACCACATCTGCTATAGCTCTTCCACCTTCTTGCCCTGGTAAATATGTCATAATAATTCCATCAACTAAAGGTTCAATATCTTTTATAATCCTAGGTCTTCCTTGTACTAAAACTAAAATAATTGGCTTTCCAGTTTTAGCTAATTTTTTAACTAAATCTTGTTGTGCTTTAGGTAAATCTAGTTCATTTATATCTGAAGGTTTTTCAGATGCTGGAATTTCACCAACACAAACTACAATATAATCTGCATTTTTTGCTTTTGAAACTGCTACATCAGAATTGATATCATCTAAATAATCTGTACCTGCTACAAACTCCACATTTTTGGCTCCAACTTGTTTTTTTACAGCATCTAAAATTGTAAGTTTTGTTGGATCATTATATTTGGTTTCTCTTCCTAAAAAAGAACGAGACCAAGCTCCGTTTAGCATATTTATTGAATTTGCCGCATAACCAGTTACCAATATTTTTTTGGTGGAAGGCAACGGTAAAATTTCATTTTTATTTTTTAATAAAGTTATTGCTTCACTTGCTGTTTTATAATTGGCTGCTATATGTTTTTCGCTTCCAAATTCGGGATACTCATTTGGGTTGTTATAAGGCGTTTCAAAAAGATTTAAGTAAAATTTTAATCTTAAAATTCGTGTTACAGCATCATCAACCCTTTCTTTTGAAATTTCGCCAGCCTCTACTAATTCAACAATAAAATCTACAACATCTATATCATACGGATTCATTAATAAATCAATTCCAGAGTTTACCGCTAATTTTGTTGCTTCTCGTTTATCTTTAGCAGATGCATGTGCCTCAACTAAAAATTCAACATCACTGAAGTCTGAAATCACCACTCCTTTATAATCCATTTCACCTTTTAAAATATCTGTGATATAATAAGTGTTTAAATGGCAAGGAATTCCGTTTACAGCATTAGAGCTTATCATTATTCCCATAGCGCCATTTTCAACAGCTTTTTCAAAAGGAGGTAAAAAATATTGACGTAAACTGTTTTCTGGAATAATAGCATTTGCTCTATCTTTTCCATTTCTACCTGCTCCATAACCCACAAAATGTTTTACACAAACAGCAGTACTAGTTGCATTTTCCAACCCTTTTTCTTGAGATCCTTGAATGTACGCCTTAGTCATTTCTGAAATCAAATATGGATCTTCACCAAAGCTCTCTCCAATTCTACCCCAAAGTGGGTTTGTTGCAACGTCTGCATTTGGGTTAAAATTCCAAGGAAGTGATGCCGCTCTAGATTCATAAGAGGTTATTTCACCACCAATTCTAGAAAGCTCTGTATTCCAAGTAGCTGCAACAGCAATTTGATGTGGAAACATAACAGAACCATTTACATAATTTGCTCCGTGAATATTATCAATACCATATAAAATAGGGATTCCTAAACGCGATTTTTGCATTGCAGAATCTTGAATTGTTTTTACTATTTGATACCAAACTTCTTTTTCTGGTATAAATCCGGGTGTATTATGAATAGATCCAATTGCATAATCAACTATAAATTTTTTGAATTTATCTTTATTAAAATCAGCACTATCTTTTGGTTCCCAATAACCTCCTTTTAAAATTGCAGGCAAACCTATGTTTAACATTTGGCCAGCTTTTTCTTTTAAGGTCATTTGAGATAAAATATCTTGAATTTTTGATTCAATTTCAACAGATTGAACACTTTTATTTGTTGAAGTTTCAGTACTATTTTCTTTTTCTGAACAAGACAACAGTACTATTGCTACTATAAAAAGTTGGATTATTTTTTTCATTTAAATTTAGTTTACTGTAAAATTTGACACTATTAAATAGTTTTATTTCTATTTTCTATCTTTAAAATTTTCATCATTTTTAAAATTAAAATAAATTATATTTCAACCTAAATTACTCCCCTTCATAAGAGAACCAATCAAATAAAGCATGGTTTTCAGACTTTACACCGTTACTTGATGCATACATTCCAATTCCAGCACCGTTAAATTGATTACCATTTCCATCAGCAATTACTTTTAAACTTTGAGAACCCTCTATTTCTTTCATTTTGTTAAGAGATTCACCGTAACTAAATCTCACATCATTATTCTTACCTTCAGCTCTTAATATAACTTCAATTTTATTGTATGGAACCCTAATAACCTCTTCTTTTACACCTTTAAAACTTTTTATTAAAACCAAATCATTTTTCTCTTTTAGTAGGAGATAATAATTTTTATTAGTTCTATAAATTGCTAATCCAGCTTGTTCATTTTGCTTACCAGTTTTAAAGCTTAGTTTTGTGGTAGCCGTAAACTTATGATCCTCAATTCTTTTTATAATTAAAGAAGAATTCCCCAAGCTATCCAATACTTCTGACCGAAGTTTAATTTTTAACTGACCATTTTTAATAATGTGAAATTTTTGCTTAGGTATTCTGATAAAACACCATTCCAAACCAAGCTCATGACCTTCAAAATCATCTTTAGAAGACTTAACTTTAAAAGGAAACCAAGGTAAATTTGGACGCTCTTGTTCTTTTAATACTTTCCCTTTCCCATTATTAAAAATAGGTGTTTTATCTTCAAATTCTACTTTAGATAAAAATGTTTCACGAGCTAAAGTGGTTTGACCTTCTATTACTCTTTTTCCAAGTGTTACGGCCCACCATTCTCCATTTTGAGTTTCTACTAAATCACCATGTCCTACAGCTTGTATAAGAGATTTAACTCCAAAATGTCTGTGGGTTAATACTGGATTAATTAAATCAGCAACATATGGTCCCCAAATTGATTCACTATGATGAACTGATAAAGCGTGGTATAAACCAGTTCCTCCTTCTGAAAGCAACAACATATAATTACCGTTAATTTTATATAAGTGAGGCCCTTCAGTATAGGAGGCATTATTCGCATGACCATAGGTTAATATTTTTCGTTCGCCAACTAATTTTTGCTGCTCTAAATCAAGTTCCTGTAACCAAATACCACATTGTGTTGGCCAATCTTGCTTTGAAATCCAATTCTGCCCAGTATAGTAACATTTTCCATCATCATCCCACATTAAGGATGGGTCTATTCCAGGTGCATCTTTCAGCCAAATTGGGTCTGACCAAGGTCCCGCAGGGTCTGTAGCCGTTATATAAAAATTACCATCACAATTGACACAGGTGGTTATTAAATAAAAAATTCCTTCGTGATATCTAATAGTTACGGCATAAACTCCTTGGGTACTTTCTAATCCATCAAAGTTTAATTGATCTGGGCGATCAATTGCATTTCCAATTTGTTCCCAATTCACTAAATCTCTACTATGGTAAATTGGAATACCTGGATACCAAATAAAAGTAGAATTAGCTAAATAATAATCTTCTCCAACTCTTACTATTGAAGGATCTGGATGGTAACCTGGTAAAATTGGGTTTTTGAAATTGTTTAAGACAGTTTGTCCGAACATATTCAAACTAATTATTAATCCGATAATTATTGACAATACAAATTTTAGATTCGTCATAAGTATTTGGTTTCTTATATTGATTGTATTAATTTGAATAAACATTAAAAAACTGTTCTGTATCTTCAACATTTTGTATTCCTAAAATCCAACAAACTTCAACAAGGTCAGAAAAGTCTAAGCCTCCATTAGAAATAACTTCGTTATTATAGCGTCCTTCTTTTCCATTATATTTGTTAGATAAATCCACCGCTAATTGCCATATTTCAATCAGATTTAAGTTTGTGATATTTTCTTTCCAGTTATAAATAGGGTCACGAAATCCTGGGCTTCCGTTTCCCGCTGCATTCCCATCGGGGATCTTCTGATAATCTGTATTGTTTTTTACAAATTGAAGAAGCTCTGGAGAAGTTTCTTTTTCATTCCAATAGCTATGTTGAACCACATGAATATGTTTTGAAACATTTAATTCCGGCAACTCTAATTGAATGGCTTTAATTAGTTGCGCAGAAAAGTCGGATTGACCAGCTTCTGCAATCCAAACATCACTTTCATTTAATATTGTTTCTAACACAATAACTTTTACCTGTTGAATTGCTTCATTTACGCTCTCGTTTGCATCTGTCCAATTATTTCCAAAAGCGAGTTGAAATAACTCATTTGGTGGTACATATAAACCTCCTTGAGTACCATATGTCCCTGCAACTGCATAATATTGTATTTTAGAAAATTCAGAATTAGACAGTAATGTTGCTAAGGCAGCCACAGTATATAAATCATCTACATCCGTTTTACAATCAAACTGCACTAATAATAAATCTTTTTCTATATTGAAATCTTGCTTTTTAGAACACCTTGAATCGGTTGCATTACTTTCAAAAGCAATTAAGACAGTTACTATTATGATTGCCAACGTTTTGAATTTCATTTTTTAAATTTATAAATCATGTTTATATTCTTCTTACTCTTTAGTATATACAGCAACCTATAATAAGTTAGATTATTTTTTTCATTTTAAAACACATTAATTGCTATATTAATTTTAATCTACTTTAAAATTCAATCCTTTTGTATATCCTTTATTAATAAAACAATTTTTATATAAACTATTTTCTAAATATTGATTTAAGGCTTTTTGAACTTTTAAAATATCGGGTCTGTTTTCTCTAATTTTAGCAAAAGATGAACAATCACTTTTTGCATATTCGGTTATTAAATGATAATCTTCTGGTTGATTAAAATTCATAATACCTTTAGTATTATTCATTTTTTTATACGGCCAAAAACACCAATTAATTTCATTTTCATCTAATAAAACTCTAAAATCGTTTACCCATTCATCTGTATTTTCTCCTGTTTCTCCAATATAAATTGGCACTTGGTGCTTTTCTCTAAAATCTACATAATCTTGAATTTCTTCTTGCTTAACGTCAAACCAATATTTATGAAATTCATACACAATATTATTATCTACCAATTCTTCAAAAACATCAAAATTAGTACTCCAAACTGACCCGTTTAAAAATATTGTATGTTCAGAATCTACTGTTCTTATTTCTTTAATAATACGGTTATACAATAAAAATAATTGATGGTTTAAATCGTCTAATTCATCTTCAAAATAATGCGCAATTGGTTCGTTCACCAAATCATAACCAATAACTACAGGTTCATCCTTATATCTTTTGGCAATATCAACCCAAATTTTTGTCATTAAATCTTGAGACGATTTACTTTTAAAAAGAAAAGGGTATCCATAGCTATCGTCTATATTATCACCTGTTTGTCCACCTGGAGCACAATGCATATCTAACAAAACATACAATTGTTCTTCTCTACACCAATCTATTAATCTATCGAAATACTTAAAACCAGCATTTCTTTCTCCCATATATAAATCGTTTGTAAACATTTTATAATGAAAAGGTAATCGTAGATGATTTACTCCAATACTTTTTAAATATTTTATATCATTATGAGTTATATAATTATTTAAAAAACCTTTCCAAAAAACCTGTAAACTATCTGGACCAACTAATTCGTATAATAATTCATCAATTTTTCGAGGTGCATTTACCTGCTCCATTTTAAACATATAACCTTCTGGAACAAGCCAATTACCTAAATTTGTACCTTTTAGAGTTATTTCTTTTCCTTGATCATCTACTAATTTTGTCCCTTTGGTTTTTACAAAGTTTAAGGTAGGTTCTATTGATTTTTCTACATTTTCGGCAGATTTTTCTTTACAAGAAAACATAGTAATTATTAATACTATTGCAGCAATGAGGGGTAAGTATTGTTTCATGTGTCTATTTTGTTTTAACGATCACATCTATACGCTATCTATTTTTCAAATAGCCATATTAAGCATTTTATAGAATGCTAAACTTTTTAACATGCTCGCTTTATTTTTAATTGTTTTATCCTCTACGTTTATTGACCTATTTTAAAATTAAAAAGACATGTATTTTTTTAATAACACCAGTTCTATTAAAAATATCTTCACTCATTTTTTTATCTAGTTCTAAGTTTTCAATAGTTAAAATAGTACCATCTTTTAATTCTACACTTAAACTATTTTTATCTGCTAATTGATAAACAATTGGAACTTGACAATATGTAAAGCATAATGAATTCTTAGTCAATTCAATTTCTTGCTCTTGTTGCGTTACATCTAAATATTTAAATTCACTATCTACACTTAAAAACTCTTTCTTATTTAAAAGATCTGCTTTAAATTGCAGTTTTCCTTCATTAACAACAACACCTAATTCTCCAAACCTACTTAAGATATCCTCTTTTACTTGCCCTGTCATTCCTGGTTGTTGTGCTCCTTTACCTGCTGGCGTATGAGAATATGGGTCTGTAGGAAATGCTCCATATAATTCTGGTGATTTATGCACTCCTATTCCTTTATTTATTAGGTAATAATGTGCTATTAGCTTATCAATAATTTCAGGATTTTCCTTAGCTTCAACAGCCTTTACACAAACTTCTTGTACAGCTAAAGCTAATTTTGAAACCATATGCCAATAAATAGAACCTAAACCTTCATAACCGAAAAATGTTCCAGATCTACCTGTAAACTCTTTATGATTAAAAATATCTTCAAAAACATTTAACAATTGTTTTTTATCCTCTTCTACTAAATTTTGATATGAATTTGGTAAAGAAGATAGTGCGCTTTTTAAACTATTAGCATTGTTGAAATTTCCATTAAAATGATAATTACCCTCACAATCTTTCTCTATAATTTGTGAATTGTTATCTTTTAAAAGTTGTTGAACTAGCTTAGAGCCTTCAATTTTATCTGCTGGAATATTATTTTTATCAACAAACCTAGAAAGTTCTTTATTTGGATATAATAAATAACTGTACTGATCTTTTCTGTATAAAGCACTCTTTTTTAAGCTATCTAAAAGTTTTAAACTATTTTCAGAAGAAATATAACCAGAACTTAATGCCGCAACCTGACCTTCTAACATTTCAGGTAAATAAGAAATGGAAATTTTATGATTAGTAATACTTATTAAGTTATAGCTATGGTATAAATTATCTTCTCTTTTGTTAGCATCAATAGAGTGTTCTAAAAATGCAATAGTATTTAAAATAAAGTTTTGCAAATCACTTTTTACAACAACGCTCTTATTGCTAGAAAAACCTTTTTTATAGATTGAAGCCCTATAATTTCCAGCAGCACTTCCAAGTTTATCTGCTATTTTTTTTCTATCCGAATCAGAAATTACACCTTCTAATAAACCTTTATTTTTTTCAAAAACACTTGCTAATTCACTTAAAAACAAAGCTAATTCTTCCGAAATTTCTACATCGGTTAAATTTGAATTTGAAACAATCTTATTAAAAAACTTTAAAAACCGTCTTAAATGATAAAGCGTAACCATTGAAACTCCATTACCTACAAGTGCATTGTTAGCATCGTTCCATTCTGGTCTTTGTGTATTTAACCAAATTCCAGCCTCAGGAATAAAGTTGGACACTTTCACTAAAACTGTTGCCAGTAATTTTTCAATAAGGTTTACTTTATAAATAGTATTGTTTTGATCTAAAAGCAAAGCACCATCAGCTCCAATTTGTGTTTTTCTTTCTCTAATTTTTTTATCTAAATCAAAATCAAAATCAATAGTATCTTTTGGGTTGCTTACAATATCCTCATAATTTTTAATTTTATAAGGCACATTGGCATACACAAAAATAGTTTCTTTAAAATATTGAGATATTTTTTTAGGATAATGTTTTTCAATAAATTCTAAAAATTTCAATAAGTAAATAAGCTGATGATCTCCCCAATACCCAATAAATGACCAAGGATCATCTGGCTCTACAATTTCCCAATCAAAACCACCTTTTGTTACACGGTAAGGATTATAACCTTCAAATGTTGTTGCAT
Source organism: Lutibacter sp. A64 (assembly GCF_022429565.1). NCBI lineage: Bacteria > Pseudomonadati > Bacteroidota > Flavobacteriia > Flavobacteriales > Flavobacteriaceae > Lutibacter > Lutibacter sp. A64. Next base: position 2,256,654 of record NZ_CP092487.1, read on the forward strand.
TTAAAAATTTAAAAATCATATTTTCAATAAAGGCAGGATAAGAATGAGCTAAAGCTTCCCAGTTTTGAAAAATATCTCTCCAATTACCTTCATAATCCAATATTTTTGATCCATCAATTTCACTTCTAGTATTTATAGAAAACTTATTCCAAGGTCTACTTGGATCTCCGTGTCTTCTACTAAATTTTAATGGAAGGTATTCAGTACAAAGTCTTTTAAAATCTAAATCATTATTTTGTTGTGATTTTTCCTGTAAAAATTTAAGCGAAAATACTTCAGGAAAATCATTTAAAATTAATTCTTGGTTCGTATAAACTTGCTTATTTGCATTTAAAATATACTTTTTAAAATCCTTTAATTCAATTGTGTAGTTTTCGTCAAAAATACCTCCACGCATATTGTTAAAAAGCACATTTGCAAAATGCCTAGTATCTCTTAAACTATCTTCAGTTACTTGTAGACCATCTGCATTACCCGTTAATTCAATTAAATTCTGGGTACCTAAATCAATATCTTTTTTGACTGAAATTAATAAGTCTTTTGGATTTTTTAATTGTTCTGATATGTTAACTATAGCAGAAGGACCTTGATTTACATTTGCTGCTAAAAACCAGCTTTGTACAGATTTAGAACGTAATTTAATTTCTGAACTAACAAAATAAGCTCCTTTTTCGGCTCTTATATCGTATTCTTGTTTAATTTTTTTCCCTTTTCTATACTTATCTAATTGTAATGAAGATATTAAATAAGTTGGATTTTCTAAGCCTATAGACCAAGCTATTGTTGCTTTTAAGGCTTCACTAGGCTCTGCTTTATCAACAATAACAGCGCTTAGTGCATAAATACCTAAACCAATATTTGCTTCTAATTCGCTTTTTTTATAAGCATCTACCAAATTACTTTTTCCATTTTGCATCTCAGCTTTTACGCCATAAGGCACAATATTTTGAAAGCCGTCTAGTACACTAATTTTTAAATCTTTATCAGAACTATTTATTAATGTAGATTTTTTCACAAAACCAAAAAGGTTACTAGAGCTCCACTGATACCTGAAAGTTAGCCCTAAATCTTTATTTTTTTCTTCGAAAATTATTTTATTCCCAAACCTATTTTTATATAAGTTTCGTTGTATTTTATAAATACCTTCATAATTATCTGAAAAAGGTTCCCAAAGTAAAATTTTCTTTTTTTTATGAATTTTAAAAATAGTTTTACTGCCTGTTATATTAGAAGATTCTGTTATTTTATCATCAGTATAATATGGAAATAAGGCATTATCGCTATCTTTTCTTCCTGCGGTTAAACCTCCGTTGCTTGCAATAAACATCCAATGGTTTGAATCGCTAACTATACTCATAAAAAAAGGTCTCATTGTATTACTATTGGAGATTTTGTAATACGTTTCTCCTTCAATAACTACAGTTGTACCTTTTACTTTTGTTTTTTTATTTAAAACTTTATTAGATCCTATGTAAACAGACTTATGACTCATTATCACTATTTTTAAAATAAAAACCTCTAAAAATTTATGTTTAAAGAGGTTTTTACAATTTACTTATTATGAACTCAATTAACTCTAAATGGAATATTAGCTGTTGCAGCATGTCCAAAACTATCTTCGGCATAAACAAACAACCTGTAAACACCACTTTCTGGGGCTTTAAAAGTAACTTTTCCTTCCTCTATATTTTCAAAATTAATTTCAATTGCTTCTGGACGCTCTTCATAATCTCCTCCATCTCCTAAATCTGTACTTTCTGGTAAAATTTCCCATTTATAATTTATAGGGTCATTTTCAAAATCATTAATTTTTAAAATAGCTTCATACGTTTTACCTTCTTCCAGATTCACATTTTCATAAGCTGTGCTGCCATTTAAGGTAAATGATACTATTTGAGGAGTTCTATTTTCTGGCCATTTATTATTCCAAATTTTATGCATTACATCAACTGACTCTGATTCTTTTCCATCTTCAAAAAATATTCCATACCAGGTAGGCGTTCTTTCTTGCTTGTTTCCCCAAAGAAAAACATACGATCCAATACATTGTAAAGTATCTGCTTCTATACCTCCTTTATATCTTTTTAAGTAATTTGCAGCTTTTAAAGTACTATTTTCTTCTATAGGAGCTCCCCATTCTGTTTTTGGCACTTCCCAATGTCCGGTTGCTCCCCATTCTGTAACCATATAAGGTTTTTCCCAACCAAATTCTTTTATAAGTTTCGGTAGATTAGGTAAATCGCCATACATTTGAACAGATAATATATCGATATCCGTACATCTTTCTTTAATTAAAGAAATCTCTTTTTGTGAAATTCCGGCTAAAGTAGTAGTTGTTAAATGATTTGGATCTATTTCATGAATCATTTTAGAAATATCATTTACAGCATTCCAAACTTTAGGATTTGTAGCTCTTAAATTTAGTTCGTTTCCAATTGCCCAAATCATTAAAGCAGGATGATCTTTTAGCTCTAAAACTTCCTTTCTAATATTTTCTAATTGTTCTTTTACAGCAACCTCATCATCATAATCAAATCCGTGACGTTCTCTGGCAACTTCAATACCCATAGTTACCATTAATCCATGTTTATAAGCTTCATCTAAAACCTCTTTACCACTTCTTTGTCCATTTTCTGTTCTCCAGGTTCTAAAAGAATTTCCGTTGTGTTTTGCCAACGCTTCAATATTACCAAACTCTAAACCTGCACCATCAATATAGAAAGGCTTATTGTTAACTAATAATTGATATTTACCATTTGTATTAGTTAATGTTACTTTTGCTGGTCCATCCATTGCTTCACTTTTATTTTTTGATTGCTCTGTTTTGCAACCATAAATTAATGAAATACAAAAAATAATTATTACTATATTTTTCATTTTTTTATTACGATCTAATTAATAATTCCTCTACTTCTTCTAATGTTTTCCCTTTTGTTTCAATTACAAATTTTAATACAAATAACAATGCTAAAATTGCCATACCTGCATAAATTGCAAAAGTAACTGTTGGACCTAAATTGGTAAGTTCCCATGGGAAGAATTGTGTTACAGTATAACTTACTAATGAATTAAAGAAACCTACTATTGAAATTGCAATTCCTTTTACGTTACCAGGGAAAATTTCTGATAACATTGTCCACATTACAGGTCCTAATGAAATTGCAAAAGCAGCTACATAAAGCAATATTGCAACTAATACTAAGGTTGCATTAATATTGATAAAGCTTTTTATTTCGTTTTGTTTAAACTCTGTAAATTGAACTTCATTTAATAATGGCTCAACATTTTCAAACAACTCATTTTGAGACACAAATGAAAGTCCATTTAATTCTGTTAATGCAGTTTTAATTTCTGGATTAGTAATTTCACCAATTGTTGCTTCATTAAAATTATATGTTGCTTCATTAAAAGCAAAAGTTGCCATTGACAAAGAAATTGCCATTGCAGAAGTACCAATTATTAAAAGTGGTTTTCTCCCTAATTTATCAATTAAATAAATAGCCACAAAAGTAAATACTAGATTTGTTAACCCAACAACTATTGCTTGTAAAAACGAAGCATCTGTACTTCCACCTGCTTGTTCAAAAATTGTTGGAGCATAATAAAATATAGCATTAATCCCTGTAATTTGTTGAAAAAATGCCAATCCAAAAGCTATAATTACAATCACACGCATTCTTTTACTAAAGAAATCTGCATACGTTCCTTTTTCTTCTTTTTTATCAATACCTCTTTGTACCTCATCTATTGTTTTTTGAGCAAACTCTTCACCTCCAATTTTTATTAAAGTACTTTTAGCAACAGCAACTTTCCCCAATTTTTGAATTAACCAACGTGGACTTTTCGGTATAAAAAACAGCGCTAAAAAGTAAATAACAGCTGGTATCGCTTCTACTCCTAGCATCCATCTCCAACTTTCAATTTCTATATCTTTTAAAAAATAATTAGAAAAATAAGCAACAGAAATACCTAAAACTATATTTAATTGATTTAATGAAACCAAACTACCTCTTAATTTTGGTGGTGCAATTTCAGCTATATAAATTGGTGCAATTAAAATAGCTCCTCCAACACCAACACCTCCAATTATTCTAGCAATAACAAATGAGATATAATTTGTTGCAAATGCAGACCACAATGCTGATACTGTAAATAATAAGGCTGTTAAAATTAATATTGTTTTTCTACCAAATTTATCGCTTAATGGGCCTGCTGTAATATTACCAGCCATGGCACCAAAAATCACACATCCAACAGAAAAACCAAGTTCCCAGTCAGTCATTTCAAAGTAAGTTCTTATACCGCTTACTGCTCCTGAAATTACTGCACTATCGAAACCTAATAAGAAGCCTCCCATGGCTACAATTAAACTTATTGATATTGTATATAATTTATTCATAATTAATAGTATTAGTTAGTTTTAGGCATTGAGGTAAGCTTAAATTTATTTCAACAATAATGTTTCTATAGCATGTGCAGGCATATCTAATGTCGCGGTTTTTGAACCAATAGTTACTGTATAAGTTAAAGGTTCGCTACTTTGGTTCATAGCAACAATAACAATACTTTTATCTTTATTTATAAATGCCGTAGTTAATAATTTGTTTGCACTAGACACACTAGAAATTCTTTTGGCTCCTGGTCTAATAAATTTTGAGAAATGACCAATATAATAGTATGAATTTGTAAAGTTAAGTTCACCTGTTCTAGTATCTCCATGGACTGGAGAAAAACATAAATTACCTACATGGTTTGGGCCTCCTGTTTCATCTAATAAAATATTCCAATCAGTCCAAGCAACAGTTCCATTATTAAAATCGTTGATCATTGATTTCCCATAACGTTCTGCTAATTTTGGATCTTCATTTACAATTCTACTTAAATTATAAGACTCTGTACAACCTTCTGTAAATATTAGATTTTTATCAGGATATGCCTCATGAACTTTAGCTACATTATCAAACATTGGAACTCCATCTTTCCAATCTTCATACCAATGAAAACCAATACCCCAGACATATTTTGAAGCATCTGGATCATTTAAAATAGTACTTGCTCTTTGAAATATTAAATCACGGTTATGATCCCAAACAATAATTTTTTTATCTCCTAAACCTTCATTTTCCAATGTTGGGCCTAAATGATTTTTCAAGAAATCACGTTCTTCTTCAGCTGTATAAATACAAGACTCCCAAATTTGAGTTGCCATTGGTTCATTCTGAATTGTTAATCCCCAAATTGGAACTCCTTCTTTTTCATAAGCTTTTATAAATTTAGCATAATATTTTGCCCATGATGCTGCAAACTCAGGTTTAAGTTTTCCACCATTTAACATATTATTATTTGTTTTCATAAAGGCTGGCGGACTCCAAGGACTCACATACATTTTTAATTTTCCTCCTGCTGCTGCAATTGCAGATTTAATAAATGGTAATCTAAATTCTTTATCGTGATCAATATTAAAGGTTTTTAGTTCAGCATCACCCTCTTCAATATATGTATAGCTTTCACTACCAAAATCACTACTATGTATAGTTGTTCTAGATAAAGAATATCCTATACCTTTATCTATACTGTAATAAGCTTCTAAAAATTTTGCCTGATTTTCTTTAGTTAATTTATAAAATGTTTCTGCTGCTGCATCTGTTAGTGATGCTCCAATACCTACAAAAGTTTGAAATTGTTTAGTAGGATCTACTAAAATAGAAGATTCTGTTTCTAAAGGTTGTTTAAACTCTGAAAATTCAATAGTACCAGTTGGTGTTAATTTAAATTCTGAATTATGAGCACTTGTAAATACTTGTAGTGTATTACCGTATTCTGTTATTTCTTCAGTTTCTATTTCTTTTACTGCAGCAGATTTTGTATTCTCTTTTTGAACGCATGCAGATAACCAAGTTATCAACGTAAATGCTATAAATAATTTTCTCATTACTATATTTTCTATTTTTTATACTTAATTTTATTGATAAACCCTTACATAATCTATTAACATACTAGATTCTGTAAAATCTGGATCTATCTCGAACCAACTCCCTCCCATAGCTACATTTAATATTATAAATTGATCGGCTGTAAATGGCCAAGTTTTATCGTTTTTTGTAGCTGGATTGTATGTATAAGTTACTTTATCATCAACTGAAAAAACAATTTCTTCATCGTCCCACTCTACAATATATACATGAAATTCATTAGAAACATCTTCCAATAATTGTGCGCCATGATTGGTTGTATTCCCATAGCTAGATGGTGTGTGCAAAGCACTTTGTACCGTACCATGGTTGTGTCCCCAATGCTCCATTATATCAATTTCACCACAAGCGGGCCAACCTACCGTATCTATATTAGCTCCTAGCATCCAAATTGCTGGCCAAGTTCCACTACCAAATGGCAACTTTGCTCTTACTTCTACTCTTCCATAAGTAAACTCAAATTTATCTTGAGTTAACATACGGGCTGAAGTATATTTTTCACCTTCATAATCTTCTTTAATTGCAGTAATTTTCAAAAAACCATCTTCAACAATAACATTTTCAGCTCTATCTGTATAATATTCTTTTTCACCGTTTCCCCAACCATTATCTCCAGTTCCAATATTATACCCCCATTTAGAATCGTCTGGACTTCCATCAATATCAAATTCATCAAAGAAAATCAAATTATCAAATGGTGCACGCTGTACTGTTATTTTAATTTGTTGAAATGTATTTATAGTATCACCTGTTTTAGAAAAAGCAATTACTGAAACAATATAATTATTTGTACCTCTATCGGTATACTGATACTCTACAGAGCCTGATGTATTGGTAATTTCATCTCCATTACCAAATTTAAATTCATATTTTATGGCATCTGTGGCAGAAGCTGTACAATAAACAACTCCCGTACCATCACCGTTAGGATTTTCTGAATCTAAACCAACAATATCGATAGTTAATAAAAGATTTGAAGGAGTGATAACTTCAGGATCTATTACAGAATCAAGAGAGCTATCATCTCCTTCACTTCCACAAGAAATAATAATTATCAGTATTAATCCTACTAAAACATTTAACTTACTATTTTTAATAAAGTCTAACATGTTAACTAATTTATTAGATACTATTAAAGAGTTAAAACAACTGTTTTTAGAAAACTCGATAATTAATTATTCTTCTATTTTAATATTTATTCAGCTTTAAAAACCCAAGTCCAACCAGTACCACCAGCATTGTTAGATAAATACAGTACCATTTGATCTTCTGTTAATGAAACTATATCGTAAATTCCTTCTGGATTTCCTCTTGGTTCTTCAGCTCCTAATATATTACTACCTATTATTTGTAATTTCTGATTTGCAACATCTAATACAAAGCTACCTGCTTCACCTGTTCCTGAAGAAGCATCTGCATAATAAGTAAAGTTAGCTGCTCCATCTAAATCGAAATGCATTTTACCTGCTGCATCTACAGGCGGACAACAATCTCCTCCTGCATTCCACCAAGCACCCCAAGCGCCATCTTTATTTCCTGGAGCAGACATAAACCACCACATTCTACCATCTGGATTTGGACCTCCATCAAACACCCAAGTTTTTCCTCCAACTGTATCTTCACTTACCAAATTATACCAATCGTGATCTAATTCGTGATCTAATTGATCTACTTGAACATCTATAGTTTTTGTAAAAAACTCTTTTCCTAATGTACCTGTAAACGTAAAAGTAGCAGTTCCTGGTATTGGATAAACAAATGTAATTTTATCTGTTAGTGCTTGACCTAAATTATAATCCCAATATCCATTAATACCTGGAGTTACAAGATCTAAAGTAATTTCATTTCCACCTGGAGTACTCTGTGTAGCTGAAAGTTCCACTCCGGCAACATCTGTAGTATTTTCCAGTACATCTTCGTCAACTATTGGTTCACAAGCTGTTAATATCAACAGCAGTGAAGCAATAAAAAAACCTATTATTTTATTAATTTTCATATTTTTAAGTTTATAAGTTTATAATTATTACCAGCCTGGGTTTTGTTGGTAAACTCCATTACTTAAACGTACTTCCGTTTCTGGTATTGGAACCAATCCTTTTGTTTCTGATCTATAATTTACACTATAGGTCGCTGGAATCCCTGAATTGGTAACATCTATAGTACCATTAAAAGCAGTTTCTACATCTCCCCATCTTACAAGGTCGAACCAACGTAAACCTTCAAATGCTAATTCGTGTAAACGTTCTTGTTTTATAGCATCTAATGAATATCCTACTGCTGGTAAACCTGCTCTTGCTCTCACTGCATTCATACCATCAGCTGTTCCTGTAATTTCTGAGTGCATTAATAATACATCAGCAAAACGCATAAATATAAAGTCTTGAGCGTGCATTAATTGCATATCTGTGTTTGACCAATCGTATAATTGTACAAACATACCTACTACAGTTCCTTCCTCATCTGGATATTGGATAGATGAATACTTCTTATTAAATAAGCCTGTTTCGTGATCTCCCTTACCAGCTTCATAAGCTGCTGTTCCTTGGGTTGTATCTCTTGGATCTAATATTGATCCTTGTTTTCTAGGATCTGCATCATCCCAATTGTTATATAATGTTGGATTTACTGTACACCATCCCCAACCTTGACCAAAAGGAGTCATTGAATTATCTCTTATTCCTGAGTATAAAACATATCTATTTGTATAACTGTTTCCATTACTCCAACCCCAATCTCCAAATGAAAATCTTTGCACAAACATTGTTTCATAATTTCCTGTACCAAAAGTTGGTGAGTGACCATCTTGACCTACCCAAGATAGACCTTCAGTTTCAGCCCAAGGTAAAACAGTACTTCCTGCAGATTGATTTACATAAGAATATGGCCATAAATTTCTAAAATCACTTGCTAAAGCATAACCGCTATTTTGAATACAATCCTCTAAATATGCTGATACATCTGATGCACTTAATGAACCTCCATCTGCTAATGGTAAATCGCTTGTAGCTTGCCCTTCTATGTTGGTCATATAACCTGTATAGTACAAGTAAGCTCTTCCTAAATATGCTTGTGCCACCCATTTATTAGCGTGTCCATACTCTGATGTAGGAATTTCCGTAAATGATTTATCAGGCATAGTTTCTATTGCTAACTTTAAATCTGATGCTATTTGAGCATAAGTTTCTGTATAAGTAGCTCTTGCTACATCTTTTGGATCATCGATTGCTATAATTAAAGGTACTCCTCCAAAAAACTTAGCCAATCTGAAGTAAAAGAAAGCTCTCATAAACAAAGCTTCTCCAATAGCTTGATTTTTAAATTCTTCTGCTTCTTCTGTACTAGCAAAAAATGTAGAAAAATCAGCTGTAGCAGTTTTTTCAATTATGGCATTAGCTCTTGCAATACCGTTATAAGATTGTGTCCACATATCTCTATACGTATCTTCATCAGGATCTTCGAAATTATCAACATATTTTGCTGATTTATCGTCTGGTCCCCCACCTCCTAACATCATATCTGATAATAGATTGGCAGCTACAGTTTCTTCACTATGAACACCAGGTGTATAAATTGCATTATATACTCCAGCCATAGCTTCTTCAATATCTGTTGGTGTGCTATAATAAGTATCTAAACTTTTACCGTAAAGGTTATCAGTATCTAGAAACTTATCACCACAACTTGTTGTAATAACCATTGTGACAATAGCTATAAAATATTTTAGTTTTTTCATAATTTACTTTATTTAAATTTTAAAAATCAAGACTTAGTCCAAACATTACTGTTCTAGATTGTGGATATAATCCTAAGTCTATTCCTGATGCCCAATCTGAATCATGTCCAAATCTAACTTCTGGATCCATTCCATCATATTTAGTGAATGTATATAAGTTGCTTATTGCTGCATATACTTTTAAGTTTGTAATTGCTGCATAATCCTCAAACATATCTCCAAACTCATAACCTACTGTTAAGTTGTTAATTCTTAAATAATCTGCATCGTGTATAAAAATATCTGAAATTAAATTTGTATTTCTATTTGATGTAGAACTTAAACGTGGTAATGTATTTGAAGTTCCTTCACCATGCCAACGATCAAAAATATCTGAAGTGTAGTTTTGATCAAAACGGTCAGCAAAAGAACGGTATGATTGCATTACTTGCATTCCAAATTTTCCTGAGAAAGTAACATTTGCATATACTTTTTTGTAAGATGCATTTAATTGTAATCCCATTTCAAAATCTGGATTTGGATTTCCTATGTAGGTTTTATCTCCTTCATCTATAACACCATCTTGATTTAAATCTACAAAACGGACATCTCCTGGGCGTTGATCTGCAAAATATGGATCACCGCTTGGTGTAACATAAGCATCTACTTCATCTTGATTTTGTAAAATACCATCTGTTGTATATCCGTAGAAAAAACCTATTGGTTGACCTACTTCTACTCTTGATACAGCTGCAGTACCTTGAGATAATACACTACTTGATCCTTGTATTATTCCATCTGAATTTGCAATTCTTGTTACTTCATTTTTATTATGAGCTCCCGTTAATGTAACTCCATAATTAAAATCCCCTAAATTCTCTTTCCAATTTAATACAAGCTCAATACCCGTATTTTCAACGTCTCCTCCATTTACAAAAGGTGGGTTAGCACCTGAAGTTCCTAAAATTGGTGATTCTAACAACCAGTCTTTTGTTGTTTTTTTATACCAATCAAATGTTACTCCTAATCTCGAGTCAAAAAATTCTGTATCAAAACCAATATTTAATTGTTCTGATGTTTCCCATTTCACATCTGGATTTGTTACACGTTCTGGGTAAGATGTTACCCCTGATACTGGTTTAGTATCTCCAAAGAAATATCCTGGAAAAACATACGCAATTTGAGATGAGTAAATAAAATTTGGAATGGATTGATTACCATTTTGCCCCCAACTTACACGAAGCTTAGCAAAATCTAATGCATCTACTTTATCTTCCATAAAGTCTTCACTTGTTAAAACCCAACCTGCTGATACTGATGGGAAAGTACCCCATCTGTTTCCTTCAGCGAAATTAGAAGATCCATCTGCACGAACTGTTGCTGAGAATAAATATTTTTCTTTGTAATCATATTGTGCTCTTGCGATATACGATAATAATCCTCCACCACCTGCGGCCCAATCTGCACCCCAAGTATTAATTTCATTAATAGAAGAAGGACTCTCTGTGTTATTTATATAAGCATAGTTTGGATCTCCTGGAAATAATAAATTACTTCTTGAACCACCAACTTCAGTATTTAACTGATTTTTATACAACTCAGTACCTACTAAAACATTTAATTTGTGATCTCCAAATTGACGATCATAAGATGCTGTGGTAGTCCAAGTCCAATTACTTCCTAAGTATTGACTTTGTGAAGCTCCATCTATTTTGTCTTCATACAATAAACCTAAACCATAAGTTGGATTCATTGATCTGCTGTGTCCAAACCAAGAATCAATACCGTAAGAAGTTCTTATTTTTAAATCTTTTATTGGTTCTATTTCTAAATATACATTTCCAATAATTTTATTTGATTTACTATAATTATAGTTTGATCTGTAATACATAACCGCCAATGGGTTTGTTTGATCATTTGCCAATCCGTCTAATGATGGGCTAAATCCAAATGGGTCAATATTACTATCTATAGATTGTTGCCAATAAGCAGGTTGTAATGGATTATGCACTAATGCATTATGCAAGTCATTATAATAAATATTTCCTGTAGCTACTGCTCTATTTTTTGTATTGGTATAAGTAAAGTTTTCTCCTATAGTAATAATATTATGTTCATCATTTTTTTTCAATACCATTTCTGTATTTAACCTTGTTGTGAATCTCTCAAATCCAGCATCTATAATATCACCACCAATAACTCCTTCTTGATCTAAATATGAAGCTCCTAATGAATACGTCATATTATCAGTACCTCCTGTTATATTAATAGCATGACTTTGTATTATTGCATCTTCTTTAGTCATTTCATCTACCCAATTGGTTCCTTCCCAACCATTTTCTAGGTCGTTCCAAATTTCTTCTCCATATTGAGTTCCTAAACCTGGATAATTTGAATTTAACCAAGCGTTATTTTTTAAAATTGCCTCCCAATCGTTTGGTTCTAAACCATCATTTACACGACCTTCATCCATTATGTACATATATTCTTGTGCATTTAATGGATCTAAGTTTTTGTAAGTATTTTGAATTCCATAATAAGTATCGTAACTAATTTTTGCAGGACTTCCTTTACGTCCTTTAATAGTAGTTACTAACACTACTCCGTTGGCAGCACGTGATCCATAAATTGCAGCAGATGCTGCATCTTTTAAAACATCAATAGATTGAATATCTGATGAGTTTAAATAATCAATATCACCTACAGCAACTCCATCAACAATGTACAAAGGATTAGAATTACCAATAGTACCTAATCCACGAATGGTTACTTTTGTACCTGCTCCAGGTTGACCATCGTTTCTAGTAATACTAACTCCGGCTGTTGTTCCTTGTAATGCCTCCATAGCTGTTCCAGTATTTAAAGAAGCAATATCTTCTCCTTTTACATTAACACCAGCTCCGGTTATTAAGGTTTTCTTTTGAACTCCGTAACCTACTACGACTACTTCGTCTAAACTTTGTAAATCTTCAGAAAGTACTACATTAATAGTAGTTTCATTATTGATTACAATTTCTTTGTTTACAAAACCAATATAAGAAAAAACAAGTACCTGTCCTTTCTCTACATTAGTTATTGTAAAATTTCCATCAAAATCTGTAGAAGCACCATTTGTTGTGTTTTTTACAAGTACAGAAACACCTGGTAAAGGCATTCCATTTGTGTCAACTACATTTCCTTTTATTTCTTTGTTTTGTGAATATCCTAAGATACTTCCAAAACTGAGAAAAATTAATAATAAAAATGATTTCATATATATTGATAATTAAGTTTACATAAAACTACACTTAATTTCATTTCATTTTTAAAAAGCCACCTATACAAAAAACATACATATAGCCAGCAACACAGCATTAATATACTATAGTTTACGATTAAAATAGAACTATTATTATTGGTTTTATAAGGGTCTAAGAGGATTTAACGTTAAAATAAAAAGTCTTAAAAAAACGTTAATAAATCCTAACTAAAACCTTGTAGTTAGCATAATGTTGTGGTAATGTTGAGGTAAATTTTAAAACTGTAGCGTAATTTATAGTCTTAAAATTTAGGCTACAATATATATATTCATCAGATTTGACTTATTAATGTAAAAATTTTACAATTATTTATAAAAATAATAACTTCATTTTAGCAATAATTAAATTAAAAATACTTTCACTAATAACTTATAGAGCTTTAAAAAAATATCTACCTTAAAAATTAGCTTCTTATTTTAAGTTGTACAAAAATAGATTCCTTACTTTTTATAGGTTGATTAAATCTATACTTGCAATAGAAATACATAAAAAAAGAATTAACTAAGTTATATTAGACTAATGTAAAAAATTAGTCTAAAACTATTAAAAAAGCTAAAACCCTTCATTTTAAAATAAATAACTAAGCAAATACCAAAGCGTTATACGGTTACTAACACTTATGGAAGCTTGATTTTAAAAGTTTATAGATTTTAACATCCCTAAATAATAAAAGAATAATTAATTATAGTAACTCTAAGAATGGTAAACAAAGATTATATTGATAAAAACGCTGTTTTTAAAGGCTTTTGCTTTAAACCTCTAAAATATATTCAACAAGGCTTTTTTCGTGCGCTAATTCCATTTTTTTTCGTAATCTATAGCGCTTAATTTCAACACTTCTAGCTGATATATTCAATAGAGGTGCTATTTCTTTTGAAGATAAATTTAAACGCAAGTATGCACACAACCGCAAATCGTTTGGTGTAAGATTTGGGTGCAATTCTTTAATCTTTTTCAAAAAATCACTATCTGCATTATTAAATGCTTCTTGAAACAACTTCCAATCGCTAGTATTGGATAGGTTTTTATTGATAATTTTTATAACCGGCTTAATTTTTTCTTTATCCTTAATAGTAGAAAGCTCTCCTTTAATGGTATTTAGTATTTCATTCTTTTTTACGATACTCATTGTAGAAGCGGATAATTCTCTTGTTTTACTATCAATTTCATGTTGAAGTTTTTCATTTTTCAATTTCATAATTTCCTTTTCACTTTTTAATTGCGACAAAGAAAATTCTCGTTGTTTTTGGTCTATTAATTTCTTTTTTTGTTTTGAATAGTGACGTTTATACAAGCTATGAACTAACAGTAGTAACGCTACAAATAAAAATGAATAAATAACAATTGATTGATTAGATAAATACCAAGGTCTATCAATAACAAAAGAATAAGTAGCTGTATTAGTAGATAATGTATTTCCTATTTGAGCTCTAACATTAAATGTATAGCTTCTTCCATAAGGTAAGTTTTCAAAAGATGCTTCAGAATCTGTTGACCAATTACTCCACTTATCATAATAACCTTCTAATTGATATTGATACGTAACTTGATTGAACTTATTAAATTCAGGAACGCTAAACGTAAAATTTAAATTATTTTCTTTCGAACTAAACTCTACTTCTCCATTTAAAGGAACAAATTGTTTAGTATCATCTAACGCCTTTTTTTCTATTGAATTTATTGATATTTTAAAATTAGTTGTGTTAATTTTGCTTTTATCTAGTATTAAATAGCCACGTGAAGTCCCGAATAGATATAATTCTTCTTTTAAATTAATTACGCTTTCAAAACCTGTTAAATTCCCTCTTAAAGAAGCTGGAACATATATTTTAGTACTTTGTAAAGTACTATTTAATTTACCGGGCGAAAAATAAATAATACTTTTATCTGTAAACCCCCACAATGTATTTGTTTTAGACTCTAAAACTAATTTACCTGAAATAAATTCATCATCTTTTAGGAACTTTTCTGATAGAATTTCATCTTTTTTAAACAAATCCTCTTTATAATTATATTTAAAAATACCTTGATGCGAGGTGTATAATAAATCTCCATTATATTCTGATATTGCTGCTTTTAAAGCTTTGGGGGCACTCTCTAAAATTTTAAAACTATTAACTTGTGTAAAATCGTCATTTATATCTAACTTAAAAAGTCCTTTATATTCGTGAAAAACTAAAATACTACCATCATTGGTAAAATCGAAAAAACGAGTTGTCGGATCAAAACCAACTATTTTATTTCTTAGTTTCCAAGTATCATTAACTTTTTCAATAATATTTAAACCATAGTAATACCCTTGAATTAGTTTATCCTCATGACCTTTAATTGATTTAATCGCCATAGTTCCCA
This sequence comes from Lutibacter sp. A64, assembly GCF_022429565.1. Classification (NCBI taxonomy): domain Bacteria; kingdom Pseudomonadati; phylum Bacteroidota; class Flavobacteriia; order Flavobacteriales; family Flavobacteriaceae; genus Lutibacter; species Lutibacter sp. A64. The sequence goes on from NZ_CP092487.1 coordinate 2,271,989, forward strand.
TAGCGCCAGGAATAAGATCTGCTTTATCTCCTTCAACTATAAAAGTTCCTTTATTATGCCCACAAAATAAGGTATTATCATGTACCTTAAAACACCATACTTGACCATCAGTATCCGTAATAAATTTAAAATCATTATTTGAACCTATTTCTTTATAAAATAACCCCTGATTAGTACCTAAGTATAATTTATTATTAAAAATAACCGAAGTATAAACAGATCCGAGTTTTCCACCAAAATCATTATAAACTGAAAAAGGAGAATTCATGTTAACAACACTAACACCGTTATCTAAACCCAACCATAAATTATTATCTACGTCTTCAAACATAGATAAAACAGTATTATTATTCAATCCCTCTTCTTGGTCTATTTGCAGTAAAACATTTCCTTTTTTATCTAATTCAAAAATTCCGTTTGAAATAGTTCCTAAAACTAAATTACCATTTGCTAGTTGCAAACTACTATAAACACTTAAATCTGTAATTTTTGGATTAGTTGTTACATTCCACTGATGTACATTGTTATCTTTATCCAAATAATAAAACCCTTTTGTTTGAGTTAAATATAAAACTTTATCATCTAGTTCAAAAGCATCAACTAAAATATTCTCTTTAAACACATTATCTTCAGAAACTAAAACAGGCTCTCCACTTTCAATTCTAAAAACCCCTTCATTTAATTTTTGAAAATAGATACTTTCGTCTATTTTAAAAGCTTTTGGAAGTCGATTTTCAGAATCAATAATTCTAAATGATTTATCAACTGTATTGTAAATATAAATTCGATTTAAAGATTGAAATAAAATCCATTTATCAAAATCTATAATACTCCAAAAATCTTCTTCTATTAAAGATTCTTTTAATTTTGCGCTTAATGATGTATATTCTAAATTACCATATATGTTTTTTTCCCAAAACCCAAATTCCATATAGGCTCCAGTATAAATTTTATCTCCAATAGCATTTACCGAACGTAATATTGTGTTATTTGGCGATGAATACAATCTCCATTTAGCTCCATTAAATTCTAATAAACCACTATTATTAGCTAAATAAATGTATTTATCTTCCGATTGAGAAATAGACCAGTTCTGGTTTTCAGCACCATATACTTCTGAAGCATAATTTTTAATAGGTGGTAACTCTTGACCAACTATATAAAAAGAAGTTAAAAATAATAGAAAATTTAAAAATTGCTTTATTATACCCATAAAAAAACTACTAAAAAACTGTTATTACAATATTACAATTTTTAAGCTATTTATTATAATATTACAGCCTTTTCTAATACATACAAACAATTATATGATACTAAAAATTAAGAAAATTCAACAAAAAATGAATACCGTTTAATGCTTTACTACTTTAAAAATATAATCTTTATCTAAATGTACTTTAACAAAGTAAATTCCTCTAGGTTTATGTGTTAAATCTAACTGTACTTTAGAATTTATTACATTGTATATTTTTGATAACACCAACTTAGAAACTGTATTAAACACGCTAATTTCAACCGTTTTATGGTTTGTTTCTATTGGAATTGAAAATAAGCCCATAGAAGGATTCGGATACACGTTTAAGCTATTAAATAATTCTATATTTTTAGAATATACTCCTTCACATTCAATCTCTGTTTTTACCTCTACTAAATCTCCATGATTTACTTCAAGATTAAAATCATTATCAAAGGTTTTAAATTGTAAACTTCCATTCACAATAACTTTATAAGGCAACGTTCCTTTGGAAATATTTACAAATAATTGTTTATTAGTTAAAGTAGATTTCCCAGATATAGTAGTTGCCTCAGGTATTACCACAGTATAACAATATGGAGACGTTACGCCAATTACTTCTATGCAAAAACTATACGTTCCTGGAGTAAGATTTTCCAAGGTTTTTTCTGAAGTAAAACTAAAAGTCTCATTATAATAAGTTAACGTATAATCTTGATCTTTAACAGCTGTTATAACTAATTTTCCATTATTTTTACCAGAACAAGTTTCACCTAGTACTTCAATTTTAAAATTATTAGATTCTAAAAGTGCGCAGCCATTTGCATCTACTGAGGTTCCTATACTAGTATTTGGACATTTATCATTACTATTTAAAACACCATCATCATCGTCATCAGCCACAGAAGTTGAAATTCCAAAAACTCTAAATTCTAATAGACTTATCCAATCACCTGTATAATTTTCGGAACCTGTAACAGTAATTTTAACAAAGCGTGCTTCTATTACTGAAAAAATATTAATATTTGGATTTAATTCAGTGGCCGGAGAAGTATTTTCAGACCTATCTACTATTTGAGTAAAAGGACCATTTTCAGATGTTGCTACAGCAATTGTATATTTATAATCTCTATCCGTATAAGCTACTAACTCAGTTCTTTCTATAGCATAAATTTCACCTAAATCTACGGTTGCTGCTTGTGGGTATCCTGAAACCGACCATCTTGTAGCTATTAAACCGTCAACAAGATTTGACACTACATTTTCACCATCTGAAGTTCCCGTACCAATAATTGGTTTATTTAATGCCAAATTAGAACCTACAGCTGATTCCATGACATTTATTGTACTTGAATTAATAAAACCACCTTCACTTGTAGTTACTGTTATTATTGCACTACCTTTTGAAACAGCAGTTACCAAACCATTTACATCAACAGTAGCAACAGCACTATTACTAGTACTATAATTAACTTCAGAATTTACAATTCCTTCAGGACTAACCGATGCAGATAATTGATATGTATTACCAACTAAAAGATCTTTATATTCAGGTGATAAAGTAACTCCTGAAACAGCAACATCTCCATGTTTTACAAAAAAATCATATACTAAAACTTCTCCATAATTTTCTGGATTATCAGTATCAGAGCCTTCTTCAACTGCATTACTCTGGGTGTAATTACCAACCTTAAAATAAGATTGATCATAATTTAAATCCATCACATAATCATTACCATCAACTTTCACTAAATATTGATCTACATTTCCATTATTATAGGCATTCAAAAGATTTCCATCTTCAGAATAATAACAATAATGTTTTCCGTTAATTACATTAAAAATTACTTCATGTACAGTACCTAGTGTATAATTTGTAGAAATAGTAACATTATCTCTTAATTTACCACCATTAAAAGATAAAAAAAGATGTGTTCCTTCTAGTCTTAACACCATAGAATCGTCTATACCATCTTCTTTATTTCCATGTATTTGTGTAGCTACTAATTTGCGTTTATTAATTGGTAAATGTGTAATTGCTTGTTTTACATATATTAAATGAGAGCCCTCTGTAGTCCAATAAACATCTACACTACCATCCGGTTCTCTTTCTCTTAGTTCTGAACGTATATTATCCGATTTTGGTGTAGTACCATTATCACTTCTTATAGGTGTTCTAAAAACTATTGCATCACCAGCGTCATTTACATAAAAAAACTCATTATTAGCTTCGCCACAGAGTGTTTTATCTTCTTCTCCCGTGGGATATGTAATTTTCCATTGCTTACAATTATCCATTAAATCTGAAGGCACTTTTTGAGCCATTATTGGAATTGTAAACACTATTGCTATAACACAAAAGAAAGTAGTTAATATTTTATTTTGTAACCATTTTTTCATATTTAACTTTTCAAAGTTTTAAACTAATAAAACATTTAACTCTATTGTAATAAATAAAAATTGAGAATTTTATTTAAAAATTATTTTTTATACTGGAAAGGCTCAATAATTCTCCTGAATCTAATTCTTTTTCAGCTTTCCAATTTTCAGATTCAACCTTAATTGGCTTATCACCAATATTCTGCAAGGTTACTCCATTTTTTGTAGAAATAATTACATCTGCTTTTGTATTAAATTCAATTGAAATTGTTTCATTTTTTATTTTTGAAGTTTCAAATAAAATAACGGTAGTTGTATTGGATATAATTGTACTTGCATCTGATTTAAACAATTTTTGATTGTTAATTTTCCAAGTACCTAATTTTAAATTTTCATCAGTTTCATCTAACCTATTTTCGTAACCTTTGTATGGAAAAAGTGCCGTTATAAAACTAAAATTAGTATTCGCATTTTTAGTTACTACCGACCACTGTTTACCTCTAGCTCCATCAGTATTTATTGTATCTACTTTATTTAATTGATAAATATCTAAGCCAGTAGCATCATCAAACGTTGCTCTTAACAAATTTGGTGCATTTTCAAGCGAATAATGCCCTTGCCAAACTTGTTTATACGCATGTGATTTTTGAGAAATAAAATTATCTTTTACAATCCAAAAATTATTTTTTATGTTGATTACCTGACGAGAATAACTTACTCCAACATTTTTAAAACCATCGTGTGACCCAACAAACACATCATAATCTTTATTTGTTTTCCAAGAAATAGTTTTAGGGTTAGGAAGTTCTAAAAATTTACCAAAACCACTTCCTCCTTTGTTTGATGTATACTGTTTTCCTTGTAATTCATCATCAACCAAAGCAACATTTTTTACTATCGAATTTTTAAAAAATCCGTAATCTTTTAACGAATAGCGCACTTGATAGTTTGGTAAAACAACGTTACCATTTGCCATAGCCTGAACACCCAACATATCTCCATGCTGATGGTCTGGCTTAAATGCATCTAAACCTGCTGAAATAATTAACATATTAGCATTAGCATTCCAACCATCTCTAGAAATATAATATCCTGTTGTTGGAAAAGAAACTGAACCCATAACTGGTGTTTCTTTTTGTATTGAATTTAAAGCTTCTAATTGTTTTTTATTTAAAAACCAATACATATTACTTGCAACATAATTATTTGCAAAATAGCCTAAAGAAGGATCTTTAAACAGTAAATATCCTAAAGTTAATACGCCAGAAATATCATTTTTTTCTGCCCAAGGATTATCTGTATCATCTTGTAAAACAGGAGCTGACTTATCTGGATATGCAATTTTAGTTAATGTTGTAAACAAAGATTTTAATTTTTTCTCCCAAAAATCGCCAACTTTAATATTACTTAATTTGGCTAACTGGTATACATAATAATAATTGCCAATATCACTCATATGATAATGTACAGAACGTTCAAATTGAAATCCATCATCATTAATTTCTTTAGATAAATGTTCTTCTAATAATTGCATCGCATGATTATACCAAAGATCGGTACCTTCAAAATCTCTTAATAAAATTGAAATCATAACCAATGCCGACAAACCTCTAGTTTGATGGTTACCTGATTTAAATTTTGTATTACTAGCATATAAATGCGCTCCGTGTTGCAATAAGGTTGCAACTGTTATTAATTGATCTTCATCGGTATAACTTTCTTCACCTAAAAACATATTGTAAATTTGCAACCAATTTAAAACACGATAACCAGATCTAAATGCTTCATAGACACCATTTCCACCTTCAATTTTTTCATATTTACCTTGACTTAAAGCTATATTTAAAGATTTTAATTGATTGGTGAAATAAGAAATATACTTTGGATTTTTATTTTGATAGTAGTAATAATACGCAATATCAACCATTTTATGCTGACGTGCTAAATGACGTAACGCATAAGCATTTACAGGCTCACCGTTTAAATAATTAAAAGGTAGTTTCCACTGTGTAACTGCTGAATATTTTAAACTATGATCTAAAGCTCGTTCTGTATGACTTGCTTCAATATTAGGGTAGGTTTTGTTGTATTTTTGAAACCTTTCATCTACATTTTTCCAATTAAAGAAATAACGTTCAGAAAATTTATTTCTTAAATAATCCGCTAATTTAGCTTCAGAAATTATATTATTTTCATTTAATTGTGCTTTAACTTCTTCTGTTAAATAATTTGAAAGTTTAGAATTTTCAATAATTTTAGTTGTAGGGATTTGTTGTGCATTCCCCACTAAAGTAAAAAACAAATAAATACAAAAAATTAATCTATTAAATTTCATTTTTCCCATTTATTTGTTTTTTAGATTTTTATAAATCAACGTACTAGCTCACACCAGCTAATACATTAATTTCATTTTTAAGTTTTCTTCTACTACAATTTTCCCTGAATTTTGAACTTTATTGTTCGCGTGTGAATTATTTTTAGCTCCCCATAATAATGCTACCAATTTTACTTTATTATTTTGGAACGTATTATTTTCAATATTTACATTAACAATACCTCTTGTATTAATTAAAATATTAGTTTCTTCTTTAGCACCACAGTTTTCAAAAGTACTATTAGTAAGTGCTAAATTTCCTCCAATTGTAGACTCATCGTAACCACCTCTATAATAATCAACAACATTGCTTCTTACATTGTTAAACTGACAGTTGTCTATGGTTAAATATTCTACATTGTAATCTCCTTTATCGTTAATTTCTTCTGAAAGTTCAATACCATTTTCACAATTAGTTATAGTTGTATTGGTAAATGAAATTTCTTCAGCAAATGTTTGTTTGTATGCTTTTAAAACATAATCAAAGTTGCTTATTTCACTTCCAGAAACTGTTAATCCGAAATGATTAAACATATTTTCTTTTAGACTTGCAAAGGCTTTTTGAGTTCCATTGCCTTTAATCTTAACATTTTTTAATGTTAATAAACCATAAGGATTTAATTCAAACAATGGTGTATTTTCTTCACCTGAAAAAACAATTTCTGCTTTTGCTTCATCTTTAGATTGAATTGTAATGGTTTTATCTATTACTAGAGATTTAGGCACTGTGTAAGTTCCTGCGTTTAATGTTACAATATCTCCTGCTTTTGCTTCAGCAATTTTAACAGCAATATCATCATTAGTTGATACTTCAAAAATTTGAGGTTCACTTGGCGTTACTTCATTTGAATACCAGCTAGCACCATATTTTGTTTTATCTAAAATTAATGGATCGTTAGTTACATCAGAAACAGTAGCTCCTATTGAATTAGAATTTGCTCTAGAATTCCCAAAAAGATCGTTTGTAATTTCCTCAAATCCAAATCCATTATATGGTTTAAACTCATCAGAAACACCCGTTGGAACAAAAACATATTCACCAATTTTAGTTATTTCAAAACTAGTAGGAACAATACGGTCTTCATCATTAAAACTAACCCCCTGATTGTTAATTATATTACTTTTAAATCTTACACCATCGGCTTTATCGTGTTCTATAATTGGATTAGAATCACCTACTTCATTAAAAATAATATTATTTGCAACGTCTATTCTAAGTGGTCTAGCTGAACGAATTTCAGACAAAGGCAAGACATCTTTTTGATCAATATTAGTACCTACCCCAAATTGCCAAGGAGATTTACAGTTTACATACGTATTGTATGCAACTACTACATCTGTAACTTGGTTGTATCTATTTAATGGAGATTTAGGTATCCCGTTCATAACAGCTAAAGGACTTCTAAAGTTTTCACCAATAATATTGTAGAAATAATTATTTACTACCCAATGACCGGTATTTACAAGTCTTATTCCTCCATAATTTTTATTTTCACCATCACCTATAAAATAATTTCCATCAATAATTGCATAATTACCATGACGTGTTACAACAGACCCTTCACTTTTATAAAAAACATTGTTTCTAATTTCGTTAAAGTTAGTTTTACTAGAAATAATTTCAACCTCTCCGTTACATTCTTCAAATAAGTTATTTGCAATAACTGTATTACCAGGAGACATTGAAGAAAAACTACCTCCTAATTGAATAGTTTCTCCTCTTGCACCACCTTTTCTAGGTCTTGGACCAAAATGATTATTAACAATTTGATGGTAATTTCTTATACTTTGATTTCCGCGTATATCTACTCTAAGCGTAGGACCTCCATTAGTTTTTCCTCCAAAATAACAATGGCTTACTTCATTATGTTTTCCAAAAAGTTGCACCCAATGATCATCTCTATCACGTTGTTTTTGATTATAATCTAAAATTACACAATTTGTTACTTTAGAATGATTGGCTACGTTTTCTTTACTTGTTCTAAAAGCAATTACATCTCCACTCGGCGTATATCCATTTCTAAAAAATAAGCCCTCTACAAATAAATAATCTCCTGCAATTTCTAAATTAGAAACACCTTCAATAAAAACTTCTCCAACAGTTTCTGCTTTTAAAGTTATAGGTTTTTCTTCAGTTCCTTTACCTACAAACTTAATTTCAACATCTTTCCAAACACCATTGGCAAGTACAATTTCATCACCAGGTGTAGCTTTTTTTATTGCTGAATTTAGTTCTTCTATATTTTTAACTTTTATCATATTTACTGAAACCTCTTTACAAGAAATCGATAAAATAAATGATAAAACAATTAATAAATTTTTATACATTGACATAGTATTTTTATTTTCTTACTTCTTTAATTAATGCTAATGCCTCTTTAACTTTAGCTTTTAATCCGTCGTAATCTTCTTTTGCTATAATTTCTTTTGAAATTAGTTGAGATCCCATTCCAACACAAGTTACCCCTGCATTAAACCAACCTGTTAAATTCTCTTTTGTTGGAGAAACACCTCCTGTTGGCATTATACTTGTCCAAGGTTGAGGTCCTTTAATTCCTTTTACAAATTGAGGCCCGTAGATATCTCCTGGAAATAATTTTACAATTTCGCAACCTAATTCTTCGGCTCTTGCTATTTCTGTTAATGTTCCACAACCCGGAGACCATAAAACTTTACGACGATTACAAGCAATAGCAATATCTTCTCGTAATACTGGAGTTACTATAAAGTTTGCTCCTAATGCCATATATAATGAAGCTGCTGCTCCATCTGTTACAGAACCAACTCCCATTATCATGCCTGGTAATTCTGCAATTGCATATTTTGTTAATTCTCCAAAAACTTCGTGTGCATAATCTCCACGAGCTGTAAATTCCATTAAGCGCGCTCCACCATCATAACATGCTTTTAATACTTTTTTGCTTAATTCTATATCACTATTAAAAAACAAAGGAATCATCCCGGTTTCTTTCATTGCTATTGCTACTTCTATTCTTGTAAATTGTGCCATAATTTTGTTTATTGTATAATTACTAATTGTTAATCAATAACTTATTTCCAGTTTAATATTTTTTTAAAATCGTATGCCGAAGGATCTTCTACATATTGTTTTGCTTCTTGATAATCTTTTTCTCTAATATAAATTAGATTTTTTATAAATAATTGAGCCATATCAGACTCTATATCTACTAATCTAGGTTGAACTTTACCATTTTCATCTTCAAAATCTTGTAAATATAACGGCATAACATCTCCGTTTGAATTAGCGCTTACTATACAACCTGTAACGCCTTCTTTATATAATTTTTTAACACCTATAGCCAATAATGTACATAGTGTTAAATCGAATGCAATTGGTTTACAACATCTTAGTTCATAACCTATTTCAACCGGTCTAGTTTTAATATCTAGTCCTAATTCTTTTAATTTAACCTGAAGAAGGTAGTTAAAAATATGAGATTTACTAACATTTCCTAATTCTGGATGTCCATGAGCATCATACGTAAAATTAATACCTGAATTTTTTATTTCGTCATCATCCATAAAGTGAAAAACACCTTCACTTACCATAGCAACACCATATTTAATTCCTCTAATTTTACTTTTTATAATAGACGAAATAATAATATTCGTTAATTTTTCAAAAGTAATTTTTGTTTTATTAAACATTTCAGGAATAATCATCATTGGAAAATGACAAGCAGAAGCAATACCAAAGGCTAAATGCCCTGCTGATCTACCCATTGCAGAAACTACAAACCAATTTTCACTGGTTCTAGCATCTTCATACACAGTATTACCAATTCTAACACCTTCATCTTTTGCCGTATGAAATCCGAACGTAGGGTTTCTATCTGGTAGCGGTAAATCGTTATCAATGGTTTTTGGAACGTGAATATGAGCTACATTTAATTTTTTATTAGTTAAATATTTTGTAAGTCTACTAGCCGTTGAAGCCGTGTCATCTCCACCAATTGTAACTAATAATTTTACATTATTTTTTTGAAAAAAATCTGCATTAAAATCGCTATCTTTTGGTTTAAACCTACTCATAGTTAAGATTGAACCACCTAAACTAAAAATTCGATCTGCACTCTGATAGTCGAAGGATTTTATTGAAGGATTTTTAGAAAATAACCCTTTATATCCATGGTGTACACCTAAAACGTTATAACCATCTTTTAAAAATGTTTTAGCAAGTGTACTTATTACAGTATTGATTCCCGGAGCAGGACCTCCACCACAAATAATTGCAATTGACTTTTTCATATACCTCCATTTTTATTTTAACAAGCAACATCTGGACTTACAAGTTACTTTTTACTTGTATTAAATTTGTAAATACACACATGTTACATAAATTAAGGAAAGTTAGTTTGATGGATGTAAACCAACTTTCCTATAATCAAACATAAATATTACTATATAGTATTATCTTGCAACTCTACCTGAAGCATCTCCACTCATTAATTTTTTAACTTCTTCTATTGTAGATAAGTTTGCATCTCCTTTTATTGTGTGTTTTAAACAAGATGCTGCTACTGCAAAATTTAATGCTTTTTGGTCATCTCCTTCATATTCTAACAAACCATAAATTAAACCTCCCATAAATGAATCTCCTCCTCCAACTCGGTCTACAATATCTGTAATTTGGTATTGTGGTGATTCAAATAATGTTTTACCATCATATAAAACTCCTGCCCAGGTATTGTGTGATGCTGAAATGGATCCTCTTAATGTGGTTATTACTTTTTTAGCTCTTGGGAATTTTTTCAACATTTGATCACAAACTGATAAAAATGCTTCTCCTTTTACATGTTCTCCTTGAGTTGTAATATCTAATCCTTCTGGTTTAATGTTGAAGTGTTTCTCTGCATCTTCTTCATTTCCTAAAATAATATCACAGTACGAAGTTAATTCAGTCATTATTGCCTCTCTATCTCCTCCATATTTCCATAATTTCTGACGGTAATTTAAATCCGTAGAAATTGTTAAACCTAATTTACTAGCTACTTTTACAGCTTCTAAACAAGCATCTGCTGCTCCTTGAGAAATGGCTGGTGTAATACCTGTCCAATGAAACCATCCTGCTCCTTCAAATACAGATTCCCAATCTACCATTCCTGGTTCTATTTCTGCAACTGCTGAATGTTGTCTATCGTAAACTACTTTACTACCTCTATTAACAGCTCCGGTTTCTAAGAAATAAATTCCTAATCGATCGCCTCCCCAAATAATATTATCGCAGTTTACACCTCTTTTACGCATTTCCATCATAGCACATTCTCCAATATCATTTTTTGGTAAACGAGTTACAAAATCTACAGGAACACCATAATTAGCTAAAGATACAGCTACGTTTGATTCTCCTCCTCCGTAAATCACATCAAAACTATTTGCTTGTGAAAATCTTAAAAATCCGTGTGGAGCTAATCTTAACATGATTTCTCCAAATGTTACTACTTTTTTCATTATAAAATTTTTTTATTATAAAATTGGCGTAGAAAATACCTACGCCAATTTTTAGACTAACCTATAAATTAAATTCCTAAAGCTTGTCCACCACCAATTTGGATAGTTTCAGCTGTTATAAATGAAGCATCTTTACTAGCTAAGAAAGATACAACAGAAGCTACTTCTTCTGGTTGACCTAATCTACCTAATAAAATACTGTTTGCCCAAGAAGCAAAAACTTCTGGTTTAGTAGATTTAATTTGAGCGTGGAAAGGAGTATCAATTGTACCCGGAGATACTGCATTTACTCTAATTCCATATTCTGCTAAATCTTTTGCCAATGCTCTAGTAATTGCATGTACACCAGCTTTAGATGTTCCATAGATACCTGCTCCAGGTCCACCAGCATTCCAAGCTGCATTTGATGTATAATTAATTATTGAAGGATTGTCAGATTTTTTTAAGAAAGGTATTGCTGCTCTTGATGCAAAGAATACTGAATCAAGGTTTAAAGCCATTACAAATCTGTAAAATTCAGTTGTCATTTCTTCAAATCTAGATCTTCCACCTAAACCACCTGCATTGTTAACAAGTACATCTATGTGACCATATTTTTCTCCAATTGCTTTAATATTAGAAGTTACAGCATCATCACTTGTAACATCAAATCCAATATACTCTGCAGTAATTCCTTCAGCTGTTAATTCTTCAACTCTTTTAGCTCCATCTTCGTCTTCAATACCATTTAAAACTACAGTATATCCGTCTTGACCTAATCTTTTAGCTACTTGAAATCCGATTCCTCCTGTAGCACCTGTAACAACTGCTACTTTATTATTTACATTACTCATTTTTAATTATTTTTAATTATTTTATTTATTTCTTTTAATTGGCTCAATTTTAGGGATAAATATCCACACACTAGCTAAAGTTAGAATAGCTAAAGCCGCTCCTATTATAAAAGCTGGTGTATAATTACCTCCACTAGTTAACCAAGGCACTAAGTAGGTTAAACCTGCAGCAGTAAGTTTTGCCGCCATTCCTGAAAATCCAGATAATGTTCCAACTGTTTTTCCTGAAAAAAGGTCACTTGGTAAGGTTTGAACATTACCAATAGCTGTTTGAAAACCAAACAAGATAACAGCCATAATAATAACGGCAGTAACAGCTTCTCCTGGATTTGCCATAGCAATTAATGCTGGTAGCATAATTAAACACCCAAGTGTAATTGTTAGTTTACGTGTTCTATTAGCATTCCAACCTGCTTTTAATCTATTTTGTGCTAATAGACCACCAAACCAAGCTCCAAACATAGCTCCAACGTATGGTACCCATCCATAAAGCCCAATAGATTTTACATCCATTCCATAAACTTCATTTAAATAAATAGGTATCCAAAAAACAAACAGCCACCAAATTGGATCTATAAATGCAGATGCTAATATTACACCCCAACTTTGTTTATGACCTAAAAGCTCTTTTGTATTAGGATTATACTCTTGATCAGGTGTTCCATCTCCATCAAAATCTTCATTTTTTTGACCTGTTAAAATATAATCACGTTCCTCATCTGTAATCCAAGGGTGATCTTTTGGTGGTGCTTTTACTAATATCCACCATGGTATTAACCAAAGTAAACCTGCTAAACCAATCAATATAAATATTGATTTCCAGCTAAAATATACAGCTAAAAATGCAATTAGCGGAATAGATATAATCCCTCCAATAGCTGCTCCAGAATTAAAAATTCCTTGAGCAAGTGCCCTCTCTTTAGTAGGGAACCATTCTGCATTACCTTTGGCAGCTCCTGGCCAGTTTCCTGCTTCTGAAATACCTAATATTGAACGAAAAATTCCAAAACTTAATATCCCTTGAGCAAATGCGTGTAATGCTGTTGCAATAGACCACACACCAATAGATAACACAAAACCTAATCGTGTACCTACCCAGTCGAAAATTTTACCAAAAATGGCTTGTCCGAAAGCATAAGAAAATACAAAAATGATTGAAATAAGCGCATAAATTGCCTTTGTTTCATCGGGTGTATGCCCTGGATATAATTCTTTTGCAATTTCAGGCCACAGTACACTTAATGACTGACGATCAATATAATTAATAATTGTAGCAAGTGCAATTAACGCTACAACCCACCAACGTAAACCTTTTAATTTCATTTATTATTAAATTTAATCAGGGTTTTTTATAAACATAGATTCACTGACCAACCCTATTTTAGTCATTAAATAACACTCTTAATAAATACGAAATTTAATTTATTGTAAATAACTTCCCTCTAATTTTAATGTATTTATTAATCGTACTACTTTCCTCTATGAGAGTAACTTAATTTTATCGTTTATAATAATTTTAAATTTTAACATTGTAACAATACTCATACAAATTCTTAAAATGTAATTTCATTTTTTCTTTAACTTCTGTTGGGTTCTTTTCTTTTATTGCTTTAAAAATAGCTGAATGCTCTTCAATACCTATTAATGATGATTTTTTATCACACACATGATGTTTTTCAAAATTGATGATAATTTCAGGTGTTATCATTAACATTAAGGTATTTAAAGTACTATTACCTGCAGCTTTAGCAATTGCTAAATGAAATAATAAATCTTCTTCCACTGCATCTTCTCCGTTAAGTGCTTTTTTAGAAAATGCTTCTAATGCCCCTTCTATTTCTTTTAAATCCGCATCTGTTCTTCTTAAAGCAGCTAATTTTGAAGTTTTTAACTCCAACAAAATTCTAGTTTCTACAAGTGATTTAAAATCTGGTTGTTCTAACCTTAAAACACCGTCTATAATACCGTTTAAAGCAGTTACACCAATATTAGCAACAAAAGTTCCACTTTGAGGAATTGATCTTAAAATACCATAAAACTCTAACCGCTGAATTGCCTCTCTTACATTATTTCTACTGGTCTCAAACTTTTCAGACATCATACGTTCAGATGGCAATTTATCTCCTGGTTCTAAATTCTTAAAATTTATATAATCTCTTATTTTAGAAATAATTAAATTTTGAGTTTCTATGTGATCTATTTTTGTTAGTATTTCTAATTTCATTTTAATATTGGTTATAATTTTTAATCTAAAATATAAAATATTTTTAAGTGAAAATAAATTTGAATATACTGACTCTAGCAATAGAGCCAGCATATACATCAAATAAACTCAAACTTTAATATCAACTCATTTATAATACATTTTAATGACTTACTTCTAATTCGTAATACCTTACAGTTGAAAAAGACCCTTCATCTCTAGATTGAAAGTAATTTCCAGCTTTAAAATAGTTTTCAAAAACACCCCAACGTTTAATGTGAATATCATCATAAACTTTGTATTCATTACCATTTAATATCACTACCATTTTTCCTTCACTTACTTTAACTTCTAACGTAAATTTTCTAAAACCTACTTTTTGTTCAAAGTTAAAACCTTCATCATCTCCCCAAGCGTCTTCATGAAGTATTTCTTCATCGGTAGCATGTATATTTTTAAGTACTTTAGACTTTACACGTATTTTTCCTTTATCCCAATATATTTTTAATATTGGCGGAGCATTGTTATCGTCTTCACCTATTAAATCGCGTTGTTCATTAGTTAACCTTCCATGAATTTGCATAATAATGGTTCTATGAAATTTTCCTTCATCATCTTTTGTGGTTTCTGCCATCGCTAATTTTCCCTTCAAATAACCACCTTCTGCAAAAGTCCAGTTCCTATTATTATCTCCAGGCACCATCTGCTCACGTAATTCTGAACGTGTATACTTCGTATTTTTAGTTTTAGATGCTGTTGGCATTGCATGAAAAACTATAGCTCCTCTTGTAGAATCAATATACATATAAGGTTTTGCTACATCTATTTCAGCAAATTTTAAAATTTTTGGAGGTTCAATTTCATAAGGTCTCCCTTTTTCATTTGTAACTGGTAAGGTAACTTTCCAATGACTTAAATCAATCATTGGAAGTTTTACCTTATTCTTCTTCTTTTTCTTCTTTTCAATTTTAACATCCGAATCTGAAACGCTACTTTTCTGTGCTTGACAAGCAACGTTTACAGTTAGAAATGCTAACAAAAATATACTCAATATTTCTTTTCGGAAATGCTTCATTTTTTTAATTATATAATTTTAAAATCCTGGAGTAATAATATCTATATTATCTATAAATACCTCATTACTACCATCAACAGCATTTAATGCTCTCACATAAATTACAGCAATATTTGACGATGCTGTGAATGTAAATGTAGTTGTTGTAAATGTATTCTCAGTTGCAGAACCTTTACTTGGATTGAAATCATTTGTAATATTAAAATACGCGTCTACAGAAGGATCATTTTCAGGATCCATATCTAAACCTACTTCCGTAGTAATTTCATTATTTAAAATAAATACTTCTGTATTAATTCCTTCTGCTTCAGAACGTGTATCAATAGTAAACGTATATTCAACTCCTGGCTCTACTGCTACAACTTGATATAAACGACGACTACTATTAGAAAGCTTAACAGCTCTTGTTTTAACACCATTAACATACGTACCATCACTTGATGATCCTGGTTGTTCATTAGTACCGTAAGTAGCATCTATATAATCGTTTAATGCTGAATTATACCAAATAGCTTTATAAGGACTATCAATTTCACCTAGTACATCATCTTTTACCGTACTATTAGGTGTCATATCCCAAGCATCAGCATTATCACCTGTTTCACCTTGATAATCATCAGCTGTACCATTTAAGGTTTTAGCTTCAAAAGTTGCATCAACTCCAGCACTAGCTTCTGGCGTAATAATATCAATATTATCAATAAATACTTCATTACTACTATCAACAGCATTTAATGCTCTTACATAAATTACAACAATATTTGCAGTTGCTGTAAACCTAAAAGTAGTTGTAGTAAATGTGTTCTCAGTTGCTGACCCTTTACTTGAATTGAAATCATTTGTAATATTATAATAAGCATCTACAGATGGATCATTTTCAGGATTCATATCTAAACCTACTTCAGTAGTAATTTCATTATTTAAAATAAATACTTCTGTATTAATTCCTTCTGCTTCAGAACGTGTATCAATAGTAAACGTATATTCAACTCCTGGCTCTACTGCTACAACTTGATATAAACGACGACTACTGTTAGAAAGCTTAACAGCTCTTGTTTTAACTCCATCAACATACGCACCATCACTTGATGATCCTGGTTGTTCATTAGTACCGTAAGTAGCATCGATATAATCGTTTAATTCTGAATTATACCAAATAGCTCTATAAGGACTAGCAATCTCCGCACCTGTGTTATCTTCAATAGTACTATTAGGAGTCATATCCCAAGCATCAGCATTATCACTAGTATTTTTAGTCCAATCATCAGCTGTACCATTTTGAACAACCGCCATAAATGTAGGATCTATTCCTCCAATTGGAACAAATTGTGAAATACTCTTAGATACACCTGCATCGTTAGTTGTAGTTAAAACTACTTCATAAGTTCCCTCACCAGCGTAAATATGTGTTGGATTAGCTTCTTCTGACGTATTTCCATCTCCAAAGTCCCAACTATATGAAACTGCTAAAATAGAAGCATCTGTAAATTCAGCTGTAAATCCTCTAGTTATAAATGTAAAATCTGGAACTGTAGACAATACTAATCCTTCAATATTCTTTGTTACAGAAAACTCTGTACCTAAATGATTAGTTGCGGTTAAAGTAGCACTAAAAGTTTCAGCTGTTTTATATGCATGTACAGGGTTAAAGTTCGCATCTTCCTCTGTATCTTCAGCATCCCATTCTACAGTTTCTCCGTCTCCAAAATCCCAAACTAAACTAGCCGCACCAGAAGTAAGGTTTTCAAAAGTAACTTCTGAATCTATAGAAGTATGATTAAAATCAACTAAAATAGGTGCCACATCTGAAGAGTCTGTTGCTATTAAATTATCTGAACTTGTTGTTGTTAATTTAACAGTATATAACCCACCTTTTTCATATGTATAGTCTGGATTAGCATCTGTAGATGTATTACCATCTCCAAAATCCCATAAATAAGAAGCAGCATCTGTTGAGTAGCTTCTAAATACCATTGATAAACTATTATCTGGGTTAGTACTTGTTGTAAATAACGTATTAGGTTGTATATTGTTTACATTTCCAGTTGGTGGTACAAATTCTTCGTAACCATTATCATAACATGATATTAAACCTAAAAACATTAACAACAGTACCAAAATACTCTTATTGAATTTTTTAATTATTTTATAAACCATAATATTATATTTTAGAGCTTTATTATTGTTTTACTGTTATATCAAATGCATCTAATCTACACTCTGTACCTGAATTAGTAAGTAAAATAATTACTTTTTCATATTCACCAGCTTCAAAGGTAATTGCGTGTTTTTTAAATACATCATCAACTCTTCCTACAGAACTTTCTGTTCTAGAAGCTATAATATTTGCTTCTAATTTTGCTTCATCAAGTGTTGTTGCATTAGGGCTAATTATTGATACGGTAACTTCACCTATATTATTAGTATCTAACTCACTAAAGTAAGTTAACACATAGGTTGCTCCTGGTGTTACTTCAATTTCTTGATACCCAACTCTAGATCCATCTGAAGGGAATTTAGCAGCTTGATAACCGTCAGGTAAAACACCTAACTCAGATTTTGTGTTAATTTGAAAAACTGACCCCCATTTAGAACTACTAGGAGCTCTCCAAGAGTCTCTACCGTCTCCAGTACCATCAAACAAAGTACCATCATCAAAACTTGGCTCACCAATTTCAGGAATTGGAATTGTTGGCACAACTTGATTTACTGTAATTGTTTTTTCTATATAATCTGATTTACCAAGGTTATCGGTTACAGTTAAGCCCACAGTATATTCACCTGGACCTGGAAAAGAAACTATTATTTCTCTATCTTGTAAAGTTGCCGCTGGTAAAGTTGCTATTTGACTTTCTAAATTAGATACATTTTGCAAAGTTTCATCTGTAAGACTTGCTTTTGCTGTTTCTAATTGCGCTTCTAAATCAGCTATTTGCGCTTCTAACACCGCAGCTTTAGCTTCATCTACAGTACACGGCAATTTAAATTCTAATTTAGAAATTGCATCTTCTAATGCTGTAACAGTAGCTAATTCACCTTCTATAGATTTTTCAAGAATAGGTAAATCTTTATTTATTAATTCAATACCTTCTGAAGGTGAAACTTTCCATTCATAATATATACCATTTACTGCTAAATTTGAACCAGCTTGAAAATTAAACTCATAGTTAGCTTCTAATTCAACATCGCTACAATCAAATTCTGAAGTAGTAATATCGGTTACGTTATAAAACGGCGTAGGCCCTGTTATATCTTCTAAATCACCTACATCAGCCAAGTCATCATTGACACAAGAAGTTAAAGATACAAATGTAACTAAAACTATATATTTTATTTTAAACAAATATTTATTCATAATTATCTGATTTTAGTATCCGCTATTTTGATTATAAAAATTAGGTAAATTGTCTATTTCTCTTTGAGGGAAAGGAAGGTATTTTTTCCCTGGAGCATAAAATAAACTATTTTCATTAGAAAATTCCGTCAACACATTATCTGCTTGACCAAATCTAATTAAGTCATACAGACGTTGATTTTCATATACAAACTCAACTCTTCTTTCATCTAATAAAGCTTGCTTAGTTAAATTTGCAACTTCTTCAAGTCCTGCTCTAGCTCTTACTTTATTAAAAGCTTCAACAGCTCTTGGGTCTGTAGTACTATCATTATTTCCTAAAATAGATTCAGCGTACAACAACAACACATCAGCATATCTTAAAACAATCCAATCGTTATCACCAATTTCACCATCAGTTGGGAATTTAGCATTAAACGTATCATTTGTTTCAAGCGTAGGATTGTAAGATAAAGCATCAATACTAGCATAAAATCTTACTGGTTGTAATTCTGGATTCATCACTTCTAAAAAATCAAGCGATGCAATATTTACACCATTTGATGGCCCTTGCAATGTCATAGCAAAACTATGTGATTCTGAATCTGTTTCTACTTGATCATCTAAACCACTATCACTAGTTGTATAATTATCACTACTAACTAATTCGTATGCTATTGAAAAAATTATTTCATTATTAATCTCATATGCAGAATTGTTTGACCAAGAACCATCAAGTACTCCATCAGAAAATCCACCTGAAATTGAATTACCAAATACGTGTCCATAATCTATAACTAAGTTAGCATAATATTCTGCATCTGTTAAAAGATCTACAGAAGCATCAGTAGGGTCTGCATTAAATTCAAACTGTGAAGCATTGCTTCTTTCTGTAAATAATAAGTTATAATTATAAGCTCCACTATTTTCAACAATTGAAGCTAATAACAATTCTGCTTCAGAATAATTTGGATTTGGCTGACTTAAATATGCTTTAGCTGCTAAACTTATAGCAGCACCTTTAGAAGGTCTGTATCTATTTTGTTCTACACCATCTAAATAAGCAATAGAAGTTTTAAAATCATCTATAATTCTTTCATAAACTTCACTTTCTGGTAACTGAGGAAAATCTCTAGCCTCTTCTGTATTTATGTCTAAAACTTTATCTACATAAGGAACGTTTTGATATGCTCTAACTAAATTAAAGTGACATAAAGCTCTCATAAAATAAGCTTCACCAACTGTATATTGTTGACTTTCTGGTGCTAAAAAACGATTCTCTATAATTGTATTTGCATGTTTAATGGTAGACATATTATTAGAATAATACGTTGCTACATCTCCATTATTTGGATCTACATTGTATGCATTAATTGCTGGATAATTTCCATTTTCTGTATTAGCCCTTACATTATCCGATCTTAATTCTATTAGTAAAAACTCATTAGCTGGAACTTTTTGATAAGCATCTAAAACTCCATTAGATAATAATTGAAATCCATTATCTGTTTGTAATAACTCTTCTATAGAAAGTGCCGTAGGGTTACTTAGATCTAGTTCTTCTTCACAACTTACAAATAAAGCCATAAGAGAAAAACAAACTATTATATTTTTATATATATTTCTCATAATTAATTAAAATTGAAAGTTAATACCTGCTGAAATTGTTTTAACTATTGGTCCGTCACCTCTTTGATAACCTGATGTTAGAGGTGTATTAGCATTATCTGATGTTTGCCCAGCAGCTTCTGGGTTAAACCCTTCATATCCTTCAGCAGTAAAGAAAAGTAAATTTTCACCTGTTAAATATATTCTTAATCTATCAATATTATATTTTGAAACAATTGATGCTGGTATTGTATATCCAACACTTAAATTTCTTAATGCTATAAATGATGCATCTTGAATATGATCATCTGTATATCTTCTATGAACTGTTTTATCTATATCTGGAAAGTTTGCAACTGGATTAACTGCTGACTCACTTGCATAATATAACTGATCTAAATCTGCTACTCTTACTTCAGCACCGTGAGATCCTTGCCATTGAAATGAAAAATCAAAATCATTATACGTAAAGTCTGAATTTAAACCCCAAGTAAAATCTGGATATGGATTACCTAATTCTGTTCTATCTTCACCATCTATAATACCATCGTTATTTAAATCTTTTACATATACATTTGCAAAATCATTATTAAATCTATTAAAAGGATTGTCTATCCACTCTAAAGGCATTTCTTTTTCATAAACCCAGCCATAGAAAGATGTTATTGGTTGTCCTACTTTTGCAATAAATTCTGTAGGTCTTGTATCTTGATCTATTCTAGAAATAATTTGTTCATTATTACCTAAACTAACTACTTCATTTCTATTTAAAGAGAATTGACCTGATGCAACCCAGCTAAAGTTTTCTTTTGAAATAACCCTAGAGCTCGCTTCTATTTCAACACCTGAATTTTTTACTTCACCTATATTTTGCAACCAATTATCTGTACCATAAGTAGCAGGTACTGGAGCAAATAATATTAAATCTTCACTTCGTCTATCATAATAAT
Source organism: Lutibacter sp. A64 (assembly GCF_022429565.1). NCBI lineage: Bacteria > Pseudomonadati > Bacteroidota > Flavobacteriia > Flavobacteriales > Flavobacteriaceae > Lutibacter > Lutibacter sp. A64. Next base: position 2,293,451 of record NZ_CP092487.1, read on the forward strand.
CTACAGATAAGTTTAGAAGTCCATTTGCAAATCTAACATCTACTCCTGGATTAAATTCTACTAATTTTTCCCAACCTAAATTTTGATTAGCTAACGTTACACCTTTAACACCTGTTAAACCATTATAACTAATTGTACTAAAAGTTTCTTCAAATCTATAAAGAGATTCATAGATGTTTCTAGATATTTCATTAGAACCTGAAATACCGTAACTAGCTCTTACTTTTAAAAATGATATTAGATCACTTTCTAATAAGAAATCTTCATTAGACATTATCCAACCAACTGAAGCTGCTGGAAAAAATCCAAATCTTGTATTTGTACCAAATCTAGAACTACCATCTGTACGAGCAGATAATTGCATTAGGTATTTTTCATCATAATTATAATCTACTCTACCAAAATACGAAACTAATTTATCGGTTCCATTGTCAGTATAAGTAGTTCCACCATCTGCAATTGCAATATTGTTATTAAAATCATTTGTATAACCTACAGCTTCAGATTCTTGCACGTAAAAATCTCTACGTGTATATTCAAAACCGAATACAGAATTAAAATTGTGATCTCCAAAACTTGTATTATATTTAAGTAATGATTCTACTGCGTATTGATTTAACTCATCTCTACCTTCAAATCTAAAAGCTTCTTGATCTCTATTTTCTTGACCATAAAAATAATCGTTATTATTGTTTTTATTATGTCTAAAAACACCAGAAATAGATTGTCTAAAATTAAGACCTTTCGCTAATTTAAAATCGATATAAGCAGAAGTATTTAAACTTAATTTTTTCTTTACTCTTGATCTTTCTAAGTAATGTACAAGTGGATGTACGTTTTTTGTAGTAGACAACGTTAACCCACCAGAAGTTAATCCACTAGGAATAGGAAGTCCTGTTTCTGCATCTCTAAGAATATCTCTAGGATTGTTAGGGTCTACTGTAAAAGTGTGGTCAAAAGCTCTTGAAAATCCATAGCTACCTACACCAAGGTTTTCGAACAATTTTCCTGCATCTGTAGAAGTACCAACAGCTGTAGAAAAAGGAGTTACATACTTTAAATGATCTTCATTTAAGTAAAGAGGTAAATGCCCCATTTGTCTTAATGGATCTGTAAATCTGGTTGGAACTCTAACTTGATCGTTGTAATTAACGCTTAAACTTGCACCAAACTTAATTTTCTTATTTCTTGATTTACTATCAACTTTAATTCTGGCATTAATTTTTTCAAAATTATCTGTCAACACAATACCTTCATCTTCTAAAAATCCTAAAGAAGCAGTATAGCTTGTTAATTCAGTACCACCTCTTACAGCTAAAGAGTGACTTTGTATAAAACCACCATCAAAAATTTCATCTTGCCAGTTTGTTTCGCCACCACCTAAAGAAGCAATAAAATCCATAGCTTCAAGCTCTGCATAAGCATTGTCGTAATATCTATTAATATCTTCATATCTTTCACTTGTAGGCAATATTGCTGAAACTGTTGCCTGAAGCCCATCTAATCTAGCTCTTTCATCGGCAATTGATGTATTAAAATTATCATTATTTTCAGAATATTTATACCCTACAAATGTATTATATGAAAAACTAGTTTTTCCTGAAACACCTTCTTTAAGCGTAATTAAAATAACCCCATTTGCACCACGAGAACCGTATATTGCAACTGATGAGGCATCTTTTAAAACACTTATAGACTGTATATTATTATTATCGATGGTACCTAAAATATCTGCATCGGTACCCAGCACAACACCATCAACAACAATTAATGGAGCTGATGTACCCGTAATTGACCCAGGCCCTCTTAATGTAATTTTAGGGTCACCACCCGCTTCTGAAGCAACTGTTTGAATTCTTAAACCTGCAACTTTTCCTTGAAGCGCATCTTCTACACGAGATACTGAAACATTCTCAATATCTTTACCAGAAACTTTGGTTAAAGAACTTGTTACATTACTTTGTTTTTGATCTCCATACCCAACTACAACAACTTCATCTAATACAGCAGAATCTTCTACCAATTGTACGTTAATCACTTCTTGACTTACATAGGGAATTCTTTTTGTAACATAACCTAAATAAGTAATTTCAAGAATTTCTCCTGATACCAATTCAATTTGATAATTACCGTCAAAATCTGTACTTGTACCTTTTTGCGTACCTACTACAATAATATTTGCCCCCAAAATAGGCTGCCCATCTGCTTGAGAAGTAACAGTACCTTTTACTGTAAAACTTTCTTGAGCCATTAATGGTATATTGAGCATCAATATCACTATTAAGGTTAGCTTAATTTTTAAATTCATAATCTATTTTTTTATGTTAAGTTTAATTTTAGTAACTGTTTAGTTATTACTATTAATATCAATAATTAATGTTTAATTGCCTTACCTCATTAAAAAACTCAACTCTGAAGATTCGTATGCTTGCTTAGGTATTTTTTGCAGGTTGTATTTTTTAATATGTATAACTTTTAGTATCTCAGAAAAGATTATTTTTAAAGAAGATAGGTGCAACTATCATTTTTCTTTTTAATTTAATTTATTTTATCATTTAAAGCGTTATAATATACTGGTTTTTAGATGTTAATACTTGTTTTTATTTGATACCTTAAATTGGTTTACCAATTTGGTTTACCAAATATATATTAAAAAAAAGTTAAAAAAAAATATTCTTCAAACTATTTTAAATATTTAACATTTAGCACTATAACGTTTTAGTAATACATTCATATTTTTTATTATAAATACCTAAAAAGATTACAAAACCATTAAATTATTTTGAATTTTAGCAAAAAAGACATACTAAATTAGTAGCAAATCTGGATTTTTAAATTATTTATCTTATTAAAAAAGCTTTGCATTAACTAGACCTTATTAAGTTAATTTTTATTCTGTAATTTTATTGTGTGTTTTCAACCACTCTTCCCCTTCTTTATCTCTAAAAAAATCCATCCACATATAATACATTTTTTTTTCTTTTTCTACCTCAACAGAATGACTTGAACCCAAAGGAATGTGTAAAATTGAATATGCTGGAAGTTTAATTTGAGCATCATCTGCAAAAACTGTAATTTCATTATCTGTTAACCCTAAAAACAATTGCTCTAACATGCCATGTTCATGCGCTCCTACTTTATCTGGACCAGGAGCTTCAACTGTACCCAATGCAATGCGTGGTATATATTTATTAGGCAATACTGTTCTGCTTATTGTATTAGGACTCTTTATAGGTTCTGTATAAGGTTCACAATCATTAAATTTTGCAAAATAAGGTTTTTGTGTATTTTCTTTCGGAAACTCTTTTAAATCAAGAAGATCTTGCTCGGTTAAATTAGTTGCTATTTTAAGAAAGTGAAGGGTATCATTTTTATTTGCACTAATTGAGATCATCTCTAACATATTAGGCAATAAAATAGTTTCTGGAACAATACTATAATTTAAAGTATCTACAACAACGGTTCCCTGACCTTTCATAAAAAGGTATATAAATTTATAACCTTTTTCTATAGATTCATCTCTAATAACGTCTCCTGTTATTGCAATATGATCTACAGTAATTCCTGGAATTTCATTTTCCAATACAGCTTTACTATATTCTAATGTATTTGGCTTTAAATTCATATTGAGGTGTTCAATTGGAATTTCCATTGTACAAGCTGTATTTAAAAGTAAGATTGCTGTTAAAATTAAATATATATATTTTGTTGACATACGTAATAAATATTTTGGTTTATTTTTATATAACAAATTAAAATAGGTTTTACTTTCTACTAACAATCAATAATTTAGGCAAAAAAAGTAATCAACTTTAACGTTTATAATTAAACCTATTGAATTTTATGATAACTCGGTAAGGTACATTTATATACTAGTAATCTTGGATCTACACTGATTAATAATGTGTAAACCCAAGATTAAAAACTAGCAACGATTACTATCGTTTTATACAACCATTTAATTTAGTTTCCAATATTAGGGTTACTATCTATCTCATCTTGTGGTATTGGTGTATCATAATCTACTGAAGAATTCCAGTCTGGTTTTGCTCCTTCATAACCAGAAGCACTAAATACCTGATCTCCTAACTTTCTTCTTTTAATATCATACCATCTTTTACCTTCAAAAGCTAATTCTATTCTACGCTCTTCTAATACATCTTCAACTGTAACAGAAGTTAGATCTGCAGGTACCGCACTTGGAGGTATAACCACTTCAGTATAACCTCCAGAAGTAGATGCTCCACCTTTTCTAGCTCTTGCTCTTACTTGATTAATATAGTCTAAAGCTAAAGGGTTCCCTATTTCAACTCCAGCTTCAGCAGCGATTAACAATACTTCAGCATAACGTAACATAGAGTTATTATGGCTGGTTGCTCTTTTATTTGAACGAGCATAAGGCCCTGGATAACGTGTATATTTAGCAATATAAGGCCTATTTGCAGCGTGCTCATGCCCGCTTATAGTAAACTGGGTGTAATCTACAGTAACTCCACCAATTGTAGCTTCTGTTTGAAAACTAACATTTGTTCTATAATCATCTGGATCAAAAGATTCATAAACAGCCATGGTTGGAACTAAAACAGACCAACCTTGATCGTCATCATCTCCTCTAATACCTGTCATTGGTGCTGTTTGATCGTACCCATTATCATCTGCTTCGTAAGCATTGTAATCTAATACAAAAATTGGTTCTAAAGAAGCGTCAATTTTATTGGCATTAAATAATGTTTGAAAATCTGGATCTAGATCTAGATTATATACTCCTTTATTATCAATTACTTCTTTAGCTTCATCAAAAGCTTTTTGAAAATACGTATTATCACTTGTCCCAGCCATAGTTAAATACACTAAAGCTAAATATGAACTAGCCGCAGCTTTAGAAGGTCTAGATCTTGTTATTTGTGTATTAGGCAACCAAGTTTTTGCAAATTGTAAATCTGAAATAATATTTTCATATACCTCTGCTTCTGGTGTTAAACCTACTGTAGATGCAGCTTCTAAATCGTCAATTGGAGTATCAATATAAGGTATATCTCCAAACAATCTTACTAAATGAAAATAGTAAAATGCTCTTGCAAAATAAGCTTGTGCAGTAACAGGATTTTTAACTTCCTCATCTACAGCAACATCTTCAGCGCCTGCAATTGTATTATTAGCTGCAGCTATTCCTAACCAAATTCTTCTCCAAGGATCATAAACCATTTCATTATCACCTGTTATAGAATGCATATCCATCTCTAATCTATATGTTTGAGAAGATTGAAGCTTCACCATATCAGAACGCACTAATAGCGACATAGACAATTTTCTTCCCCAAATTTGTTCGTTCATGGCATGTGTTAAAGAGCCATCTACCCCAGTTTGTATATCTTGTACCGTTGAGTAAAATCCATCGGGAGATAATAATCCAACTGGATGTTCTTCTAAATCTGAACAACCTATTATTGATAATCCTATCAATAAAAATAAATATTTATATGTTTTCATTATATATGTTTTAAATTATTGATTAAAATTTAACGCTAAGACTAAAACTTACAGATTTTACAGTTGGATAATTCCCAAAATCAAATCCTCTTACAGTATTACTAGATGTATCATTATCTCCAGAAGCACCATAATAATTAACTTCAGGATCTAAACCAGAGTAATCTGTAATTGTTAATAAATTTTGCGCACTCAATGATAATCTTAAATTTTCTATACCTAACTTTTGTATATTTTCTGAAGGAAATGTATAACCTACAGCTATATTTTTTAATCTAATATAACTACCATCTTCAACAAAACGAGAAGAGATTTCTCTCCAACTATTATTTCCTACGCGAGGTTGACTTGCATCTGTATTAGATGATGACCAGGCATTATTATAATAATCGTAAGTAGTATTTGCATCTCCATTATTTAACTGCACATTAGTCATATTAAAAATATCTCCACCTTGAGATCCTTGAAAAAAGATATTAAAATCAAAATCTTTATACTTAAAGCTATTGGTTATACCCCAAGTAAAATCAGGATTTGGATTACCGATAATTTTTCTATCATCATTGGTAATATCTCCACTATCATCTAAATCTAAAAATAATGGATCACCAGCAACTCCTCCTGTAATTGTAGCTGTACCAGCTGGAAAATTACCTCCTTGGTATACACCTGCATAGTCCCAACCATAAAAAAGACCTACTTCTTCGCCTTCTCTTAAAATATAGTTATCATCAACACTAAAATAACTTGGTGCACCATCTCCAAACCAATCAACCCCGTTAATTAAAGAAGTTACTGTATTTTTATTTTTAGAGAATACTAAATCTGTTGTCCAACTAAAATCGTCTTTAATAATGTTTCTTGTATTTAAAGAAACTTCTATTCCTTTATTATTAATTTCTCCTGCATTTGTTAAAATCTCATCATTATAAAATCCTAAATAATCAGGCATCCCTTTATTAATCATAATAATATCTTTAGTATCAATATTATAATAATCTAAAGAAAGTAATACTTTATTATTGTATAAACCTAAATCTACACCAATATTTGTTTGGTAAGATGATTCCCATTTTAAATTTGGGTTTGAAGGTTGGTTTGGTGTAACAGCTGCAACAGTTTCACCATTGCTAGAAGCGTATAAACTTGCAATACTTGCTAAAGATTGGTAAGGATCAATTGATGGGTTACCAGTAACACCATAACTTAATCTTAACTTTAAATTAGAAATTGTTTCATGGTCTTTTAAAAAGTCTTCACTAGAAACTTTCCAACCTAATGCTGCTGATGGAAAAATGGCATACTTTTCATTTTCTGCAAAGTTAGAAGCCCCATCACGTCTCACTGTAGCTGTTAATAAATATTTATCATCATAATCGTAATTAATTCTTCCAAATTGAGATTGAATTTCTGTTTCATTTACATAAATAGCTCCTGAACCCCCATTAATTAAATTAGTTGCTGTCCATAAACCATAGTAAGAAAAAGAATCTGAAATTGTTCCAGTACCCTCACTATAAGAACCTTTATTCGTTGTTTTTTGATAAGAATAACCTGCTAATAATGTTAAATCTCCTTTCCCTATCTCTTTTTTGTAGGTTAAGTAATTTTCACTTAAAACACTTTTAGATTTATTTTCTCTAATTATAGCTCGTCCATCTAAACCTTGTCCTGCAGTAACAGTTAATGTTCTTGGCATATACATACCTCTAAAAGTATTGCTATTACTTAAACCAAACGTTGTTTTAAATGTAAGACCTTCAATAATTTCATAATCTGCATAAAAATTAGCTCTAAAATTTTCTATTTCCGTATCATCATCTCTTTGGGTTGCAACTGCCCAAGGGTTATCAACTTGATCTCCAATCTTATCATTTGTTGAAAAAGAACCATCATCATTATAAATTCCTTTATCTGGAGCAAATCTCATAGCTAAAGAAACTACATCATCACCTCCCACGGTAACAGAACCATCAGATTGAGTTGTAACACCATCTTTTTTACTTAAACCACCTGTTAAACCAAGACCTATTTTTAATTTATCAGAAACTTGTGCATCTAAATTTGTTAAAAACGATACTCTTTCGTAAGCAGAATTAACCAGCACCCCATCTTGTGTAAAATAAGTACCTGAAGCATAGTAATTTACTTTATCTGAACCTCCTGAAAAAGAAAGTTGATTATTTGAGGTATTACCTGTTCTATAAATTAAATCTTGCCAATCTGTATCATAATCTCCTTGAACATAAGGAGTTGAATTATCTTGATTTGCTCTTATTTCATTTTGATATTTTGTAAAATCACTTGCATTTAATAAATCTAAACTATTTGAAGTTGTTTGAATAGCGTATGTTGAGTTAAGTTCAACATTTAATTTACCGCTTCTACCTTTTTTAGTAGTTACCAAAACAACACCATTTGATCCTCTAGAACCATAAATAGCAGTTGCAGAAGCATCTTTTAAAACTTGTAAAGATTGAATATCACCTGCCTGAGGCATTGTTGCTCCAACAAAACCATCTACAACAATAAGTGGATCACTACTAGCATTAATAGATGTATTTCCTCTAATATTCATTTTAATAGGAGCACCTGGCTCACCACCATTATTAGACTGTACAACAACACCTGCTGCTCTACCTTGAAGTGCTTGCTCTGCTTCTAACACAGGAAAAGCCGTTAATTCATCTGTTTTTACAGAAGATACAGAACCTGTTACATCACTTTTTCTTCTAGCACCATAACCCACTACAACAACTTCGTCTAAAACCGCTGTATCTTCTATTAAAGTAATTGTAATTTCTTTTTTGTTTGTTAACGTAATAAGTTGGGTTTTATACCCAATATAAGATGCCACAAGAACTTCTCCTTCTGTTACATCTAAACTGAAAATACCATCAAAATCTGTAGAGGCTCCTCGAGTAGTATTTTGAATTAAAAGGCTTACACCAGGAATTGGCATATTATCTTTTGCAGACAAAACCGTTCCTTTTATTGTAAAGCTTTCCTGAGCCATTAATGAAATATTGAGCATCAATATTACAATTAGCGTTAGCTTAATTTTTAAGTTCATAATTTAAATTTTTATGTTAAGTTTAGTTTTAGCAATACTATTTTGTATCACTTTTAGTATAGATTGTTAATCTTTAATTATCCAATCACTTTAAAAAATTTAATTCTGAACATTTATTTCTTTTTTTGTAATATTGCAGAATGTATTTTTTAAAATGAGTACATATTATAAATTTTACTTCCCTCAGAAAAGAAGTATTTTTAATAAAAAGGATAGGTGCAACTATCCTTTTTTTTGTTTACTTTATTATATCATTTAATTAATTTTATTTTAAACGGTTAAACTTATTTATATCCTCTTTTAAAAACTGGTAAACCAATCTGGGAAACCAAATATATGTTAATTTAAAGTTAAATAAAAATATTAAACTATTTATTTTCAATATTTAACAGATTCACTATAACGTTTTAGTAATAACAGTTAAAAAAAGCGTTTTATACCAAAAAAGGTCAACGCTTTTGAATTAATTTTTGTTTAATTATTTTTTATCACCAAAATATGATACTCCATCACCACTTAAGAAATCTTCTCTTACAGGGCTAAATGTATCAATTAATTGTCCTTCTTCTAAACAAACTGCACTATGCCATAAATTAGGCTCAATATACACACCATCTCCTGCTTCTACAATTTGCTTTACTCCATCAATTTCAAATTCAAATTTACCTGAAACACAATAAGTAGCTTGTGTATGAAAATGTTGATGTGGCGCCCCTAATGCTCCTTTATCAAATTTAACGCTTACCATCATAATTTGATTATCGTAACCTAAGAATTTTCTAGATACTCCTCCACCAAGATCTTCCCATTCCATATCCTTTGCAATGATGTATTTTTCACTAAATCGTTTCATAATTTTATATTTATTTATTTTCTATTAATATATAAGAACCTTTCCAGGTATAATCTTTATTGTTTATAGTTAATTTATGTGTTGCTTCATTATCATTATTTTCATTTGAAATAATAAAAAGCTTTGATGTACCGTTTTTTTCTTCTATTAATACAGCTGTATATTCTTTAGAATTATGAACCACCGTTAATTGCTCTATATTACTATATGCATTGATAGCCAATTCTGAAACAGGGTCATAGGTACCGTGTGATTCTATTGTAGAAACATATAAAGCATTTTTTGCTTTCTTTTTTCTTAAAATTAATGTTTGCTCATTACGTAAATTATATTCTGGATCATTTGCTCCTATTCTACCAAAAATAACTTCATCATTATTTGTTGTTACAGCTGAATATGTATAAAATTTATTATTTAATAGCCAATTTAATTTTATATTTTCTCCCATTACATTTGCTTCAGCTTCTTTATATAAATGCTGATAGCCATCTGAATTACCTAAAACTTCTGGTGTTGGTAATTTTGAATATTCAAAATCTGCTTGCATAATTTGTCCTAAGAAATAAAATGGTAAATCGTACTGATTATTATTTTCAGATGTTACTCGCAAAATATCTAATACATAAGGATTTTCATAAACTTCATCTTTAATAGTTACCATAGTTCTATGAAGTTTTGTACCCGGGTATGCATTTTCTTCTTTAGCGCTAGCTACTTGTATATTTTTATCTTCAACACTAAATATATATTTATTAGAGTGGTATTTACTTCCAATGTCATAATTCCCTTTAAATTGAGATTTTTCATTTTGGGTTATCGTATTATGTGCTATAGTTTGTTTTGCCCAAGTTGTGTTTTCTTTTAAATAATTTCCACCACCTTTTTGTTCAATATTAACAAAACGACTCATACCATAATCTTGTACCACTTCAACACCATCTTCAAACAAAGCAAAAGACAACTTATCATAATGTCCATGACTTAACCCGTGTGCAGTATATTTAAAAACAACTTCTAAATCATCACTACGTAAAATTCCAACTGCTCCTTGGTCTCCATCGGGACCATCAGACAATTGAATTGATTTTTTAACAAAAGGTTTTTCCTTACCTTCCTTAATACCTAGAGCCACTGCTAAACCAGCATCATCTAAAGTAACCTCGCCTTGCATTTTAGCAATACTTAATAATTCTGGATTATTTCCACCAAAATGATAGCCAATATCAACAGTAGAAATTAAAGAGGCGTTAAAATAAGACATTCCTTTTTGAGCGTCGTTTAATAAAAAGAACTCACCATCTACATCTGATAAATTTAATAAAGCCATTACACTTTTTAAAAGCACCCCATCTTTATATTCAAATACCTTTTCTGCAGGTTTTTTATTTTGAAGTGCTTGTGCAAAAATTAAAAATGGATACGAAGCATAACGTTGATAATAAGGTCCTTCTGTAAAATATCCATCTGGAGAAAAAGGCTCATTTATATTGGCAAAAAAACCAATTTTTTGACCATCTTTTCTAATGTAACCACCATCATTATCTTTTTCGTTTGGGTTAAAATCAACATCTTTAACTCCATTTAATGCTCTATCTAACAATTCGTCATCATCCATTGCCAAAGCAATCATTCCAACCGCAGCATTACCCCAAGTGGCATGGTTATGCACTCTGTTAAAAAATTGTGGATTTTCTTTTGAAATAAAATCTGCAAAAGGTCTAAATAAATCTGTCTCTAAAACATTACGTTCTTCTTCTGTTAAATAATTATAAATACAATCGTATGCTTGACTTGTATATACCAACCAATTAGAATCGTTTAAACATTGCCAAAATAACTTACCTCTAGCATACGATCTTGGTTTTGGATGAACAGGCCATGTTGGATACTGTTTTGCATACTCAAATAACATATCTTTTACATATTTAGCATACTTTTCATCGTTTAATATTTGATAAAGTACACCTGCTTTTTGCATTAAAATGTAATTTTTTTTATGTGTTTCGTGTGTATATCCCCCAGAGTAATCTTTAGGAACAGGAACATCAAACCCCTTAACAATTTCAGCATCAATCTCTGCTTGAGCAATTGCTAATGTTTTATCAAAAATTGGAATACTTCCTAAGTTAGCTCTAATATCTTTTACACCTTGTTTAGTTAAAATTAAACTTGGGTGACTACTCTCTTTAGAATACAAATTTTCAGCAGTTTTAGAATCAGTTTGTTTGCAAGAAATAAAACTTACCAATACTAACAACGGAATTAATTTTATTATATTTTTCATTTTCATTTTTTAATGTTACACCTAAAATTTTATTAGGCTCCCTATTTGAAATTTATATTTTCTAGCAAACAATAAACAACCCCCTAATTATAAATTAAAAACTGAATTATAATATTTACTTATATTATTTCTAAAAAACACATTTAATTGAACAATTAAAAGAGCTAAAACTTAAATTATTAAAGAAAAAACAATTAAATCATGTCTTTTTTTAGTTCATTTATAACGTTTTATATTGGTTTACCAAATTGGTTTACCAAATATATGCATATATTTTATATTTACAAATATTTCTACTGAAAATTAACACATAGCAGTTCAATATTGATTTTTTAAAAAGACTTTAATTATTTAATAAAAGCTAAAATATCATTATATAAATTAATATAGACTAAGAATTGTAGTAATTATTTATAATTTATAATTTAAAATTTATATAATTTGAAGTAATAAATAGAAGGTTTTAGTTTTACTCTACTACGCTATAAAATATAAATACTTAATAAACCTCTATTTTTTATTAGTTGTAGTTTTATATTTTGAAGGTGTAATTCCAAATTGTTTTTTAAAACTAACACTAAAGTATTTAACATCATTAAAACCAGCATCAAAAGCTGCTTGAGAAACGTTGTAATTGTTTTCGAGTAATAATTTTGCAGCCTTATTTAATCGTACTCTTTTTACAAAATCGCTTACCGAAGCTCCTGTTACCGCCTTCACTTTTCTATAAAGAGATGATCTACTATACCCCAACTCTTTTGCTATTTCAGGAATTAACACATCACCACTAGTAGACTTATCGAGAACTAATTTTTCTAATTTAGCAAGAAATTTATCTTCAACATTTTCTTTCAATTGGTTTTGTTCTAAATTCTCTTTTTTAGATGTGCTATAAAATTGAATTAACTTCTTTCTATTCTGAAATAAACTCTCAATCTTAGCCATTAAAAAATTAGAATCGAAAGGTTTGGTAATATAATCATCTGCACCAATTTCTACACCTTCTAACCGATCGCTTTCACCTAATTTGGCCGTTAATAAGATAATTGGAACATGGCTCGTTTTTTCTGAATTTTTCAATTCTTTACATAAATTCATTCCAGATTTTTCTGGCATCATAATATCAGAAATTATTAAATCTGGTATTATTTCAAAGGCTTTTTCTACTCCTTCTTTTCCGTTTATTGCTGATATTACTTTAAAATTAACCGATAAAATTTCGCCTAAATAATTTATGATATCTAAATTATCATCAACAATAAGAACAACCTTATCGTTTTTATTAAAGTTAAATTGTACTGGTTCATTATGCATTATATCTGTTTCGTCTATAAAAGGTTTTTGAATGATAAAATTTCCAGATTCTACAAATTCTACATTTTTTATTTTAGAAAAATGTTCTTTATTTTTAAATAATTCTATCTTAAAACAAGACCCAACACCTATTTTGCTTTCTACCAATATTTCACCTTCATGTAAATCCATTAATTTTTTACACAAAGCCAATCCAATACCCGTACCTTCAATAGCATCAGCATTATCTTTATGGTAATATAAATTAAAAATAGAATCTAATGCTTCTTGTTTTATTCCTAAACCTGAATCGGCAATTTTAAGTAAAATAGTACCTGTAGTTTCTTGAATTGTAATTTTAATTTCTCCGCCTTTTGGAGTATACTTAAATGCATTGGATAGCAAATTAAAAATTACAAGTTGTATTTTTTTATAATCGAACCAAGCGTAGTACTCTTTTTCAATTTCAATAATAAATTGAATTTCTTTTTGAACAGCATAAAATTCGAAATTACTTGAAATCTCTTTTAAGAAATGGGTGAAATTATACTTTCCTATTTCTAAGTGATTGTGTTCTGTTTCAGATTTTCTAAATTCGAGCATTTTGTTTATAAGCTCTAACAAAATTTGAGAATTTCTTTTTATCAACTTTAACTTACTTGTGTTTTTACCGTTTTTCTCCTCTCTCAATATATCTGAAATAGGTCCTAAAATTAAAGTTAATGGCGTTCTAAGCTCGTGTGAGAAATTTGTAAAAAACCGAAATCTCTCTTTATTTAAATCTTTTTCTTGTTCTCTTAAAATTTGAGTATAAAAAAGTGAGTTTTGCAGTTTAATTTGATTTGCATAATACTTTAAAACCACAAAAATTATAAATGAAATACTAATTATATACATTAAAACCGCTGGTAATGTTAACCAAAATGGTGGATTAATAATTATTTTAACCGTAGCTATTTGTTGGTCTTTATTACCCACTTCGTGAGCTAACCTTACCTTAAAAACATATTCACCATGTGATAAATTTCTGTAGGTTGCAGATGTAGTAGCACCTACTTTATTCCAATGTGTATCGTAATTTTCTAAAATATATTCGTAGTTAATTCCTCTTGAACTTGGAAAGTTAAGTGCTGCATATTCAATTGTTATAACATCTTGATTATACGCCAACTCAATCTCTTTAACTTTAGAAAGACTTTGTTTTAAAGGCGTTTTATTAATTTCATTACTTACATTAATAGATGTATTAAATAATTTAAAATCTGTAAATATAATTTTTAAAGGATTGTAATCTTTATAAATTTCGTTCGGATAAAAAATATTTAAACCATTAAGCCCTCCAAAAACAGCATATCCATTTTTAGACAAAAATCCTGAATTACCATTAAAAGATCCTACTCTAACTCCGTTTGCAGAAACAAAACTATCAAATTCTTCATCTTCTGTATTAAATAAATTTACGCCATTATTGGTACTCAGTAATAATTTAGACTTGGATTCTACAACTATAGCTTTAACAGTATTATTTGAAAGTCCATTAGTCTCTGTATACTGTGTTACTTTCTTGGTTTTTAAATTAAAATGTATCAACCCTTTAAATCGTGTACCAATCCACAAATCCTCTTCAGAAACAAATTCAACATCAAACACAATATGTGCTTTTAAACTATCATATTCAGGATATGTTTCTATTTTATTTTTTTCATAATTAAACGACAAAATTCCAGTGCCAAAAGTCCCAATCCATAAATTGCCATTTAAATCTTCCGTTATAGCTCTAATATCTAACCAACCTACTTCTGTTATAAAATTAAAATCATCGGTTTCTGGTTTATATAAATGTAAACCACCTCCATTGGTTCCAATCCAAATGCGTTGCTTACTATCTTCAAAAATTACACGAATATCATTACTATTTAAATTTTTATTTGAAAGTCCTTTCTTATAGTGTGTAAATTTTGTTGATCCTGACTTTAACACGTTTAATCCACCGGCATACGTTCCAATCCATAAATTTCCATTACTATCAAAACAAGAACTCAAAATGGCATTATCGCTTATAGAAGTATTATCTAAAGGATTATGTAAAAACTTTTCTACATTATTTGTAAATGGATTAAATTTATACAAACCTCCGCCATCTGTACCTACCCAAATATTATTATTAGTATCTTCGCTAATTCCCCAAGTACTTTTGGTGCTAGACTTGCTGTTATCTTTAGCTAAGTTGTTATACAATCTTAAACTTTCTCCATTTGGGTTAACAACATTAACACCTAATAAATGAGTTCCTATCCAAATATTATCTTGATTGTCTTGATAAAAGGAACTTACCGAGCGATAATTGACACTATCATCAAAACTATTTGGAAAGTAATTTACAAACGTATTTTTTTCTTTTTTTGAAAGAATTTCATTTCTTTTACCTTTTATAATACCCGAGTTTCGGGTACCTAACCAAACAACACCTTCATTGTCTTCAAAAATGCTTAAAATATCGTTATCTGAAAATGAACGGCAATTTTCTAGATTAATTTTAAAATAAGCTTCGTTTTTAGTATTGTAAATTGTTAAGCCAGCATTTGTGCCAATCCATAAATAACCTTCTTTATCTAAATACAACGTATTAATTTCGCCTGATGAAGTAATTTCATCAATTCCATAATTAAAATTTGTAACTTTTTTTGATTCTAAATTAATTTTATTAAGTCCTTTTTTCCAATTCCCCACCCATAAAATACTATCATTCTGTATTTGAAGTGATGAAATTAAATTAGAAGATATATCAAAGTTATTTTCTTGTTTATAGTTGTGGATAAATGTTCCATTTTTTAAAATATTAATACCTCCTCCATACGTACCAACAACATACTCTCCATTACTTCTTTCAACCATAGTTGTAATGCTATTATGACTGAGCCCACTAATTCCATCAGCTAAATAAATTTCAAATATCTCTTTTACGGTATCAAACTTATTTAACCCTTGATCTGTCATAATCCACAAATCACCGTTACTATCAACAAACAATGATTGAATAAAATTATTAGAAATGGAATTTTTATTCTCTATTGAATGCC
The DNA here is from genome assembly GCF_022429565.1 of Lutibacter sp. A64. Taxonomy (NCBI): domain Bacteria; kingdom Pseudomonadati; phylum Bacteroidota; class Flavobacteriia; order Flavobacteriales; family Flavobacteriaceae; genus Lutibacter; species Lutibacter sp. A64. The sequence continues at coordinate 2,309,524 of NZ_CP092487.1, forward strand.
TAAATGTTTTATAATTTTTACCATCAAATCTACACAACCCATCATTAGTTGCAATCCAAATATACCCAACAGAATCTTGGACAATAGAATTTATAATATTATTTGGCAACCCATCTTCTACAGTAATAGAATTGAATTTTAATTTAGGCGGTAGTTTATCTTGTGCAAATAAAGTTACCCCAATAATTAAAAATACAATTAAAAGTATTTTTCTATTAATGTCTATAAAAAATGAATTAATAAATTTTGAACTATTCAATATCTCAATTTTTAATTAAAAAAAACAAATCTAATTCAATAATAACAATTTCAACCTTATAATTGAAAATTTGAGCAAATAGCACCTTATATTTGAGCAAATTTTACACCTTATTCAAGCTATACTATCGGTAATTTTATCCTATTAAATTTCTAAACCAAAATTTTTAAAAATGACTAGTAAACTATTTTTTCGGATAATTTTATCCACAGTATTATTTTCATTTTTTATTTTTACATCATGCGATGATGATGACGAAATAAATGATGCTACAAACCCTAACATTTCTAATTTAACAACAGCTATTAGTTCAGCTCCCGGATTAGAATTTGTTTTTGAAGGAACCATTTCTGATGATAATGGTATAGAAAATATAAACATTAACTACGATAATTGGTACCTAGATAAATATATTACTTTTGACAACCCTCTAAAAGAGTATAACTTAAATTATAAGTTTTTAGTGCCTGCTGAAGAACAAGCAAACAGTTCTCACACCTTAAAAATTTCAGCTACAGATGTAGGAGGAAACGTAAGCACTTATGATGTTGTTGTTACTTTAGATTACGACACTACTTTACCAGTAATAACATTTACATCGCCAATTAGTGGCACTTCTAGCACCGTTGGTGACCTAGTTGATTTAAATATAAATTTTTCTGATAATAAAGCACTTGACTCTGTTATTGTAATGAATGAAAGTTTAAACTATGAGGTTAAACTAAAAATGCCAGAAAACACTCTAAACTATAACTTTACAGATTCAATTGAAATACCTTTAACAGATATATCTGGGGCAATTGAGTTTACTGCTATCGGTATTGATAAAACTGGAAATACAAACGCAACTTATTCTACAGTTCTTGTTGGAGCAAAAGATGAAATATTTAATATGTATGCAGTTGGAGGTTCTACCTGGTATGGATGGGATCCTAGCAAAGCAACTGAAATGTGGAAAAACCCAGATAATAATGATTGGTTTGTTATAGAATATTACTACACAGTAGGTAATGGAATAAAATTTATAGGTCAATTAGATTGGGAACCTAACAATTGGGGAACTGATCCTAATGACAACTCTAAAATTATAAACTCACAAAGTAGTGGTACTATTGAATTTGCTGAAGATGGCTATTACCATGTAGAGTTTAATCCATATACATTAGAATATACCTATGAAAAAATGGAAGTAGACGTAGATGTTAAAGAAAACATGTACTTAATGGGTAATGGATTTGCTGGCTACGATTTAGATTGGAACCCTGCAGATGCTATTCCAATGGAAAAAGATAGCAACGGAAATCCTTATGTTTTTACAATCAATATTGAAATTACAGAAGATACTTCATTAAAATTTATTGGACAAACAGATGGTTGGGGACCATTTGATTGTGGCTTTGAAGTTGGTGGTGAAACAATAATACCCGTAAATTATGTTAAATGTAAATCTGGAGATGGGTCACAAGATTTAAAATTTAAAGATCAAGCGGGTACATACACCGTCACATTCGATTACTTTTTACTAAGAGCAACAATTCACGAATATAATTAAGTTTTAGTATTTATACCACGAAAAACAATTAGTGTTTTTCGTGGTATTCAAAAAAACAAACACACATTAAATTAAACCATAAATTTATGAAGCTAATGAGAACATTCACTTCTTTAATTTTGAGCATATTTTTACTTGTAGGAGGAACAATATTCGCTCAACAAAAACAAATAACCGGAACAGTAACTTCAAGTGGAGAACCAATGCCTGGTGTATCCATTTTAGTAAAAGGAACCTCTACTGGAGTTTCAACTGATTTTGATGGAAATTATACTATTTCTGCAAATAACACAGACACTTTAATCTTTTCGTATATAGGTTTTTTACCTCAAGAAATTGTTGTAGCAAACACATCAACTATAGATGTTGATTTAATTGCTAGTACAGAACAATTAGATGAAGTTGTATTAATTGGATACGGATCCGTAAAAAAGAAAGATTTAACAAGTGCCATTTCAACCGTAAAAGGTGAAGAACTCTCAAAAAGGGTTGTTTCCAACATTCAAGATGCCTTAGCTGGTCAATTACCAGGTGTTCAGGTTTCTTCAAGTGGTGGTAAACCAGGAGCTTCTTCTTCAATAACTATTCGTGGTATTTCAACACTTGGAGACAATACTCCTTTATATGTTGTAGATGATGTGCCTTTAGATGATATTAACTTTTTATCTCCTCAAGACATTGAAAGTGTTCAAGTTTTAAAAGATGCATCTGCGTCGGCTATTTTTGGTTCTAGAGCTTCAAATGGAGTTATAATAATTAGAACAAAACAAGCTAAAACAAATAAAGTAATTGTTTCTTTTGATGCATATACAGGTATACAGTCTGTAGCAAAAGATCCTAGTTTAGCAAACGCTACTGAATATGCTAAAATTTTAAATGCTGCAAGTTTAAATGATGGAGGTAGTTTAATTTATTCTGATCCTGAATCTTTAGGAAACGGCACTAATTGGTGGAATGAAATTACTCAAAACACACCAATCTATAACGCAAACTTATCAATTGCAAAAGCTACTGAAGATATTAAAATATCATCAAGTATTTCTTACCAAGATCAAGAAGGAATTATAAAAGGAAGTGACTTTAATAGAGTAACGGCACGTTTAAATACAGAATATAAATTAAACGATAAAGTTACAATTGGAGAAAACTTTACGTTTGCAAACTCAAAAACTAAAAATGGTCCAGATTTAGTTTGGAATGCACATAGATTAGAGCCTGTTACAAACCCATACTTAGCAGATTATGAAATAGACGGCTTAAATGAGTATAGTATTTTTTCGCCAACTATTACAGACGTACCAAATGCATTAGGACAATTAGCTAGATCTTATAACGATACTGAATACTCTAGAGCAGTTGGAAACTTCTATGTAAATTGGGAAGCAATTGAAGGTCTTACTTTTAAATCTCAATTTAGCGTTTATTATAGTTCTTGGGAAAATAATTGGTTTTCACCAAACTACTATATAGAAGAAAACGATAAGCTAGAAGTAAACTCTGTAGGAAGAACACACAATAACAAGCTAAATACAACTTGGAATAACACCGTTAATTACCAAAAAGAAATAGACGATCATAGCATTAACCTTTTAGGTGGTGTAATTTTAGAATCTCAAACAGAAAAAACATTAAGTGGTACAGGAGAAAATATTCCTAGTAACCATGAAGATTTAAGATATCTTGATGCAGCAACTGAAGGATTTTTTACCACTGGAAATAATGAAAAGTACAGTTTAATATCGTACATAGGACGTGGAAATTACTCTTACAAAAGTAAATATCTATTAACTGCAACTGTAAGAGCTGATGGATCAAGCCTTTTCCCTGACGGCAACAAATGGGGAGTATTCCCTTCAGTATCTGCTGCCTGGGTTACTTCTGATGAAGATTTTATGCAAAATGTATCTTGGATTAGTTCATTAAAAACTCGTGTAGGATGGGGACAAATTGGAAATGACAACAGAAATTCTATTCCAATTAACGCAAGGCTAACAACTATTGGTAATGAATACTATACTTTAGGAGATGACCAACAAGTTATATTAGGAACAGCACCTGCAAACGTAGGGAATCCATCTATTGAATGGGAAACTGTTGAAGATATGAACTTTGGTATTGACTTAGGTTTATTTAATAGTAGTTTAAATATAAATTTTGATATTTATAAAAGAACTACACACGATATGTTAATGGCAAAAAGTATTCCTGCTTACCTAGGTTCTGGTTACGATGCGCAATGGGCTAATATTGGTAGTTTCGAAACAAAAGGTGTTGATTTAGGTATTACTTATAAAAAACAAATCAATAAATTAAAAACTGCATTTACGCTAAACTTATCAAGTTATGATGCAACTGTAGTTGAATTAGCTGATGGAGAAGCTATTTGGAATGGAAATCACCAACGTTTAAATAGCTTAACTTATACTGCAGAAGGTCAAACTCCTGGATTATTTTATGGATTTGTAACTGATGGAATTTTTCAAAATGAAACAGAAATTAATAGCCATTCAGATAACGCTGGAAATATTATTCAACCATATGCACAACCAGGTGATTTTAGATTTAAAGATTTAAATGGTGATGGAACATTAGACGATGATGACAGACAAGTTATTGGAGACCCAACTCCAGATTTTTCATTCGGATTTAATATGCAATTTAACTACAACAATTTTGATTTAAACATTTTATTTACTGGTAAATACGGAAATGACATGTTAAACGCTTTAAACCCATATTTAATGAGTGGTAGTGGTACTTATAACTCATATGCTGGTTTATTAGATAAAGCATGGAGTGGTGAAGGTTCAACGAATTCTCAACCTCGTTTATCAAATGATGATCCAAATCAAAACTTTAGATATTCTGACTATTATATAGAAGATGGTTCATTTATTAGACTAACTAATTTACAATTAGGGTATAATTTAGACGACAGCATTATTGAAAGTTTAGGACTTACAAGAGCTAGAGTTTATATGAGTGGTGAAAACTTATTTACAGCTACTTCATTTAGTGGTTTAGATCCAGATATTAGTGGTTCTGCTACACAAAGTGGTATAGACTGGGGACACTATCCTTTACCAAGAACTATAAATGTTGGTGTTAACTTATCGTTTTAATTTTAAAAATGTACACAATGAAAATTATTAAACACATACTATTTATTTTTATCGGTTTGAACATCGTTTCTTGTTCAGACTATATTGATAACGAAATAACAGGAGAACAAAATTTAGATACATACTATTCTAACTATACCGAAAGCAACAAAGCTGTTTTAGGTTGTTATGCTTCTCTTAGCCCACAAGATTGGTGGCAAACAGACTTCTTTTGGTTAGTTGGTGATATTTGCTCTGACGATGCTTTTAAAGGAAACACAAACGAAGGAGACCAAAGAGATTTTGGAAATTTAGCAGATTTTAACATCACATCTTCAAACGAATGGTTAGATAGTAAATGGAGATATACCTACCAAGGAATTTTTAGAACTAACTTGGCAATTACAAGAATCCCTGAAGCGCCAATTGAAGAAGAAGAAATAAATGCACTTGTAGCTGAAGCTAAATTTTTACGTGCTGTTTTTTATTTTGAATTGGTAAAAAACTGGGGAGGAGTTCCATTATTAACCGAACCAATTTCTGTAAGTGAAGCTAATTTAGAAAGAGCTACTGAAGAAGAAGTTTGGGCACTAATTGAAAGTGATTTAAATGATGCTTTAGATTATTTACCATTAAAATCGCAACAAGCTTCTACAGATAAAGGAAGAGCTACTAAAGGAGCAGCAATTGCTTACTTAGCAAAAGCTGCTTTATATCAAAAAAACTATACAGAAGCTCAAAGTTTAGCCAATGAAGTAATTACTTCTGGAGAGTACAATTTAAACGATGCTTTTAAAGATGTTTGGAGCGTTGCAAACCCTAATGGAAGTGGTTCTATTTTTGAAATCCAAAACTCATACAGCGATCTTTATGATACTGGTAATGCCTTACCTGTTTTATCCCGTAGTAGAGCCGATGGTGGTTGGGGGTTTGGTACACCAAGTAGTAATTTAGATAACTTTATGGCTGGTGACCCTAGACGTGATTTTACAATTATTAAACAAGGTGATTATGTAAATGAAGAATATCCTTCATACGATACAAAACCTTCAGAAAATATGACTGGTAGAATTAACAGAAAATACTTTTTGAATTCTGAAGATCGTCCTGAAAAATCTGAACACAAAAGATCTCCTCTAAATCATATTTTATTTAGATATGCCGATTTATTATTAATGCACGCAGAAGCCGCTTATTATAATGGAGATGAAAATTCAGCTTTAATTTCTTTAAACAAAGTAAGAGCTAGAGTTGATTTAGATGATATATCAGCTACAGGACAAGGTTTATTAACTGCTATCTATAACGAAAGAAGAATGGAATTAGCAATGGAAGGTCATCGTTATTATGATTTAAAAAGAACAGATAGGTTAACAGAAGCTATGGCAGCATTTTCTAATTACAACTTAAACGAAAGTACAGATGAGTACGATGCTGGTAATGATGAAGGAAAATATTATAAAGCTGAAATTCATTCTTTATTTCCAATACCAATTTCAGAAATTAATTTGTCTCAAGGAAGAATAACACAAAATCCTGGATACTAAATATAAAGAAACCGTCTTAATAGACTAAAAACTCGTCATTCTGAATCAATCACAAAACAACATCAAAGTGTAATTCAGAATGACGAAAATTTTACTTTAAGACAAGTTCCTTAAAACAAAATAGATAAAACTATTATTTATAACACATTATACTAATAATAATGAAAAACAAGAAACTTTATAATGTATTAGCAATTTCATTATTGCTTGTATTAACTATTGCAGCCTGTTCCAACTCTAATGATGATGATACATCTGATAATGGTGGAGGTACAACATCTTCAGATTATTTAACCATTACGTTAAAACCTTCAACTGTTTACCAAACAATACACAGTTTTGGAGCATCAGATGCTTGGAGTACGCAATTTGTAGGTAAAAACTGGCCTTTAGAAAAAAGAAATCAAATTGCTGATTATTTATTTAGTTCTGAAACTGACAATACAGGGCAACCAAAGGGTATTGGTTTAAGCACTTGGCGTTTTAATATTGGTGCTGGTAGTGACGTACAAGCAAGTGATAGTGGTATAAGTGACGCATGGAGAAGAGCAGAATCATTTTTAACTTCAAACGGTTATAATTGGGATGCTCAAGAAGGCCAACGTTGGTTTTTACAAGCAGCAAAAGAAAGAGGTGTAAATGAGTTTACAGCATTTTCAAACAGTCCGCCAATTACACTTACAAAAAATGGAAAAGCACACTCTTCTGGCGGTTCTTCAGCAAACCTTGATGCTACTAATTATAGTAATTATGCCGATTTTTTAACAAATGTTATTGAAAATATTAGAGATAATGATGGTATTACTTTTAACTATATTTCTCCTTTTAATGAACCACAATGGGATTGGACAGGCGGACAAGAAGGTTCTCCTTGGTTAAATTCTGAAATAGCAGCAATTACTAGAATTTTAGATGCTAAAATTGAAAGTAAAAACTTAAACACTAAAATTGAAATTACAGAATCTGCTCAATTAAATTATTTATACGAAGATTCTAACAAAAGCGGAAGAGGTTCTCATATTCAAGAATTTTTCGATAGCAGCTCTTCTAACTATGTTGGAAACTTAAGTAATATTGCTAACAAAATTTGTGGGCATAGCTATTATACAACTTCAGGAAATACCACCTTAATTAATACCCGTCAAAATGTAAAAGATCAAGTTGAACAAACAGATAGTTCACTAGAATTTTGGATGTCGGAATATTGTCTTCTTGAAAACAATTCAGAAGTAGAAGGAAATGGAAGAGATTTAGGCATCGATCCTGCACTCTATTTAAGTAAAGTAATTCATACCGATTTAACTGTTGCAAATGCAAGTTCTTGGCAATGGTGGATTGCTTTAAGTCCTTATGATTATAAAGATGGATTGGTTTATATCGACAATGATAAATTTGATGGTGAAGTTTACGATTCTAAATTGCTTTGGGCTTTAGGAAACTATTCATACTTCATTAAAGAAGGGTATCAAAGAATCGATTTAAATAGATCTGATAATAAATCTATAGAACAATCTATTGATGGCTTATTGGTATCTGCTTACAAAAAACCAGACGACTCTAAATATGTTGTAGTATTTGTTAATCAACGAACAATTGAAATTCCAATCAATGTAAAAATTGATGGTAAATCTAATTATTCTGGTAAATTGTATCAAACTTCAGCAGAAGCATCCGATAATTTATCTCCAAAAGAAAGTATCGATAACTCTACTGTTTGGTCAATTCCTGCTAGAAGTATTGTAACAGTAGTTGTAGAATAATTAAACCTAAATATTAAATTAAAAAAAAGCTATAACAACAATTATTTTTTTCATTAAAAAACTTGAAAACATGAAAAAAATTGATATTATTAAAATGAAAATAATTAATCAATAATTTATTAAAAAATGAAACTAAAATACATTGCTATATTCTTAATACTACTGAGTTCGTGTAATAAGAATCATAAATATGCTGATGTCTCTTTTGAAGAACAAGAAATACCAGATTGGGAAAATCCAGCAGTTTTTGGAATAAATAAAGAACAACCTAGAGCCTATTTCATCCCTTATTTAAATAATGATGATGTAATAACAGATAAAGCTAAAAACTCTCCTTTTTATACTTCATTAAATGGAGAATGGGAATTTAATTTAGCAATAAAACCAGATGAAAGACCTTATTATTTCTTTAAAGAAGATTATGATACTTCAGACTGGAAAAGCATAAAAGTTCCTTCAAATTGGGAATTAGAAGGTTTTGATATACCAATTTACACCAATGTAAAATACCCACATGAAAAAACACCTCCTAAAATTCAAGACCATTATAACCCTGTAGGTTCATACCGTACTTATTTTAATATTGACAGTATAGATTCTAAAGAAGTATTTTTACATTTTGGAGCTGTAAGTTCTGCTATGTATGTTTGGGTAAACGGCGAAAAAGTTGGGTATAGCGAAGGCAGTAAAACACCTGCAGAATTTAACATTACAAAATACTTAAAAAAAGGTAAAAACCTTTTAGCTGTTGAAGTTTACAGATGGTCAGATGGTAGTTACTTAGAAGATCAAGATTTTTGGCGCTTAAGCGGTATTACAAGAGATGTTTATTTATTAGAAAGAAACAAAACTCATATTAAAGATTTTTGGTCTCAAGCAGATTTAGACGCTTCTTATAAAAATGGAATTTTTAATGTTGACATTGAGTTAGAAAATAAAACTAATGAAAATTATATTGTTGAAACTATTTTATTAGATAGCGACAAAAAAGAAGTTTATGCAGCATCAAAAAACATAGAAGATGGTAAAACTACTCTAAATTTTGAAAAAACCATTCCAAATGTTCATTTATGGAATGCAGAAAACCCTTACCTATACAATTTAATTATTCAATTAAAAACAGAAGATAGTACCTTAATAGAATCTGTGGGTACCGAAGTTGGATTTAGAAATGTAGTAGTAAAAAACGGACAACTTTTAGTAAATGGAAAAGCTATTTATGTAAAAGGTGTAAATCTTCATGAACATCACGACAGAAACGGTCATTATTTAGATGAAGAAACTATGATAAAAGATATTAAAACTATGAAAATGTTTAATATCAATGCCGTTAGAACGTCACATTATCCACAACCAGAATTATTCTACAAACTTTGTAATAAATATGGTTTATACTTGGTTGATGAAGCAAATATAGAATCACACGGTATGGGAGCTGAACATCAAGGTACTTTTGATACGATTCAACATGTTGCTTATCGCCCAGAATGGAATGAAGCTCATTTAGATAGAATAAAAAGGGCCATTGAAAGAGACAAAAACCATCCATCAGTTATAATTTGGTCAATGGGAAATGAATGTGGAAATGGACCTGTGTTTTTTGAAGCCTATGATTGGATAAAAAATAGAGATAAAACACGCTTAGTTTTATTTGAACAAGCTGGCTTAGAAAGAAACACAGATATTGTTGCGCCAATGTATGCAGGCATTAATAGATTGGAAAGTTATGCGAAAAACCACACAGACAGACCTTATATTTTATGCGAATATGCTCATGCAATGGGTAATAGCGTTGGAAACTTACAAGATTATTGGGGTATGATGAAAAAATATCCAGTTTTACAAGGTGGCTTTATTTGGGATTGGGTAGACCAAGGATTGGTTAAAACAACCGAAGATGGTGAAGAATATTGGGCTTATGGAGGTGATTTTGGATCTAAAGATGTTCCTTCTGATGGAAATTTCTGTTTAAACGGATTGGTAGATCCAGATAGAACACCTAAACCTGCTTTATATGAAGTAAAAAAAGTACACCAAAATATTCAATTTAAAGCAGTTGATTTAAAAAATGGTAAATTTGAAATTACGAACGAATTTGATTTCACAAATTTAAATGCTTATAACTTTTCTTACGAAATAATGTCTGAAGGAGAAGTTATAACAAAAGGAAAGCTTCCAACTTTAAATATTGAACCTACAAAATCTAAAATTGTTGAAATTAAATATCCAGAAATAATTAAATCTGAAGAAGTAATCTTAACAATTTCAGCAACAACTAAAGAAGAGAAAAATTTAGTTCCAAACAACCACGAAATTGCTTGGGAACAATTTAAAATAAATACTCCAAATACTACTTTTAAACTTGAACAAACATCTAAAGTAGTAATTGCTAATGATGATACTTCAATTAAAGTAAGCAGTAAAGAATGTAAAGTTATTTTTGACAAATCAACTGGTATAATGACAGAATTGTACTTTGAAGATACTACTAATATAATCCACGAAAACACAGGATTTACTCCTAATTTTTGGAGAGCACCAATAGATAACGACTTTGGAAATGATCTCCACAAAAGAAGTAAAGATTGGCGTTATGTAAGTAAACACAGAACACTTAAAAGTATAGACTCTAAAATGAATGGAGCCAATGCTATTGTAACAATAAAGTACGATTTAATTAACGAAGCTAATGAAAGTATGGGTACTTTCACCTCTAAATATAGTATAAATGGAAATGGTGAAATACAAGTTGATAATGAATTTATTAAAGCAAACACTAAATTACCAGATTTACCTAGAATTGGTTTAAACATAGTTTTAAACAACAATTTAAATCAAATTAAATGGTATGGAAGAGGTCCTTACGAAAGTTATTGGGATAGAAAATCAGGCGCAAAAATTGGTGTTTATGAAGGAAGTGTTGCCGATCAATATTGGGCTTATATTAGACCACAAGAAAATGGTAATAAATCAGATACACGTTGGGTTAGTTTAACTGATGAAACAGGCAAAGGAATTATTGTAAAAGGAATTCCTACAATAGATATTAGTGCACATCATAACATTATGGAAGATTTTGAATCTTTAGAACGTTCTGATGGAAGACACAGAGATGGAGACATTGTTAAAAATCGCCATACCACAGATGTTCGCCCAAGAGATTTAGTTTCTTTAAATATTGACTATAAACAAATGGGTGTTGGAGGCGATAATAGTTGGGGAGCACATACGCATCCAGAATATAAACTATTAGATAAAAAATACACGTATTCATTTATACTAAGTAGTACTGAAAACAAAAAACCTTAATACTTTTTTTATTACTACACTGTAAAAAGAGGCTGTTTAATTAAATATTAAACAGCCTCTTTTTTTTATTACAACCTTTCCTTCTAATTTTATTTCTAAAATAAAAACCAACAAAGTAAACTCTTCCCAAACATCTATGTAATTAAAAAACTACTTTTAATAGCTAATTTTAACTTATCCACTAACTAAACAATATATAAACGTAATAAACTAAACTTTACATTTAAATAATACAAAAGCACCTTAAAAAAATTAGTTTAGCCAATCTAACTAAACACTATAAATGTATTCTAACTTAGAACTTGCGAATCGTATTGCCAATTCTGACCAAACAGCATTTAATATATTATACAATAAGTTGTGGGAAAAATTATATGTATTTTCTCAATCTATTATTATGGATGAAGCTGAGGCAAAAGATATTCTACAAGAAGTTTGGATAGATTATTGGAATAGACGTAAAGAAATCTCTATAAAACACAATATTGAAGCATACCTCTACCAAGCAGTACGTTATAAAACCTATAATATTTTAAGGAATAAAAAGTTTAATACAATTCAATTAGAAGTGAGTTATGAACTTTCTGTAGACGCTTCAATAGAGTTAAATTATGATTTAGAAGAAACTCATCTACGATTAAATAACTATATATCTAAATTACCTTCTAGATGCCAAGAAATTTTCACTCTAAGTCGTAATGAAGGCTTGAGTAATAAAGAAATTGCAGACAAAATAGGCATCTCTATACGAACCGTAGAAAACCAAATTTCAATTGCACTTAATTCAATAAAAAAAAATATGGAGAAAGCAGTTCTCTTGCTTGTGCTTATCTTTAATCTTTAAATCTGCATCTATTTCTTCTTTAAAAATTTGCTTTATTAATTTTAGGTTAACAAAACTCTTAAATATAAACAAATCGTTAAGTCCAAGATTTCAATCGTGAAACCAAGTAGCTATTAGGTACATTATATTAGAAATCACAAAATGACAGAACAAGAATTAAAAAACCTAATCCGTAAGAAACAACAAAAGTCTCTTACCAAAAAAGAAGAAGCTACGCTTTTATCTTTTGAAAAAAAGATGCTTGATAGAAACCGTGCACATGTTTTTTTAGATGAAATACATAAGTCTAAAATAAGCAGTACAATTTATGCCAAAATTCAATCTAAAAAACAAAGCCATATTAGTAATATTTGGATGAAAGTAGCTGCAATTTTAATAATTACTATTTCCCTTGGAAGTATGCATTGGTACCTTTCACCAAATAAAAAGTCTTCTCATAACATGCGTCCTAAAATAACAATGTTACAGATAGAGGCTCCATTTGGTAAAAAAAGAACATTTAATTTACCAGATGGTTCTATAGTAAAATTAAATAGTGGTAGTAAAATTAAATATCCTGAAATTTTTAATGATTCTATAAGAGAAGTAACTCTCTCTGGTGAAGCTTTCTTTGAAATTAAAAAAGATAGTTCACAACCTTTTATTGTAAAAACATCATCTTTATTTACACGTGTACTAGGCACGTCATTTAACATAAAAGCTTATGAAGATGAAGATAACACTATAGTGACCTTAGCAACCGGTAAAATTAGTGTAGGCACCAATCAAAAAGATGAAATTATACTCAACCCTTCTCATCAAGCAATTTTGAATAAAAAAAACAAACGTTTTACAAAACAAAAAATAGACCTCGATAAAACACTAAGTTGGAAAAATGGAATTTTGAGATTTGATAATGAAAAATTAGCTACAGCTATACCTAAGTTAGAAAAATGGTTTAATGTTAAAATAAAGCTTAAAAATAAAAACAGTGCAGCATGTGCATTTACAGGGATATTTGAAAATGCTTCATTAGAAAGCATTTTAGAAAATATAACATTTGTTAAAACAACTTTAAAATACAAATTCATTACAAGTAATGAAATTGAAATTTCAGGATATTGCAATAATTAAAAACCTATAAAATGAGATAAAAAACCTATAAAAAGCAGCCTGTTCTTAATACTTTGGCGAGTAAAACAGACTGCTACAGCTTAACAATAACTAATCAAAGAAATTATTAAACATTTTTTATGAAAATCATCAAACATCCTATTGTCAAAATGGCAACAAAACTGTCTGTATATCTGGCTATCTTATTCTTAGCTAATCCTATATTAGCAAATGAAACCTTTAGTCAAAGCCTTAAAAAAACAAAGATATCAATTTTAAAAACAGACGCAACACCTTTAGAGATTATAAAAGAAATTGAATCAAAAACTAATTATCACTTTGTATATGACCAATCTATTAAAACTATTGACACATTAATTAGTATCAATTCTAATAAAATATCAGTTTTAAATATTTTAGAACAACTATCACGTGAAGCTAGGTTAAAATTTAAGCAAATTAATTCGAGTATCTCTGTCCAAGAAATACCTAGAGTTATTAAAAAAGCTCCAGTACCAAAACTAATATCCGGTACTGTTTCTGATGAATTTGGACAAGCTTTACCTGGAGCTACTATTTTAGAAAAGGGCACTACAAATGGTGTACAATCTAACTTTGATGGTAATTTCAATATAACAGTATCTAAAGAAGATGCAATATTAGAAATTTCATACCTTGGATTTATAGCTCAAGAAGTTGCTGTAAAAAACCAAAGCATACTTAATATAGTATTAAAAGAAGATGCTGCAAAATTAGAAGAAGTAGTTGTAACAGCACTTAATATAACTAGAGAAGAAAAATCTCTAGGATATTCTGTTGCAAATGTTGAAAGTGATGATTTAACTAAAACTGTAACTGGAAACTGGATTAATGGTATGTCTGGTAAAGTTGCAGGGTTAACTTTTGACCAAGCAGGCACAGGGCCAAGCGGCTCTGTAAGAGTTACTTTACGTGGAGATCAATCTTTAAACTATGGAAATAACGAAGCTTTATTTGTTGTTGATGGCGTTCCTATAACATCTGGAATAACATCTACTAGAAGTGTAAGTAACTATGCGCAAGGAGATGCCCCTATCGATTACGGTAACGGTATTAGCGATATTAACCCAGATGATATTGCTTCAGTATCTGTATTAAAAGGACCTGCAGCGGCAGCATTATATGGATCTAGAGCCGCTAACGGCGCAATTTTAATAGTTACTAAATCTGGAAAAAAAACTAAAGGAATTGGTATTACAGTAAACTCATCTGTTACTTTCGACGAAGCGGGCTATTTTCCAGATTTTCAAACTGAATATGGAAATGGTTCTGATATGGGACAAAATGAGTTTTCTCTTTGGGAATTAACTCCAGAGATGACTTCTGATGGAATAGCAATTCCTAGACATTATTCTAGATATACTTTTGGTGAAAAATTTGACCAAAACACATTACGTTATACATATGCTTCAAAAAATTGGGAAACAGGAGAATTTACTAAACTACCTTGGACTTATAAAGATGACTGGTATAAAGGCTTATTTCAAACAGGAATAACTAAAAGTAATACAGTTAGCATTAGTGGTAACAATGGTAAAGGAACTTCAACACGTTTTTCTATTACAGACTTTAAAAACGAATGGATATTACCTAATACAGGTTTTGATAGAAAGTCAATTTCTTTATCTCTAAACACACCAATAACTGATAGAATAAAATTAAATACAAAAGTTAATTACACCCGTAAAGAGAGTGATAATATGCCTGGTGGTGGGTATAATGAAAACAACCCAATGTATGCTTTAACTTGGGGTTTTAATACAAATAGTATAAATAATTGGAAAGATGAATATTTTCAAGGTAGATATAATTATGCCAATTGGTCTTCTCAGGGTTCAAATGGTCAAGGATTAGTTTTTCCTTCTTCCAGTAGTTTTAACCCTTACCGTTCTCTTTATGAAGAATTAAACACACAAGACAAACATCGTGTTTTTGGTAATATTGGTTTTAGTTTTGATTTAATGAAAGGACTTACTTTAGATGTTAGCTCAGGCTTAGATTGGTCAGATGAATATAGAACACAACGTAGACCTTTTTATACAGCCGATTATCAAAATGGCTTTTACAGAGAACAAACTGTAAGAGTAATTGAGAATAATAATGAAGCTATGTTGCGCTTTACAAATAATGAATTAGCACAGGGTAAATTTGGTATTACAACTTTGGTAGGTGCTAATAATAGAACAAACGAATATTATAATAGTAAAATATCGTTAAGTCAGCTTGGAGAAGAAGGAATATATCATACTACAAATTTACCAACCGGTGTAATTCCTGACCCATACAATTATAGAACAAAAAAAGTTGTAAATAGTCTTTATGGATTGGCTTCTTTAAGTTGGGACAACACATATTATTTAGATATTACAGGTAGAAATGATTGGTCTAGTACACTTTCAAAAGACAATTGGTCTTTCTTTTACCCATCAGTTGCGGCTAGTATTTTAATCAACCAAATTTTTGATTTTAAATCAAACGCTCCTTGGGTTGATTTTACAAAATTACGTTTATCTTGGGCAAATGTAGGAAACGATACTTCTCCTTACTCTTTAGACCAATACTATTCTACTTCATCATATTCGGGTGGATATACTTTACCTGGCACAATTCCAGATCCATTAATTCAACCTGAAAATGTAGAAAGTTGGGAAACTGGTTTAGAAGCCAAATTGTTTAAAAATAGAATTTCTTTTGATGTCACCTTGTATCATTCTTCTACAACAAATCAAATTGTTTCTGTTGGTGTAGATCAAATCACAGGTGCAACAGGCTTAAAAATTAATGCAGGTGAAATTACCAATCAGGGTATAGAAGTTTCTGCTCATTTTGTTCCTATTAGAAGTAAAGATTTTGAATGGTCTATCGATGCTACTTGGTCAAAAAATAAAAATAAATTAGTTAGCTTACAAGATGGATGGGACCCTAACGAACCACTTCAAACAGATATGGGAACCACTATTGGAAGTAGAGTTTATGTTTATTCTTATGTTGGTGAAGAAATGCACCAAATATACGGCCGAGGATTTCAAAGAGCTCCAGAAGGTTCAACATATATAGATGAAAATGGTAATGAAGCAGATGCCTCAGGAATGCATCTAGTAAATTCAAATGGTTATCCTATTCTTGATGAATCACCTGACAAAAAAATTGGTAGTGTTAACCCAGATTGGAGAGGTGGTTTTATTCAACGTTTTAGATATAAAAACATTTCATTAAGTGCTAATTTCACTGGTCAATTAGGAGGTCACACTTATTCGGTAACCAATTTTGCACTTTCATATCAAGGTAAGCTTAAAAATTCGTTAGAAGGTAGATACGATGGACTAGTTCATGAAGGCGTAAATGCAATTACAAATGAAGATGGAACAACATCATATACCCAAAACACTACTGTAACCAATAGCATACAAACTTACTACAATTCTTATATTTGGAACAGAAACAACACTGAAACGAATACTTTTAGTAATTCTTATTTAAAACTAAAAGAACTGCGTATTGATTATAAATTACCTCAAGAAATTTTGAAAAAAACAGGATTTTTAAACGATTTAAGTATAGGGGTTTATGCTACAAATTTATTTTCAATTACAGATTTCCCACAATATGATCCAGAAACAGGTATGTTAAATGGTTCTAATATTTATAAAGGTATTGAAACTATGTCTTTTCCAATGACAAGATCTTACGGTTTTAACGCAAAATTTTCATTCTAATATAATCAAGAAATGAACAAATTAAAAATAGTGATAGCAACAAGTTTACTTGCAGTTTTTATAAATGCATGTACAAACGATTTTGAAGATATAAACACAAACCCAAACACCACTAATGTAGGTCAAATACAAGCAAGTGGTATGTTTGAACCTTTACTATATAATGGTGCTAAATTCTGGCAAAATTACACCTGGTATTGGAACAATGAACTTATTCAATTTACAGCCTTTACAGGTGGAACTACAAGGCAAGAGCACCGCTACTTTATTAGCGATGGAAATTGGCAAAGTGTATGGAATGCCTACAGTCGCTATGGTAATAATGTTTCTCACATGTACGATTTAAGTATTGAAGAACAAAACCTTGCTTTAGAAGCAATTGCGCTTACTCTAAAGGTTTTATATATGTCTAACCTTACTGATATATTTGGAGACATACCATATTCTGAAGCATTTACAGCCCGTAAACTTAATGGTACAACCAAACCAAAATTTGAAACACAAAAAGAAGTTTACGAACAAATGTTTGCCGATTTAATAGAAGCCAATTCAATATATTTAACAAAACCTGTTTTTGTTAAACCTTCTTTAGATGGTATGTATGGAGGGTCTATAGAAAAATGGCAAAAATTCAACAACTCGCTATACCTTCGCTTATTAATGAGAGTAAGCGGAAGAAGCGAAATGAATTCTGGGGCAAAAATCTCAGAAATATTAAATAATCCTTCAACATATCCTATTTTCACATCTAATGCCGATAATGCAACTGTAGTATTCTCTGGTAGCGACCCTTATAGAAGTCAATTTGCAGATACAAACGAAGGAAGTTTTACCAGCTCTGGAAGAAAATTAACAGAACAGCTTATTAAAATGACTGTGTTAACTGATAGCAACAATAACGAAATATTTACCGACCCTCGTTTATCAATTATTGGTAAAAAAAACACCAATATAAATGTTAATCCAAATAATATATGGAAAGGTACCATAGCTGGTTGTACAGAACAAGATCAAAGTGAAGCAGACCGTGGAAGTTCTTGGTTAAACACAGCTGTATTAGGTAGAGTAGATACTCCGGGAACCTTTATGGATTACGCCGAAGTTCAATTTATTTTAGCTGAAGCGACTTTAAAAGAATTAATTTCTGGAGGAGAATCTTCTGCAAAATTATATTATGAAAAAGGAGTTACAGCTTCTGTTGAAAAATGGGCTGAACTTGGACAATTCAGTGAAATACCTGTTACTATTAACGAAACAGATATCTCAGCTTTACTTGAGTCTGATCTAGCTTCATGGGATAAATCTACTAATAAAAATGAGTTGATTGGTAACCAGAAATACTTGGCTTTATTTTGGATTGGTATGGAAGCTTACCATGAATATAGAAGAACAAACTACCCTAAATTAACCATTGGAGAAGGAACCGTATTTAATGATTACATCTTACCAACAAGATTTGCATACCCAACAACAACTTTAGCCACTAATGCAGTTAACTCTGAAGAAGCTATAAATAACATGGGAGGGAATGACATGAAAACCCCTATTTGGTGGAGTAAACAAGCTATTGGAGGTAACTAAAAAATAAAAAAACGATGAACACAAATAAGATATTTAATTTAAGAGAAAAATTAAAATTGGTATTTATACTATCAATTTTTTGCATAGGAATATTTAGTTCTTGTACTAAAGATGAAAATGAATTACCTGAAGAAGCTTATTTTCTAATTGAAGAAAATCCTACAGGAATTTTAGCAGATACCCAAGGAATTACCCAAAGTTATGTTGTAAGATCTAATAGACCTTGGAAAATAAAACCTGAACAAGAAATAAATTGGGTAAAAGTTTTCCCTAACGAAGGTGAAGATGACGGTATTTTTAAATTTATTATAGATGAAAATATAACGTTTGATGCTAGAAATATTAACTATTCATTTATTGTTGATGGTACTGAGCAACCTGTTCTATTTAGAGTTGAGCAAGTTGCAAATATTCCATTTATTGTGGTTGATGAATCTGAAAGTGGCGTTTCAATACCTTCAGCACAAACCAATTTTTCTATTAATGTAAAAGCTAATGTTGAATGGACATATACTTTAAGTGATAGTAGTTGGCTTTCTGAAAATACCATCTCAGAAAATGAGCTTACAATAAACGCAGAAAAAAACAAAGGTGAAACCCGCTCAACAACATTAACAATTAATTCTATAGAATACCCAAATTTAAATAAAGAAATTACCATTACTCAATCTTCTGGAAATGTTATTTTAGAAGAAAATTTTGATTGGTTAAACTACGGAAGTACTATTTTTTATACTTACTCTGGAGAAGTTAGAATGGATACTTGGACTATTGATGAAATGAATAATGGTTGGAATAGTACTGAAAATGTAGATTCAAGTAACCAAAAAGTGGTATATGCCCGTACAGGATTTTTAAAACTAGGTAAAACAGGATATGGAGGAGATTTAATTTCACCCTTTCTTACAGAATTAGAAGAACCAACAAACTTACTAGTAACTTTTAAAGCAGTTCCTTATCAAACTAAAGCTGGCACACAAGACGACAATACATTAAGAGTTAGTGTAATTGGCCCTGGTGCAACAAGTGTAAATTCAATTACAATTGATAATTGGCCAGATTATGAAACAGACCCTAACTGCACTACTATATGGCAAGACGAGGCTTCAAATTACCAGTTTACTATTACTGGCGCTACTGCAGAAACACAAATAAAATTTTTAGGAGGTGATTATTACTTAAAAGACATTGGAAAAGGCAAAAACCGAATTTTTCTAGATGAAATTAAAGTGAAAATTATAGAGTAATAAATAACTATTTTAAAATGAAACAAACACGAAGAAAATTTATTAAAATAGGTGGTTTAACTACTGTTGCTAGTTTAAGCGGAATAGGACTCACTTTTGCTAGCTGCCAAGACGATACAGAGCTTGAAATTAATGACTTTATTATAACTGGAGTTTCTATTCCCTCGAGTATTGATATTGCAATCGGAGAACCTGTAGTGCTAACCGGCAAAGGTTTTGTAATAAATGACCAAATAGAGTTAAAATCATCAATAAATTCTGACATTATTTACACTGCTAATATTATAGATGTAACAGATAAAACAGGAACCTTTATTATTCCTGATGATTTTTCTACAGGAAATTATAGCATTAGAGTTATAAGAGGTGAAAAAAATCTTCTTTTAGGAAGTTTACTATTTAATCTAGTAACCAACGTTACTATTCCTGATATAGAAGGCATGACAATAAAAGGTGTTGTTTATTCAGATGGAAAAGGCATTTCAGGAGTTACTGTTTCTGACGGGCAAGAAGTTACCATTACAGATAATGAAGGCGTATACTACCTATCTTCACTTAAAAAAACAGGTTTTGTATTTATTTCTATACCTGGAAATTTTGAAGTTACAGCAATAGGTAATTCTCCACAATTTTTTAAACGATTAAGTAATAATACAACTATTGTTGAACAAAAAGATTTTTCTTTAATTAAAGTAGACAATCAAAAACATGTTGTAATACCTATGGCCGATTGGCATTTGGCAAATCGCAATAATGATACCGATCAATATACTAATAAAGTAGTACCCGATGTAAATGCAACTATTGATAAATATAAGGCTGATGGAACAAAAGTATATGCCTTAACATTAGGCGACTTAACTTGGGACCTATATTGGTACAAAAATAATTTTGGACTTAATGAATACATACCTTATATGAATATGTTAAATTGTCCTGTTTTTAATTTAATAGGAAACCATGATTATGATCCTTATTATGCAAATGATTGGGAAGCTGAAAATAAGTTTAGAGACATTTTAGGACCAACATATTATTCATTTAACTTAGGTGATATACATTATGTTGTATTAGATGATGTTGAATATATTAATACAGGAGGATCTATAGGAACAGTTGGTAACCGGAACTATAATTACACCATTAATTTAGAACAAATAAAATGGTTAAAAAAAGATCTAGAAGCCATTATTGATAAAACCACACCAATAGTATTAGCAATGCACACCCCTTTATACAAAAGGCCTAGCGTAGATTCTAATGGCGATCAGGTTAATGAGATATACTTAAATAATGGTAATGAACTAATTGAAATTCTTAAGGGCTTTTCAAAAGTTAATATCTTAACAGGACATCTTCATGAAAACTACAGAGTTGAAGAAGAAATTAATTTAATGGAACATAATACTGCAGCAATTTGCGCTACTTGGTGGTGGACAGGTAAAAATGGTTATGCTGACAACCATATTTGTAAAGATGGAAGTCCTGGCGGATACAGTATTTGGAATATAAATGGAAGAGATATACAATGGAAATACAAAGGCATTGGTTATAGTGAAAATTATCAATTTCGTACTTATGATTTAAATACTGTACATATTACTGCTGATAGTTTTGCACCTCAATCAACAGATGCTGAATTGTCTGTTTATTCTGATTCCTATTCTCAAAAAAATTCAAACAATGAAGCTTTAATCAATATCTGGTCTTATGAAAAAGATTGGAAAATTGAGGTTACTGAAAATGGTAATACTCTAAATGTTACAAGAATAAATGCAAAAGACCCGCTACATATTATTTCTTACGAAGCTTTACGTCTAAACAATGGGGCAACACCTACATCTGCCTTTGTAACCAGTAAAACCTCACACATATTTAAAGTAAAAGCATCTGCTTCTGAAACTACTTTAGAAATTAAGGTAACAGATAATTTTGGAAATGTATATACTGAAAGTATGATACGTCCCAAAGCATTTTCTTTAGATATTAATTAACTATTAAAATAGATGTTTAAAATTCATTTTTTTAACATCTATTTTATCTAAAAAATTTTTAATTGTATTTATCAACAATAAATACTTATAATAAATAAACGAATGATATCATTTTTTTTTAATCTTAGAAATAGGATTACAGCTATAGCCTTTTTACTTTTATTCCTAAGTTGTAACACAAATACAAGTAATAAAAACCCTATAATTGCTCATAGAGGTGCTTGGAAACTTGACAAGCTACCCGAAAATTCTATAGCCTCTCTAAAAAATGCTATGGATCAGAATTCGATGTACATCTAACAAAAGATAATATTATGGTAGTTAACCATGATAATGATTATATGGGTCTTGACATTGAAAGTTCTACCTACCAAGAACTAATAGCTTATAAACTTTCTAACGGTGAACAGTTACCAACATTAAAAAATTATTTAAAAGTTGGTCTTAAACAAAATAAGACAAAACTAATTTTAGAAATAAAATCTGCCCCTTCAGGAGTAGAAAGAACATTACAATTAACTAGAATGGCTGTGGAATTAGTTCATAATTTAAATGGCCAATCTATGGTTGAATATATATGTTTTAATTACGATGCTGGGCAGTTAATTAATAAATTAGACCCAAATGCCAAAATAGCTTATCTAAACGGCGATAAAAGTCCTGAAGAAGTTTTAAAAGCTGGTTATACTGGTATAAATTACAATTACAAAGTATATCAAAAAAATTCAACTTGGATTAAAAAAGCTCAAGATTTAGGACTAACTACCAATTCTTGGACCGTTAATAAAGAAGAAGATATGGAGCAGTTATTAAAACAAAAGATAAATTACATTACGACAAACGAACCTGAATTACTTTTTCGAGTATTGAACAATTAATAAATCAAAAACAGCAATCTTAAAAGTATAAAGACTCATATTAATAGGATAAAAAAAAGACAACCAGATAAAAAATCCAATTGTCTTTTCTTAATTTAACCAAACAAAAATCTTATTAAATTTTACAGTTTCAGTATTTTTAAAAACAAGCATTACCACTTAGGTATGCTTGTTATATTATTTATATTTTAATTAATATCATGCGGGCCTTCATTTGCAGAAGTTGGCCAACCTGGGTTTTGATAAACAGGCGAGCTACTTACATCATTATTTTCTGAAGTAATTAAAAAATGTTGCATTGCAATTGGTTTTAAATAATGCGCCATTGCCCAAGAATATCCATCATATACCAATTCATTTCCTGTTTTTTCATAAGGTCTTAAATATTCACTACGTGACGGTGCTGATACATTTGCAGAACTTGAACCGTAAGTTAAATCTGAATACCATTCTTGCATTGGCCCCCAAAGTTTAAAACCTTCAATATGATAAGGATTTGTAGCTAGTTGATCCATAGATCTCCAACGTTTTAAATCCAGTCTAATGTAGTAATTCCAAGTTTCTAAAATTACATTTTTAAAATTATAAATTCAGATCTTCTATTTAGTTGATGTAACATTTCTGAGCAAGGAACTCTATTTTTGCATTTATTAATTAATCTAGTTTCACCATATCCTTTGGCTTTAATTATTCTATTAGGGGCAATACCTTTTGAAATAATATAATCTCTAGTTGCTTTTGCTCTCTTGTCAGATAAAAGTAAATTATAGGCATCTCTCCCTCTAGAATCGGTATGCGATTCTATATTTATTATCATATTTGGGTATTGCTTTAACAAGAATACAACTTTATCAAATTCAAAAGCTGCATCCTTTCTAATATCCCACTTATCAAGGTCAAAGTAAATAGTACCTACTTTTATTTTTAACAAACCATTTTCTTCTACAATTAGTTCATTTAATTTATCTATTCCAATAGGTATGCTAATTTTTTCAGATTTATCTGTTGTTAAAAATGATTTCTCTTTTAAATCAAATCCATTTTTATGAACTTTTAGTATAAATTCAGTATTACAAGATATTTCTTTTTGAAAAGAATAATTCCCATTAATATCTGTTTGAATTTCCTCTAACTTATCACCTTCACTTGAAAATAAACTTACGTTTGCATTAGAAATTTTTTCTCCTGTTAAATTGTTTGAGATATATCCTTCTACAAATTGTTTACAAACACCTATTTCAATTCTCTCAAAAGAGTAGATATCATCATCTCCTTTTCCTGAGTTTCTATTAGAGCATACAAAACCGGTATTTGTTTCTTCATTTACAATATAACCAAAATCATCTAAAACACTATTTAGAGGCGCACCTAAATTAATTGCAGTTTCAAAAACAGTGTTAGTGCTATAGTTACTTTCAAAAACATCTAACCCCCCCAATCCAATATGTCCATCTGAAGCAAAATACAGTTTATTTTCAGTTAAAAAAGGGAACATTTCTTTACCAGAAGTATTAATTTTAGTTCCTAAATTTTTAGGTTGAGAATATACATCATCCTTTAAAATATCAACAACAAAAATATCGGTTTCACCTATGGTACCAGGCATGTCTGAAACAAAATACAATTTAGTTCCATCTGCACTTAATGCAGGATGCCCAACAGAATACTCTTTACTATTAAATGGTAACTCTTTTATATTTTCCCAATCTTTTTTCCCATCAGCTCCTTCAACTAAAGTAGCACTATAAAGTTTTAGTCTATTTATTTTTCCATCATTTGCTCCATTTCCAACATAATTATTACGTGTATAATACACTTTTTTAAAATCTGAAGAAAAAGACAATGTTGCTTCATGGTATTTAGAATTCAAAACTTTTGAAAAATCTCCTTCCATGATTACATCTTTATTTTCATAATTTATATCACCCAAATATAGATTGAAATAAAGAGGTTTATTAATTTTATAATTACTGGTTTGACTATATGATGAATCAATTTCAGAAGCATATACCAATTTATTATTATAGTACATAGGCGCAAAATCTGAAAAAACGGTATTTATAGATAAATTACTTAATATAAATTGTGGTTCTTGATCTAAAATGTGTTTTGAAGTAGTATCTGTGTTTAAATTGCTATTTAATACATCTTTTTTACTTTTCGCTACAAAAACTTTCATCCATTTTTTTGCTGCACTATATTTTTCCATACCTTGAAATGATTTTGAATATCTAAAAAAATATTCAGCTTCTAAATCTTCTTCATACAGTGTAATTAATTTACCATACCATTTATTAGCGCTTTTCATACTTGTATTAAAATAATATGCGTCTCCTATTTTTTTCAAAACATCTTTTGAATTATCTCCATTATTTATTGCAGCTTCATATTCTTTGGCAGCTTCTAAATATTGCATTTTTTCAAAAAAAGTATCAGCAAGTTTATATTTTTCTTGTGAAAAACCTATAGTTGATATACTTATAAAAATTACAATTATTATATTTTTCATATTACTTATTTTAATAAAATCTTGAAGATATAATTTATACTTATTTTGATTTGATATTAGAAAAATCTAGGTGATACTACTTTTCCAAACCTATTAAAGAAATTATACTTTAAAAATATTTCATGAGATCCAGAGTTATAGTTAGCCAATCTTGTGGTCTCTAAATCATAGCCATATCCAATAAAAAATGAGTCACTAACTTGAAACCCAACTAAAGCACTTACGGCAACATCCCATCTGTAGGCAACCCCAGCTGTAAATTTTTCATTGATTAAAAAATTCCCTGAAATATCAACTTGTAGTGGAGCACCTTCAACTGTTTTCAGCAAGACAGAAGGTTTAAATTTTACATCAGTACTAAAATCAAAAACATGACCAGCAATTAAATAATAATGAAGTCGTTCTTGGGCAATAAAACTATTTGTGCCTACATCTGCATATTTATCAAAATGTTTCGTTTCTAACAAATAAGGTGCTGACAACCCAATATAAGATTTGTCTGAATACAAATACAGACCTACACCAACATTTGGAGAAAATTTATTATCTACATTGGTTTCAAAACTATAGTCGTTTTGATCGTATTGATTTAATTTATTAAAATCGATATTTAATAAGTTTCCACTAGCTTTTAAACCAAATGCCAATTTATAAGTATCAGAAATTAATAATGTATAAGAGAAATCTATAGCAACAGTACTTTCATCTGAAGGTCCAATTTTATCATTAATAATAGATAAACCTAAACCAACATTACTTCTGTTCATTGGTGCATGAATTGAAACATTTGTAGTCACCGGAGCACCGTCTAAACCAACCCATTGTGAACGGTTTAACAAAAAAAGACTTGTTCCTACATTAGAACCAGCATAAGCAGGATTAACACTTATGGTATTGTACATATATTGTGTATATTGAGCATCTTGTTGGGCATAGCTATAACCAACTAAAAGAATCAATCCAAATGCTAAAATTTTATTTTTCATCTATTCATTTTTAATATACCTAAGAAATTTACTTCCTTAGGCATACAATTTAATTATCTATCTTCTATTTATATACAAATAACCTGCTTTTTGATGTGCATTACCGCCTGCATCTTTATATTTTAATATATAAAAATAAGATCCATCAGGTAATTCTTTAGATTGACTTACAGTTAATTTACCTTCAGAAATTCCTTTAAAAGCTCTATCGGTATTATTGTAATTATCACGTGCAAATACCAAACCTCCCCAACGGTTGTAAATCTCTACTCTATTATCTGAATAACATTCTAAACCTCTAATATAAAATACATCATTATCACCATCATCATTAGGTGAAACCGCATTAAACACTTCAATTACACACCCTGAAATTGCTAATACAGTAGGATTATCACCATAATTATCTATATCATCTGACGAATCTCCAACAACAATTCCTTTAGGACTAATTGCTGTAACAAATGCCTGATTTATTACGCTTCCCAAATTAATATCGTCTTGGGTAATTTTATAAGTCGCTGTAAATGTTTCATCATCAAATTCACCTGCTTCTAGAGTTATTGGATTTCCAAATACAACAACACCTGGTAATGGGTCTTCAACTATTACATCAGAAAGTGCTACATTACCCGTATTTGTAACTACAAAACTATAGGTGATAGTTTCTCCAGCTTGAGCATATCCATCTGAATTATCATCGTTAAATACACCTGTTTTAATTATTGAAATTTCAGGTTTTTGCTCTAACGAGGTTATTGTTGGATTATCATTACCATCATTTATAATTCCATTATCTGAAATATCTGAAATCTCATTACCTAAAACATCTACACCAAAAGCAGTTGCTGAATTAGTTACACTTCCTGCATCAACATCAGCTTGTGTAATTGTGTAATAAGCATTTACGCTAGCAGTTTTATTAGGTTCTAACATTCCAATTTCAGCTATTGAAGTTTCAGAAATTAAAACATCATTTAAAGTAATATCATTTAAAGTAACATTTCCAGTATTAGTAATAGTAAATGTATACGTAATAATATCACCAACCATTCCATCTCCTTGTACAGTAGCAGTTTTAATTAATTCAATTGATGCGTTTAAAGTAACTTCTACAGTAATAGTTACAACCGCATTTGAAGTATCACCATCAACATCGGTTATTGAATACACAAAACTATCTGTTCCAAAGAAATAAACATCAGGAATATATGTATAAACTCCTTCTGAATTCATTGATACAGTTCCATGTTGAGCTCCTCCATTTTCTCCAACCAAACTCCATACATTACCACCATCTTCACTAGGAAGATCATTTTCTGCAGTTAAACCATCTACAATAGAAGTATTTTGTTCTGTAGTAACAAAGTCATCATTTGCTATTGGTAAATCATTAATAATTCCAATTGTAATAACAACTTGCTCATTAGTTGAGACAGAATTTACTCCATCAGATGCATTATAATCAAAACTAGTTTCCCCATTCCAATTTGGATTTGGAACAAACTCTAAATTATTAATATCTCCCGCAAGTATAATATCTCCAATATTTACTTCAATAGTATCAAGATATAGAACTCCATTTTCAGGTAAACTAACTATTGTTATACTATATAACGCATCTCCATCAGCATCGCTAAATGATGTTATAAAATCACCATTTGTAAACTGAACTGTAATATCTTCTGTTCCTGAAATAATTACATCCGTTAAAATAGGTGAATAATCATCATTAATAATTGTTCCAACTCCTATGTTATTTCTTAATGTAATAGCATTACCATTTGTAATTAAATTACTTAATTCAATAGTAAATACTTCGTCTAATTCTTCAACATTATCAGTGTTCACAACAACAGTTATTGTCTTAACAGTTTCACCTGGTAAAAATGTTAATGTTGTTGTAGAATGTGCTACATAATCATTATCTAAAACAGTAGCAGTACCATCAAGCGTTCTGTAATCTACAGTAGTTATTAAATTTGAACTATTTGATAATTTAACTTCAAATTCAAAAATGGTAGTTCCACTATCTCCTTCTATAACTGATACATTATTAATATCAATTGTTACTGAATCATCATCACTAATTGTTACTGTTGCTTCATCTATACCTAAGCTTACTAAAGTATCTGTTGAATTAAGCGTTACTATTACCGTCTCTCCACTCTCAACAATAGTATCGTCTATTATCCTTACTGGAATAGTAGCTGAAGTACTTCCTGCTGGTATTGTTACAGTTCCTGTTAAAGTT
This sequence comes from Lutibacter sp. A64, assembly GCF_022429565.1. Taxonomy (NCBI): domain Bacteria; kingdom Pseudomonadati; phylum Bacteroidota; class Flavobacteriia; order Flavobacteriales; family Flavobacteriaceae; genus Lutibacter; species Lutibacter sp. A64. Next base: position 2,338,192 of record NZ_CP092487.1, read on the forward strand.
CCATAATCTGTTCCTGCAGTAGCGCTTCCTGCTACGGTATAACTAACTTCGGTATCGGTACTTACTGCATTGGTCATTGTCAAAGTGAACAGTCCATTGCTGTTTGGTTCACTTGCCTGAGTTGTTGCTGCAATACTTACTTCTGAAGTATCATCATCTCCAATGGTGATTATTGCCTGGTCTTTAGATGCATTAACGCTAACTGCTGAACTTGTTTCTGTTAATGTTACTACTACAGTTTCTCCACCGGTTTCTACTAAACTGTCATCAATAACTACTACTGGAATGGTTACTGATGTCTCGCCTGCTGGTATTATAACCGTTCCTAATAAGGCTTCGTAATCTATTCCTTCGTTTGCTGTTCCTGTTACGGTATAGCTAACTTCAGTAGCAATATTAACAGCTTCACTCAGTGTTAAAGTAAACAGTCCATTACTGCTTGGTTCACTTGCTTGATCCGTTGCTGCAATACTAACCATTGAAGCATCATCATCTCCTAATGTTACCGTTGCTACTGTTGTTCCTAAAGTAACTGCAGTACTTGTTCCTGTCATCGTAATAACAACTGTTTCTCCTCCAGTCTCTACTAAATTATCATCAATCACCGTTACTGGAATTGTAATTGTTTTAGTATTTGCTGGTATTATTACTGTAGTGCCTATCGCTGCATAATCTATGGACTCTGTCGCTGTTCCTGCTACTGTAAATGTTACTTCAGTATCAGTACTTAGTGCATTGGTCATTGTTAAAGTGAACAAGCCATCAAATCTAGGTTCACCTGCCTGAGTTGTTGCTGCAATACTTACTTCTGATGCATCATTATCACTAATTGTTACTGTTGCTACTGTAGTATCTAATGTTACTGCTGTGTCAGTTCCTGTTAAGGTTACAACAACTGTCTCTCCACCTGTCTCTACCAAGTTATCATCAATCACCGTTACTGGTATTGTAATTGTTTTAGTATTTGCTGGTATTATTACTGTTGTGCCTATCGCTGCATAATCTATGGACTCTGTCGCTGTTCCTGCTACTGTAAATGTTACTTCTGTATCGGTACTTACTGCATTGGTCAGTGTTAAAATGAACAGTCCATTACTGTTTGGTTCACTTGCCTGAGTTGTTGCTGCAATACTAATTTTTGAAGCGTTATTATCACTGATTGTTACTGTAGCTGCTATAGTTCCTAAATTTACTGCGTTATCTGTTTCTGTTAAGGTTACAACAACTGTTTCTCCACCAGTCTCTACAATTGCATCATCAATTACAGTCACTGGGATAGTTACTGTTGTTGCGCCTGCTGGTATTATCACACTTCCTGTTAAGGCTGTATAATCTGTATCCGCCGTTGCTGTTCCTGCTACATTGTAACTAATTACTGTTGCAGTACTTACTGCATTGGTCATTGTTAAAGTAAACAGTCCATTGTTATTTGGTTCACTAGCCTGAGTTGTTGCTGCTATACTTACTACCGAGGAATCATTGTCTATGATAGTTCCAATTGCTGTTCCATCTGAAATGGTAGCTAAACCTGTAATATCACTTAAGGTTACCGTGTAAGTTTCTATTGATTCTACAAAACTATCATCGGTGATTGAGACCGTAAACGTTTGTACATCGCCTGTCTCTGAATCTGATGGGAAATTAAGTGTTCCACTAGTCGCTGTATAATCTACACTTGCCAACGCACTTGCATTGTCACTTGTTACATAATCAACACTAAATGGATCTTGTACATTTCCTGTCAAGGTTACCGTAAACGTTGCTGTGCCTGCTCCTTCATTTACACTTACATTGGCAATCGATACACTTGCTTCATCATTATCGGTAATCGTTCCTATAGCCTCTGCATCTGAAATTGTTGTCAATCCTGTAATATCACTTAACGTCACTGTGTACGTTTCAGTTGGTTCTAATTGACTGTCATCACTTATAGCTACCGTGAAGATTTTTATTGTTCCATTTGCTGAGTTTGCAGGGAAGTCTAACGTTCCACTAGTCGCTATATAATCTTCTCCTGCAACTGCCGTTGCATCGTTTGTTGCATAGTTTACCGTAAAGCTATCTTGTACATTTCCTGTTAAGGTTACTATGTATGTTGCTAACCCTGCAGCTTCATCTACACTTACATCGGCTATAGATACACTTGCTGAATCATCATTTAGAATTGTTACCGTGGCATCATCTATAATGTCTACTGCTAAACTTGTTGCTGCTAGGTTATTCATTGAAACCGTTAAGGTCTCATCTGACTCTAAAATAGCATCGGCAGTTGGTGTTACTGTAAAGGTCTGTGTCTCACCTGCGGTTCCTGCAAAGGTTAACGTTTGATTGATTACTGCTGTGTAATCACTATTTGCTAGTGTTGCTGTGCCATCGGCTGTAGTTACATTTACTGTGAAGCCGCCTTGAACTGCAGCGCTTAACGTAGCGGTTACTGTAATAGCTCCTCCATTTTCTAATCCACTTATATCGGCAATCGTTACCGTTGCTGCGTCATCATTGGTGATTGTTACCGTGGCAGTGTCTGTAATGTCTACTGGCAATGTTGTTGCTGTTAAATTATCCATTGAAACTGTTAAGGTCTCATCTGATTCTAAAATAGCATCTGCAGTTGGTGTTACTGTAAAGGTCTGTGTCTCACCTGCGGTTCCTGCAAAGGTTAACGTTTGATTGATTACTGCTGTGTAATCACTATTTGCTAGTGTTGCTGTGCCATCGGCTGTAGTTACATTTACTGTGAAGCCGCCTTGAACTGCAGCGCTTAACGTAGCGGTTACTGTAATAGCTCCTCCATTTTCTAATCCACTTATATCTGCAATCGTTACCGTTGCTGCATCATCATTGGTGATTGTTACCGTGGCATCATCTGTAATGTCTACTGGCAATGTTGTTGCTGTTAAATTATCCATTGAAACTGTTAAGGTCTCATCTGACTCTAAAATAGCATCTGCAGTTGGTGTTACTGTAAAGGTCTGTGTCTCACCTGCTGTTCCTGCAAAGGTTAACGTTTGATTGGTTACTGCTGTGTAATCACTATCTGATGTCATTGCTGTGCCATCGGCTGTAGTTACATTTACTGTAAAGCCGCCTTGAACTGCAGCGCTTAACGTAGCGGTTACTGTAATAGCTCCTCCATTTTCTAATCCACTTATATCTGCAATCGTTACCGTTGCTGCATCATCATTGGTGATTGTTACCGTGGCAGTGTCTGTAATGTCTACTGGCAATGTTGTTGCTGTTAAATTATCCATTGAAACCGTTAAGGTCTCATCTGATTCTAAAATAGCATCGGCAGTTGGTGTTACTGTAAAGGTCTGTGTCTCACCTGCGGTTCCTGCAAAGGTTAACGTTTGATTGATTACTGCTGTGTAATCACTATTTGCTAGTGTTGCTGTGCCATCGGCTGTAGTTACATTTACTGTGAAGCCGCCTTGAACTGCAGCGCTTAACGTAGCGGTTACTGTAATAGCTCCTCCATTTTCTAATCCACTTATATCGGCAATCGTTACCGTTGCTGCGTCATCATTGGTGATTGTTACCGTGGCAGTGTCTGTAATGTCTACTGGCAATGTTGTTGCTGTTAAATTATCCATTGAAACTGTTAAGGTCTCATCTGATTCTAAAATAGCATCTGCAGTTGGTGTTACTGTAAAGGTCTGTGTCTCACCTGCGGTTCCTGCAAAGGTTAACGTTTGATTGGTTACTGCTGTGTAATCACTATCTGATGTCATTGCTGTGCCATCGGCTGTAGTTACATTTACTGTGAAGCCGCCTTGAACTGCAGCGCTTAACGTAGCGGTTACTGTAATAGCTCCTCCATTTTCTAATCCACTTATATCTGCAATCGTTACCGTTGCTGCATCATCATTGGTGATTGTTACCGTGGCAGTGTCTGTAATGTCTACTGGCAATGTTGTTGCTGTTAAATTATCCATTGAAACTGTTAAGGTCTCATCTGACTCTAAAATAGCATCGGCAGTTGGTGTTACTGTAAAGGTCTGTGTCTCACCTGCTGTTCCTTCGAAAGTTAACGTTTGATTGGTTACTGCTGTGTAATCACTATCTGATGTCATTGCTGTGCCATCGGCTGTAGTTACATTTACTGTAAAGCCGCCTTGAACTGCAGCGCTTAACGTAGCGGTTACTGTGATGTCTCCATTATCTTCTTTTTGTGAAATATCGGCAATCGTTACCGTTGCTGCATCATCATTGGTGATTGTTACCGTAGCTTCATCTGTAATATCTACTGGCAATGTTGTTGCTGTTAAATTATCCATTGAAACCGTTAAGGTCTCATCTGATTCTAAAATAGCATCGGCAGTTGGTGTTACTGTAAAGGTCTGTGTCTCACCTGCGGTTCCTGCAAAGGTTAACGTTTGATTGATTACTGCTGTGTAATCACTATTTGCTAGTGTTGCTGTGCCATCGGCTGTAGTTACATTTACTGTGAAGCCGCCTTGAACTGCAGCGCTTAACGTAGCGGTTACGGTAATAGCTCCTCCATTTTCTAATCCACTTATATCTGCAATCGTTACCGTTGCTGCATCATCATTGGTGATTGTTACCGTGGCATCATCTGTAATGTCTACTGGCAATGTTGTTGCTGTTAAATTATCCATTGAAACTGTTAAGGTCTCATCTGACTCTAAAATAGCATCGGCAGTTGGTGTTACTGTAAAGGTCTGTGTCTCACCTGCGGTTCCTGCAAAGGTTAACGTTTGATTGATTACTGCTGTGTAATCACTATTTGCTAGTGTTGCTGTGCCATCGGCTGTAGTTACATTTACTGTGAAGCCGCCTTGAACTGCAGCGCTTAACGTAGCGGTTACGGTAATAGCTCCTCCATTTTCTAATCCACTTATATCTGCAATCGTTACCGTTGCTGCATCATCATTGGTGATTGTTACCGTGGCTTCATCTGTAATATCTACTGGCAATGTTGTTGCTGTTAAATTATCCATTGAAACTGTTAAGGTCTCATCTGATTCTAAAATAGCATCGGCAGTTGGTGTTACTGTAAAGGTCTGTGTCTCACCTGCGGTTCCTGCAAAGGTTAACGTTTGATTGATTACTGCTGTGTAATCACTATCTGATGTCATTGCTGTGCCATCGGCTGTAGTTACATTTACTGTGAAGCCGCCTTGAACTGCAGCGCTTAACGTAGCGGTTACTGTAATAGCTCCTCCATTTTCTAATCCACTTATATCTGCAATCGTTACCGTTGCTGCATCATCATTGGTGATTGTTACCGTGGCAGTGTCTGTAATGTCTACTGGCAATGTTGTTGCTGTTAAATTATCCATTGAAACCGTTAAGGTCTCATCTGACTCTAAAATAGCATCGGCAGTTGGTGTTACTGTAAAGGTCTGTGTCTCACCTGCGGTTCCTGCAAAGGTTAACGTTTGATTGGTTACTGCTGTGTAATCACTATCTGATGTCATTGCTGTGCCATCGGCTGTAGTTACATTTACTGTGAAGCCGCCTTGAACTGCAGCGCTTAACGTAGCGGTTACGGTAATAGCTCCTCCATTTTCTAATCCACTTATATCTGCAATCGTTACCGTTGCTGCATCATCATTGGTGATTGTTACCGTGGCTTCATCTGTAATATCTACTGGCAATGTTGTTGCTGTTAAATTATCCATTGAAACTGTTAAGGTCTCATCTGACTCTAAAATAGCATCGGCAGTTGGTGTTACTGTAAAGGTCTGTGTCTCACCTGCGGTTCCTTCGAAAGTTAACGTTTGATTGGTTACTGCTGTGTAATCACTATCTGATGTCATTGCTGTGCCATCGGCTGTAGTTACATTTACTGTGAAGCCGCCTTGAACTGCAGCGCTTAACGTAGCGGTTACGGTAATAGCTCCTCCATTTTCTAATCCACTTATATCTGCAATCGTTACCGTTGCTGCATCATCATTGGTGATTGTTACCGTGGCATCATCTGTAATGTCTACTGGCAATGTTGTTGCTGTTAAATTATCCATTGAAACTGTTAAGGTCTCATCTGACTCTAAAATAGCATCGGCAGTTGGTGTTACTGTAAAGGTCTGTGTCTCACCTGCGGTTCCTGCAAAGGTTAACGTTTGATTGATTACTGCTGTGTAATCACTATTTGCTAGTGTTGCTGTGCCATCGGCTGTAGTTACATTTACTGTGAAGCCGCCTTGAACTGCAGCGCTTAACGTAGCGGTTACGGTAATAGCTCCTCCATTTTCTAATCCACTTATATCTGCAATCGTTACCGTTGCTGCATCATCATTGGTGATTGTTACCGTAGCTTCATCTGTAATATCTACTGGCAATGTTGTTGCTGTTAAATTATCCATTGAAACCGTTAAGGTCTCATCTGATTCTAAAATAGCATCGGCAGTTGGTGTTACTGTAAAGGTCTGTGTCTCACCTGCGGTTCCTGCAAAGGTTAACGTTTGATTGGTTACTGCTGTGTAATCACTATTTGCTAGTGTTGCTGTGCCATCGGCTGTAGTTACATCTACTGTAAAGCCTCCTTGAACTGCAGCATCTAATGTAGCTGTTACTGTGATGTCTCCATTATCTTCTTTTTGTGAAATATCGGCAATCGTTACCGTTGCTGCGTCATCATTGGTGATTGTTACCGTGGCAGTGTCTGTAATGTCTACTGGCAATGTTGTTGCTGTTAAATTATCCATTGAAACTGTTAAGGTCTCATCTGATTCTAAAATAGCATCGGCAGTTGGTGTTACTGTAAAGGTCTGTGTCTCACCTGCGGTTCCTGCAAAGGTTAACGTTTGATTGGTTACTGCTGTGTAATCACTATCTGATGTCATTGCTGTGCCATCGGCTGTAGTTACATTTACTGTGAAGCCGCCTTGAACTGCAGCGCTTAACGTAGCTGTTACTGTGATGTCTCCATTATCTTCTTTTTGTGAAATATCGGCAATCGTTACCGTTGCTGCGTCATCATTGGTGATTGTTACCGTAGCTTCATCTGTGATATCTACTGGCAATGTTGTTGCTGTTAAATTATCCATTGAAACTGTTAAGGTCTCATCTGATTCTAAAATAGCATCGGCAGTTGGTGTTACTGTAAAGGTCTGTGTCTCACCTGCGGTTCCTGCAAAGGTTAACGTTTGATTGATTACTGCTGTGTAATCACTATTTGCTAGTGTTGCTGTGCCATCGGCTGTAGTTACATTTACTGTGAAGCCGCCTTGAACTGCAGCGCTTAACGTAGCGGTTACGGTAATAGCTCCTCCATTTTCTAATCCACTTATATCTGCAATCGTTACCGTTGCTGCATCATCATTGGTGATTGTTACCGTAGCTTCATCTGTAATATCTACTGGCAATGTTGTTGCTGTTAAATTATCCATTGAAACCGTTAAGGTCTCATCTGATTCTAAAATAGCATCGGCAGTTGGTGTTACTGTAAAGGTCTGTGTCTCACCTGCGGTTCCTGCAAAGGTTAACGTTTGATTGATTACTGCTGTGTAATCACTATCTGATGTCATTGCTGTGCCATCGGCTGTAGTTACATTTACTGTAAAGCCGCCTTGAACTGCAGCGCTTAACGTAGCGGTTACTGTAATAGCTCCTCCATTTTCTAATCCACTTATATCTGCAATCGTTACCGTTGCTGCATCATCATTGGTGATTGTTACCGTGGCAGTGTCTGTAATGTCTACTGGCAATGTTGTTGCTGTTAAATTATCCATTGAAACTGTTAAGGTCTCATCTGATTCTAAAATAGCATCGGCAGTTGGTGTTACTGTAAAGGTCTGTGTCTCACCTGCTGTTCCTGCAAAGGTTAACATTTGATTGGTTACTGCTGTGTAATCACTATCTGATGTCATTGCTGTGCCATCGGCTGTAGTTACATTTACTGTAAAGCCGCCTTGAACTGCAGCGCTTAACGTAGCGGTTACTGTAATAGCTCCTCCATTTTCTAATCCACTTATATCTGCAATCGTTACCGTTGCTGCATCATCATTGGTGATTGTTACCGTGGCAGTGTCTGTAATGTCTACTGGCAATGTTGTTGCTGTTAAATTATCCATTGAAACTGTTAAGGTCTCATCTGACTCTAAAATAGCATCTGCAGTTGGTGTTACTGTAAAGGTCTGTGTCTCACCTGCGGTTCCTGCAAAGGTTAACGTTTGATTGATTACTGCTGTGTAATCACTATCTGATGTCATTGCTGTGCCATCGGCTGTAGTTACATTTACTGTAAAGCCGCCTTGAACTGCAGCGCTTAACGTAGCGGTTACTGTTATGTCTCCATTATCTTCTTTTTGTGAAATATCGGCAATCGTTACACTTGCTGCATCATTATCGGTAATCTCTCCTATTGCCTCTGCATTTGATATTGTTACCAATCCTCCAGTAATATCACTTAAGGTTACTTTATAAGTCTCTGTTAGTTCTAAAACACTATCATCTGTAATTGTTACGGTGAACGTTTTTCTTGTTCCACTTACTGAGTTTGCTAGGAAGTCTAACGTTCCACTAGTCGCTGTATAATCTTCTCCTGCAATTGCGGTTCCATTACTTGTTACATAATCAACACTAAATGCTTCTTGTACATTTCCTGTTAAAGTTACCGTATATGTTGCTGTGTCTGCTGCTTCATCTACACTTACATCGGCTATAGATACACTTGCTGAATCATTATCGGTAATTGTTCCTGTAGCCTCTCCTTTTCCTTCTGAAATCGTTATTGCTTGGCCATTTGAATCACTTAAAGTAATTATTCCTTTAAAAGTTTCTGTTGGTTCTAATATTAAATCTCCTAATATATCTACTGGAATAGCAACAGTTGTACTTCCTGCTGGTATGGTATAAGTAGTTCCACTTTGAGCAATAAAATCAGTTGTTGCTGTTGCTGAATCTGCGGTTGTAGAAAAACTTAACACAACATTTTCTTGAGCTACTCCATTCATTGTAACTTGTAAATTCATTTTCTGAGCACTCTCGGTCTCTACTATTGAATTATCGGCAATACTTATTGTATACGCATCATCATCCGTAATTGTTCCAATGGCTTGTGCATCGTAAGTAACTAATGCATTACTACTATTTGAGAAGTTTAAATAAAAACTTTCTATTGGTTCCGCAATAGCATTTTCTGTAGTAGGAACTGTAATCGTGAAAGATTCTGATGCTGTTCCTGTAAAATTCAATGGCCCTGAAGTTGTTGAATAATCTAAATCATCTAAAGCAATGGCTGAATCATCTGCGGTTGTATAATCTATACTTACGCCTCCTTGAACATTTCCTGTTAAAACTACTGTAAATTCTGCATTATCACCTTCATCAACAGTAACATTTGAAACTGTTAAAGATGCTGCATCATTATCATTTAATATTGCTATTGCTTGACTATCATATGTAACTAAAGCATTACTAATAGCACTTAAATTCAGTACAAAATTTTCTACCGCTTCTAAATAACTATCATCATTTGTTGAAATGGTAATTGTTTTAGATTCTGTATCTGTTCCTGTAAAAATAAGCGTTCCTGTTTTAGCATCATAATCACCTGGTTCAATAGCTGACCCATCTGCGGTTGCATAATTAATAGTAAATCCGCCCTGAACGTTTCCAGTTAAAGTTACCGTAAATACGGCATCTACTCCTTCAGTAATTGTTATATCTTCTATTGCTAAGGAAGCTGCATCATTATCTGAAATAGTTACTGTAGCTGTAGCATTTGCACCATCAATAGATGCATCTGCATCTCCTGAAGAAATCGTATTTAAAGTTGCAATCACTGTTTCACTTGCTTCTAAAATACTATCTTCTTTAACATCTACTGCTATAGTTACAGATGTTTGTCCTGCTGGAATCGTTGCTGTTCCTGTTAAGGCTGTATAATCATCCGTTGCATCTGCTGTACCGGTTACGGTGTAACTTACATCCGTATCAACATCACTGGCATTACTGATACTTATTGTAAACTCACCATTATCACTTGGCTCACTCGCTGTTGCATCTGTTGCTGCAATGCTTACTAATGCCGTATCTTCATCATCTATAGTAACTGTGGCTTCATTTGTTGTTCCTACTGAAATATCTGCATCACCAGAAGTAATAGCGTCTAAAGTAACAATCACTGTTTCACTTGCCTCTAAAATATCATTATCTACAACTAAAACATCTATTGTTGCTGATGTACTTCCTGCTGGAATTGTTACGGTTCCGGTTAAAGTAGCATAATCTGTTGCTGAAGTTGCATCCCCTGAAATTGTATAACTGATTACAGTTTCAGTTGAAGATGCTAAGCCCATACTTACCGTAAACTGTCCGTCTGTACTTGGCTCACTTGCTGTTGCTTTATTTGCTGTAATATTTACCGTTGTTTCATCATTATCGGTAATTGTACCTAAACCACTAGCATCTGAGAAAGTTATTAATCTTCCGCCAAAGTCATTTTCACTTAAATTAACTGTAAAGGTTTCTGTTGGTTCTAAAATATCATCGCCATTAACAACTATTGTTATGGTTTGTATTTCTCCTGTTGTACCACTAAAAGTGATAGTATCCGTTTGGTAAATATAATCTGAACCAGCTAAGGCATCAATATTAGCAGTTGTGTAGTTTACAGAGAATGGACCATCGGTAGATTTTCCATTATGTGTTACTGTAAATACATAATCTACTGTTGCTCCTCCATCAACTTCTTCTTTTGTAACATCATCAATAGTTAAAGTAACCTCATCATTATCTATAATATTTCCAATTCCTGTTGAAATTGGTCCATTATTTAAAGTTACATTTTGACTGTTAGTTACTAATGAACTTAAAATACCACTAAATAATTCTGTTGGCTCAGCAATCTCATCATCTGTAATAGTTACTGGAACTGTTTGTGGGTTAGATTTTGAACCTCCAAAAGTTAATGTGTCTGAAGGAATAGCATCATAATCTGAACTTGAATGTGCAGAACCATCTGATGTTGAAAATATAACTGTCACTTCATTTTGAATTTCTAAACTAGAAGTTATTGTAAAATCTGCTGTTCCAGCATCTTCATCTACAGTAAATCCTGCAATTGAAATAACTGCATTATCATCATCATTAATAGTACTTGTTGCAGTAGCTGTACCAATAGTGATTTGTTGATCATTTGCATTTACTAATGCAATTTCACCTGTAAACGTTTCTTGTGGTTCCGTAATTAAATCTCCTAAGATTTCAATAGGAATATTTATAGATATTGTATCACCAGGAATTGTATATTCAACATCTTTTTGTGCTGTAAAATCTGTTGCTCCTGCAGTTCCATTAGTTGTTGTAAACGAAATAACAACTGGCTCTTGAGCTAGGCGATCTAAAGTAGCTACAAAATTATGGTTTACATTACCATTTGTTTCTGTTTTTGTAAAACCTGTTAATGTAATTTCATTTAAAGGATCGTCGTCCTTTATAGTTCCTAGTCCTTGAGCATCATCAATGGTTGCTGTCCCTGTTGAAACTATATTACTTAAATCAACTGTATAATACTCGTTTAAAGGTTCTGTTATTGCATTGTCAATAATAGGTACTGGGATTGTTTGAGTTGCAGCTGTAACTGAACCTGCTAGGAAAGTTACCGTTCCAGTAGTTAATGTATAATCGAATGGTTGGTTTGCAGGATTTGCTCCTGTACCATCATTTGTTGTGTAATCTACTGTTAATGCATCTTGAATATGACCTATTAAGGTTACCGTAAATACTGCTGTACCATCTCCTTCATCTACACTTACATCATCAATTTCAACACTTGCAGCATCATTATCTGTAATAGTTCCAATTGCAGTATCATCTGAAACTGTTACTAAACCTCCTGTAATTCCACTTAAAGTTACAGTATAGGTTTCTGTTGGCTCAACTAAATCATCATCCGTTATAGCAACCGTAAAAGTCTTAGTTGTTCCTGTTGTTGAACCTGTTAAGAAAGTTAATGGCCCGGATGCTGTTGTATAATCTGAGCCGTTAAGAGCACTTGGACTTGTATCATCTCTTGTTGTATAATTTACCGAAAACTCATCTTGAACATTTCCTGTTAAAGTTACTGTAAACACGGCTTCTTTAGCTGCTATATTTTCAGCAACACTAACATCCGCAATAGCGATGCTTGCAAGATCATTATCTTCAATTGTATAAGTTGCTGTTGGTTTAGTTAAGGTAACTTGTTGCGCATTGTAATTATTCTCAGTAATTTCTGCAGAATATGTTTCAGTTGGTTCTGTAATTAAATCACCTAAAATATCAATTGGGATATTTACTGATGTGCTTCCCGCTGGAATTGTTATTGTTGTGTATGTAGGTGTTGTATAATCATTTTCATCTAAAGCTGTATCATCAGATGTTGAAAAACTTAAAACAACATCTTTTTCAGCAGCAATATCTGTACTTACAATATAATTAATTGTTTGAGTTCCGTTTGTTTCAGTTACTGTTTTATCTTCTAATGTTATTTTAACAATATCATTATCTTCTATAGTCGCTGTTGCAACATCTCCTTCTACTGTAAATTTAACCTGCTGATTATTCTTATTATTTATAGTAATAGTACCTGTGAATGTTTCTGTAGGTTCTGCAATTTTATCACCTGCAATAGTTGTTGCTAAAATATTTACATTCGCTGTTGAAAGTGCTGGTAAATTAACATCTACATTAGATTGAGCTGTGAAATCACTTAGTGAAGTAGCTGTACCATTAGAGGTTGCAAACTTTAATAAAATTGGATATTGTGATTGAATATTTTGACTTACATAAAAATTAGCTGTTTGCGGTGCTTCTGTTTCAGTAATTGTCGCAAAACTATGTAAGGTTAATTCTACAATGTCATTATCTATAATTGTACCTAATCCCTGAGCATCAGAAAAACTAACTTTAGATTGCCCCGATGCGTTTAAATCTGTAAGATTAATATTGTAAGTTTCTGTAGGTTCTGCAATTGTATTTTCTACAATAGTAACATCAATACTTTTTGTTGTTCCATTTATTGAACCTGCTTCAAAAACAATTGGTGTTGAATTAATTGCTACATAATCACTTGTAGCTTCTCCTGAAATATTGGCTGTAGCATAATTAAAAGAAACTGCTTCTTGAATTTCACCAGTTAATGTTACTGTAAATGTTGCCGTCCCATCAGCTTCATTTACTTCTACATCATCAATTGCTAATGAAGCTGAATCATCATTGGTAATTGTTCCTGTTCCAGTAGTATTTCCAAGTGAAATATTTCGACCATTATTTACCAAGTTACTTAATTCAACAGTAAATGTTTCATCAAGTTCTACTTTTGTATTTCCATTTACAGGCACCGTTATAGTTTTTGTAGTTTCTCCAGGAGCAAAAGTTAAAGTTCCTGATTTTTTAACATAATCTGAATCTTCAATAGTTGCATTCACATCTGCTGTTGTGTAATCTACTTTTACCTCAGCGTCTGAAATTTTTGATAAGGTAACTGTAAAATCATAGTTTGTAGTTCCACTATTCCCTTCATTATGGGTTACGGAATTTACAATAGCTACGGTTGGTGTATCATCATTAGTAATGGTTCCAACAGCTGAAGCTGGATCTTGAGCAAATGTAATTGCTGCACTTGGTGCACTTACTGGAACTATATTACTTAAATTTACTTTGAATGTCTCATCTAATTCTACCTTTTCATCTCCGTTGATAGTAACTTCAATTGGTTGAATTTCACCTGTTGTTCCTTCAAAAGTTAAAGTACCAGAACTTACAACATAATCTGAGTCTGTTGTTTTTGCAGTAGCATCAACTGTTGTATAGTCTACTGAAAGTCCGTCTTCAACATCCATACTTAAGGTTACGTTAAAAGTTAACGTTTGTGTTCCAGAATGTCCTTCCGTAATAGTTTTATCTGCAATTGAAAGTGTTGCATTATCATCATTAGTAATGGTACCAACACCTGTTTTTTTAGCAGAATTAATGGTAATATTTTTACCAGGAGCATTTACAGATGCTAATACTACATTAAAAGTTTCGTTACTTTCAACAGCTGTATCTCCATTTACTGCAATTGTAATGGTTTGAGTTTCACCAATATTTCCACTTCCTCCAGTAAAGTTAACAAGACCTCCATTAGCAGTAAAATCGGTTGGTGCTTTTGCTATATCATTTTGTGTATAGAATGAAACGCTATAACCGCCAACTACCTCAGCTCCAGAATGTGTTACTGTAAATTCGAAATTGGTTGTTCCAGTATCACCTTCATCAACAGTAACATCTTCTTCTATTGATAAAAATGCTGCATCATTGTCTTCATTATTTACAGAAATATCTTCTGGGTTTAGTGAGTCGTAATTAGAATCTGTTGTTAATGTTTCATTAACTGTATTTTCAATAATATATGAAATAGTTCCATCTACTAAAATATCATCAACACCTGTAACTGTAACTATTTGACGTTTATCCCAGTTTGCAGCAGTAAAAGTAAGTGGAGTTGAGATAACTGTTCCTTCATCTGTATTACTACTAGCAACATCTACAACTACAACTTGGGTTTGATCTAAGTCTGTACCTGGTTTACTTGTTAAAACTACCTCAAATGTTGCTGTTCCTCCAGCTTCAGTGGTTGTTAATGTTGTTGGTGTTACAATAAACCCTGCAGTATCATTATCATTATTTACAACTGCAACATCAGCAACAACCATTGCGTTGTAATTTGTATCGGTTGAAACAGCCGCACTAGTAACAATAGTATAGCCAACATTTCCATCAACTATGTCATCATCTTTACCTGTTACAGTAACAGTTTGTGGTGAATTCCAATTTGCTGGTGTAAAGGTTAATGTTGTTGGAGTAAATGTATCACTTTCAGTAGTATCATTGCTTGTTAAGGTAATTGTAACATCGTTTGTTGGTTCTGTATCTAAAATTACTGTAAAAGTTGCGGTGCCACCAGCTTCAGTAGTTGGACCACTTATTGCTGAAACTGAAATTCCTGCTGTATCATTATCTGTATTTGTAGCACTTACATCGGCAGGATCAACATTTTCGTACCCTGATAAATCATCAGTTAAGCCTTTGTTTGTTGTTAAAACAATAGTATAATCAATATCTCCATCGTCCACATCATCATTTACACCTGTTACGGTAACTGTTTGAGGTGTGTTCCAATTAGTTGCGTTAAAAGTTAATTGAGATGTATCGACTGTCCCTTCAGTAGGATCATTACTAGCAACATCAAATACAACAGTACCTGTTGGTGCAAAAGGTAATACAACTGTAAAAGTAGCTGTCCCTAAATCTTCATTAGTAGTTATTACTGTCGGAGAAACTATTACAGTGTTATTTGCTAAGGCATTTACGGTAACAGTAAAACTACAAACTTCTGTATTACCTGCTGCATCAGCAACTGTATAAGTAATGGTAGATGTTCCTAATTTAAAATTAAAACCTTCCAATGGATTTGAAACACCCGAAGAAGGAGCTAATACAGAACCTGTTGCTGATTCTAAAACACCTGCACCAGCTATAGCCCAACTTAATTCAGTTACAGCACAATTATCAGCATACTCAGGAGCTACTATACCCGTAACTTCTACTGCAGCATCACCTGCTAAAGCTACATCTTGTATAATATTTGAAGAACAAGTTGCTATTGTAGGTTTTTGGTCATCGGTTACAACAACATCAAAATCAATAGTTGCTGTATTTCCATAATTATCCTCAGTTTCCCATGTAACTGTTGTTGTTCCTTTTTCAAATACCTGTCCGTTTAAAGTTGTATTTAGAGGGTTATTTTCCAGAATTGTTGCTCCGGTTAATGCGTAGGTTATAGTTGGAGCCGTATCACAATTATCTGTTGGATCCCATGAATCATCTGTATGTGTATATGTACAAACATTTGCATCAACTACTTTATTTTTATCATTTAAATCATCTAAAGTTGGTGCTTCTGTGTCTTCAACTGTTACTGTTGTTGAAATAACATCTGTATTTCCAGCAGCGTCTGTTACTTTTAACCAAACTGTATTTGGACTAGTTGTAATGTCATCACATTCAAATTCTATTTCTGTTCCATAGTTACCATTTGTTTTTGAAATTTCATAAGTTATAATTCCACAATTATCTGTTGAAGTATTATTAATTGCTGCAGGTAACGCTGTTACAGTACCATTTCTTCCTAATGCTACAGTTGCAGTTTTTGCAATGGCAGTTGGGTCTTCATTATCAGTTACATTTACTGTAAATGAACAAGTTGCTGAATTATCTGAAGCATCTTTTGCTGTCCAGGTAATTGTTGTAATACCTTTTTGAAATACAACTCCATTAAGATCTGTTCCAGTAGCAGGAGAAGCTCCATTATTTGCGGAATATGTAATTGTTGGTGTTGCACCATCACAATTATCGGTTGCAGTAGCATTCCAATTCAAAGTTGAACCATCATGTGTATAAGTACACTCTCCTGAATCTGTGTCAACAATTTGTTCTCCTGAAACAGGGCAATCAATCTCTGGAGCTGTTATATCTTCAACTGTTACTAATGCAGTCGCTGTTGAAACATTGCCATTTTCATCAGTAACTGTTAATGTAACTGTATTAGTTGCTACATTTGCACCTAAATTAGTACAATCAAAATCTGTTTTATCTATAGCTAAACTTTTTATATCACAACTATCATTTGAACCATTATCTATTTGAGCAGCTGTAATTGTAGCATTTCCTGAAGCATCTAATTCAACAGTAATATCTTGTGTTTTTGCTATTGGTTTTACTTTATCTACAACAGTTATAGTTGTTTTACAAATAGCTGTATTTTCTGCTATATCTGTTACTGTTAAAGTTACCTCGTTAGCACCTATATTGGTACAATTAAACGTATTTGGTGAAACTGTACGCATTACAATTGAACAATTATCTGTTGAACCTGCTGAAATGGTATTAATATCTGCTTCAGATAAAGTATAAGTTCCTGCTGTACTTAATTCAACTGTAATTGGTGTACATGCTGCTACTGGTGGAATATTATCTTGCACTGTTACTGTTGCCTCGCAAGTTGAAACATTACCGCTTGTATCTGTAACTGTTAGGGTTACTGTATTAGCTCCATAATCTGCACAAGTAAATGCTGTTTTACTTGCTACAATACTTTGAATTCCACAATTATCATTAGAACCATTGTCAATATCTGCTACAACTATTGAAGCATTTCCTAAAGCATCTAACTGAATATTAATATTTTGACAGCTAGCAGTTGGCGGTTGATTGTCTTTTACTGTAACTGTATAAGAACATTGTACTGAATTATTAGAACCATCAATTGCTGTCCAAGTTACTGTTGTTTCTCCTTTATTAAATACTTGTCCGTTTAATGTTGTATTTACTGAATCATCAGCAAGAACAGTATCTCCAGATAACGCATAGGTTAAACTTGAAATAGAACCACAAATATCTGTTGCAGTAGCATCCCAAGCTGTATTATTGTGTGTATACGTACAAGTATTAAGGTCTGTATCAACTGTTTGGTTATCTTCAATGCAAGTTATTGTTGGTAATACTTCATCTTTTACAGTTACTGTAGCTGTAGTTGTTGAAACATTGTTGTTGTTATCCGTAACGGTTAATGTAACAGTATTTGCACCTATATTACTACAATCAAAATCTGTTTTATTTATAGCTAAACTTGCTATTCCACAAGCATCATTAGAACCATTGTCAATATCAGCTGCTGTAATTGTTACATTTCCTGAAGCATCTAACTGAACAGTAATATCTTGTGCTATTGCAGTTGGATTTGTATTATCTTGAATTGTAACTATGGCTGTACAAGTATCAGATTTTCCTGAAGTATCCGTAACTGTTAAAGTTACCTCGTTAGTACCAATATTAGTACAATCAAAAGTTGAAATACTTGGCGTATATGTTAATTCGCAGTTATCATAAGAACCATTATCTATATCTAATCCTGTTATAGTTGCTTCTCCGTTTGCATCTAAATCAACTACAATATTTTTACATACTGCAACAGGATTTATATCATCTTCAATAGTAACTGTAGTATTACAAGTTGCACTATTTCCATTAACATCGGTTACTGTTAATGTTACTGTATTTTCTCCAAAATTAGTACAATCAAAATCTGTTTGACTTGCCGTAATAGTTGCTATTCCACAGGTATCACTTGATCCATTATTTATATCTGCAGCTGTAATAGTTGCATTACCCGATGCATCTAATTTTAATGTTATTGGTTTGCATAAAGCAGTTGGTGGTGTTACATCTTGAACAGTAACGGTTGCATCACAGGTAGAAACATTTCCGTAAATATCGGTTACTGTTAAAACTACCGGATTTTCTCCAACATCTACACAACTAAATGAATTTGTAGAGATTTGATAAGTAATAGTTCCACTAGGATCTGTTGAACCGTTATCAATATCGGCTGCAACAATTGAAGCATTTCCGGTAGCATCTAACTCTACCGTAATATTTTGACAAACGGCAGTTGGCCCTTCATTATCTTCAATAATAATTTGGTAAGAACCCGTATTACTGTTACCATATATATCTGTTGCTGTCCAAACCACATTATGAGTTCCAACAGTAAAACTTTCTCCAATAATACTTGTAGTAGTATCCGTTCCAACAGCAGTTGCTCCATCAATAGAATAGGTAATTGTTTCTAAAGTACAATTGTCTGTTATTGGAATATCCCAAGCACTATCTGCTGCACTTGTAGCTGTATAAGTAGCTAAACCTAAATCTAAATTTCTTGTTTGTGTTGCTACAGGGATTATTGTTGGGTTTTCTGTATCTGTAATTGTAAACGTAGTAGTACAAGTAGCACTCTCATTATTACTGGAATCATACAATTTCCAAAGTACTTCAGTTGTTGGATTTGCAGTTGTTCCAACAGGAATTTGCGCACCCACTAAAGTAGTATTAACATCAGTTCCAACTTCTGCGCCTCCATTAATAGAATAGGTTAATTTAGAAGTTGATGCATTATCATTAAGATCATACGGATCGAATTCTGAACTTGTTACTGTAAAAAAACAAGATCCAATATCTGCATCTCTACTAACCTCTGCATCTGCACAACTATTAATAATAGGATCTTCAATATCTTTTACAATAACATTAATGGTACACGATGCTGTATTTCCACTTTCATCTGTGGCAGTCCAAATAACAGGTGTAGTTCCTACTGGGAATGTTTCTCCTTCAAGTGTCTCATCATTATTATAATTATTTTCTAAAGTAACTTCACAATTGTCTGAAAAACTTGTTGGGTCAAATTCTGTACCAATAGTAGTATAAAAAGCTTCCCCAGTATCTGTATTTCTATTAAATTGATTACCTGTAGGACAAGCTATTACTGGGTCTTGATTATCTGTAACTGTAATATTAAACTTATATGTAAAAGAGTTTCCAGATTCATCAACCACAAAGTAGGTTACTTCTGTATCACCTACAGGAAAATCATATTCATCATTTATGTATGAAGGCGAAACTGTAATTACAAGATCTTCTTGAGCGGTAACATTATCTATAAATGTTGGAGGTGTATAATTAACCTTTGCAGTACAATCATCAATACCTGTATCTACAGAAACACTTGAAGGAGCTGTTTCTAAGCGTGGTAATTCTGTATCTACAATATATACGTAGAAATTTGCAGTTCCAACATTACCACTATCATCGGTTGCTGTCCAAGTAACTGAGTTTTCACCCATTTGCATTGCTAAACTATCTAAAGTAGATACTTCAAATTCATTTACTATTTTAGTTACAATTCCACAGTTATCTGTTGATGTAACATCATCAAACTCTCCATCTTTTACGGTATAATAATTTTTATTAGTATCTGTACTTCTAATTTGATTTCCTGGAACCACCAAAATTGGAGGTTCATCATCAGTAATTTTTAATGTAAATGAGCAAGTTGCTGTTTGATTGTTTGTATCAGTAGCTGTCCAAGTAATTTCAATTTCACCGGTTGTTCCTTCTCCTTGCCCTCTAGGTATAGTAACTCCAGAAAGCGTATTAGTACCTGTTACTGGTAGACCTGTTTCAGGATTTATAAAACTCCAAGTTAACGTAGGTGTGCTACAATTATCATTAAACGCAGTTACGTCAAATTCATTCCCTACTACTTTATACGAACAAGTACCTGCATTTGCGCTTCGTGTTTGATCTTCAGTTAAGCAAGATAATGTAGGTGGCGTATCAGTTATAACTACATTAAAAGAGCAGGTAGCTATATTTCCATTATTATCTGTTGCTGTATAGGTAACTGTTGTTGTTCCAACACTAAATAAAGTTCCTGGAGAATGTGTTGATGTAAAAGATTTCATACCACTACAAGCATCAGTTGCTATAAGTGAAGGCCAAGAAACCGCAACTTGACAACCACTACCGGCTGCAACTGCTGTTATTTCTGCAGGGCAATTTGATATTACAGGCGCTTCATTATCGTATACTGTAACTTTTTGATTGTGTATTGTTGTATTACCAGATTCATCTGTTAATTCCCATCTTACATTTGTTGTTCCTAATAAAAATGTTGCAGGCGCATTGTTTGTAATTGTAATAGCTTCGGGAGCTGTACAATTATCGGTTGCTGTTGGCGGTGTTAATGTAAATGTTTTGGTACAAGTACCAGCATCTACATCTACAGTTACGTCTTCAAAAGGCGTATCTAAAACAGGTGCTTCTTCATCTTTAACCGTAAAAGTAAAACTACACGTTTCAGAATATTCAACATTACCTATTTTTTGAGTTGCTGTCCAAGTTATGGTATTTGTACCTTTAGGAATGGTTGCTCCAGCTAACGTTGTATTTGAAGGCGCTCCAGCTAAATCGTGCGTCATTGTTCTTCCATCTCCAGAAATTGATACAAATGTTGCATCATAAATTGTACTTCCTGTTGGAACTGTATAACCACATGCTCCAATAGCTGTTGTTTGAGTAACATTATTCGGACAACTAATAATTGGTTTAAAAGAATCTACAACAGTTACATTTACATTACAAGTAGTTGTATTTGCAGTATCTGTTGCTGTCCAAGTAATTGTATGATCTCCTATTGCTAATTGTGTACCATTTAAATACCCTGGTCCTGTTAAACTATTGGTGTATGATTCAACCTCACAATTATCAGAAACTGCTGGTGTAAATTCACTACCTACAACTGTATAATATTCTACATAAGGATTGTTATATTCTCTATAATAGGTTTCTGTTGGGCAATTAATTACAGGCGCTTCATCATCTGTAACTATAACTTTTTGGGTTATTGATGTAGTGTTTCCACGTTCATCACTAGCATACCATGTAACTGTAGTTGTTCCAATAGGATACGTAGTTCCTGTATGATTATTCCAAACAGAAGTTACTCCACAATTATCAGTTGTTTCTGGTTCATCTAAAACTACACCTGTCGCATTACAATCTGAATTTATAGCCACAGTAACATCTGGAAGAGAAATCGTGGTAAATGATGGATCTTCTTTATCTATAACTCGTATATCATAAGTACAACATTCATTAGTGTCTGTACCATTAGTAGCTGTCCAAGTAACAGTAGTGATTCCTTTATTTAAAACCACACCATCTAAACTAGAACCAGTACCTGTTGTTTTTCCACTTAAAGTATACGCAAGCGTTGTTCCAGCTGTACTTGTTGAAATATCTAATTCTGCACCACTAACTGTATATGTACAAAAACCTGGGTCGGTATCTCTGGTTTGGTATCCTTTGCATTCTACTGCTGGCGTATTATCTGAACTTATAGTTAGTGTTATTGTACAAGTATTATTTTTCCCTCTTGCATCGGTTACAGTCCAAATAATTTCATGTTCTCCCACTGCAAATGTTGCTCCAGCTAAAGTATTAGTTGATGACGTACCTGAAATATTATGTGTTTTAGTAGTATTTGAACAGTCATTAATTCTATAAGGATCAAATTCATTACCACTTACAACATAAGGTCCTGTTTCTACTTGTCTACAAATTTCACCAGGAGTACCAGAGTCAGGACATTGAAAAGTTGGTGCAGTATTATCAACAACTGTAACTGTTTGTGTTGCAGATGAAGTATTTCCATGAATATCTCTTACATACCATGTAACAGTAGTTGTTCCAGTACCAGTAGTTCTATTTATACCATAAGTAGCATCATTTTGATTATTCCAAACATATAAAACCCCACAATTATCACTTGTTGTAGGTGTTCCTAAATCTACACCTGTAGCGTTACACCCAGAACCTGCATCTTCTGTAACATCTGCTGGAGCTGTAATTACAGGAGCTTCATTATCATCTACAAATACATAAAAGCTGCAATTATTTGTATATAATGTACCATCTATTGTTTGTGAAGCTGTCCAAGTAACATAAGTTGTACCTTGAGGAAAAACTTCACCAGCTAAACTTGCAGAATTATTAAAATCGTTAGTTAGTGTTGCACCGGCTGTGGTTGAAGTAGCGTCAAATTCAGTTCCTACAGCTGTATAATCACATTCACCTGAATCTGTATCTTTTGATTGATCTCCAACACAGGTAATAGAAGGATATAAATCTGAAACTACATTTACAGTAATTGTACAAGTTTCAATATTTCCTGATGCATCTGTTGCTGTCCATACAATAGTATTTTCACCTTCATTAAGTTGTTCATTTGTTAAATTTGTACCAGACCCCGTTGTTGCTCCGGAAAGCACATAGGTAAAAGAATCGATTTCGCAATTATCAGTTACAACAGGCTTAAATTCATTATTTCCTACAGCATAATAACTTTGGTTTTTATCGTACACCCTAGTGTATGCACTAGAAGGACAGGTAATAACAGGTTTTACATTATCTTCTACTGTTACGCTTAAAGTTTTTACTGTTTCATTACCATAATTATCTTTTACAGTCCAAGAAACTTCAGTTGTTCCTATAGGAAATTGCTCATACGCTAATGATAAATAATTATTTCTATCATTAATAACTGTATTGTTAGACAATGTACAATTATCTGTAATATTTTGCGGATCAAATTCATCTCCAACTACTGTATAATAACAATCTGTACTAGACGTGTATTTGGTAACAGAAACTGTTGAACTTGCATCACCTAAAAGTTCAAAAGCTGGAGCTGTTTCATCTTTAACCTCCACTTGATATTGCATAGTTGCAACATTGCCACCTGCATCTGTAACTGTCCAAACCACCACAGTAATTCCAACAGGAAATTCGTATCCTGCCAATGTTTCTGTACCGTTTTGATTGTTTACTAATGTAAATGTTGTACAATTATCTGTAATTGTTTCTGGATCAAACTCTGTTCCAACTGTAAAATAACTACAACTAGTAGCAGGTGCAATTCTTGTTTGATTTGCCACTGTTGATATTGTTGGTGCTTCAGCATCTTTAACTGTAATATTAAAACTACAGCTATCTGTATTTCCTTTTGAGTCTTCTATAGTCCAAACAACTGTATGTACTCCTGCATCTAAAACTTTACCATCTAATGTAGTTGATGTACCGCCAGAAACACCATCAAGTGTATATGAAATTATTAAATCTTCAGTAGCATCACAATTATCAAGTAAATCTGTTGGATCAAATTCAGAACCGTTTATGGTATACTCACAACTTGTTGAAGGTATATTTCTAATTTCGTTTCCATAACATTCAAAAGTTGGTGCTTGGTTGTCTGATACAGTAATAGTATAAGCATCTGCAACTACTGAATTTCCGTGTTTATCTTCAACAGTCCAAACAATTGAATATGGATCGGCATCTGAGTCTAATTGAAGTCCTGCTAAAGTATTTGTTCCAGTAAACTTATCTTCTCCATTTTTAGTAATAACGTATGTAGGATCTTTTAATTCGCAATTGTCTGCTACATTTCTTAAATCGAAAGATGTATCAGTTATGGTATAGTAACATTGTGCAGGATCTGTATTTTTAGTTACATTTATTTCTGATGGAAGATCAAACGTTGGATCTTGTGTATCTGTAACTTTAATATAAATAGTACAAGTACTTGTATTGTCAAATTCATCAACTGCAGTCCAAGTAATCTCATGACTTCCTACTGGTAATTCTTTTCCTTCTAAGGTTGTTGTTCCATCAAACGAGTTGGTTACTTCTGTTAAAGCACAACCATCATCTGTTGTTGCGTCGAACTCTGTTCCTGAAACAGTATAAAAACAGAAATCATTAGCTGCTACTCTTTGAAAAGGATTTGTTTCTGTACTACCTGTTGGACAGGTTAATTGCGGAGGAGTTAAATCTTCAACAATAACATTAAAACTCATTTTAGTAACATTCCCTGATGCATCAACAGCTGTATAGGTAATTTTTGTAGTTCCCAACGAAAACTCTGATCCACTTGCTAAGCCTTTTGTTTGAGAAAAACTACTTACTGTACAATTATCACTTGCAGTAGGTTCTGTCCAAGTAATTTCTACTGTATCACAACCAGCACTAATATTTTGATGAATATCATCTATATTAGTAATAATAGGTGGCGTATCATCTGTAACAGTAACTCTAAAAGTACTAGACTTAGAATTTACACCATCACTTACAGTCCAAACTATCGTATTAATTCCAGGGGCAATTTCTATACCAGCTAAAGTAGTTGCTGCAACTGATGCACCTCCGTTAATAGTATATGATACTGATTCAACAGAACAATTATCGGAATATGTTGCGTCAAATTCTGCTCCATTAACTGTATAGTAACAATTATCAGCATCTGTTCCTTTGTATTGATTTCCAACGGTTAAAACTGAAGGTGCTTCATTATCTATTACTGTTTTAGTAAACGTTAAAGAAGTTGAAGTATTTGTACCATCAGAAGCAGTCCATGTTATTATATTAGCACCTTTAGAAAGCGTTTTACCGGTTAATGATCCTGTACCAGATAAGGTTGTTGCACCTGTAACAGTGTAAGATAAGGTAGTACCCGATGTACAATTATCAACACCAATTGGATCTAATTCTGAACCTTTTACTACATAACTACAAGTACCTACATCTACATTTAAATTAGAATTTACAGTGCCTGAAGTTGCTGTTAATGTAGGAGCAATTTCATCGACAATTGTAACTGTTGCATTACACGTAGCAATATTTCCTGCAGCATCTTTAACAGATATTACCACTGTATTGTCTCCTGCATTTGTACAATTAAATGTAGTTCTGCTTAAAGTTATTACTAAATCACCTTCAGCAGTACAATTATCCGTTGCACCACCATTTACATCGCTTACAGTTAAGGTTGCTATACCTGATTCGTTTAAAGAAATGGTTGGTGATAAACAACTTATTACTGGTTCTTGGTTATCAGAAATAACTATATCAAAACTACAGGTATTGCTAATATTACCTGCTTCGTCTGTTGCAGTATAGGTAACGGTGGTGGTTCCAACATTAAAAGAGTCTCCTGGATTATGAGATTTTGTCCAAACTAAAGTGCCCGAACAATTATCAGTTACTGTTGGCTCAGTCCAAGTTACTGTTGCTGTACATTCGTCTGTATCAGTTCCTTGAACAATGGTTGAAGGACAATTAGTAATAACTGGTTTTTGAGTATCTTCAACCGTTACATCAAAAGAGCAAGTTACACTATTATTTCCAGCTTCATCTGTTGCTGTATAGGTAACTGTCGTGGTACCTAAAGGAAAAACTGTTCCTGGAGTATGTGATTTTGTCCAAACTATATCTCCAGTACTTGTACAATTATCGGTTACGGACGGTTCTGTCCAAGATACTGTTGCTGTACATTCTCCTGCATCATTTGACTTGGTAATATTAGAAGGACATCCTACAATTTCTGGAATTTCATTATCTGTGACTGTAATTGTAAAACTATCAGAAAATTCATTTCCGCTTGCATCGGTTGCTGTATAGGTAATTGTTGTTTCTCCAATAGGAAAAACACTGCCATTATTTAAGCCTTCAGTTGGACTTGATGCAAATGTCAAACTTTCAACAGTACAATTATCTGCTGAAGTTGGTACAGTCCAAGTTACAGTTGCACCACAACTACCTACCGTATTATAAACTAAAATATCTTCAGGCAAATCTACAATGGTTGGGTCCTCATTATCTATAATAGTAACAGTAAAACTACAAGTTGTTTTATTTCCAGAAGCATCTGTAACTTCAAACGTATTTATTGTTTCACCTACAGGAAACATACTCCCACTTGCTAAACCTGCTATTTGAACAGTTGAAGCTCCAGTACAATTATCTGTTCCAACAGGTACTGTATAATTAATTACGGCACCACAAGTTCCTGCATCTATATTTTGAGAAATATCTGATGGACAGCTTATTTCTGGAAACTGATTGTCTGTTACAATAAT
This sequence comes from Lutibacter sp. A64, assembly GCF_022429565.1. Taxonomy (NCBI): domain Bacteria; kingdom Pseudomonadati; phylum Bacteroidota; class Flavobacteriia; order Flavobacteriales; family Flavobacteriaceae; genus Lutibacter; species Lutibacter sp. A64. The sequence continues at coordinate 2,364,501 of NZ_CP092487.1, forward strand.
ATCAAAGCTTCCTGTATCTTCATTTTCGTCAGCATCTGTTACAGTATAAGTAATTGTTGTTGTTCCAATTGGAAAAGTATCTCCTAAAGTTAACCCTGTAGTTGGACTTGACACATAGGAAATAGAAGGCGCGCTGTCGCAATTATCGGTAGCTGTTGGTTCAGTCCAACTTACAATTGCTCCACAAGCATTTGCATCATTATTTACTGAAATGTTTGTAGGTAAATTATCTATTACAGGTTTTTCTGCATCATTTATGGTTACTGTAAAACTACAAGTTGCAGTATTATTTGCTCCATCGGTTACAGTAACTTCAATATTAGTTACTCCTTTATTAAAAGTTGTTCCATTTAAAGTAGTTGCTCCTGTAACAGTAGTTGCTCCTGTTAAATCATATGAAACTGTTGGCGTACCGCAATTATCTCCTATTGTTGCATTCCAAGAATCATCAGCAAGTGTATATGTACAGAAACCAACATTAGTTGTTGCTGTTTGATTTCCTACACAAGCTACTGTTGGATTTATAGTATCTGCCACTGTAACATCGAAATTACAGGTCGCTGTATTTCCTGCACCATCAGTCACCGTCCAAGTTACAGTTGTTGTACCAGGTGAAAATGTTACACCATTTAATGTAGTTCCTGTTCCCGTTGTTGCTCCCGTTAAAACATATTCAACAGAGGATACAGTACAATTATCGGTACCAACAGCATCCCACGCAGTACCACTATGAATATAAGAGCAACCATCATTTGCTGAAACATTAAGTTGATCGCCAACACAGTTGATTTCTGGAAGAATATTATCTTTTAAAGTAACATTAAAATTATAGGTATTTTGGTTACCTGCTTCATCTTTAGCTGTTATTTCAACTGACTGAACTGTATTATGACCCGTTATACTTGAGCCCAAAACTGGATTTTGTATTAATGTAATATTACCAACTAACGAACAATTATCTGAAACAGTAACACTTGTTGTATAATCTGGTAAGGTTGCACTACAAGATTCGTCATCTGGATTTAAAATTTTATCACCTTCACCCGTAATACTTGGAGCAACATTTTCTAAATCTACAGTTAATGCTTTTATTGATTCACAACCATTAGCACTAATTGTTCTTATGGTGTAATTTGTGTCTGCTGTTATAGATGTAGTATATGGTAAATCAGCAATTTTAGTTGCATTTGCTGCGTTCCATAATTCATAAGTACTACCATTTGTTGCTGTTGCAGAGATTACAAAATCTGTATTATAACAAACTGGATTTCCAGAATTTACTGTAGCAACAATGTTAGTTGGTAACGGATTTACGGTAATTGTTTCTGTAAATATATCATTTACTGGTAAAGGACCATACTCAAAAGATACACTCACCAAAGAATAGGTAGTTGTCGCGCTAGGAGTCACCATTATTGGAGTTCCTCCATATGTTAAACTTTCCGGGTCTGGGTTACTACTATAATTATTAATCGTAACTTCAGTTGTACCATCAGAATAAACAACGGTATATGGCCCAGTTCCAGCATCAATTATTACCTCTAAAGTAGTACTTTCTCCATCACAAATTGCTGTGGGAAAACCATCCTTAACTTGAATTACGGCTTGTGCTGTTAATTGCTGATTGAATCCTATAAAAAAAAATAAACTTAAAAAAAGTAAAATGAACAAATTACTTTTGGCATGTATTTGCCTATGAGGGGTTGGTAGTTGATGTTTCATATTGTCTATTAGATGACTTAAATCCTAGTAAGTTTAAACGCCTAGTTTAAACTTACACATTGAAAGAGTAAAATTCAATTTGAAATAAAACCTAAAAATGAACTAAAATGGTAATCGAATATATAATTGAATTAATTGCACCCCTACAATTGCTCAAATTTAACATTTATTTTTAATAAATAAATAGTTTTTGTCATTTAAAAATAATGAATGGCAAACTAATAATAATAAATGGCACCTATTAAACGTTAAATGAATATAACACAAACTACCTGTAAAAAATAGTTTTTATGTACAAATTAAACATTTTTAAAAAAAATCGTTTTATCATATTCAAATAATTAACCTTTAAAAACTATTTTAAAAAAAGTTTTTAAATCTTTTTTTTTGAAGAATTTAAAAGCAACCTTTAAAACACGTTAAGATAAGACCTACAAAACATTAAAATATTATTTACCTGAAAATAAAATATTTAAAACATAAATATAAAACTAAAATTACACTGGTTTTAAGAATTTTTATTATTCACTTTAAAATACTTCTAATTTTATTAAAGGATTTTATAAATATTTACCCTTAAATAAAAAAGTCAAAGAAACTAATCTTTGACCTTCCGCTATTTCTTTCAATATAAAATAAATAAACAATAAAAACAAATGGCAGTATCTCATAAACTGTGTAAGTTTTAAAATCTCAGGTCAAAAATTGATCTGAGATTTTTTATTTTATTAATTTTAAATTTTACACACTTATGAAACCAGAAGACTTATTAAACGAAGATTTTTAAAGCAATTTAAAAACGGACCAGAACTGACCAACTTTTTAGAACAGCTTCATAAACGAGGCATAGAAAAAATACTTGAAGGAGAGTTAGATACCCATTTAGACTACGATAAACATAAAAAAAGTAAAGCTAAAAACTTTAGAAATGGCTATACCCAAAAAAAAGTTAAAAACGACTTTAGGAGAGACCGGAATAAAGGTTCCAAGGGATTGAGAAAGTTCTTTTAACCCAATGATTGTAAAGAAACGAGAAAGTACAACACACGTCATTGAAAACATAATAATCTCTCTTTACGCCAAAGACATGTGGACTTGCAACAAAACATTGGACAATTAATTGCGAGATTTAAGCGGCTACATTTTGATTATACATTTCTGTTTCAAATTCATTAATAGTTTTATAACCTAAAGTTGAGTGTATCCTTCTTTTATTATACCAAGTTTCTATCCAACTAAAGATTGATAGTTCTGCCTGAGATCTATAATTGTATTTGTGTTTATAAACCCATTCTGTTTTTAAGCTTTTGAAAAAGGATTCTGCAACCGCATTATCCCAACAATTCCCTTTTCTACTCATAGATTGTGTTACTAGCCCCTTGTAATTTTTAATAATATCTGTAAAACGACTACTAGCATACTGCCCCCCTGTCAGAATGAAAAATGAGTTCTTCTTTAATTACAGTCGATTTAACAGCCATATTCCAAGCAGAGATTATAGTGTCTTTAGTTGTTAAATTATCACTCATAGACCACCCAATTATTTTTCTGTTAAACAAATCTATAACGACCGTTAAATACATCCATCCTTGTTTAGTTTCTATATAAGTGATATCCGACACCCATACTTGATTTTTTCTAGAGACTTCAAAGTTTTGATTTAAAATATTTGCTGCTACAGGATATTTATGATTGCTATCTGTAGTTACTTTAAATTTTCGTATTCTTCTAGCAAATAACCCGTTAACCCTCATAATTCTAGCTACTCTTGGTTTAGAAATATAATGACCTAGCTTTTCTAATGCGGCTTTTATTCTTGGAGCTCCATAGCTTTCAAAACTATCATTAAAGATAGTAACAATCATTGCTGACAGCTTCTGATTATATAACCAAAGATCTGACGCCTTAGCCTTTAACCAATTATAATAACCGCTAGTACTTACTTTTAATACTTTACACATCTTCTCAACTGAAAATTTAAATTTATGGTGTTTTATAAACCTGAATTTCTCTTGTCGCTCTTGGAGAAGATGCTCACCGCCTTTTTTAATATCTCATTTTCTTCTGAAACATCTTTTAACTGACGCTTTAATAACGCTAGTTCTTTTTGCTCATCTGTTAATTTTGGCTTCCCTCGACCTGGAAAACTGTTCTTCCCATAATCTTGTGACTCACGCCGCCAACGATGTAATACCGAATATGGGATATCCAATTCCTCACATATTTGCTTAACACTACCTCGTGCATAGCTTAATTCTAAGGCCTTTTGTTTAAATGATGTACTGTAATTTCTGTGTTGTCTTTTCATAATTCAAAGTTAATTTAAGTAACTCTAAATCTCGCATCTTTATGTCCAGTCTAATGTAGTAATTCCACTCAGAGAAAGTACTAAAGAATGGACTATGCCTATTAGGAATTGGGGAGTTATACTTAATCAATTTTTAGCTATATTTGAAAGCAGGATCAAACTTTAAATAATTTAACCCTGAAATTTTGAACTTACACAGATTTTAGGATAGTGTCTATTCTTTTTTTTCTAATGGTATAAAAACAATATAAGAATCATCTTCTTTTTTTATTGCAAGGCATAGCGCAATAGGAATGTTATTTTCAACATAAATAAATGGACGTTCCATACGATTTGGAATTAAGAAAGCTCCATTATCAAGTGCTATTTTTTTATTAGTTATATTGTAATAATGTGCTTTATTCCAATTTAAACCATCTAATGAAGTCATTAATCCTATAAATTTATGGGCGTGAAAAACAGCATAAAATATAGCTTCATTTTCATCATACCACATTGAAACATCTTCAGTATCTAAATTTCCTATAACTGGATTTGGCTGCATTTTAAAAGGTCCTACAGGCGATTTAGAAGTCGCTATTGCTTGGTTTCTAATAAATCTTTTTTCATTGGGTTTATCTCCTTTCACTATCAAATAATAATTTCCATCACTATCTTTATCAATAGCTGGATTTACAGTTATTGTTGCTATTGGTCCAGATGGTTCTATCAATGCATTATCCATTCTTTGCCAAGGTCCATTAATCGAAGTTGAAACGGCAACACCAGTTCTTTGGTTTTTACGAAGCGTTCCTCTGTCTTTGGTTTTTAAAGATTTTGTACTTAAATCAATTAAATCTTTATGCGTAAATTCTTTATCTCCCAAATTTGTAGCAATATAGTATAGATAATATTTACCTTCAAAATATTTGATTTTAGGATTATGTACTGTAATTGCATCCCAATTTCCATGACCTCTTCCTTTTAAAACCGTTTCTTTATAATTCCAAGGTCCTGTAGGTGTTTTTGAAACAGCATGTGCAATTTCAGAAAATGTTAACCAACCATTAAAAGTATATTCTCGCTTCCATCTTGAATAAAACAAATGATAATTTTCATCTTCTCCTTTTATAATTGAACCTCCCCAATTGTAATAAGCAGTATCTCTAAATATCCCATCTTGTTTTAAAGGCTCCATCATTTCATTAATATTCAGGCTCTTTTTATTCTCTTGTGATACAGCACACACAGAATAAAAGAACAATAAACTAACTAAAGATTTTGAAAAAATTTTAATAATATTATACTTCATAATTAATAATGTTTTAATAGTACAACTGGTTTCTTTTTTACAATTAGCTTATTTTTTTTGACTAAAAACCCATTCTATTAATTCAGGTTCTTTCCAAGCATATTCATAAGAATTATGCCCAATGCCTTTATAAATTGTTAAACGTGCTTTATTCTTTTTATGTTTATATAACGCTTCAATCATTTCAATTGAACCAGAAATTGGAACCGTAGGATCTTTATCTCCATGAAAAGCCCAAATTGGAATTCTGTTTATATTTTTAGCCTCCAACGGATCAGCTGCACCACAAATTGGAACTGCTGCTGCAATAAGTTTATGATAACGCATTACAAAATTCCATGCACCATAACCTCCCATTGAAACACCCATTACGTATATACGCTTTTTATCTACCGAATATTCTCTAACAACTTTATCAAAAATTTCTTTTGCAAGTTTCATAGGTTTACTTAATGGAATATCTTTTAAAAAGTAAGAACCATTTTTCCAGGGTACATTTACCCATTGTTGTTTTTTAGGACACTGAGGCATTAAAATTATACACGGATGTTCTTTTTGCAGCTTGGCATCCATCCATCCGGCAACCCAGGGACGCATTTGTTTTAAATTATCGTTTCCTCTTGAGCCAGCCCCATGAAAAGAAAGCAACAATGGATACTTTTTTTTAGGGTTATATGCTGAAGGTAAAAACACCCTATATGGCATTTCTAAACCATTTTCATCTATATAAATATAAGGTTTCGAATTTTCTACATAGTAACCATTTTCTTGCTCGTTAACACCACAATTATCACTAGAAGATTTAGCCTCCAAATATAATGTTTGAGCAAATGCAAACTGTGAAAGCACACTAAAAATTAATACAATAACTATTCTCATCTCTAAATTATTTATTGAAATACTAAATTAAATATGACTAAAATTAAAACAACTTTTTTCATTTGTTTTACACTTTATTTTTCATATTTCAACACATAACTGTTCGTTCCATCACTTCCATCTAAGGCTACTCCACTTGGACAAAAAAGGTATTCAGGCTCTCCATTAGCATCCATTAATAATTGAGGTCTTTCAAATTTTACCTTTTTACCACCATAACGGATATTAACCCCTTCAGGAAAAACTCCTTTAAGGTAAAAATCTTGATAATTATGAAAGCCAGATAATGGTTTAGCCTCGAATTGAAGTCCGTCATCAGATACCCAAAGTAAACCTCCTCCTTTCTCTAAAATTCCATGATTATCGGTGGTTAACAAACAAACTTTATTTTTCCACATAAAAGCATATCCATCTTCAATTCTAACCTTATTTGTTGTAATTGGATTTGGCTGAATAACATACGGCCCTTCTAATTTTTCTGAAATAGCAACTCCCATACTCACTTTTCCACCTTCTCCTTTAGGTCCAGCCATAGCTTTAAAGTACAAGTAATATTTACCGTTAGGATGTTTTATAAGTGCAGGATTATTTACTCCAAGCCCACTATTATAGCACCAAACAGATGAATCTTTAGGTGGACTTAATAAGGGTTGGTTCTTATTTGGTTTTTCTACCCAAGGACCATTAAGGCTATCACTTATAAGCATTCCAATTCTTTGACTTGGGCCATGGTTTTTTGCGCCATCATTTGCTATAAATATTAATACATATTTGTTATCTATTTTTTTTATACTTGGATTATGAAAACCGGCAGCATTCCAACTTCCATCTTTACTCCCTTTCCTAATAGTTTCAACAAATTTAAAAGGTCCTTCAGGTTGTTTAGCTATATAATGTGCTATTTCACTATTATACCTCCACGCTTTTTTAAAAGGGGTATCTGAAGACCATCTTGCAGAAAAAAGATGCACATTACCATCTTTATCTCTTATTGGAGAACTTCCCCAAACATCATACCCTGGTTCATTTATTGCTTCACCAATAAATTTCCAATGATTTGACATTGCTGTAGGTACCTGTATCTGTTTTTCATTGTTTTTATGATTCGTAGTTTCTGCTTTCTTTGTTTTAGTGCTATCACATGAAATAAAGACAATAGAAAAAATTGTAATTCCTAAAAATATTTTTGTTATACGTTTCATAATCAATTTAGCCTCTTATTTAAGTCATCGTCTTTTTTAGCGATTAACCTTTGTTATCTATAATTTTCACTTTATTAAATTCCCTATTATTTACTAGGTGTTACTGTTTACTTCATTTCAAAACGCACCAAATACGCTAATCCTTTCTTTTGAATCATTGAAATTCCCCACCCAGGAATTTCAGTCGTTAAGTTTCCGTTTTCTAAATGGGGACGATACAATCCTGGCGCCTTTGGTATCTTTTTAAGACGCTCTTGTAAAACCGTAAAATGCTCACCATCTTTAGCATAATTTATGGTTGCATTAATAGAAGCTAAAGAAGCGACTCCACCATCTTTTTGCCAAATTAACACTTCATGACTTTTATCTAATAAAGCGCCATTGTGTTTTTTATAAGGTCCTTTTATATGCTTTGCATACGCAACACTCATTTTTGTTTTTTGAGGGCCTTTTTTCCCATCAACAAAAGATCTTCCTTTATAAAATAGCCATATTTTTTCATCTCTAACCAATAAGCTGGCATCGTCAATTCTAAAACTATCAAAGTCTGAATCCACAGTACTTATCTCTAAAACCGGATTATTTTCCACCCTTACAAAAGGACCATCTGGGCTATCTGAAACGGCAAGTCCTATAGCTGTAATATCTGTTTCTGAATTATTTTCAAATTCCTTATTTTTATTACCTGGTGTTGGTTTTACCCCTGTATAATATAAATAATACTTGTTGTTATACACTAGAATATTGGGTGTAAAAACAGCATGACTATCAAATGCATCTTCTTTTCCTAAACCAAGTGCCATTCCTTGTTCTTTCCAAGTATATCCATCATCTTGTGAGGTTGCGTACCAAATTGTACCCCAATAACCAGATGTTGTAGGACTATCCATACGTGTGTACCACATATAATAAGTACCTTTTACTTTTATAATATCACTATTATCTCTTCTATTATATACCGAATCTACACCAACTCCTGTAATATTTTGATACGTGAATTTTACGTCATTTATTTCCGTTGTTAATTCCTTTGCTTTTTTATTTTCCTTTTTTGCAGTATTACAAAAAGTTATTAAACTTACAAATATGATTGTAATTACTAATTTTAGTTGTCTCATTTAACTTTAATATAAAGGTTGGTTTTTGGACTTTATTTTTAAATAAATAAACTATTGGATTTCCTTAGCTATCTTATTTGCTAACATTTTATACCCTTTATTATTTAAATGAACACCATCAACAGTGTATTTATAAGCTTTTTTCATTAATGTATTTACATCTATTAATGTAACATTTTCTTCTTCTGAAATATCTCTAATAATAGGAATTACCCATTCTTTCAAATGCACAATACGTTGTTGTATTTCTGGGTCTCTACTGTTTTCATGTTTATAAATTGGTAATGGTGTTAATACATATATCTCTGCTTTTGCATTCTTACTTCTATAAGCATTTATCAATTTTATATATCGACTCTTAAACTCTTCTTGTGGTGTACCCTTAAAATCCGTTTTTCTTGTTTTGTCTAGACACCACTTAACATTTGCATCGTTTGTACCAAACATAATTAAAACAATATCTGGTGTGAACTTTAAAGAATTTTGATAAACAGTCTTTTCAAAATATGGATGATTTGTTCCTTCTAATAAAGTTGCTCCACCTTTTCCAAAATTTTTAACTTGGTATTTTTTACCCAATTTTTCTTGTAAAAACTTTGGATATGTAGCTTCAGTATTACTATCTCCAACACAAGACACCTGCTTTATATTTCTAGAAAGTGTTGGTTTTTTTTTCAAATAACCTAATTTTCTTAAAAAAACATCTGTTTCGTATACGGTTAAATTAAAATACTTATCTCCAGAACCTTTTCTAAAAAAATCTCCATTAAAAAAACCATGACCAACATTATCAACTGCAATTAATTCACATTCATTTCCTGCTTCCTTCATTAATTTAGTAAAACGTTTTGCATTTTCAAAAGGCACTGTTTTATCATTTGTACCATGAAATATTAGCACAGGTGGCATTCCTTTTTTAACCTGATGCGCTGGAGATATTTCTGTTTCGCGGCCTGTTACTTTTTTATAACCATACCCTTTTTTAGTAGTATCTAAAACTGGATTATACCCAACAACAGCATTAGGAATTGAACTAACAGACAAGTTCTCATTAGCATTTTCAAAACCATCTATTAATGCAGTGGTTAATGCAACATGTCCTCCAGCAGAACCTCCACTGGCAACAATTTTATTTGGATCTATGTTTAATTTTTTTGCATTTTCGCGAACCCAACGAATAGCAGATTTTCCGTCTTCAACGCACTCAAATGGAGAAGTACCATGGGTATTTTTCACCCTATATTCTGCTGAAATTGCTAAAATCCCTCTCGATGCAAAATATCTACTTTGCTGATAAAATTGTTGTGGGGTACCACCTGTCCAACCACCTCCAAAAAAGAATACAATGGCAGCAGTTGGTTTTTTAGATAACTTAGGTTTAAATACATGCAGGTATAAACTATCCCCGTGTACCTCTTTATATAAAATTTTACTATCAGGAATAAAGTTTTGAGCATCAACACTAAGAATGGTGCAAACCAAAATTAAAAAGACTACAATTATATTTTTTGATCTCATTTTATTTATTATTATTTTTTAATTGATTTTTTTTATCATAAATACACAGACTATTTCAACTACAGAAGCTTTAGAGTCTATGGTTTAAAAGTGTCTGTTCTAAATGGATAAGCGGGTAAATCAACTTCATTTACCAAGTTTACATTTGGCTTCCCTGTAAAAGCATAACGAACAAATAAAGGTTTTTTTAAATCTAAAGACGTTAACACTACTTTTTTCCCTTTTATTTTCGCTTTTGCAGAAAACCATTTCCCTGATGCATCTGACAACCAAAAACTTGTAGGAGCTTTACCATCTGTTGTTTTTAAGTGTTTAACATCATTAAAATAAACAACTATAGAATTAGCTTTTACTTTTACCTTTTTTAATGTTGGCCCCATAGCATCTACTTTTTTATTGAATACATTATGTAAGGCAAAAAGAGCTAAACGTTTACCAACTGGTAATTTATCTTTTGGATGAATATTTTTTTCATCACCCAAATCAATAGTATTTATTACAGATGTATTTGGTAATTCTATTGCTTTTAATTGAGATTCACGCATCCAAGCCCAAGAATGCGCATCTGGACTTTCTGGATTGATATCTTTTTCTGAATCCAACACCTTTCCAAATCCAGGAAGCATTACCACAAGAACATGCAACTCATCATTATTCCAAGCTTTTCGATAGCGTTGTATCCAACTTTTAAGCACATCTCCATACTTTAATATTCCTGAATTTCTAGAAAACCATGGTTCTTTAACCATGCCATACATAGATTGTGCATTGCGTTCTCCTTGATACCAAACCAAGCCTCTGCAAGCATAAGGAATTAACGGGTGCATCATTGCATTATATAAAATATTTGATTGTCTACGTAAAAAAATATCATCTGCATTTTTCCAAGGTCTTGGGCCTTCTAAGATAGCGTTTATTTTATTTTTAGTTTTACTATCAGCATCAAATTCATCCATCATTATTTTAAAATGAGGCACTGTTTCCACCATATCTCTGGGCATCCAAGCCTCTAAAGAAGAACTACCCCAAGAAGTTAAAATAATACCCACAGGAACATTGGCAGATTTCTCTAAAAAATAAGCAAATGAAAATGCAACAGCACTATTTGGATGAATTACTTCCCACTCACCTTCACAAGTATCTTGAGGCTCTAGTGAAACCATTTGTTTAACTTTAAAACTTCTAATATTTTTTGCCGAAGGCACTAACTTTTTAACTTCTGGAGCACCATTTACAGAAAATTGCATATTAGATTGACCTGAACAAATCCAAACCTCACCTACTAAAACATCTGAAATTTTAATTATCTTTTCATTTTGTGAAGAGGATACTACCATAGTTTTAGGCTCAAAATTTGCCTTTAAAACACCCAAATTTACGCGCCATTTACCATTAGCATCTGTAACCGTTTGTTCTTCTAAATCACCTAGTTGAACCTTAACAACTGCTCCTTTTTCTGCTGTTCCCCATACTGGAATTGAAACACCTTGTTGCAACACCATATGATCTTTAAAAAGAGAACCCAATTGAAATCCAGTTTTAGAAGTTTGCGATTTTACTGTACTGGTTTGTGCAAAACTAGCAACTCCATTAAATAATATAAATAGTAATGCTAAGTAATAAATAGCAGAATTCTTATATGTAAATTCTTTTTTCATTTCTTTTAATTATTTAAACTTATCTTTTATTTTGATTCACTTTTTTAAAACAACACTTAAAAATTATTTTATTTTAACAGAAATTACATTAAATGAAACCGGTGCTAATTCTGCCTTCAAAATATTGTTATTTATATCATTATAAATCATCTCTGAGTACACTGGAAACTTATCCTCTGGATTATTCCCGGTAAAAGTTTTTATTGTATAATTTGATTGTAACTTAAATTTTGAAGTTTCCATATTTACAATTTCTGCAGTATCATTTTTATTGATTAAAAAAATATTTAAATTTTCATTTAATTCATCAATACAAGCATATGCTCTAATAAAACCATTTACTCGAGGTACCTGTACAAAATAATCTAAAAGATTATCGTTAATAATCTTAATAACTTCTCCTCTTGGCTCTCGATTATTATCAAGATCAAGGATGTTATAAGGGGCATTCTCGTCTGGCCCACCCCATGGTCCATGCGTATTCCAAATATAAGTAGCTTTTACATCCTCAAAACTACAAGCATTTAATAGCATTTCACCATATGCTAACGAACGAAATAAATCATCGCTATCAGATTTATCTTTCCAAGGGCGAGAATTCATTTCGGTAACGTGAATTTCTGTATCGGGAATGGATGAATTATTTACAGCATTTTGACACTTTTCCACATTATTTATTAAGTTATCATTTGCATTTTTCCATCCTTCATAATCTTCATTTCTCCAATCGTATTTATACAAATAGTTGTGAACACAAATAAAATCTATATTATCAGGGTCATGAGCTAATAATGCTGCATGCCAATTACTAAGCAAACCAGGACCAATCCAAATTGTAGGGTCTACCTCTTTCATTGCAGTAGCAAAATCTGTATAAAGCGCTTTATATTCTTCTTGCGAAATCAAATCTGAATGATGGTCTACTTCATTACCCAAGGCCCAGCGTTTCACCTTATAACCTTTAGTTAAATTAGCATACCGTACCCATTCTATAGCAGTTTCTTTTAATTGTTGATAGGTTGGTCCATTTTTATATTTATAAGAAAGAATATTAACTACTACCATTGGTTCAGCACCCACATTATTACAAATAGAAATGTATTCGTCAAAATCCATATCTTTTATAAATTCACCCGTTGATTGATTTACAGCCCAATCCCAAGAAGCTGGAGCTTGTGAAGTGGTCGCAATTTTTGGAGTAAGTGTATTTCCCCAGTCATTATCTGCATCCCATAAATAATTATCAGCCAAATGGCCATAAGGAAAACGAATGTATTTTACACCCATTTCTTTCATAGCACTGGTAAAAGATGTTTTTCTTGGACGTTCAATATCTGAATCTAATAACCAACAGGAAACAACACCTCCCGGATTTTTTGAAACCGGATGTGTTTTTATTGAAGTATCTACTGTAATTATTTCTACATTCTGCTCTAATACCTCTTCTTTTGCTTTAACTTGCGAACAACTCACTAATATCAATACAAGCAAAACTAATAATACGTGTATCCTCATTAAATGTAATCTCTTTAATATTGTTCCCATTTTAGCTATTTTTACAAACTTTAAATTAGTAGCATCAACATTTCCTATAACAATTTACCAAATTGAATTTATTCGAAAGTAATTTTAAAAACGTGTGAACTACTACCATAACCTGGTTTCACTTGTACACCAGTTGCTAAGTATAAATAAGCAGGTTTATCATCTATAAAAAGTATTTGAGCTCTCTCAAGATGTCCATCTTTTTTCCCTCTGTATGAAATAGCATTTTTTAAATGTTCTTCACCAACATAATGTTGTAAATCTTCATAAGCACGTACTGTTTTTTCAGCAGGAAAAGTAAAACCATCTCCAGATTTCCACAGCAAACCTCCTCCTCTATTTCCTAGAGTTCCTCTAAAATCGCGACTCATAAGATAAACCGAATCTTTCATTGTAAAAGCATAAGCGTCTTCAAGTGGCATTTTTTCTTCTGTAACTCTTGTAGGAGTGTGTACATAAGGACCTTCAACATTATCAGCAACAACAACACCATAAGAAAACACATATCCTTTAGGTTCTTTTCTTACAACAGATTTATGATATAAAAAATACTTCCCTTTATATTTTATTAATGACGGATTTGAAACTCCTAACCTTGCTGTATAATTCCAAACAGTAGAATCTTTTGTTTGACGTAAAATTGTACCATCAGCTTCTCCACCTTTTGCAGGTCTCCAAGTATCATTCAAATCGTCCGCAACATACATAACAATACGCTGTGTTTTTAAATCATTGTTTTCGTTTACAATAAAACAAAGTTGATATTGACCGTCAATATTACTTATAGTTGGATTGTGAGGTGAATTAAACAAACCATCTTTGTCTTCAACTGCTACACCTAAATACTTAAAAGGGCCTTCTGGGCTATCACCTACATAATGACCAATTTCACAATCTTTAAACCAACCACTAAAATTTCCAGGTTGTGTTTTTGTAGACCATTGCGCTGCAAATAAATGTATTTTACCATCCTTATCCTGTACTGGTGAAGACCCCCATACATGCATTCCTTTATTTTCTGCTGCCCTTCCTACATAATCTATTTTCATAGTCTGAGGTTCTTTATTGCAACCCTGAAAAATAAATAGTAGTGTAAATATTATTATTTGTTGTAATCTCATTCGTATTATATTTTAAGTTTATTTCTAATTAATTTTATAACTTATTTCTTTTATTTATATATAAACCATGCAGTTGCATTACAATCTTTACTAGATTTTAATTGCGCCCAATGCGCACTAAATCCTTCAGGAAATTTATAGGTTATTTTTTCTCCTGCTTTTAACTGAAATGTTTTAAATAAAACAGGCTCTTTTGAATAATGATTTATATGGATATATAATTCAAAATCTGTAGCAACATCCGATTCTAAAATCACTGTTTTTTCATCATAGCCAGTCATTAAATACATATCTGATAATTGGTTGGCTTTTACTTGTGTATTTTTCCAAGGACCACCTTCTCCAACTGGCTTACCCAAACTCCATAAATCGTCTATACCACCAAACCAAAGTGCCACATTACCATCATCAGATTTATAGACATGTTCTGATGGTTTTGCATTCATTTTTACACCACTTAAAACCAACAGACCATTCCAAGTATTAAATTCGGTAATTTGTTTATTATGTGTTGCAACAGGGCGCATCATTTTATACAAAGGCTCTTTACCTACTTTATAAATTGGCAATTCATAAAATGTTCCAGAAATATTTGCTAACTCACGTTCAGATTCTACTTCTCTGGTAACTCGTGTTGCTTTTGCAGAAAATTTTTTTGAATAATTAGCATTTCCTTTTGGCAATCTTAATTGATACTCTTTAGCATGTAGTATTATAGATGCAGCATCTTCTGTCCAAACCTCTTTTTCATTTTCTGTTGCTTTTAAAGATATGTTTGAGTTTTCAGTATAGAATTCAACTTCTTCTCCAATTTTTTTATTTTTTAAAGCCATTACAGATGAACTATCTTTTATACCTTCTACAAATTTAAAATCGTATTTTAAAAACTCGTAAGACTGCATAGTTTTAAAGATGTTATTTTCAATTTCACCTGCATAAACACTTAAATTATAATTAATTTTATTACTATACAGTTTAGTATGAGATACTTTACCAGTCTCGTTAATATCAGCTAGACTTTTAAATAGTTCAGCTCCGTTAACACTGTTTTTTAAATTTTGGTCAGTAAAATGGAATGCAGCTGTTAACTTACTTGTTTTATCTGTAACCAATCGTACCCATTCGGCTTTTAAATCATTCTTAAAAATATAATAATTATAGCCTTCTTTTTCCAAGGCTGTGGTTTGTAGTTCTTTCCAATCTCCTGTTCCTTTTTCATCAATTTGAATAGTAATAGTAACTGGAATTTCACCTAAATTATTTAAATGTAAAATTCTATTATCAAAACCAGCTATTAAAAAAGGAAGCGATGGTGTTTTAGCAACCACCTCATCATTTAACCAAATAGCTCCATAAGCAGATTTTGGCCCCCAATTTGTGAGTTCTTCGCGTGTACCAAACCAAAGATTAGACTGTGGTTGACCTGCATAAGGATTTCCTTGTATACTTGTTTCATCTGTAGCTAAAACAACCATATTATTCCAGCTTAAAAAATCTGGGATATAACGTAAATGCGATCCCATAGGTTTAATACCAGCTGTATTATTATGAGAAAACGTTTCAGGAAAATCATAAAACATACCATGCATATCCATCATCATTTTTCCGTTACCAATTTCTCTAATTCTTGGCCATTCCGTAAACCAACCATGAGAGGGATCGTTATTATAGGCTGCTTTGGGTAATAAAAATGTTTTCCACTTACCTTTCTCTAAAACTTTTAATCGTATTGATCTTTTATCCCAACCCATAGACCAAAGAGGAGATTGCTCATTTGGCACTGCATTAATTCCATTTTTTGTTGTAACATCTGTAAACTGTCTTCTTTCAATAACTTTAAAATTTTCACCGTCAAATTCAGCTAAAATCCCTTTATCTTCTTCACTTTTTTGATTTTCTAAAGTTATTTTCCAATTTTTACTACTTTCATGCCCATGTTCACCATTATTTGCTAATACCAATTTATTTTGACTTGTATAAGCGCCTTTTCCATGCCAACCAGGTAATGGATTATGATACAATTTTTTAACTTTTAAAGTATGTACATTTACTTCATACAACATGCCTTCCATATCGTAATAATACACAAGATTTTCTGGATCTTTTAAGTGACGTGCAATAGCTGTTAAACGACCTTTCATTTCTTTATTAGGAATCACGCGTACTTCTCCAGAACTACTAATTACATAAGGACCAATAAGTAATTGGTTAGATTCTTTATGAATCATTCTAGCAGCTGGAGTACCTCCAATACTTCCCTGAAACACTTGCATATTTTTATCTTTATCTATAATATACAATTTATGTTCACTTCCTTTTGGTTCGTGTGCAGCATAATTAATCATATATAATTTTTCGTTCCATACTGCTAAAGCTCCAATACCACATTCGTTACCAAAACTATAGGTTCCATTTTCTCTAGCATGTGCATACGTAGTTAAATGCGGATAAATACCACTTATTTGTCTTGTTCCTGAAACCGAAATAATTTCTCCCTTTTCAGTTTTAACAGTGGTTGCTTGATCAATGCTCTTTTCTTCTGAAGATGTACAACTCCAAAAAAATACTATTAATACTATCGATATTACTTTTAAAAAACTATTTACCATTGAAATTAATTATTTAATACGCTTATTGTTTTGTTTTATTTACTTCTTTTAAATCAAACCTTTCGAGATATTCTATACCATTCTTTTTTACTCTTTGGACGCCCCACTCTATAAGTTTACCTTTATTGCTATTGGTAAACGCTTCTGGTCCTTCTTTACCAATCATTGTTGCAACTCCTTTTCCTTGTGGCCAAACAAGTACTTCATGCCCACCTTTTACAACAGGATTGTTTGTATATTTTATATATGGTCCTTCAGGACTATTGGCTATTTATAAATAATTGATTAAATTTTAAAGCATCATTTACAGTAGTAATCATTATGTTTTCTGTAAAAGGCTCCCATTTAGTATCAATAATTTTAGAACCCTTGATAGTTACTTTATCTACACCTTCACCTATAATTGAAATATTATTTAATTCTGGTATTATAAGTAGCGTTTCAGTTAAATGATAATCGCCCTCTAAAAGATGTACTCTAATATTCTGGTGCTCACTTCTTTTAATTAATTGAGCATTATTTAATGCTTTTTCTATAGTTTTAAAAGGGTTATTTTTCGTTCCATTATTCATATTATTTCCTTTCAGACTAACATAAATATCAATTTTCTCGTTTTGACAGCTGTAACAAACAATAACAAATAAAAATATTAAGAGAACACCTACTTTTTTCATTTTGACTTATTTAAAACCTAGCAATATTTCAGTTACAATACTCCTACTCTTTCGACAATACTTCTTTCATTTTTACTGGGTTTGAATACAATACAGGTTTATTTTGCATTAATCTTTTATGAATATGAGAAGTTACATCCATCCAACTACGATCTTCAACCCATAATGGATTCATCATTTTAGATTCCCAGTTTATTAATTCATTTTGCAATAACTCTAATTCTTTAGGATGTGAAATTTCAAGGTTTGTAGTTTCACCTATATCATCTTTTAAATTATACAATGTAGCTCCATAATTTTGTAGTCTAACCATTTTATAATCTCCTACTCTAGCCCCAGCTTCTTCTAATTTTCTCCAGAACAATTTACTATGTGGATTTCCTTTTTGTTCACCTTGCAAATAAGGTAATAAGTTAACGCCGTCTAAAACTAAATCATCTTCTTTTTTAATATTTGCTGCTGCTAAAGAAGTGGTAAAAATATCTAGTGATGAAGACAAACCGTTAAACTTTTGACCTCCTTTAATAACTTTTGGCCAGCTAACTATAAAAGGTACGCGGTGTCCACCTTCAAATTTATTTCCTTTCCATCCTTTTAACACACCTCCACTTGAAGTATTATTAGCTGCACCTCCATTGTCACTTAAAAAGTAAACTAATGTGTTTTCTTCCAGATTTAAATCTTTTAATTTTTGTTGAAGTTTTCCAATGTTTTCATCCAAAGACCAGGTCATTGCTGCTAACTTTTGTCTTGAATGATTTTTGTATTTTTCTAAATGTTCTTCTTTAGCCTCCATTGGTGTATGTACTGCATTATATGCTAAATACATAAAAAATGGTTGATCTTTATTTTCTTCGATATATTTTACAGATTGATCTCCTAAAACATCAGTCATATACCCATCAAACTCAACACGCTCACCATTATGCTGTAGCATATTATATTTTGAAGGATTTTCGAGTGGAAAATAAGATCTACTCCCAGTTTCAAAGCCAAAAAACTCATCAAACCCTCTTTGGTTTGGGTGATCGGTTTTGTCTTTTCCTAAATGCCATTTACCCAAAGCAATTGTTTTATATCCATTTGCCTTAAATACATCAGCCATTGTTACAACATCGTCTGAAAGTCCTATATCGCCTGACTCTCCATAACCTGTATTATTAGCCTCAAAACCAAAACGCTGTTGATATTTACCAGTAATTAAACCAGCCCTAGAAGGTGCACAAACCGTAGCACTTACATGCGCATCCGTAAAAACAACTCCATTTTTAGCCAATTTATCTATATTAGGAGTCTCTAAATCTTCACAGCCCATAAATCCAAAATCTGCATAACCAGCATCATCTAAAAGTATAACTATTACGTTTGGTTGCTCTAATTTATTTTCAGGACTAACTTCTTTATTCTTTTTACAAGAAAGCATTATAAAAAAGGTTAATATTAACAAACTAAAAACCTTAATATTGCTTTTCATTTTCTTGAATATTAAATTATTTATCAAAACTTAATTTTTATATTATTCGCTTTTATTTAATTCACTACCCCACCAATCTTTATTAGGCTTCCAATCTGGTGAAAGCATTTTTTTACGTTGTTTTTCTTGTCTAGGTAATGTTACATTTTTTTGTTTTTCTAACCATTTTTCACGAGCTGCTTTATCCCATTCAGGATCTACCTCAGCATAATGCGTGTCCATAGTTTCTAACCAATCTAAAAGTTGCGTTTTCATTTGGTCTGCAATTTCTGGGTTACTTTCGGCAAGGTTATTACGCTCTCCTAGGTCAGTTTCTAAATTGTATAATTCAGCCTGAAGGTCTTCCCAATAATAGATAAGTTTCCATTTCCCTTTTCTAATAATAGAACTTGGTTCTCCACCTTGATTTCCATAATGAGGATAATGCCAATACAATGGTCTCTCATCAATTTCTTCTCCTAATAAAAGAGGTTTTAAACTTACTCCATCTTTATGAGCTTCTGGTTTTAACGGCAAGCCAGACAAGTCTAATAATGTTGGAAATAAATCTACTCCTGAAACAGGAACATTAATACTTGCTCCATCTTGCTTTATCCAAGGAATATCAATAAAATAAGGAATTCTGATACCTCCTTCCCATTGGTAACCTTTTCCTCCTCTTAAAGTAAGTTGGTTTGTAGAAAAGTTATCTCCAGAAGTTACACCGCCATTGTCTGAAGTAAAAACAATAATGGTATTTTTATCTAAACCTAAATCTTTTAAAGTTTTCATTACAGTTCCAATAGCATCATCTACATGCTCAATTAAACCAGCATATACCGGATTGTCTTGATATTTTCTAGCAGGAAGCACACGTTCCATCTCAAACCCTTCCTCTTGAATTCCCATTTTTTCTGCTTTATCTCTATACTTTGTCCATTTTTCTTTAGTAGTTTGTATTCCACTATGAACAGCATAAAAAGAAAGGTATGCAAGAAAATGATTATCCTTATTCTCTTTTATAAACTTACTAGTTTCTTGAGCTAATTTCATTGATAAATTCAACCCTTTTTCTTCTGGTAAATTTGGTAAATATGGGTTTTTAAAAGGTGAAAAATATCCTCCACTTGGACCACCAGCGTTGTATCCTCCAATATTAACATCAAAACCATGGTCTGTGGGTAATGATCTTTGTTCTTTTCCTCCTAAATGCCATTTACCTGCAAAAAAAGTTGCATATCCTTGTTCTTTAAAAGCTTCTGGTAGTGTAATAGAACTAGAGTCTAAATGATGTTTATATTCTGGTGGTAATAATTTGGTATAACGTTTACGTTGTTTCCACGATTGCCCACTATTTCTTTTTCCTTCAAATTGAGTAATCCCATGTCTGGCTGGGTATTGACCTGTCATTAAACTTGCTCTTGATGGACTACAAACCGTACAAGCTGCATACCCATCTGTAAAAATTGTTCCAGATTCTGCAATTTTATCGATGTTTGGTGTTTCGTAATACGAACTTCCCATTATACTCAAATCTGCATAGCCTAAATCATCTACCAAAATAAATAAGATATTAGGTTTTTCAGGTATTTTAGTTTCCGATACATCAACAGCTTTAGAGTTAGAATTACAAGCCATTAAAGAACTTATTAGTAACAATAAAATTGTTTTTTGAAATATGAAATTAATATTAAGGTATTTCATTTATTAAAAGTTTAAAATATTGTTTTCTATTTAGTAGACTATTTATCTACAGACTTTATTGCCATTACATAACAACTTACAAATGCATAAATATTTATTAACTTACTGAGCATAAAGCACTTCATCCCAATTATCTGTTCTAAAAGGTAATGCTGGTAATCCTTGTTTGTTGTACAATGTTCCGTTGGCATTATTAGCCCAAATATATCTTGCTGCAACCGGTTTTTTTACTTTAGAAGAACTTAAAATAATTGTATTTCCGTCTTGTTTTACTTGTGCTTTGTGAAACGTTTTATTTTCTCCAGCAATATAAAATGATGGTATTCCACCCATATTACCTCCTGCTGAATGTAATTTAGAACCTGGTGTTTCAAAATCAATAACTAAAGTTTCACCTTCAGTTTTATAAGATTTTAAAGAAGGCCCTGCATAGACAATATTACTTTTACCGTATGTTTTATTTAAAGCTATTAAACTTAATCTACGACTAACTTCTTTTTTTTGAGGTGGATGAATATCATAAATAGCACCAATATCTTGGGTACCTGCTACACCTGTATTTGGTAGTTTTAAAGCTTCTAATTGTGCTTCTACTATTTGTGGCACAGCAAATTTATCTGAATAATTATAAGGTGCTATTTGTACAAAATAAAAAGGGAAATTACCAATACCCCATTGTGCTCTCCAACTAGATATCATATTTGGGAAAAGTATTTTATATTCTTTCCAATTTTTAGCATTAGATTCTCCTTGATACCAAATCGCACCTTTAATTCTGTAATTAATTAAGGGTGAAATCATACCGTTATACAGATTGGAAAATTTATTTTGAGCAGCTTTTTCTAAAGTTGTTTTTTCAACACCTTCTTTAGGAGTCCAAGGTTCAACTCTAGTTCCTCCCCAAGCAGACTGGATTAAACCAACAGGGGTTTTTAATTTATCCGATAACTGTTTTCCATAAAAATAACCAACCGCCGAAAAATTTAAAACTGTTTCTGGCGTACACTCAACCCATTCACCTTCACAATCTTCCAACGGAGTAGTTGATTTTTTCTTTTGAACCAAGAACATACGTATATTAGAATTATTTGCATTTTGTGATTCTTCCCAAAAATTCACAATCGGTTTTTGATTGTTACGAAAACCTAATTGTCTTTCCATATTAGATTGCCCAGAACACAACCAAACTTCTCCAAATAAAATATTATTTATAGTTAGCTTTGTTGAACCGCTTATTTTTAAACTACCCTTTTTTCCAGCTTTTGGTGTAGAGATTAACAATTGCCATTTCCCAGATTCATTAGTAGTTGTTTTTACTGATTTTGTCCAAGAAGGATTCACAATTACACTTTGTCCTGGCGTATCCCAACCCCAAATCTTCACATCTGTAGCTTGTTGTAAAAGCATATTATCCGATAAAATTGATGGTAATTTAGTTTGAGCAATTAACGCTTGAAAACCAATAAATAAAGTGAAAAAAAATACAATTTTAATTACTAGATGTTTCATTTTTATAATACATTTTATTAATATAATTCTAATTTACTAAGGTAATTTATTCTATAGCTAAACGCTATAATTTTAACCTATATATGGATTCACAGTAGCTTTTTTTATTAAAACATTATACGATATAATAATTTTTATGGTTCGTTTAATTATAACTCTCTACTATACCCTTGTTTTTTATATAACTCCAAAAGCTCATCTAATTCTTTAACTACTTCGGGATATTGACTGTACACATTATTTTTCTCTTCTGGATCCTTTTCAATATTATATAAGGTTCCCGGTACTTCACCATTTTTTGCTTGCATAGATTTTGGTTTTGTAAACCCTCCAGATCCTAAATTTGGAGTGTATTTCCAAGCCCCTTTTCTAATCGAGAACATTCCACTGAATGAGTGATGAACAACTGCACCTCTTGTAGCTGGATTTTCAGTTGAAGTATAAGCCGACCACAAATTAAAACTGTCTTCAGCTCCTTCTTTAACCATTGGTTTATTTAAAATCCCTGATAAAGTTGCAAATAAATCCGTAGTACACATTGTTTGATTAGACTCAAAACCTGCAGGAATAACTCCATTCCATTTAGCTATATATGGTACTCTGTGTCCACCTTCATAAATATCTGCTTTTTGACCTCTATAAATATAATTAGCACGGTGCGCATACTTTTTCTTATCTGCCGGTTTCCAATGAGATCCATTATCTGAAGTTACAATTATTAATGTATTATCCATTTTACCCGCTTTTTCCAAAGCATCAACAACTGCACCAACAGCATCATCTACCATTGTAACAAAATCTCCATAACGTCCTGCTTCAGATTTCCCAACAGCATCACCTGTTGGCAACCAAGGAGTATGAGGTGCTGTTAAAGGAAAGTACAGAAAAAAAGGAGTATCAACTTCTTTTTGATCTGCAATAAACGAAACTGATTTTTTAGTAAAATTATCTAACACATTTTCAAACACAAAACTTGGCGCCTTTTCTCCAGCTCTCCAAAAAATACCACGTCCTTCTTTATTTTGATTTTTACCTTTTGTATATGCCGTAGGTAACTCTACAGCTTTTCCGTTTTCAACATACACGTAAGGAGGCATATCTAAAGAACCCGATATTACATATGAATAGTCGAATCCTAAATCGCTAGGACTTTTAATTTTTTTATTAAAATCTATATTACTAACTCCATTTTTTTCAGTTATGGCTGCTTCACCATCTTTTGGCTGAAAACCTAAACCTAAATGCCATTTTCCAATACAAGCAGTTTTATAACCGTTGCTTTTAAGGTAAGAAGCAATAGTTGGCCTAGTTTCTTCTATTAAAGGTTCATCATAACCATTTAAAACCCCTTTTTTTAAACGGCTTCTCCAAGC
The DNA here is from genome assembly GCF_022429565.1 of Lutibacter sp. A64. Taxonomy (NCBI): domain Bacteria; kingdom Pseudomonadati; phylum Bacteroidota; class Flavobacteriia; order Flavobacteriales; family Flavobacteriaceae; genus Lutibacter; species Lutibacter sp. A64. The sequence continues at coordinate 2,388,185 of NZ_CP092487.1, forward strand.
ATAACGTCCTGTTAAAATTCCATACCTAGTTGGCGTACATACTGAAGAATTTGTATGAACATCTGTAAAATGAACACCTTCTTCAACTATTTTATCCATATGAGGTGTTTGAATTCCTGATTTTTGATTTAAAGCTGAAAGGTCTCCATAACCCATATCATCCGCTAAAATATAAACGATATTAGGAGTTGCACTTTTAGTTGTTATATTTTCTTTTTTATTATTTTTATTGACTTCACAAGAAGTGATTAAAACCAATATTAAAAGAAACTTTATTGTTTTCATTATTCGGTATTTTTTTATGTATTCAAGTGAAATAAGATCTAATCTGTTTGAATATTTTTATCTGGCAAATTGCTAAAAAGATCTTTACCATTGGTATTAATAAATGCTTTAATTGAGTATTTAGATTTTTTTACCAATTCAGAATTTGGAACAAATACCTCAAACGTTTTTGACTTAATTGACAATTTTTTACCTTGCACAATTTGCTCTTCAACAGTTAAATAAGATATATTTTCTATTTTAAGACCGTAAGAATACTCACCGTCTAATAAAATATTTTTAAATGCTACTTTAAACAAATAACCATTGTCTTGTTTTTCAATATCGGTTATATTTATTAAGTACTTTTCATCTGTTCCAAACAAAGTGGCTGTATTAGGATAAAAATTACTTTCTCCCGCAGATGTTTCAGCTTTAACAGTATAGAAATAAAGCTTATCTTTTTCAGCTGAAGTATCTTTATAAAAAACACCTTTTATGCCACTTGCTATTTTATGATATTTATGCAGTTCCACTCCTCTATAAATGTTATACGTAGTTTCTGGAAGAATTGAATTTTGTTCAATCCATTTTACAGATACAGTTCCATCTTCAGCTCTAATTGCAGATACATTTCTTGGACTTAACGGCACTTTTTCAGACAAAACAAGTGTTTCTCCTTTTGAAAACTCTCCAATACCAATACCATTATATGCTGCAACTGAAAACTTGTAAGGTACATTATACTCTAAACCGTCTACTCTAAAACCAAATACATTATTGGCTTCTACTAAAGTTTCTTTGTTATTAGTTTGGTTTATATATTTAAGCTTATATCCAGAAGCATTTGGCACACTTTTCCAAAAAATAGTGGCTGTATTATTTCTTCTCGATGTTTTAAATATTTCTGGTATAGTTGGAATACTATTTTTTATAACTATTTGATTAGAAAATTCACTTGATCCTTGTTTATTTTCTGCATTCATTTTAAAATAATAAATAGCATCCTTTTTTAACTTGTCAATTTCTATTGAATTTACAGAAGGATCTTCAATCTTAATTTTCTGAATTAAGTTATTAGAATCTTCACCATAAAAAATAGTATAATTTTTTACATTTTCTATTTCTCCCCAAGTTAATTTAATACCTGAAGCCATTATTTCTCCTTTATAAATTGTTGGATTTGCAGGCTTAGTTACTAATTTAGAACTCCATTTGGCAACAGAAACACTAAATGGTGGAATATTAATTTTTCCATTATTAAAAACCGCTTTTTGTATTTCGGTATTTTTAACGTTAAGTGAGTCTGCAGTAATGTAATTTACCTCAATTTGTTTATTTAGTTGATTCCCATCAATAATTATATCAAAATCTTTTGATTGCACTGTTCTGTTGGTAAACACTAAATAATCGTAGCCATTTATACCGCGATATGCTTGTGTATAAAACCCTGTTTCAACAGCATTTTTTAGACCAGGAGCTTCAAAACCATTTGTAACAGTTGAGTTAAATATAAAATTTGAATGATTAGTTACATCGTGATAAATTTCATACGCCTTACCTTCTAATGTTTTATTTACACCTGTTGAAATAAGGTCTGTTTGAAGTTTAGTACCATTTTTATAAGCCTCTTCAATTTGATTATTAATATTTATTTTAGGCCTATACTTACTACTTACCTCATGAGCACCAATATACCAAGAATTTGGGTGTTGTAACTGACGCATAACATATTCTATATTATAAATACTAGAATAAATACCATTTAATGGTGGATTCCATACGCCAAATTCAGTAATAACCATAGGTACATTATCCCAAGTATAATCTTCAATTTCTTGCATTGCCTCCATAGAAGTTGCTTCTAAAAGCTTAGTATTTGCTCTTTTATAAGCGTTCTCTATTGTTTCTTTTTTACCAGTATGTGGAGCGTATGAATGTTTAGAAAACACATTCCAATAAGCACCTTGTTGCTTTTGGTAACTGTTAATTTCTTTCATAAAACCCCAAATACCATCCCAAGTATTATTTAAAGCTAAAAATGCTTCAGGAAATACTTCTTTAATAGCATCTGCATGTGGTTTCATTTTAGCTGCATAATCGTAGCCATTATTCCACCAATAACGTTCTCTATGAGGGACATAAAAATAAGGTTCGTTACAAAATTGCCAAATTGCGACTTCAATATTATTGTTTTTACAGAATCTTGCAAGCTCGCGTGTCATTTCTGGAGTTTCAGAAAACCCATTAATAGTTACAATTAACTTTCCATTTATTTCACTCAACAAATCATACAAATCTATAATACGATGTGGTCCTTTAATTTCTGTAAATCTATAACCTTTTAAATATGACTTAGAATGATCGAACATCATAGCATAATCAATATCGTATTGACCTGTGGCGCTACTAAATGCATCTCCCATAGTTCCAGAAAAATAGCGTAACCACCCTGGGTTTAACTCATGAACCGCTTTTCTAAAATCTGGATGTAAATAACTCCAACTTTTGTCTGCAATTCTAACATTAAAACCACTAGAACCAATTTTTATAGCATGCCCTGTTTTTGTATCAATATTAATTACACCTTCTTTTTCTTGAGAATAAGACAGCTGAAAAAACAAGCAAATAATTACTAAAATATGTTTGTTTTTAAACACCCTCATCTTAATCTACATTTAAAAAAGTTGTTTGACTAAATGTAAATACATCTGATGGTGTTCTTGCTTCTTTAATTATAGTTTCCATTTTTGAAACTATTTCAGGATTTTGAGCTGCTACATTATTTTTCTCACTTGGATCTTTAGATAAATCGTACAATTGAATTGGAGCATTAGGATTTTTAAGCACTTGATATTTTACAGCTTTCCAATCTCCCATTCTTACAGCCTGACGACCGCCTTTTTCATGAAACTCCCAATATAAATATTCATGTTCTTTTTGCGCTTCAGTATTACCTAAGATTTCTGGTAAAAATGAAATTCCATCTATATTATTTGGTTTGTCTACACCTATAATATCAGAAAATGTTGGAAAAACATCCCAAAAAGCAGAAATATGGTTAGATGTACTATTCTCTTTAACTTTCCCTGGCCACTTAACAATCATTGGCACTCTAATTCCCCCTTCATATAAATCTCTTTTCGTTCCTTTAAAAACACCATTACTATTAAAATAATTTGGATCTGCACCACCTTCTTTATGTGGACCATTGTCTGATGTAAAAATAATAATTGTATTATCAGCTATTCCAAGTTCTTCAACTTTAGTCATTATTTCACCAACTTGTTGATCTAATAAATCAATCATAGCCGCAAAAGCAGCATGAGATTCATTTTGAGACTGGTATGCTCCATTTCTTAATTCTGCAGGAGTACTATTATCTGTAAACACTTTTTCTGGTAAAAATTTACCTCTGTACTTAGCCATAAGTTCTTCTGGGGCTGCTAATTCAGCATGTGGAATAATAGATGCTACATATGCAAAAAATGGTTTATCCTTATTATCTTCTATAAATTGGATGGTTTTTTCGTGAATTACACTTGGTGCATAAATTTTATTTGCAAAGTTTTCGTTACCTTCTAAAACAATAGAATCTCTATTTGACCATAAATGATCTGGATAATACTTATGCCCTAATCGTTGACAATTATACCCGAAAAAAGTATCAAACCCTTGATTTACAGGATCTCCTTCTGAACCAGGAAAACCTAATCCCCATTTACCAAAAGCACCTGTTGTATAACCTGCTTTTTTCATAACTTCAGCTAAAGTATATGTATCATCCGGTATTGGATATTGTCCTTCTGGTTGAATTTCTTTATTACCTCTAACAACCGTATGACCAGTGTGCATACCAGTTAAAAGAGCAGAACGCGATGGTGCACAAACAGTACTTCCTGAATAATGCTGTGTAAACATCATTCCTTTAGAAGCTAGTTTATCTATATTTGGTGTAGAAAATTTTTCTTGGCCATAACAGCTTAAATCTCCATAACCAAGATCATCTGCAAGGATATAAATTATGTTTGGTTTACTTGTACTTCCTTCAACATTGGAAGCTACAGAATCTTGTGTCTTATTGTTAGACGAATTACATGACATTAACACTATTGAAAACAATAGAATTAAAATGGAAGTTGAAATTTTAGTCATTTTAAATTATGTAAATTGTGGAATTAAATTTTAAATCCGTTAATTATTTATTTGTTTTTACACACCTACTTTAGAAATACTTTCAAAGGTATTAACTTCCTTTGTTTTGTAATTCTCATTTGAGACCCACAAATGTTGCACATTTACATAATAGCTTTAAAAGACTCTAATTATCCAATGTAATTAGCGCCTTAAAGACAAAAAAACTACGTTAAAATCAAAAAAAAGATGACTATAAATTAACAATTGTACACTCCATATTACTAGTAGATTTTACCAGTTTACCATACCATAATCCATCCGACATTTTAGTAAATTCAAAATTATCTGATGATGGAACTTTTGTTTTGGACCAACCAGTTTTAATAGGACTTAATAAAATATACGTTCATTTTGTTATTCCAATTAAATAATCATTAACTAAAAAGTAAACGTATTTTAGCTCAGTAAACCTAACTATCGATAATTAAAGCTTTAATAACTGATTGTTAAACTTTAATACTTCACCTACTTTTGTATCAAAACTTTTTAGAGTTTTTCCATAACGAACTTGTAAGTTATTTCCCAGTTTAGAGCGTACAACAAGCGATTGAAGTTTTCCTTCTTTCCATTCTATATCTACTTCAAAGCCTTTACGAGCCACAATACCTTTTATTGAACCATTTGCCCATTCTTTTGGTAAAGCAGGCAATACAAATATTTCTCCTTCATGGCTTTGCATTAACATTTCTGTGACACCAGAAACCAACCCAAAATTACCATCAATTTGAAATGGAGGATGTTTATCTAATAGGTTGGGTAATGTAGATTTTTGTTGCAATGCTACAATATTTTCATGGGCTTTTTGAGGCTCTAATAAACGCGCCCAAAAGTTTATAATCCAAGCTCGACTCCAGCCTGTATGACCACCTCCGTTAGCCAATCGATGTTCTATGGTTTTTTTTGCAGCTTCAAATAACTCAGGTGTTTTTGTTTTTGAAATTTGATTAGAAGGATGCAAAGCATATAAATGAGATATATGTCTATGCCCTTCATTTTCTTCTTTAAACTCTTCAACCCACTCCATTAAACGTCCATCACTTCCTATTTTAAGTGGCGGCATTTGCTGCATTTTACTTTGTAGAGTATTTTTAAAATCAATGTCGATACCCAAAATATCTGCAGCTGAAATACAATTTTGAAACAATTCAAAAATTATTTCTCTATCCATTGTAGATCCCATACTAATGGTTGCCATTTCTCCATTTTTATCTAAAAAACTATTTTCGGGTGATACAGAAGGCCCTGAAAGTAACTGCCCTGTTTTAGGGTCAATTACCATAAAATCTACAAAAAACTGCGCAGCTTCTTTCATTACAGGATATGCATAATTTTTTAGGTACTCTTTATCTTCTGTATATTCAAAATGTGTATACAAATGTTGGCAACACCAAGCTGCACCCATAGGCCACATACCATATCTTGCCCTTCCAAAACCAAAAGTATTGTGCCAAATATCACTCGTATGGTGTGCCACAAAACCGCTACAACCATAAGTTTCTTTTGCTGTAATTCGCCCCATTTCACGAAGGTTACCGATATATTCTAAAAACGGTTCATGGCATTCAGATAAATTTGTCATTTCTGACATCCAATAATTCATTTGAACATTGATATTGATATGATAATCGGAATTCCAAGGAGGTGTTAAACCATTAACCCATATTCCTTGTAAATTGGCAGGTAATGTTCCTGGTCTAGAACTACTAATTAATAAATACCTTCCAAACTGATATTGAAGCTGTGTAAGGTAATTATCGAAGCCTCCATTTTTTACTTTTTTAAGACGTTGATTTGTAGGTAAATCTAAACCATCATTATCTGAAATATGAAAATCTACTCGTTTAAACAAAGAGCGATAATCAGCAATATGTTTTTCCTTTAATTCATTGTAATTTAAAGACAATGCGTGGTCTAAATTCTGCTGACACAAGGTCTTCGGGCTATCAGTACGATAATCGCTAACTGCAGTTACACGGATAATTACCTCATCCGCTTCTGATATCACTAATTTTCCATCTTTAACTTCTAATTTTCCTCCTTTTGTTTCAAAATGAATAATAGCATAAAACTTAACACCTATTCCGTCCCCTACATGCTCAGAAAATTTTATAACATTCTCAGCCAATTCAATTTTAGTATTTTCAGTACGTTTAACACCTGCAGAAAAACTAACAGAACTATCTTTATCTGCTGAGTATTTAAAAACCATCACTTTATCGGGAAAACTAGAAAAATATTCATTCTTATAAGTAATCCCATTTTTTTGAAATGAAGTTGTTACAATAGAATGGTTTAGATCTAATTCACGTTTATAATTCAAAAGGCTATCTAAATCAGAATTTTCAATAAATAAATTCCCCAACATCTGATTTGCATTGGTTCCTGAAGGTAAACGCTTTGCTAATAATTTTTCGGCAACTACCTTTTCAGCTTCAACATATTCACCATCAAACAATAATTGGCGAATCTCACCTAAAGCCTTATTCCCATCCTTTTTATCATTATACCATTTTTTCCCACTCCAAATAGTTTCTTCATTAAGGCAAATTATTTCTTTTGTTGGAGTTCCATAAATCATACTTCCTAAGCTACCATTACCAATAGGCAAACCTTCATCCCATTTTGTTGTAGGCTGATTAAACCAAATTTTTAAGGGTGTTTCTTGCTCTATTTCAGCTGTTTTAGAACAACCAAAAATTATAAAAATCAGCAATATTGGAAGTATGTTTTTCATAATTTTAAAATAAATGGAAATATATTCGGCTATTTTATTGTTTCAAGTTTTCAAATATTTGAATCAATTCTTTTAACTTTTCAGGATTTTCTTTTGCCAAATTATTTTGTTGACCTATATCATTTTTAAGATTATAGAGTTTATATTCTAATGAATAACCTGTTTCTGTACCAACTTTTTTATTAATACTTTGCCCTTTATATGGTGGTATCATAATCCAATCTCCACTTCTTAAAGCTGTATTAGATTTTGCTTCAATAATTAAATGATCACGACCTTTATCTGAAACCCCCATTAATGTATTTAAGAAGTTTTTACTATCAGTTGATTTTTCATTTACCCCAACAAGATCTGCTAATGAAGCCAATAAATCCATTTGACAAATTATAGCATCTGACACGCCCGGATTAATTTCACCTTTCCAATAAGTTATAAAAGGTACACGTGTTCCTGCTTCAAAAAGGCTGTATTTACCTCCGCGTAAACCTCCTTTAGGATCGTGATTACCTAATTTTTCAACGGCATCATCAAAATAACCATCATTTAAAACAGGACCATTATCGCTAGAAAATACAATAAGAGTATTCTCTAAAATTCCTTCATCTTCAAGGGTTTTTATAAATTCTCCTATACACCAATCTGCCTCTAAAATAACATCGCCTCTTGGCCCCATTCCTGATTTACCAACAAATCTTGGATGCGGAGTTCTTGGAACATGTGGCTGTTGCATTGCATAATAAAGAAAAAATGGTTTTTCTTTATGTGTTTTTATATAATCTTGTGCTTTACTTAAAAAATGATCTGCCATATCAACATCACTCCATTTTGCTGCTTCCCCACCTTTCATATATCCAATTCTTGGAATACCATTTACAATGCTATTATTATGACCATGGTGCCATTTCATTGTTAGCATTTCTGGATTTGATTTTGCTGTTGGTTCTCCTTCAAAATTCTTTTTATAATTAACCTCAATAGGATCACTTTTATCTAAATTTACCACATTCCCATTTTCAATATAAACTGTAGGTACTCGATCTTGAGTGGCGGCTAAGATGTATGCTTCATCAAAACCCACTTCATTAGGCCCTGGTTTAATAGTCTCATTCCAATTTACAAATCCCGATCCTAAACCTAAATGCCACTTTCCAATAATAGCAGTTTGATAACCTGCTTTTGATAGCATTTTAGGTAAAGTTTGTTGCTTTGTGTCTATTAACAAAGGAGCATCTCCTGGTAATATTTTAGCATCTTTATTTCTCCAAGGATACATTCCAGTTAATAAAGCATAACGACTAGGTGTGCAAGTTGCAGAAGTAGCATAACCATTGGTAAATTTTACACCTCCCAATGCTAAATTATCGATATTTGGAGTTTTTATAGCTGTTGCTCCATAACAACTTAAATCCCCATATCCTAAATCATCAAGGTAAATAACTACAACATTAGGTTTAATTGTATCTTTATCTATAACCGTGGATGTATTGTTTTTACAACTTAAGTTTACGAGTAATATAAATGCACCTAAGAAGCTTTTGTATAATTTTAAATTCATTATTCTATTGCTTTAAATTTTATTCAACTTTAAAAACACTTTTAAAAAATTATTTCACAAATTTAAAATTTTTATACCAAAAAAACTTCTCAATTATGGGGGGTAAATGTTACTTTATTTGAATAAAACAATCTTAAAATCATTTATATCAGGGTTTTAACATTTTTTAATACTGTTATTTCTTCACCTTACTAAAAGTTGATTTAATGTTGTACAGATACATAAATCTCCACAACAAACTATAATTATTCACTCAACACCTATTAAAAACAAAGCCCTAATTACAATGTAAGACCACCGTTTAATAGACTGCTAAACAAGTACTACAAAGTTTAAATTCCTAATAATAAAAAGATTTTATTATTATTAAAATTAGCATTAAACAACCCTTATTTGCTTTATAAATTATTTTTCAAAACAATGGTAATATTTTGTTAAAACCCATAAACAACACTATTTTAACAAGGCTATTTAACATTTCAGTAACATTTACCCCCCATAATTGAGAAAATCAAAACATTTAAACATCTTATTTTTGTATAACAATATTCTAGAAGAGAAATTTTCTAGAGCACATTAAAAATAAACTAAACAAATTTAACATTATGAAATTAAAGATAATTACACTTTTTACATGCTGTTTTAGTCTTATTTCTGTATGGTCCCAATCCAACGTTTCAGGTACGGTGACTGACGAAACAGGAATGCCACTAATCGGCGTTAATGTTTTAATTAAGGACACTTCAAAAGGTGTCACTACAGATTTTGACGGTAATTTTCAAATTAGCGTAAATCCAGGCGAAATTTTAAGTTTCTCGTATATTGGTTACAAGGAACAAACAGTATTAATCAACACCCAAAAAACCTTAACAATTGTAATGGTTGAAAACGCTTCAAAATTAGATGAAGTTGTAATTGTTGGGTATGGTTCACAAAAAAAAGAGAGTGTTTTAGGAGCCATTAGCCAAGTAAAAGGGGCAGAAATAATAGAATCTGGTGCTTCTAATATTACCAATGCATTAAGTGGACTTTCACCAGGTTTAAATATTGTTCAAACTACTGGTGAACCAGGAGACGATGCGGGTGATATTTATATTCGTGGTAACTCAGACCCATTAATATTAGTAGATGGGGTTGAAGTTGTTGGAGGGTTTGCAAATATAGACCCTAGAGATGTAGCAAGTGTTAGTACACTTAAAGATGGTGCTGCTACTGCCGTTTACGGTATTAGAGGTGCAAACGGAGTTATTATAATTACTACAAAAAGAGGTCAAATAGGAAAACCAGTAGTAAATATAACTAGTGAAGTTACTATGAAATTTTACCCAGACAAATATGATTCTTTAGACGCATATGCTGCTGAGAGTTTACGAAATGTAGGTGTCTATAATGACGCTGCTTTTGATACTGGTTTCTCTACACAAGCTGAATTAGAACACTATAAAAATGGAGATTTACCTTATATCTATCCAAATACAGATTGGGTTGACTATACAACAAAAGACTTTGCAACAAGTTTTAATCAGTCGGTGTCTGTAAGAGGTGGTACAGATTTTGTTAAATATTATGCTTCTGCAGGATATTTACAAGAAGGTGACATTACAAATTCTAAACAATATTACAACTTCGATCCAGAATATAAATTTGAAAGATATTCATTTAGAGGAAATTTAGACTTTACATTATCTAATACAACTCGTTTAAAAACAAGTGTTAGTAGCCGAATAGAAGATCAAAATAAAGCGCGTGGATCTGCCAGCACCGATTTTTTAAGGCTGTTTACAATTGCTCCAGGAGGTAGTGTACCATATTACCCTGAAGAAGCCCTAGAACTTTACCCAGACCCTCTTTACCCTGGATTGGTAGAAAATAGATTCCCTATAAGTCGTACAATAGGTACTTTTCTTGAAGGATCAACTAATACTATAAAAACAATTTTCTCTATTGATTTTCAGTTAGAACAAGACTTAAACTTTATTACTGAAGGTTTAACATTTACGGGTAAATATAACTTTATTAGTAATTACCAAACAAAAAGTGAAATAAAATTTGACTCATCTTTAGAAACAAGACTAGATAGATACGATTTACTACCTGATGGTACTTGGGACTCTTTTGAAGGTGCAGATTACGAACGTCCTTACGATTTTAATTTAGGAAGTGAAAGTATTAATAATACTCAAGAAATAACTTATACAAAAGCACAATTTGATTATAAACGTTCTTTTGATAAACATAGCGTAACAGCATTAGGAGCTTTTAGTCGTAATAAAAGAATTAACAACACAGATTTCCCTTATTATGAAGAAGTTTGGGTTGGTAGAGCAACTTACAACTATGATACTCGTTATTTTTTCGAAATAAATGGTTCATACAACGGTGACGAAACTTTTGCTGAAGGACAACGTTTTAAGTTTTTCCCATCATATTCTGTAGGTATTAATTTAGCTAAAGAAAAATGGGTAGAAGAAGCCATACCAGCTCTTAACAATTTTAAAATTAGATATTCTAATGGTAAAACTGGAACAAAAAGTGGTTTAGGAACCAACCGTTGGCAATATTTAAGTTTCTATGATAATATAAGTGGAACTGCATCAATAAGACCAACTTGGAGATATAACTTTGGAGAAGGTGATACAGGACGTTTATCTGTTATTAGAGAAACCCAACTTGGAAACGAAGAATTAACATGGTCTACAGTTACAAAACAAAATTTAGGTGTTGAATTTGGACTTTTTGACAATGAAATATCTGGAGAAGTTGAGGTATTTAAAGATAAAAGAGACGGTTTAATTGCCAGACCATCTGCTACCATTCCTGGTTACGCTGGTTTTGTTACCGGACTTCCTTTTGGAAACTTAGGCTCAACAGAAAGTCATGGTCTTGAAGCTACTTTAACCTACAAAAACAGAACCGAAGGCGGATTTAAATATTCTGCATCTGTTGTTTATGCTTTTTACGAAAACAGAGTTCTAAAAAGTGCCTCGGATGGAGCTGGTACACCTGAATATACCAAAATTGAAGGGAAACCAATCGGCGCATCATCATTACTACAAACAGATGGTTATTTCCAAAATATTGATGAATTAGTAAACTACCCAGTTTACGCAGGAGATCCAGGTTTAGGAGATTACAGATATATTGATTATAATGCAAATGGAACAGTAATAGGTACTAATATTGAAGATCAAATTCGATTTGATTTACCAAAATCGCCTAAACACAGTTATAGTGTAAAATTAAATGGATCATATAAAAACTGGTCTCTAAGCGCCTTAATTAACGGTATTGAAGGTCATAAAGGTCTTGTTAATGGAAGTTTAGCTTACGCGCTTCCTGAAGGTGTTTCTTCAGCGCGTTACGAGCAATTAGACTATTGGACACCTAGTAATCCAGATGCTGCATATCCAGCTATACATGCAGATGTAAACGACCCTAATTTAGCAGCAGCTACTACAGGTAGAATTGTTAGTCTAGACTATATTAAATTACGAAGCGTAAATCTTGGATATAAATTTAATATGGAAAAAAGTAATAGTATTAAATTATTGAAAATTTATATTAGCGGTACCAACCTTCTTACCATTTCTGATATGAAATATGCGGATCCTGAAGGAAATTCTCCAGGTGCTTACCCAATACTACAAAGAGTTAACCTAGGTTTAAACATGAGCTTTTAAAAATTAAAATTATGAAAAAAACAAAATATACATTTATTTTAATCTTGGCAAGCCTTTTTATTAGCTGTGAAGATTATTTAGACAATGAACAATCCTTCGAATCATTAGACCAAACCGATGTATTTAGCGACATTCGTTTGGCTACAAAATATTTAGATGGTGCTTACACCTACTTAATTTCTGAAGTAAGTGCTAAATCTAGTGCCCCAGATATACTTCCAGGTATGACAATGTCCGGAGAAGGTTACCCTGGCAGAATGGGTAATAGTGTACCTCAAAGATATATGTCGTACGCCAATTCAGATTATTTAGGTTTAATGAACCTATCACCTGGAGCTGGAACTGCTACTACACCAAATTTTGTATCTAGATATTTTGAATCTTGGAAAGGAATTAGAACTGTAAATAGTTTTCTTGAAAATAGTGATAAAATAAGTAATGCTTCCGAAGAAGATGTTAACGGCTTAATTGGCCAAGCGCATTTTTTAAGAGCCTATTTTTACCACTTAATAACAAAACGTCACGGAGGTCTTGTTTATTTAAAAGAAAACTTAAGTCTTAACGAACCTCTAGAACGAGAAAGAGAAACTTATGCTAGTAATTTAGCGGATATGTTAGAAGATCTAGATCTTGCTATAAGCTTACTTCCAATAGCATGGGAATCTGAAAACGTAGGACGACCAACAAGAGGTGCTGCTATGGCTCTAAAATCTAGAATTACATTATTTGCTGCCAGTCCTTTAGTAAATACTTCAAACGACCAACAACCTTGGATAGATGCTGCAACTGCTGCTTCAGACCTAATTAATTATGCAAATGAAAATGGTTTATACAACCTTGTAGACGCAAGCAGTGCTAACAGTATAGACGTTGGCCATAATGGTGCTGATCTTTTTACTCCAGAACCAGAAGCTTTACTACCTTACCGAAATGTATTTGTTGGAGTAGGTAAATCAAAAACATTACCTCAAGAAGTTATTTTTATGGAGGTGAATGATTTTACTGCTGGTGGTGGTGGAACTTTAGTTCCGCTTCCTAGAACATATTTAACAACAGGGTTTGACATAGCAAAAGGTAACAATAACCCAATGAATATTGGAGCATTAGCTAATTTTATAGAAAAATTTGAAACAAAAAGTGGTCTTCCAATTGAAGACGACCCTTCATACAACCCTCAAGAACCATTTATTAATAGAGATCCTAGATTTTATAATGCAATTTTATTTGATGGAGTTCCATGGACAGTTACAACTGCTAATGCAGTAAACAAATCGGGTGCTGCTGACTTAGCAATCGTAAATGAAGAAGGTAAACTAGGATTAGACATTCATGACCCTGCAACACCAACTAATAGATTTTGGCAAGTTAAAAATACAACTGGTCTACGCATAAGAAAATGGATTCCAAATGGATATTATTTAACATCTGGTTGGAAAGGACATTTAGACTATTATGCAAATAATATACTGTTCAGAATGTCTGAAATTTATTTAAACTATGCTGAAGCTGCAAATGAAGCATATGGCCCAGGAGGAACTGCCCCAGGAGCAAGCTTATCTGCCCTTGATGCTGTAAATAAAATAAGAAACAGAGTAGGAATGCCTAATGTAAATGCTAAATACTCTGGTTCTAAAGATGGTCTAAGAGAACGAATTAGAAATGAACGTGCTATTGAATTATGTTTTGAAGGTTTTAGATATGATGATATAAGAAGATGGAAAACGGCTCATTTAGAAGAAAACTTAAAAGTTGAATTTTTAGAAATGCGTTGGCAAGGTGGAGAATCAGAAATTTACCCATCAGGATTTAGTTATGAAAATGTAGAGCGCACAGATTTAAGAAAAACATTTAATGAAAGAAACTATTGGTGGCCAATTCCTAGTTCAGAAATTGAAGCGGTACCAACATTTAGACAAACAGATGGCTGGTAATATATCTTTTTTAAAGACTATATCTAAAACATCTAACTTAAAACTATAAAATAAAACAAATGAAAATAACCATAAAAAAATTAAAAGGTTTTGTTTTCTGCGTATTTAATGTTCTCGCTATTAATATTGGTGTAGCTCAAAATACTCCATTAAAAAGTGTAGCAGCACAAGAAGATTCGCAACAAATAACAAATAATGATGAATTTCTAAAAACACCATTTGGAGTTTTTAACATTACGCAAACAACTGGTGCTATCTTTAGAATTTCTGGTGATGAATTAAGAAAATCAGGTGGTGATAATTTAATGAACTCATTAAGAGGAAAAGTACCTGGATTAAGAATTATTAGAACTAGTAACACCCCAGGAAATGGTGGGTATTCATATACCCTAAATGGTGGTACTCCTAACGTATTAATCGATGGTCAACCTAGAGGTTTACAAGTTGATTTAAGAGATATAGAGGAAGTAATAGTACTTAACGATGCTACTTTTAACTCTTTGTTAGGAAATTTAGGTGATAATGGACTTATTTACGTAATAACAAAAGGTAATAAACCTAGTAAACCAGTAATTGAAGTTAATTATCAAAATTCTTATAACACACCTTCACACTTGCCTAATTTATTATCGGCTGCAGAGTATGCAACTGTAGTAAACCAAGCGGCAAATAATGATGGATTAGCTAATATATATAGCCCAGAAGCTATTGAAGCATACAGAAATGGTTCAGACCCAATTAATTTTCCAAATATAGATTCTCAAGAAACATTTTTAGAAGACTTTACTCCGTCTAATTATTTATCTCTTAACTTATACGGTGGAAAAGAAGAACTTACATACAGTGCTTTTCTAGGTTATTCAGACTGGAAAGGATTAGAAAAAATTGGAGCAATTGATGGTCGAAACATTACTTTTAGAACTAAAATTAATACAAAAATTAATGATATTTTAAAAGCTCATGCTAGTGTTTATGGTAGATTTGGACTTAACGACAGACCTGTAATTGGACCTAACGATACATTTAGTTGGATAACAAACACACCAGCAAATGCTTTCCCTTTAAAGGTTGGAGACTCTGCTTATGTTGTTAATAATCAATATAAAACTAATTTATTATCAGAATTAGAAAATGGAGGAACAAGAACAGATTATACTTCTAATATGATTTTTGATTTGGGTATGGATTTCGATTTTGGAAAATTTATTGAAGGCCTTTCCTATAGTACATACATTATGATGAAAACTTATAATGCACACTCTTTAGTTACTAATAATACTCCTGCTTTATACACCCTAGAGAACTTTCAAGATATTACAGGGCAAGATTCTTTAGCTTTAAAAGTAAAAACAAATAAATATTTAGACCTATCTGTTGGAAGAACAGGAGGTGCAATTCAAAGAGATTTTGCTTATGGAGGTAATTTTAGCTACATCAAAAAATTTGATGAAAGTGTCTTAAATTTAAATTTAAATCACCTTTTATATTATCAACCAAATACTAATTCTAGTCAAACAGATAAACGTAACATAACATTAAACTTAAATGGTGCGTACGCTCTAAAAGATAAATATATTTTATATGCCAATCTAAACTCTAGTAGTAGTTCAAGATTTCTTGATGAAAATAAAACTAAATATTACCCTACTGTTGGTGCAGCTTGGGTAGCATCAAATGAAGACTTTTTAAAAGATAATGATGTAATAGATTACTTAAAACTTAGAACATCATATGGTATAGTAGGAACCGAATATGGTTTTGAAACTCTTTTATATTTAGATACTTGGAGTGGTGGTAGAAACAATGGTACTACTTTTCTTGGTACAACAGGAAACCCATCACAAGATGAGCTAGGATATAGATTAAGTACAACAGGTAATGAAGCTATTGATTGGGTTGAATACAATCAATTATTTGCTGGTATAGAATTACAACTGCTTAAAAAATTACGATTAGATTTTAATTACTTTGATATTGAAGTTAACAATCAAGTTGTAAAAGCAAGTCAACTTTATGCAAGTGCCTTAGGAAATGACGTGTATTTACCTCAGCTAAACTACAAACAAAGTAGAAATAAAGGCTTTAACTCTAGTGTAACTTTTAACAACAACACAAATGCTTTAAAGTATTATATAAGTGCAAATGTTGGACACTATAAATCTATAGGACAAAAAATAGCTGAAGTTCAATATCCAGACCAATACAGATTAAAAGAAGGTAAAGCCCAAGATCTAATTACAGGTTATGTAAGTGATGGACTTTTTACAGCAGAAAATATTGGTAATGCACTACCTCAATTTGGAGACGTACAAATTGGAGATATTAAATATGTTGACCTAAACGGTGATAATATAATTGATACTAGAGATCAAAAAGCTATTGGTAACAGCACTCCAAGATATAATTATGGTATTAGTGTTGGATTTGAATACCAAAATTTCAATCTAGATATTGCAGGTATGGGTGTTGCAGGATATGATATTAATTTAAACTCATATTCATACTACAAACATAGCGGTTTAGGCAACTATTATGGAAGTGTAAATAATGATTTACCTAATGGAAATGCAAACCCAAGATTAAGTACTTTAACTAGTATTAATAATTACAAAAACTCTGATTATTGGATATTAGATAGAAGCTTTTTTAAAATTGCAAACTTAGAATTAGGGTATGCAATGCCAGAAACATTAATCTCGAACACTCCATTATCTAACGTAAAAATATTTTTAAGAGGTAGTAATTTGGCAGTATTTAGTAAAATGAAAGATTTAGATCCAGAAGACCCAAGTGCTGGTTTTTCTGAATACCCTATGATGAAAACTTTCTCTTTAGGTACTACTATTAATTTTTAATAAGTTAAAACATAAAAAAAATGAAATTAACTAAAAACATATTAATAATTATTACAATAATGCTTTGCATTACAGGATGTAATGATTTTTTAGAAGATACACTTCAATACACATCAGAAGAAGAAGTTATAACCTCTGGATTACGATCTAGAGGTATTATTGAAGATATTTACACGGATTACTCTTTTAGATATTTTACTGATTTTTCAGTTGAGTACCTAACAGATAATGGGGTTTTAAATTCTTCAGAAACAAATTATGCAAATAACAATTGGGGAGCAGCTGAAAGTCACCCTTACAATTATGTTTGGCAACAATCTTATAATAATATTAGACAAATTTATCAATATATAGATTTGGTTCATGACGCAGGATTACCTTATTTACCATCTGAAGCAAGCGAACCTTTTAGCGATAAAATTGTTGCTAGATATTATGGAGAAGCACATTTCTTAAAAGCTTGGGCCGAATGGGAATTGTTAAAAATATATGGTGGACCATCTGCAGATGGAACTATGCTTGGTTTTCCAATTGTAAATGGAACTTTAGAAAATGAAGAATATGCTACATTAAGTAGAAATACTTATGATGAATGTGTAGACCAAATTATGGCAGATTTAGATGTTGCTATTGAAAATCTTCCACTTATATATTCAGGAAGTGAAAATGACAACCCTGGATATAGCGACCTTGAAACAGGTAGAGCAAGTGGTTTAGCTGCTTATGCTTTAAAAGCTAAAGTAGCCCTATTTGCTGCAAGTCCTGCTTTTAACCCATCAAATGATAACTCTAAATGGGTATTAGCAGCGGAATATGCACATGAAGTAATTGAACAAAATGGTGGTTTAAAATCTTTACAACCTTTTAACAATAGTAGAGAAGACAACCCAGACCAAATTTGGAGAATGCGTAATTCTAGAAATAACAATTCACTAGAAAAACGCTTATATCCTCCAACTTTATACGGACAAGGGGAAGTAAATCCTTCACAAAACTTGGTAGATGCATTTCCAGATTCAAACGGATACCCTATAAGCAATGCTTCAAGTTTATATGACCCAGCAACACCTTATAGCTCTAGAGATAGTAGATTTTATAAATTTATATTTTATAACGGAGACCAATGCTTTCAATCTGAAAATTGTACAAATTACAATGCTTTAGAAATGTTTGAAGGAGGTTTAGATAATTTTGGAGGGTTTATTCCTAACGAAGGTACAAGAACAGGGTATTATTTAAAGAAATATTTAAACAACCTAAATTTTGACCCATCAGCAGTTAATGCTACAACTACACTACCAAAAGTGTATGTTCAATTAGGTTTAACAGATATTTACTTAAGTTATGCTGAAGCTGTTTATAATGCATACGGACAAGCAGAAACTGCTCCTCCAGGTTTAAATTATTCTGCAAAAGAAGTTATCGCTGAGATTAGAAAAAGAGCTGGTTTTACATCAGATCCATATTTAGATGAAGCTGCCGCTGATGCAAATCTTTTTGAAAATTTAATAAAAAATGAAAGACGTTTAGAATTATGTTTTACAGGTGAAAGATTTCACGATTTAAGAAGATGGAAAGATATTGTAAATATAGAAAACGTTAATGGTGTTAAAATCACTAAAAACGAAGATGAAACTTTTTCTTATGACAATATACAAGTGGAAGCAAGAGGTTATGGAAATAAAAACTATTATTTACCTTTACCTTATGATGAACTAATTATAAACACAAATTTGAAACAAAACCAAGGATGGTAAAAAAATTAAACATAAAGATTATGAAAAATAACAAATTAAAATCTATTTCCAAATTATTGGTATTGGTTATAATTGGACTTAGTATTGTATCGTGTTATGATGATTTTGTTGAAGACGAATTTGAATTTACTTCAGTTTACTTACCAAAACCAACAATTGACCGTACTTTTATAATGGGTGAAGGAATGCAAATTGGAGTTGGCGTTGTACTAGGTGGAAGACTTTCTAATTCTGAAAATGTAGAAGTAACATTTTCGTTAAATGATGCACTTGTAACAGATCAAGGTCGCACTGTTTTACCTTCAAATTATTATAGCCTTGTAGATAGTGAAGGAAACCCTGCAAATAATAAAATAATTATTCCATCAGGTAAAACTCAAGGGTTTGTTTATGTTAAAGCAGATTCTATTAGCTTTCTTAATGACGCATTATCTCTTGGAAATAATTATGCTTTAGGGTTTGAATTAGAAAATGTAGTAAAAGCAGATTCTATTTTAACAGATTACAAAACATCCATGATTACCTTTACCTATATCAATCAATTATATGGTAACTACGTTCAAAAAGGACAATTTGTAAAAAATGATGGAACAACACAAGAAACTATTGAATATCCAGGTGAAATTACAGATGCCTTAGAATTAACTATGGTTTCTCCAAATACTTTGTCTTATGACGGTCTCACGGACTTAAGAGGAGCTGATAAAAAGCTATATATTACTATAGCCGATGACAACTCAATAAGCATAAGCACAGCAGAAGGTGGTGTTCCTGTTATAGACGACGGTGGGTCATCTTATAATCCAGAAACACGTGAGGTTAAACTAAACTATTCTTTCGAATTTAATGGCGTTAGTTATAAAGCTAATGATATTCTTGAATTTAGAAACAGAATTGTAGATGGAGTAAATCAGTACGATTTATAAAATTACAAAACCTAAAATACAGAAAGCCTCTCATAAACAATATATGAGAGGCTTTTTTAGTTTAATAAAAACAACTTACCTCTACGGAAATCCGTAACATTAAAATATTTAATTATTGTATTTTTCGAGTAATTATATACTCTATAAAAATAGAGAACTTAAATCTTGGTGGATTAATATGTAAATATTCAGACGAACCTAAAAAATAACATAATACACTTTAGAGCAAGAAAAGTCTCTAATTTGAATACTAAATGAATAAAAAACAAATGTTAATAATTGGTAAAAAAAATACTATATCATGTACTAATTAGGTTACAATAATTCTAACAAATCTATAAAAAAGAAGAAAATATAGGATGACAACAAAACTGTTTCTAAACGATAAATTTATACTTCTATTAATTCTTATAAATGCCGTAACAATATTTCTAAGTGGGTTTGAAATGTCTTTAGACAATAGGTTTACACTAACCTTAACAGATAATCTAATAACAGTTCTTTTCATTACCGAGTTAATCGTAAAATTTAAAGAATTTGGAATAAAAGGTTATTTTAATTCTAATTGGAGAAAATTTGATTTTATTTTAATTGCATTATCAATTCCTTCATTAATTGCCTTTATTGGAAATTTAGAAATTACAAATTTAAGTTTCTTACTTGTATTTAGAGTTATGAGAATTTTTAAATCATTTAGATTTTTAAAATTTATCCCAGGAATAGAACATTTAATAAAAGGTATTAACAGAGCTTTAAAAGCATCTATTTTCGTTTTTATTGGATTTATAATTTACATATTCATAATTAGCATCTTATCCTTCTATCTTTTTAAAGGAGTTTCACCTGAACATTTTGGAAACCCGTTAAATTCTCTTTATACTACGTTCAAAATTTTTACAGTTGAAGGGTGGTACGAAATTCCAGACTTAATAACCCATAACTTAACACCTACAACATCCTTTTTTACATATTTGTATTTTATTTTTGTTGTAATCTCGGGAGGTATCTTTGGTTTATCTCTTGTTAATTCAATTTTTGTAGATGCTATGGTTAGTGATAATAACGATACACTTGAAATTAAAATTGATTTATTAGAAAAAAAAATTGATAATTTACTTTATAAAAACAAAAGACTATGAAATTAGAAAAAATATTAGATAATGTAAACTCACTTGAAAAGAACTCATTCCTAAAAATCATTGATAATATAATTTCAAATCATCCGAGTAATTACAAAGAAATTGATAAAATACTATCAGACAATAACAATAACTTAAAAACTATTGATAATATAAATATTGCTAAAGTATTTAACCTAATTACTAATGAATTTACAGAAGTAATAAAACAAGAATTTGTGAATACAACTTCTCAACTTGATATTCTAATCGATATTATTATCAGAGATGGACATAATCTTATTAAAGAAGATTGGTTTACAAATCTCTACGAAAAAGAAATTAAAGGCATTAAAAAGAAAACAACTGAATTAATTAAAAAACTTAATAATGATAAATCAGATATTGACATTCAAAGAAAACGTGATTATTTAGTTTATAAAGCCTGTGTAAATACAGCATATTTTAATGATAATGTTTGTAATAGAGATACAAAAATAACAAATGATGAATTATCTATTTTATTAACTTTATCAAATGAACTTGAGCTATCACAAGAAGAAATTAAGTTAATAAATTACATTGTTATCCCTCCTACTAAATTACAAATTGAGCAAGTTATCAGCGACTTAAAATCGGTAGGTTTAATTTTTTACTCCAAAAAAAATAGACAAGTTTATGTCGCTGACGAAATTGTTAGGGTTTTAAGAAAAATTCGTAAAAAACAAGTTGCAGACAAATTTTATCGCAGATTTTTAAAACAATTAAGAGAGCCTCAAATTAATCTTGTCTGTAGAAATCACAACATAGATATTAAATTACCTCTTAATGAAAAAATTAAAAATATTATCAACGAAGGTATTTCATTTTCAAAATTACTCTCAAATGAGCTTCATAAAGAAGGAACTTCATTAACTGATAAGAAAAAATTTGTCAATGAAGTTTGGAGTAAAGGATTTGAAATCTCAGGTAATTTAAAAGGGACTACTATAGATGAAAAAATAAGTAATTTAATTGCATACTTCGATGAAATTGAAAAAGATGAAAAAGTTGGAATTTCAATAGACGGGTATAGCCAATTACTTTCTGATCTAAACGAGACTTTCCCTAGTCTTAATAAGATTATTCGAGCAGAATTTGAAATGCAAGATGAATTTGTATTAAAAAGTGAATATTTATTAGATTTCAATATTAAACCTAGAGATATACTCGATATAATAGAGAAAAAAGAACTTCTTGTTTTTTGTGAAAAATACAACTTAAAAAAACGAGGAAATCCTATTTTAAACATCCTCGATGGTTATAAAGATGCAGATAATTTATTTATCGAAAATTATGAAAATATAGGGTTTAGAAACTTAAACGCATTAAAAGATAACGGAATAAGCTTAAAAGAAGCAGAATTAGGAATAAAATTCGAAGACATTACAAAAACAATATTTGAAAAACTTGGATTTAATGTTGATGAAGATTTAAAAAAGAAACTTAATACTAAAAAGAATAAAATTGACCTTGTTTTAAATTTAGGAGACAATGGATTAATAATTATTGAGTGTAAAACTGTTAAGGAAAGCGGTTACAATAAATTTAGTTCAGTGACACGACAAATGAAATCATACATTGATTTAGCAACTGGAAACGGACATAATGTTGTGAAATCATTATTAGTTGCACCAGATTTCAGTGATGAGTTTGTAAACGATTGTGATGTTGATTTTGAGTTAAATTTATCATTAATAACAGCTTCTTCTCTATTAAGAATACTTGAAGCTTTTAAAAATTCAAAGCATAAACAATTTCCATATCAACTTTTAATGAAAGATGTTTTAATTAAGGAAGATAGAATAATTAAAGCTATAAATAAAAGGTAGTTGGTGAGAAAAAATTCTAAAACAATTGACTCTATCAATTTTAATTGGCTTCTTGATAATATAATTACAGTCAATTAAAAAGAACTTAAATAAAACACAAACTAAAAGTAAAAAATCTTAAGCACTATTTTAATTGATGCGATAATATTTAAATAAAGTAGTATTATAAAATAGACACTTCCGAGCAACATCTATTATAATCTGCAACAAAACATCGAAAATGTTTGCGCTTTTATTATAAACAAAGAAAATGCTTCAATTTTTAATTAAATAGAAAAAATTTGGTTAAAATTAAGTTGCAGTTTAAAAATTGGAGTTGGGTAAAATATTTTACTGTTTAAAATCAGTTTTCAAAACTACAAAACATTATAAAAAACGTGTTTTTGGTAATTATACGGAAGAATTCACCTAATAAAAGCACATTTATTAAATGCTTTATTAGTCGTAACTCTGTTAATTTTGGCTTCAATAATTTGATTTTTAAAGTAATCTTTATCAGGAATTTTACCTTGAATAACTTCTATAGTTGTTAATCCATATAAATCAGTAGGATATCTTTGATAATTATAATAATGAACAAAATTTTGTAAGCTCCCGAGATGATTTTTAATTGTTCTCGACACTTCACCTCTTAAAAATTCTGTTTTATAAATGCTATGAGTACTTTCAGCCATGCTGTTAGATAATGGGAAATCATTGGTTCGTGCAGTAATCTTAAAAACAATAGGTGGCGCATTAAATTGATGTACCCCTTAACTAGTTAAATAGTGAGTTAAATACAGCTATATATAAGTATTTAAAAACAGAAACAGTACCATCGGCTAAAGTTATAACTGCGATTTCAATGATGCTATTTTTTAAAGCAACTCTCCTTACAAGGAAGTAGGGTTGTGATTTACACAAATTTATTATTCTGTACCTATTCTGTACCCATTGAAACAAAAAAAGCTTCTGATTTCTCAGAAGCCTAGTGTTTACTAGTAGCGGGGACTGGACTCGAACCTAAACTTTTAGGTTATTCTATATCAACACTTTACACTATCTCAAATTTGTAGGTATGCCTAAAAGTATGCCTTCAAGTAAACCTATACTAAAAGAATATGTTAAATGAACCTTGTATTAAACCTATATTCCCATAGGCTATAAACACTTTATCTCCTTTAATTTTACAAAAAATATCATAGTTAGTTTTTAAGTCTAGTTTTACTTTTTTATAAAATTGTTTATCTCTATTTTTAAAAACAAACAGCACACATTCAAGTATGTCTAGATTAAAAATAAGTTCAGTTTCATCTGGTAAATAATTCAGAAAAAACTTAAACTCATTTCCTATGTATTTATAGCTGTCATACCCATTAATTCTATCTGGTAGTATCTCCAATTCAAACTCCCAATTTTCATACTGCTCTCCTATTTGGAAAGGTAGTTTTGTATTTTCCATATCATTGGGTTTTAAGTATAAAAAAACCACCTGTATTGAAGTGGTTAGTTATAATATTCATTGTACTCTAATGAATAATAATTTGTTTTAAAAACCTCTATAAATTTATGTAGGTTTTCACATTCTGATTTATCTATCCTTATGTCTATTTTTTTATAAGGTTCTTTCTGTGTTGTTACTTGTATTGTACCATCAAAGTACAGATGTTTTCCCAGCTGTTCATTAGCTTTTACCCACTCAAATACAGCCTTTTTATTGTGTTTAATGCCCTCATAAGGAATTAAAACTTCTTCATACATTTCATCATCAAGCATTAATTTTAAAACCCTATCAAGCTTAAAATACAGCTCTATAAAAATACAGTCTTCCACTCTAGTTGGACAAGCACAAGGAAAGGGCTCCTCTCCTGTCATTAAGAATCTTTTCCACTTTCTACATTCAGTTAAACCAATAGCTTTCCTATAGTCATCTTCATACTTTATTAACCACCAATGTATGTGGTTAATATTGAGTGTGGAATCTAAATTAAGAAGTTCTTGTATGTAAGATATGTATGGCATTAGAAATCTAACAGAATTATTATTCTAAGTAACAGGTTTAATAGCTCCTTTTATCATTCTTATTAAAAATGAGACAATTGTGAAAAGACCAAAAAGTAATAGCACATTTAAAAAACCATAATCCCTTTCATAAACAATCCAAATAAAATGAATAATTAGACTAATTATACTACCCAATTTACTTAGTAAAAGACTCAATATTACACCTACAATAATAATAGAAACTTGCAAGACTACATATACTTTAAAAAAATCTTCTATACTGCTAATATCATTAACAATCCACGAGTTTTTTTCACTTAACAAACCAACTTCTGAACAACTAGTTAACAAAAGAAGAGGTATTATTGCTAAGGTTTTTGGTAATTTAAAAAGTTTAATCATAATTATTTTTATAAGTTTAATGTTTTATTTTTATACTAAAAAGGTAAATCATCTGGTTCATTTTCAATAAAAGTATTTCCTACTTCAATAGGTTCTACAATATCTTCACCTATTTTTTCAATAGCCCATCCTTGAATTGAATTAAAGTATTTAGCTTCACCTTCAGGATTAACCCACTCTCTACCTTTAAGGTTTATGGATATTTTTATTTCTTGACCTACTTCATATGCATCTAACAAATCACACTTATCCTGTATGAATTCTATTAGTAGTAATTGTGCGTACTGCTCATTAGTAATAACAACTAGTTCTCTTTTTCTAAAACCATTTGCTCCAAATGTTTTAGTATCATCTATTTTTTTTATTGTTCCTATTATTTGTTTTTCCATAGTTTTAAAATTTAATTACTCACACCATTCCATATCTTTTAGATAAACAATAAATTCTCTGCCTCTATCATCTATAAAAGATGCTATTCCATCATCTAAATATGCATATTCTTTATAATGTTTCTCATTAAGTTTACCTCCATTATCCCAATAAATATCTGTAACTCTATTATCTTTTACATTTACTTTCAATGTGTATGTAGAGTGTTTCTCTGTATCTGGGTTGTAATATTCTACTGTAGCACAATTTTCTCCATTTGAATAACCACTTGAAAAAATATAGTATAGAAAAAGTAAGGTAGTAGTAATATTTAAAGCTAAAGGTATTAAACCACTATTTTTTCTTTGTAAGTTAATAATAATATTAGGAATCACATTAACAATAAAAATGACACCTAATACAAAGTAGAGTATTGCTAAATACCATTTAACCTCATTAAACAAAACTATTAATGGTATTAATACTCCACATATAAAACTCCAAATTGTAAAAAATAAAGTATTATAAGCTTCAATATTATCAAATTCTCTTTCAGCCCTAACCATTGAACTCCTGTAAGTTCCAACTGCTAAAAAACCTACTATAATTATTACTAAACTAAAAATGTTCATATCTTATGAATTAATTATTAAACTTGTTTACTTTAAAAAGCCTTAGAAATAAAATCCTTAGCCATTTTTAATTGTTGCTCTTCTGATATTTTAGCAGGAATATTTATATATTTCTCTGAAAATGTATCTGTCCCCCCTAAAAGGAATGTATCATTAAAATTCAGATAAACTGAAGTTTTTCTATAAAAGATTTCAATATAATAATATAGCTCTGGAGAGTTATTTCTTACTAAAATATAATGTCTATTTGATTTTTTTAATAACCTAAATTCAGTATTCTTAAATAGTTGAATCCCCAATTCATCAACAAGAACCTTAAATTTAGTCCCAAATGGATTTTCTATTAAATAGTTGTTTTCAACAATTCTCTCAACTATAATGTAAACCACTATAAGTAAGATTATAATTATTATCAATTCCATAGTTTTTTGTATTTTAAAATTTATAAAAATGCCTTAAATGGCATTAACCCCTTCAAAGTTAAACACTTCTTTTGACTTTTCATATATGTAAAGTTTGGAAAAGTCAGAATTATTAAAACTTATTGGTAAAAGGATACAAGAAATTAGATTAAGTAAAGGCTTATCTCAAGTAGACCTAGTTGGTAAAGTTGAAGGTAAGATAGATACTACTAATATTTCTAGAATAGAATCTGGCAGAACCAATCCAACACTTTTTACTCTCTACAGAATCAGCCAAGCTCTTGAAGTTTCACTTTCTGAAATTGTTGATACAGAAACTACAATTTAGCTATTAGTCAATTCTGATGTATAAGCCCCTTAAACCTATTTCTATAGAATATCTACTGTATCTATAAAAACCAACTACTTATTTACTTATGTGATTAACACAATTTGGCTATAATATAATATCACAGATATTTTTTACTTCTAGAAAATAAATAAGTAAAGGTTAATAGTGTCACCTTTGCACTTACATAAACTTAAAAAAACCTTACACTTTGGTACACATACTATATAGCAGTAAAACCAAGTTGTAAGGTCTATATAAGTCCATTATCATTCATACTGTAGAAACTATCCTTTGAAATGATTAGATGGTCTAGTAAAGATAAATCTAGTGTCTTACAAGCTTCTTTTAGCTTACTTGTAATAGACATATCTGATGTACTAGCTGTTAAATTCCCACTAGGGTGATTATGTACTATTATAATGCTTGATGCATTACACTTTAAAGCAACACTTAGTACAATCTTAACATCTAAAATACTACCTGATACTCCACCTTTTGAAAGGTTATAAATACCTAGAACCATATTAGCTCTGTTCAACAAGAGTACTTTTATTTCCTCTTGAAATTCAATTATATCCTTATCCCAATGTTCAAGAACAACCTCATAAGCAGTTTCACTACTTACAATTTTAACTTGCTCTGAATTATTACTGGAATAGGAAACTTTAATTTCTGAAACTCTCATAATAAAAATAAATCCTTCCTGTTTTGTTCCACCACCTATACAGTGACTAAACAATTCTGGAAGGATTTTAAACTTTTAGATAGACATTTCATTTTCTAATACCCCATTTTCAAAAAACTTATGTTCTGAACCTAAAAGCTGTTGAATTGCTGATTCCTGTTTACTAGGAGTTGCAACTTCATTAGGATTGTAAGCATACCTATGTGACAGTATAATTACTTCTCCTGTTTCTTTTACAGTGTACTCATAAGGTTCACTTTCTACACGTGATATTCCTACAAAAAAGATTACATTTTTAAGCGGCTCGTTTAGTTTTGATATTTTTTAATATTATTTCCATTTCTAGAGGAGTTAAATAGTCTAAAGACTGATGTATTCTTTTAGTATTATACCAATGAATATAACTATCTATTTGACTATATGCCTGGATAAAGGTTTTGAATGATCTTCTGTAAATTAATTCGCATTTAATTGTTTTAAAAAATGATTCAGCTACTGCATTATCCCAACAATTACCTTTTCTACTCATACTTTGATTTATCTTTTTATTATGCCTAAAAATAGCAGTCATTTTACCTGACGCATATTGAACCCCTCTATCAGAATGAAAAATAAAATCATCTGAAATGGGTCTGTTTTTTCTAGCTCTTGCCCAGGCTTTATAAACTGTATTTTCTACAGTCATATCATTGCTTAAAGACCATCCAACAATCTTTCTATCAGCTAAATCTATCATAGTAGTTAAATAAATCCATTTGTCTTTACATCGAATGTAGGTAATATCAGAAACCCAAACCTTACCAAGTTCTTTTATGTTGAAATTCCTATTCAATATATTAGGACTGATGTTATAATTATGATTAGAATTCGTTGTAACTACATATTTTCTTTTAGATTGGCTTCTAATTCCCATTTGCTGCATAAGTCTTGAAATATACGATGGATGATAATGATATCCCGCTCTAGCTAAGGTTTTAGTGATTTTATAACTACCATATACTTTACGATTTGTTTTCCATATTTGATAAATTTTCGCTTTAAGTATTCTTGTTTTAGAGACTCTGATAATACTACTATTTCTTAGCCATTGATAATAAGAATTTCTACTAATTTTTAAAAGTTTACACATCTTCTCAACAGGATAGTTGGTACTGTGTTTATTTATAAACCTGTACTTTACCTGTCGTTCTTGGAGAAGATGCTCACCGCCTTTTTTAAGATATCCCTCTCCATCTCAGCATCTCTAAGACGCCTTTTCAATTCTCGAATCTCTTTTTCTTCTGGTGTTAAGCTCGGAGTTCCTGAACCTGTAAAAGATTCTCGGTTTGATAAATAGGATCTTTTCCAACTGCGTATACTTGCAGAATGGACACCATATTCTTTCCCCAAATCTTCTGCACTCTGACCTGAGAGCATTAATTCTACTAACATAATCTTAAATTCCTTGTCGTACCTTTTTGTTTTACTCATAATTCAAATATATTAATTTATGAGCCGTTTTAACTGTAACTATAAATGTAGGTATTCCAAAATTAAATTTGCAACCTATCAAAATATAGTATCCAAACTGAAAATTCATAGAGGTTAAGCACAAATAGATAGAATTAACATCAAGTTTTAAGGCTAACACGAAAATAGTTAAATTCTGTACCTATTCTGTACCCATAATTAAAAAAGCAGCTATATTTTCATATAACTGCTTGATAATCAAGTAGCGGGGACTGGACTCGAACCAGCGACCTTCGGGTTATGAGCCCGACGAGCTACCTACTGCTCTACCCCGCGATTTGGACTGCAAAGATACATCTTTTTTTAAAAAAACAAACACATTTTATAATTAAAAACTAATTTAGTTTTACCTTTGCAACTTAAACACTGAAAATGAAGCATAAAGCCGGTTTTGTAAATATTATAGGAAATCCAAATGTTGGAAAATCAACGTTAATGAATGCACTTGTGGGTGAAAAACTATCTATAATCACCTCAAAAGCACAAACAACTAGACATAGAATACTTGGAATTGTTAATGGTGACGATTTTCAAATCCTTTTTTCTGATACGCCAGGAATTATAAAACCAGCTTACGAATTACAAGAATCTATGATGGATTTTGTAAAATCTGCCTTTGAAGATGCCGATGTTTTAATTTATATGGTTGAAATTGGTGAAAAAGAATTGAAAGATGAAGCTTTTTTTAACAAAATAACAAACTCTAAAATACCTGTACTTTTATTAATCAATAAAATAGATACTTCTTCACAAGAACAAGTTGAAGAAAAATTATTATACTGGAAAGAAAAAGTACCAAATGCAGAAGTAACTTTAATTTCTGCTTTAGAAAAATTTAATGTAGAAGGCGTATTTAACAGAATTGTTGAATTATTACCTGAATCTCCTGCTTTTTACCCAAAAGATCAATTAACAGATAAGCCCGAACGCTTTTTTATCAACGAAGCTATTCGCGAAAAAATATTACTACACTATAAAAAAGAAATTCCGTATGCTGTTGAAGTAGAAACCGAAGAGTTTTTTGAAAGTGATAAAATTATTAAAATACGTTCTGTAATTATGGTAGAACGCGAAACGCAAAAAGGAATTATTATTGGCCATAAAGGCTCTGCTTTAAAACGTGTTGGAACTGAAGCTAGAAAAGATTTAGAGCAATTTTTTGGAAAGAAAATCCATCTAGAATTATATGTAAAAGTTAATAAAAACTGGAGAAGCGATAAACGACAATTAAAACGCTTTGGGTATAATGAGTAGAAAAAACTTATTTTAATCTTACCTTTTAAGTTTAAATTGGCTAAAATTTTATTTCAAAACAATGCTTAGGCTTCTATGGAGACAATTGCAATAAACTTTTTTAAGTTCTTAAAAAATCCAAAAGAAAAATTCAACGAAACACTTTATCTAAAAGAAAAATGGAACCTCTTATTTTCTATATTATTGTTAGATTTTATATTGGTAATTATTGCTTCTGGAATAACAAGTCTTATAGATTTACATTTGTTTGAATTAAAATCTGATCCACTTGAAGACCTCTTTTCTAATAAAGCAGCATTTTATATTATAATTATAGCTGCTTTAATTGTGCCGTTAATTGAAGAATTCATATTTCGCTTATTTTTAAACTACAAACGCAATTTTGTATTTCAATTTTTTGACGCATTTACAAATAATAAAGCAAAATTATTTTGGGATAAACATTTTAAAAAAATATTCTACTTAGCTGCAATATTATTTGCCTTAACGCATCTTACTAATTATAGTAACACCAATACACTCTTTTATATTTTAGCTCCATTAATTATTTTACCTCAACTTATTGGCGGTTTAACATTAGGTTATATTAGACTTAAACTTGGTTTTTTTTGGGGAGTTTTAATGCACGGGCTCTACAATTTAATTCTTTTTTCTGTTGCTATATTATTTTTAAATATAACATCACTTACAAAAACAACCACTGTAGATTATTCACTTGAAATAACTAAATTAGAACTAGGCTTAAACAAGCCCGTAGCATTAGAAACCTATAAAACAGGTGCTAAAATAGACTCTATTATTGTAAATAATTCAACAGTTAAAGAAGTTGCCACAGTATTAAACGCCACAGATACAACATTGCTTAAAAATTCAAATAGAATAAATATTCGCTTTATTAATAAAACAGACATTAATAATGTAGAAACCCTTATTTTAAATGAATTAAAAAAACATTTCAAATAATCTTTATATTTCTAATTTATTAAAAAGTTAATTTGTTTTAGAGTAGACTTTGAGACTTTACAACTTTGTGATTTTGCAACTTTACAACTAATCACTCTCTAAGGTGCTCATCATAAACTTGTACAATTCATCCATTTGTTTATGTCCTTTTCTCCTTCCAATTCTTCCTAAAACATACATTACAACCCATAAAACAGGTAATGCAAGTACTATTATTAATGCAATAATATAATCTTCTTTTAAAGTCCATTGAACATACGTCATTATAGAAAAACCAATAAAAGCAACTGCCATAGCAAAATGAAAAAACATAAAAAAGGTCCAAAGTTGTGGTTTTGGACCAAATAAACCTTTTACAATAGTCTTTTCTGAATCGTCTTTTTCAATTTCAATATTTAATTGTGGCGACCAAAAATGATTTTCGTTAATAGGCACATCAATTATTATATGTCCATCAACAATTTTACTACAATATTTACAGTCTTTATCATTTAATCGCTTCTTAAATCTTGAAATTAAAACATCCTGACTTTCAGTAAAATTCATTTTAAATCTAGGGCGTAAATGAATCTCGCTATTTATTTGTACTTCCATATGTTTGGTTGGTTGAGATTTGAAATATAGTAAAATTAATTAAATGTCTAATTTTGAATTCATAATACTTTAAATTTCAAATTTAAATTGCTTAGTTTTGCAAAAAATTTCAATACGAATTTTATGAGCAATATTGTAGCCATTGTAGGAAGACCTAATGTTGGAAAATCAACTTTATTTAATCGTTTAGTACAACGTAGAGAAGCTATTGTAGATTCTGTAAGTGGTGTAACACGTGATAGACATTACGGAAAAAGCGACTGGAACGGAAAAGAATTTTCTGTAATTGATACCGGTGGTTATGCTGTGGGTTCTGATGATATTTTTGAAGAAGAAATTAGAAAACAAGTACAACTAGCTATTGAAGAAGCTGACATAATTGTTTTTGTTGTTGACGTAGAACAAGGAATTACCCCAATGGATAGTGAGGTTGCCAAAATTTTACGCAAAGTAAAAAAACCAATATTAATGGCTGTTAACAAAGTTGATAATGCCATGAGAGAAACCGATGCTTTTGAATTTTACAACCTTGGTTTAGGAGATTATTTTACAATTTCTTCTATAAACGGAAGTGGTACTGGTGAACTATTAGATGCTTTGGCTGAAAAACTAGAAGACGCTCCTGAAGATGAAGAAGAATTGCCAAGATTTGCCGTTGTAGGCCGTCCAAATGCAGGAAAATCATCATTTATAAACGCGTTAATTGGGCAAGATAGATTTGTAGTTACAGACATTGCTGGTACTACAAGAGATTCTATAGACACAAAATACAACCGTTTTGGTTTCGATTTTAACTTAGTTGATACTGCTGGAATTAGAAAAAAATCTAAAGTAAAAGAAGATTTAGAGTTTTATACGGTAATGAGAGCCGTTAGAGCCATAGAACATTGCGATGTTGCAATTTTAGTTTTAGATGCAACACGTGGTTTTGAAGGACAAGATGAAAATATTTTTTGGCTAGCTGAAAAAAATAAAAAAGGAATTATAATTTTAGTAAACAAATGGGATCTTATTGAAAAAGAAACCAACACAATGCGCGATTTTGAAGCGCAAGTAAGAAAAGAAATTGCTCCGTTTACAGATGTTCCAATTATATTTATTAGCACCTTAACAAAACAACGTATTTTTAAAGCTATTGAATCTGCTGTTGAAGTTTTTGAGAATAGAAAAAAACGAATTCCTACTAGTAAACTTAACGATACTATGTTAGAAATTGTAAAACAATATTCGCCACCAGCTTATAAAGGTAAGTTTGTAAAAATTAAGTATTGTATGCAATTACCTACACCAACACCACAATTTGTGTTTTTCTGTAATTTACCACAATACATTAGAGAACCTTACAAACGTTTTATTGAAAATAAATTACGCGAATTATACGATTTTAAAGGTGTGCCAATTATAATTTATTTTAGACAGAAGTAACAATTGTTTAAGTGTTAAATTATTGGTAGAAAATGCCAACAGAGGCTGTATTACTTATAAATTAGCCTCCAATTCTTTTTATAAAATCGTCTTTATAATTATTACCAATTGGTATTCTAACCTCGTCAATTAAAATTCTATTTCGTTGTACAGAATGTATATATTTTAATGAAACTATATATGATCTATGTACTCTAACAAATAAATTTACAGGTAATTTTTCTTCAATTTTTTTAAAACTACTTAAGGTTAAAATTGGCTTATGTGAATTAGAATAAATTTTAATATAATCTTTTAAACCTTCAATATATTTTATATCATCTAAGTTTAGTTTTATATTTTCATAATCGGCTTTTACAAAAATAAAATTACTCGGCTCTACTAAAGTTGTTGTTTGAGGCACTACTACTCTTTCTTCCTTGCTCTTCATTAAAAACACCTCTTGAGCTCTATTTACCGCTGTTAAAAACCTGTGGAATGGAATTGGTTTTACTAAATAATCTACCGCATTTAAATTAAAACCTTCAATAGCATAATGCGAATATGCAGTTGTAAAAATAAATAACGGCTTTACATCTAAGGCTTTTATAAATTCTATTCCAGAAAAATCGGGCATTTCAATATCAGTAAAAATTAAATCTATATTATTACCTTTAACTATTGAAATTGCTTCAATACCATTAGAACAAGTAGCAGCTAACTTTAAAAAAGGAACTTTTGATACAAAATCTTCTAACAATTCTACCGCTAAGGGTTCATCATCTATAATTAAACAATTCATTATCTTTTTAAATTTAGTACTAATTCTACACTATATATTTTTTCTGAAGCTGTAATTTTTAAAGAATGTGTTTTAGGATATAATAAGTTTAGCCTACTTTTAATGTTTTGTAATCCAATACCAGAATTATCTTTATTTTTTTCGTTTACAGAAATATAATTTTTACTACTTAACGTTAACTCTTGCCCTTCAATAGAAATTTGAATATTTATATTAGTTTTACCTGTATAATCTGTTCCATATTTAAAAGCATTTTCAATAAATGAAATTAGCAATAATGGCTCTATATAATGGTCTAAATTACCTCTAGCATTAAAACGAACACCGCTAGAGTCTTTTAATCGAAGATTTTGAAGTGCTATGTAATTTTTTATATATTCTACCTCTTTTTTTAAAGATACATATTCTTTATCCGTTTCATATAACATATACCGCATTAATTCAGATAATGTTATAATTGCGTCTGTAGTAAAATCTGATTTTTTATTAGCTAATGAATAAATACTGTTTAATGAATTAAACAAAAAATGAGGGTTTATTTGAGCTTTTAAAAAAGAAAGTTCTGTATTTATTTTTTGAGTTTCTATTAAGGCTTTCTGTTTTTCATTTTTATACCATTCTGAAACCAATTTCATACTTGCTCCTACGGCAAATAAAAGCACTCCATATAAAATTTGAACACCCATAAAAATATTTCTATTAGGTCTTAAAGGTCGTTTATCTAGTGATCTAAAATCCATTTGATTAGCAACCATTTCTGGATTTATATCTCTTGGAGGAAGTAATACATCTTTTAAATAACTTAGCAGAAAAATAAATGAAATTGATACAACTACGTATAACAGAATTTTTTTATTCAGCAATAGTCTTGGTACTAGTATGCTATAATTTAAATAGAATATTAAAATATCTAATAATGTTCTCACATAAAATTGATATTCTAAAGGAAAGGCTTGAAATCTATTATAAAAAGCCAACATACTTATTAAAACAACAAGCATCCA
Organism: Lutibacter sp. A64; assembly: GCF_022429565.1. Taxonomy (NCBI): domain Bacteria; kingdom Pseudomonadati; phylum Bacteroidota; class Flavobacteriia; order Flavobacteriales; family Flavobacteriaceae; genus Lutibacter; species Lutibacter sp. A64. Next base: position 2,423,427 of record NZ_CP092487.1, read on the forward strand.
GCATAGTGTGTGGATAATAATTGGGTTTATATTTTTAAAATAAATTTTCAATAGAATTATTTAAGTTTAAGGTACAAATTTAATTTTAATAGTAGCTTTAATCGTTTTTTTAATTGTAATAAGATGTTAAAAATTTAAAACTTGTTTTTAATAAAAATAAAGAAGCTATCTAAAAAATGAGAAAACATCTATTTAAACTCGCTTACTCGCCTATTTTATATTTTACAATATGAAATAGAAATCTGCGCTTTCAAATTCTCAAAACTAATTAATCACTAGTTTTATGAGATGCTAAAACAAGTTCAGCATAACGATTTTCAATATTTTTTAGACAGCTCTTCTTCCTAAAATCAACCCTATGTTTTAATCGTCTTCGTCAACTTCTTCTAAAGGTCTGTATTCCCAATTGTCATCAAAATAATAACTACCACTTCTTCCCATTAATACAAACGCTTTGTCTGAAAAGCTAAACGAAACAGCATCTTGTCTAGCAGTTCCTTCAAAATCTGGATCTTCATCCCAAGTATCTGTTGCTGGATCATATACCCATAAATTTTTAGAAATACCTGAAGATTCACCAGTTGCAATATATCCTAAACCATCTAATGTAAATGAAACCCCACTTGAAAGCAACACACTATAATCTGAATCATCATCATCTAAATCTGTTAATCTTGTCCAAGTTTTAGAAGAACCATCAAACATATAAAAGTCGTTTTCATAAGCTCCATTTCTTAAACCTGAAGCTAAGTAAGCATTGTCGTTAATAACAAAAACCAATGCATCTTTTCTTTTATCACCACCAAAACCAACAGCTTGTGCCCAGCTATCAGTAGCATCATCATATTCATAAAAATCTTTTAACTCACTTCCGTCGTATCCAGTACCAATATAACCTTTGTTACCTACAGAAAACCCAACAGCACCATATCTAGCTGTACCAATAAAATCTGCTTTTTGCTCCCAAGTATCTGTAGATGGGTCGTAACACCAAAAATCATTTAGTTTATCCTCTCCATCGTAACCAGTACCTATATAACCTTTTCCATTTAATTCAAAACCAACGGCTCCACTTCTTGCAACACCAGGAAAATCAGCTAATCTCACCCAATAATCTCCATTTTTATTATATTCCCAAAGATCACTTAAATAATCATCTCCATCATATCCTGTTACTATATATCCTTTATCACCTATTACAAATGAAACAGAATTACCTCTTGCGTCTCCATCAAATGATGAACTTTCAACCCAGTTACCATACTCTGTATCATCGTCTGATGAACAAGAAATACTTATTACGGCAATTAAAATTGTTAAACATTTTAAATACATTTTTTTTGAAATCATAATCTTCTTTTTAACTTTTATCATTTAATAAATTGAATTTTAAACTAACGCCTGCGCTAAAATTATTTTTAGTTTTAAATTCATACACACTATTCAAATTTTTATCTAATAATTTATAATCGGATTTTAATTGATATCCTGCATCAACTTCTATTTTCCAATTACCATCTATACTATGACTGTATTTTAGGCCTGAAATAATAGACTGAAATTGTGCTTTTTCAACCTCATCATCTATATTCACCACTATTTCATTTGTTATATTTGAGTAAAATCCTTTTGGTTTTGCATACAAACTAAATTGATTTCTTGTATTTACTTTATACAAAAATTCTGTAATTGGAAAACCTACACTATAAGTTAATTTTTGGTTTATAGCTCCTGCAATACTTACAACCGGTATTGGCGTACTAAATCCGTAAGATGAATTTCTAATAACTCCAAATTTAAGTTTGTTATTAGTAAACATTTTAGAAAAAATAACAGCTCCATTAAATACAACATCATCAAAAGAAATATTAGATTCAAAATTTGATGAAATTGAAGGAGAAGCACTAATTAAATATCCCCAACCATTTAAAATTTCTTTCTTAAATTGTAATGCATATGCAACAGATTTAAAACTTTCAATACCTAAAAGGCTTTCATTTAAAATTTCATCAGAGTTGTAATCAATTTTATAATTAGAATATGCCAAACTGTTTGTTAAAACACCTTCTTTAAAATCTATTGAATAGTTAAAAGTAATATTAGTATCCTGAAAACCAACAGAATTGGAGCTACTAGGAACGTAATTAAATTCTGTTACAAACAGATTATCTGTTTGAGCTACAATTAAATTTGTACCTAATATTAAAACAATTAACAATACTCTTAAAACCATTATCATTTATAATTATTTTTCAAAAGTATTTAGTTATTATTTGTATAGATACCTAAAATATACTAACAAGCATTTTTTATCTACCTAAAGCCTCTTATAATCTATGAAGCTTAATATATGCTGATTATTAGCTGTTTAACATTTTATTAACTTTTTTATCGATACAATTCAAGTACTCATCTATTTTACAGTGGTAAAACAAATGGGTTAAAATACCTTTACACAAAAAATAGAATAATGAGAAACTATTTATTGATACTTTTTCTAAGTTTTACTGCATTTATCGCTTGTGAAAGTGATGCAGATACGTATACCGTAGGAGAAGATTTTTTAGATGTAGATACCAATGTTATTGTAACAGACACAATATCAATTGAAACATCAACCATACAATTAGATTCTGTAAATACAACAAACCCTACCCGCTTACTAATTGGTGCTTTGCAAGATCAAGATTTTGGTAATTTAAAAAGTAAAAGCTTCTTTAACTTACTCACATCTACGTATGATATTGACAATGATGCTACTTTCGATTCTATTGGTATAATTTTATATTACGACACCTATTATTACGGAGATACCACTACAGTACAAACGTTTAAAGTTTACGAAATAACAGAGAATTTTGAATCGTATAATGAAGATGATGCTAATTTTTACAATACTTCAACCTTAGAATATAGTGATACAACTTTAGGAGAACTCACTTTTATACCATACCCAAATAAAAAGGATTCTATTTACATACCTATAAACCATGATTTTGGAAATGATTTGTTTGAAAAACTTCAAGATAACGATATTAATAATTCTGATGATTTATATCAAATTTTTAAAGGTTTAACAATTGCACCAGACGAAAATAGTAATGCCGTACTTGGTTTTAGCCAATCTTCTGCCGTAATGAGAATGTATTACACCATAAAAAGTGAAGATGATGAAGACAATGATTATTACAACGATTTTACCATACAAAGTTATACTCAAAGTTTTAACCAAACAACAAGCGATAAATCTAATACGGTATTAAATTCTATTGAATCCTATACAGATATTTTAAGCACCAAAAACACAGGTAATCTAGCATATATTCAATCTGGAACATCACTTAATATGCGGGTAGAATTCCCTTCAATCAGAAATTTAAACGCATTAGAACAAAACAGTACTGCTATTAATGCTTCATTAAAATTTTATCCTACATTAGAAAGCTATGATACTAATTATACTGGAGCAGATTCGCTTGCCGTATATGTAATTGACAAAAAAAATAGAGTTATAAGCCAATTATCAAACTTAAGCGGAAGCTCTGTTTACGCAACATTAAACACCCAAAATGATGAGTTTGATTCTAAAAATTATTACACAGCCGATTTAACATATTTTATAGAACAAGTTTTAACCAGTAGTTATAATTTAGATTACGCTTTATTATTTCAACTTCCTAATAACAATAATGGTGTTAATAAAATAAATATTTATGATGCTGATAGTTCGGAACACAGTATGAAACTTTCAGTTACTTATTTACTCTATTAATTTTAAAATTTAAATCTATAAAACCAGCATACTAAAAGTTACAAACAACTAACAATATGCCCGTTATTAACAGCTTAGAAATAAGATCTTAAAAAAACATAATACAAACACATGAAAAAAATACTATTTTCATTTCTAATAGTTACCTATACATCCGTTTTTGTTGCAAAAGCACAAAGCGATTTTAGTTCTCCCTATTCATTATTTGGTTTAGGTGTAGAAAACTCGAACTATTTTGGAGGTTTTTCAGCCCTTGGAAATACAGGTATTGCAAGTAAAAATCTTTTTTCAATTAACAAAGCAAATCCGGCATCTATAACTTCAATAGCTTCAAGTTCATTTTTATATGAATTTGGTTTAAATAGTACTTTTTCTCATAAAGAAACTTTAAATTCTTCACAAAAAAACACCGATTTTAATGTTTCTCATTTAGCATTTGCTTTTCAAGTAAAAGATTATTGGAAAATGAATTTTGGATTGGTTCCTTATTCTAAAGTTAGTTACGACATTGATTTAATTAAACCTGTTGAAGGATCTTCACAATATATAAGCACCTCAATATCTGGTTCTGGAGGAATAAATGAAGTGTTTTGGGGAAACGGTATAAAACTTAGTAAAAATCTCTCTGTTGGTTTTGAATTATCTGCACTGTTTGGTAATATAAACGAAACTCAATTAATTTATATTGGTTCTTCATACGCAAATCTAACAAATTCTAAAAATTATTTTGGATTGGGATTAAACACCGGTTTACAATACACTATTAATAATATTTTTGGAACAGAAACAACTTTTGGTGCTACGCTTAATATACCAACCTCATTAAGCGGTACAGAAGATGAAACTGGAACCAAATCCTTTTCGGGGTCAGGTGAACTTGATATTTTAAACGAAACAGATATTGAGCTCAACGATTATGATTTACCTTTAAAAATCGGCTTTGGTATTTCTTCAATAATCAACAAAAACTTAACAGTAAATGTAGATTATAAAAAAAATTATTGGTCAGAAACCTACACTTCAAACAACACGTATAAATATCAAGATCAAGAAATTTATGGAGCTGGAGTTGAATACCAACCTACAAAAAATTTAAATACTTTTTGGAACAACTTAAAATATAGAGCCGGTGTAAACTATAACTCTGGATATTTAATTTTATCAAAACAAAAAATAGACAATTATGCAGTTTCTTTAGGAGTTGGAATTCCACTTTCTAAAAGTATTTACACCTCCATGATTAATATTAATTACTCTTACGGAAAAGAAGGAACTATTAACAATCAGCTAATACAAGACAATTACCATAAACTATCTTTAAATTTAAGTTTATTAGGAAATTGGTTTCAAAAAAGAAAGATTTTTTAATTAAACAAGCGTTATTTAACTTTTAAAATAGCATTTACACACTAAAATTTTATATTAATTTTCTTGTTTTTAAAAAACTATATGTGCTTTTACTCACATATAGTTTTTTTTTAATTTGTACTTTCGTGTATACAATTTACTAATTTATTTTAAATAGTTCACCAAATGGAAGATATGATTTTCTACGATAGATTGCAGTTTGCATTTACTATCACATTTCACTATATATTTCCACAATTAACAATGGGGTTATCTTTAATCATTGTTTTTTTTAAATGGAAATTTTTAAGAACAAAGATTCAAAAATACAACGATGCTGCATTATTTTTTATGAAAATATTTGCTATTAATTTTACAATGGGAGTTGTTACAGGAATTCCTATGGAGTTTCAATTTGGAACAAATTGGGCTAAATTTTCTGAATTAACAGGTGGAATTATCGGCCAAACATTAGCAATGGAAGGAATGTTTTCTTTCTTTTTAGAATCTTCATTTCTAGCCTTATTTATTTTTGGTGAAAAATTAATGGGACAAAAACTGCATTTTTTAACAGGATTTTTAGTGTTTTTAGGTTCTTGGGCAAGCGGTTGGTTTATATTAGCCACTAACGCTTGGATGCAACACCCTGTTGGATATGAAATTTTAGATAATGGTAAATTTGTACTAGAAAATTTTTCAGAATTATTTAGTAATCCTTGGTTAATCCCTGCTTTTTTACACAATCAATTTGCTTCTGTAGTTACTTCTGCTTTTGTAGTGGCAAGTATTGGAGCCTTTTATATTTTAAGAAATAAAAACTTAGAACACGGAAAATTATTTTTAAAAACCGGAGTTATTTTTGGATTAGTATCTAGTTTATTAGTTGCATTTCCAACAGGAGATTGGAATGCTAAAAATGTAGCTAAATACCAACCTGCAGCTTTTGCAGCAATGGAAGGTATTTTTGAAACCGAAGATGCTGGTGCCGAAATTGTGCTTATAGGACAGCCAAATATGGTTGAAAAAAAATTAGACAATAAAATTGCCGTTCCAAATATTTTAAGCTTTTTAACCTATCAAGATTGGAACAAACAAATTGCCGGAATGGACCAATTTAAAAAAGAAGAATTGCCAGATAATATTCCTGCACTATACTATTCTTACCATATTATGGTTGGATTAGGTACAATTTTTATAGGTATTATGTTTCTAGCTGCTTTTTTTCTTTGGAAGAAAAAATTACACACAATTAAACCGTTGCTTTGGAGTATTATGTTTTTAGTACCGTTTCCTTATATAGCCAATATTACCGGTTGGTATGTTGCAGAATTAGGTAGACAACCATACTTGGTTTATGGGCTATTAAAAACTAGTGAAGGTGTTTCTCCTACAGTTTCTTCAGGAAACACCCTGTTTACACTCTTAGGTTTTGTAGGCCTATATATGCTACTTGGATTGTTATTTTTAATATTAGTTGGTAAAACTATTCATCAAGGTCCTAAACCTGTAAAACATTAAATTATGGAACTATTTTGGTATATTATTATTGCACTTGTATTAGCTATTTTCTTTGTTTTAGATGGTTATAATTTTGGTACAGGTATTATTCATTTATTCTTTGCAAAAAAAGAAAAAGATAAAAAAGTTGTAGCTAAAGCTGCCGGACTATTTTGGGATTTTAATGAAGTTTGGCTTGTTGCAGGTGGTGGAATGCTCTTTATGGCTTTTCCAACATTTTATGCATCTGTATTTAGCGGTTTCTATTTACCACTAATTATTGTGCTTTGGTTAATTGTATTTAGAGCCATTGGGTTAGAGTTTAGAGGTCAGTTTAACAATAAAATGTGGACTTCAATATGGGATACTTCATTTGGTATTTCTAGCTTATTATTGGCTTTATTTTTTGGTATTGCCCTTGGAAACATAGTTAGAGGTGTAAATTTAGGAGGTGTTGAAAATAGTAATTCTTTATATGAAGCACATTACTTTTTCTTACCGTTATGGGACAGTAGTTTTAGTCCACTAACCGAACACCCTGGTGTTATAGATTGGTTTACAATAATTATTGGAATTATTGCTGTAGTAACTTTAGCAATTCACGGAGCTACGTGGATTCGCCTAAAAACAAATGCTTCTATTAATGAAAAATTAAAAAAAGCAATTTTTAATTTAAACATTGCCTTAGCTGTTTTAACCATATTCTCTTTAATTATATGGCAAATTGTTAATCCAAATGCCTTAACTAATTTTATTGAAAGACCATATTTATTAATTTTTCCAATTTTATATTTAATCGGGTTAATCGGATTGTTTTTTATTAAGAAAATTAAAAAAGATGTTCATAGTTTTATCCTTTCAACACTATTAATAATTGGAGGAATTACATCATCTTTAGCTTCAATATTCCCTGTAATATTACCTTCTACAAACCCAGTAAACGATTCATTAACAATTTACAATACAGCGGCCTCTAATTACGGATTATCTGTTGCATTTAATTGGGCAATTGTGGGTATTATTTTACTTGCAATTTATATTATTATTCAAAGAAGACTTTTAAAAGGAAAAATTGACAAGATGGATTACGGACATTAATTTAATAATTATGACTGCAACTTTAATTTCATTAATTAGTATTTTAATAGGTATAATTGGAGCTAATACAACTGCTATTACTTTTAAAAAACATTCGTTAGGTGTTATTGGAAACACCATTGTAGGAGTATTTGGAAGCATACTTTTTATTAAATCTTTTGGTCGTTTAGGTTTTGATCCTTTTACAATAGTGCAGTCAGGAAACATTAATTTTAGCCTTCTTTTATTAAATTTATTAGTTTCATTTTTAGGAGGTGCAATTGCCTTAATACTAATTAAAAAGTTAAAACTAATTCTAAATAAAAACTCATGAAAATAGCAATACCAACAAACGATAGAATCTCTATTGCAAAAAGAACTGGAAGAGCTTCAGAATTTGCATTTTACACCATTGAAAACAGAGAAATTAAATCTGTTATTTACAAAAAAAACACGCATAGTCACAATAACCACGACAGAAATGAAGGACATCATCATGGTGAACACGAAGAACACGACCATAGCGAGCATCATGAACATGGAGAACACAGTCACGACGATCTTTTAGAAATTTTAACTGATATAGATCTTATATTAGTTAGAGCCGTTGGAAAATACATGCGTAAAACACTAAAAAAAGGAGATTTCGAGTATAAATTAGTAAAAATTGATCCTATTTCTGAAATTTTAAAAGACTATTTATAATACACTCTAAAAAATAATATCGAAAAATTAGTTATTTTTATTGTTGAATTTTAAAAAAATGAACATAAAATATAAAAAAAGACATTTAAAAATTAATCTAATTTTTGGAATTGTTTGGCTAATATTTGGATTACTAAGCATTTTCACTAAAGAAAAGACTTATTGGACAGATTATGGATATATCGTAATTTCAATCTTATATTTACTTACATATTTTTACCAAAAACAATATAAATATATAACCATTGAAAACGGAATTTTAAAGATAAATGGTGCTTTTGGAAAAAAAATTAACCTATCTGAAGTAAAACAAATTAAAAAATTTGCTGGAGATTATATTCTAAAAACCAATAAAAAAGAATTGACAATCAATACACAAATAATAGACCCAGATTCACTTATAGAATTAAATACTGAATTGGAAAAGTTGAATGTTAAATGGAATTAAAAACTGAGTTAAAATTATAACACATCCAATTCAATAGGTTCAATACGTTTTATTCCTTTTCTATTCATAATTACAAGGTACCGTTTAAACTCTATTCCTTTTTCAGTATAAAATTTTTGTATTAGATTAATATGGTAAATTCTATTGCCAACTCTATTTATAATTTTACCTTTTTTTAATAAAGAATATTCTTTTTTAGGATCATCCATTTGTGTAGTAAATCTATACAAATTTATACGTGTAATATCTACTATACTATTTAATCTATTGTCTGAAATTTCTTCACCAAATTTTTTAGGGTAAATAACAATCTTTTTTTTGTACTGAATAATTTGCTCTCCTAAAAAATTATAATCAGCATCTATAAATTTATTTTTTAAACGATGTTTTTTAACTTTAGGACCTAATTTATTAAAAGGAACAAATGTAAAATTCTCTTTAACAATACCAATTAAATTTGTTGCCGAATCTTTAATTTTTATATTAAAATCGTGATAAAACGAACTTGCTTTGCTTACAAATAATAAACCAATAGAAGCCTTTATTCTATCTTTAAACATATAACCTACAACCAAAGCAATAAAAAAAGGCAAGGTAAAATTACCATATACTTGTTGGTAATAAAAAGCAATTGCAGTTGAAAAAACCATAGCTAAACCAGCTGCTAAAGCAAATATAGATTGCTCAAAAAAGGTTCCATCTTTTCTAATATCTCTATTTAAAAACAACACACTTTCTATAAACTTTTTTAACTGACTTCTTTTATGAAACAACATTTCATCAAAAAAATCTTCGTTATCGGTTACGTCAAAGTTCTGTGTTTTTCTATAGGTTTGTTCTTCTTTTATAAAGCCAATTAACTCTTTTAATAGCTCTTTCTCTACATTTTTAATTTTAAAATTTTCTAACCAGATAATAAGATGATAATTTGTAATATTACTTATATATTCATCTCCATATTTTATGGTGTTTTTTAAATCCTCATCAATTTCTAACGCATCAACATTTACCACTAAACTTCTATAAGTTGCTAATACTTTTTTAAGTTTTTCAAAACATTTAATAATATTATTAATTTCGAGCTTTTTATTTTCCTTTAAAATTAAAGTTTTATTTTTAAGTGTATTATTTAAAATAGCACCTAACATTTTAACTCTAGATTCAAATTCTAACTTATTTTTTTTTGAAACTTTTTTACTTGATATTTTTTTTACAATCTTTATTAATTGATGTAAGGGACCCGATTTTAAATTAAGAATTTCATCTAAAGTATATTCAGATGCATTGTACCTAATATACACTTTTACATCGTTATAAAATTTAGATTTTGGATATGTTTGAGTATTAATATTTAAACCATTTGGAATAAAAAGATACGTAATAGTACTATAATTGGTTTTCTTTTTTTCTGAAATAATTTCATAAATAGATTTTATTTCTAAAGAAAAATTATCGTGTATTTTTACATTATCGTATATCATTTCTGCTTAGTATCTGGCATCTCTAGTATTTGGTAACATTAACCTCCAAAATACTAAAATAAACCATTTGGAGTAATACCCAACCATTTAAAATAAGTCATAGCCATTAGTATAGACATAACCCAAGCTATTATCTGCATTGTAAAACCAAATTTAAATCCATCGGACATACTATAATGATTTGTAGAGTATGATAATAACGCTGGTTTACTATTAAATGGTAATGTATACACATGTTCTATTAACATTGCTACCGGAAATGCCAAACTCATAATTGAAAAATTAAAACGTGTTGCAATACCTATAGCTATTGGAATAAAAATCATTGCTCGCATAGTTTTAGACTGCATAAATAAGGCACTAAAAATCATTGCAGCAGTAAGCACAACATATAAAACCCAAAACGGAGTTTCTGCTCCAAAACCTAAAGCATCAAACGATGCATTTACAGAAATTGAAGGAAGATCTGTAACTTTAAAGCCTGCTCCTAAAGTATAAGCACCGGCAGAGAACAATAATAAATGCCAAGGAATATCTACATCATTCCATTTTACTATACCAATTTTTGGCATTAAAGCAATAATTGCACCAACAAAAGCTACAGCAGTTGGACTAACACCATGCCATTTATCTGTAACCCATAAGGCAAGTATACTTACAAAAATTACAATTGATTTAATTTCTGTAAACGAAATTTTACCAAGATCTTTTAAATCCTTTTTAAGGCTTTCCATACCTCCAGGAATACTTGGTTTACTTTCTTCTTTTTTTATTGGAAAAATAATTTTAATACCAATTATCCATCCAATTAACATTAAAGCCATTGCTACAGGAAATGATGCCACCATCCATTCAGAGAAAAATATATCACTTCCAACGGCACCAGCTATTAACGATGCTGCTAACAAATTAGCTCCAGAACCCGTTAAAAATGAACTTGCTCCCATATTATTTTGAAATAAATTTTGAAGTAAAACATTACGCCCTACATTATTTTTTTTACCGTTTGAAGCTCCATAAATTGCAGCAACTACCATAAATACTGGTAATAAAATAGCTGTTTTTGCAGTAGTTGCTGAAATAAATAAAGACAATACAACATTAATAACCATAAAACTTAAAATAACAGACGAAGCACTTTTTCCAAATTTAATTATAAACCAAAGTGCAAATCTTTTAGCTACTCCGGTTGCTACTAACATACTGGCTAAAACAAACGACATAATGTTTAACCACATTACTTTATGACCTAATTGTGCATAGGCCACTTGTTCTGGCAATACTTGTGTTAACACCAAAGCTATTATCAAAATTAACGAGGTTAAATAATTTGGAATTGCTTCTGTAATCCATAAAATTAAGGAAGAAACAAAAATTGCTAGCATTGCTTTATTAGAAAAAATAAATTTTTCTAACCCAATGTTTTCTAGATTATTATGTGCACTTTCACTTAAATTTGAGACATCTAAATTATCTAAGAATGGTATTTTTAAAACAAATAAAATAAGTACAAAAGAAATAATTGCCAATGGCCCACCAATTCGCATTAAAAATTGTTCAAATTTAGATTTTTCCCTTTTGGGAAGTTTCTCCATTCGATAATTTTTCATGTCTAGTACGTCAAACCCGTCTTTTAATATTGCACTCATTTAATTTGTTTTTAAATTATACTTTCAATTAATTTTAAGCTATTTCCAGTTTTTATATGGGTTTTTCATTAACATAGAATTGTAATATTTTACTTGTCCTGTTACCTCTTCTCCTAACCAACTTGGTTTAACAAAGTCTTCATCTTCTGAAGAAAGTTCTACCTCAGCAACTGTTAAGCCTTCATTTTCTCCATAAAACTCATCAACTTCAAAAGTATGTTCACCAGAGGTTACATTAAAACGTGTTTTATCTATTACACCTGGTTCACTTATTTTTAATAAATCGGTAGCATCTTTTACCGAAATTTCTTTTTCCCATTCAAAACGAGAAGCTCCAGATTTATTTCCTATACCTTTAACTGTAATATATCCTCTGTCGCCTTTAATTCTAATACGAACCGTACGCTCTGGAACGGTTGATAAAAATCCTTGAACTATTTTAGTTTGATTAAAAGATTCTTGTTTATAATCATCGTTTTTTACTAAAAACTTTCTTTCTATTTCTTGTGCCATTTTGTTATCTATTTATTCTTGTTTAACTGTTTAATTGTAAAGCGCTACACTTAATTTTCACCACTTTTATTTTCAAATTTTGAGCCTTACAATTTTTAACTCATTTAATTTGCAAGCGGCTTATCAATCCAACCAATTACACGTTTTATGGCTTGTAAATAATTAATGTTTTCGGCACCTTCTAATTTACAATCCACAATGGTTTTTTTAATATCGTCTAACTCTGTAGATTCAGAATTTATAGTCACAATTTTGGCTCCATTAACCAATACATTTCCTACTTCACACAAGGTATTATTTACCATATACCCAAAGCGTTGTTTGTGCACACGTACTCCTTGTAAATCTGGATTTTCAGCAATCATTTCTAAAAATTCTTCTAATGTATATGTATCTTTTGTAAGTTCAGGCATTGCTATCTGAAATGCAGGAAAAACGTCGTTTTCTAATACTTGTTTAGATATTGGAAATTCACCTTTCATTAAAGGATTCCATTGCTCTAAACCATCTACGGTTTGCACATAGGTTTTAATATCCATTTTACCATCGCGTATTTTTGTATTATTAATATCGTTGGTTTTAGATAGAATATATATTTCTTCTGAAGTTCTTTCCCAAACTTTTTCTGGAATTGGTACTGATAAACGTGCCATATACTTTGCTTGTAAGTCAAAGTTTTGACCAAACGTTCTAAACTCGAAACGAGGTTTTGAAATTTCACCTATTTTCATTGCTGGTTTTGTCATAATTATATTTATTAATTTTTGTCGGAATTTATTTTATTGGTTTTTTAAACTTGTAGAGTTTCGAATTTGAATCACTTACTATATAGATAAAATCTTTAGTAACCACTATACCTTCGGCATTACTTACATTTATAGCATAACTTTCTATCAATGCTCCTTGTAAACTACATTTATTAACCGTTTTACTTTGATCGCTAACGATCCATAATACATTTAAATCTTTATCATGAAAAATACCTGAATAATCTGATGCAAAATCTAAATTGTACGATTCTATAATTGAAAAATCGCTTCTTAATCGCATTAATAATCCTGGTTCTTTTTCATTAATAACAAATAAAGTGTTATCGTTTAAGTTATAAGCAATTCCTTCTAAACCACTGTTAGAATCGTTATTACTATAGATAACTTTATTTTTTTTATAAGTTTTGGCAGTTAAATCATATTCAACAACTTCTTTGGTTCTTTCTTCTACTAATACTACTTTATTATTAGAAATTACTGAAATACCTTCAACATCATTTCCATCATATTTATATTTTTTCAGTACTTCTCCAGTGGTAGATAATTCATAAATATTATTGGTATCATCACTAACAGTATACAAGGTTGAACCGGAAGCGTTAATTGCTAAACCTGAAGCTTCTACAACAGCAATTTTATCACTTGAAATTAACTCGAGTTTACCGTTGTTATTTTCTACAACATTGCCCTTATCACAAGCTAAAAAAGAGGTCATAAAAACTATGGTAAAACTTAATATTTTACTTAAATGTATCATTTTAAAAGTACTAGCTTGTGCAAAAACACAAGCTAGTTTTTTAGTTGTTATTGAACTGTGTAAACATTCCACAATGTTGGATCGTCTTTAAAATCATCAGATTCGTCAGTATCTCCTCCACCTGGAGTGTTATCTAAAGACATTGCACCTGTATTTGAATAATAATATTCTGCTGTATCTGTAGAAATACGCACATAGAATGACACTTTAGCTCCTGTTTCACTTAAAGATAATTCATCTCCATCTGTAACAACATCTTTTAAATTAATAGTTACACCGGTTTGTGTAAATGTATCATCATCTTCACCAGATACTTTATTAGCTTTTACATATTCTGGTTCATCACCAACAGCAAAATAAACTCTAGCTTCTGTAATTTCTTCTGAACTTGCATATTCTAAAACAAGATTAATATCAGACCCTGGAATTGGGTTTGTTGGAAATGTTAAACTTGTTAATGGCCCGTCTGTTGAAGTAATAGTTGTCTCTACAACTTCATCATAATTTACAGCTTCAACTGTATAAGTAGGCCAAGTTGTACCTAAATCGTGATTAAAATCGCCACCATCTTCCAGTGGGTAATACGTTTTTGTTCCATCAACATATTCAACTCTAATATAATAATGAACTTCACCTTCTATATTAAGAGCAGGAACTACAGCTTCCCAAGTATCACCATTTTGAGTCATTTCAATTTTAGTTTTATCATCAAAACCATTGTCTTCATCTTGTTGTTCGCCTGGGAATAAGTAATACAATCTTAATTCATCAACTTGTTCTGGATACAATGGTGTAGCAGTAAACGTAACATTACCTCTATTACCATCTATTTCGCCCTCAAAACTTAACTCACTAAGACCTCCAACAACTGAAAACTCTGCAGGTTCGTTAGTTCCGTTACTTGGGTAATACGATTTTAATCCTGTATTATCTGTTGCAACTACATAATATTTAACAACTTCTCCAACATTTGCTTTAGGTACAGAAGTTTTGTATTCACCATCTACCAATGCCATATCTAGAGATTGTACGCTTTCACCAATAATAAGCACTAATTTTACTGAAGAAATACCATCGGCATCTGAAACACTTACAGCATAAACATCGGTAAATTCAGTAATAGAACTAGCATCTAAAAACGGTGCTGTATTTGCCACAGAACCATTTGAAGAATTTGGAGTTGGAGAACTAATTTTCCATTGGCCAGCACCATCAATTTCTCTTGCCCAAGTTAGCCCAACATTACTACTCATATCTGGTGTAACCGTATGATCTACAATTGTTCCATTAGGCTCAAATAAACCAACATCTTCTCCTCCAGAACTAATAGACTCTCCAGATTCGTTTGCATCAACAAAGTAAAAACCACCTGCTGGTATAATTGTTCCTGAAGGTATTTCATAACCACCTACTGTTGCTTTATCATTTAAAAAGTAACCAGAGATATCCATATCGGTTGTACCGCTATTGTAAACTTCAATCCAGTCTGGGTTATCTCCAACATCCTTAGACATAATTTCATTTAGTTTCAGCACACTACCTTCTACAATAGGCTCATCTTTTGTCATTATTTCATCCTCTACACAACTAAAAGTAGTAGATAACATAATAATTGTTAGAACTATATATTTTAAATTTTTCATTGTTTTATTTTTTAGATATAATTATTAAAAATTAACTTCAAGTCTTAAAGAAACCTGACCATAATCGTCTCCTGCATCACCTTCTGCTTCTGTTACTAAAGACCAATCTTTAGTTGGATTTCCAGAAGCATCATGTCCTACATACAATTTACCTTTTCCATTTGCAAAACGGTCATGGTTATGATACACATAATTTAGAGCAACTTTTACATTAGGATTAACATAGTAATTTAAACCTGCTGAATATCCTTCAGCTGATCCTCCATAAATTGAAGCATCAAAATCGTTTAAATCAATAAAATCGTAACGTAAAGCTAATTCAATATCTCCTTTATCAGAACCGGGTGTAATTCTTGTAAATTCACCTTCTTTAGTATTGTAATTATGTTTACCACCTAATAATAAATAGGCTGCTTGTGCATAATAACCTTTAAAAGAAGCATCAATACCATCAATCATATTAACATTATGTTCTTTATATTCTCCTTGAAACATAACCCCTTTATATTTTCCTGCTAATTCAAACGTATAACCAAAAACATTATCTACTCCTGAAATATCATCAGTATCTAAGAATTTTTTTCTATTTACTACTGAATGAGAACGTGTACTAAGTCTATAAGCACCGCCTTCCCAATATGTTTTTGGAGTTCTATGTGTAGCGGCAACACCTAAATGTAGTAACTTTTCATTGTCATTAATAGGTGCCCAAACAGCTCTACCTGTCAATGAATATCCTTCATCTACACCATCATCTTTATTGGCATCTTTTGTTATAGTAACTTCTTCAGCATCACCAACTGTATTAAAGTGAACACCTGCAACAAATAAAAACTTATTTGCATAAATATTTGTTTGAAAACCTAAATGACGAGAAGGGTCGAATGTTGAAGCTAAAGAACGCTCCATAAATAATAGATATCTAGAAGTTGTAGTAGTTTCCATACCATAACCTTCTTTAAAATGCCCTGCTTTAATATCCCATTTTTTAGAATCTGCAGTATATTTAAGATAAGCATCTTTAATCTCTGTTCCAGAACTTTCAAAATCCAAATCTATTTCACCATACCAGTTTTTCCAAAACTCAGCTTTTAAAGCAAAACGCATTCTACGAATTGTAATACCATTACCTAGCTCATTTAACGCATCATTAGAAAATATATACGCATCTAATTGAGCTCTGTTATCCATCCACATTTTATAATTACCATCTTCTGAAAACCACTTGATAAAACCATCTTGTGCCTCAGTATGTAGAGGAATTGCCTCTACTTCTTGTCCGTATTGGTTAATACGAATATTATCCTTTTTTTCTTGGGCATTTAACCCTATTCCAAATAGAATTAATGCTACAACTAATGTACTAACTTTACTTTTCATTATTTTATGGTTTAGTTTAAATTCATATTATATTTATAGTTTACTGATTATTTCCGATAAATTATTTTCGCGTTTTAAATGCATTTTCTTTCGTAGTCTATGCCTATTAACCTCAACACTTTTTGTTGAAATATTTAAAATTGAAGCCATATCTTTTGAACTTAAATTTAAGCGTACTAAAGCACACAAATGCTGTTCGTTTTCGGTTAAATTTGGATACCTATTTAACAATCTGAAATAAAAATCTCTATTTAATTCGTTGATATAAATATTAAAACGCTGACGATCTTTATCAATACTTAAATTTTCAACAATTAATTTTTTTAAGTTTGAAAGCTCTTCTTGATTGGTATCAGATTTATTAATTATTGCATCAATTTTAGTTCGTAACTTTTCTAAAAAACGATTCTTTTGAATAATACTTAAAGCAATATTCATTTGCTCTTTTCTTTTAAATTCAATTTCTTTTTCAAGCTCTGCATTTTCCGAATTAACTTTGGTTAATTCTGTCTTTAAAAAGGCCTCTTGGGCTTTATACTTTCTAACAATATCTGTAGACTCCTCGTCTTTAGAATGTAATTTATCGTTTGTTAATTTTAATACTAAAACAATTATTACAACTATTAGTATTACAATTATGCCATATAACAAAGGTTGAAATAAGTTAATATTTAAAGTAGTTTCCGATAAAGTTGGTAAATTATTAAGATTGGTAGTTACAGATGTTAAAGCTGTATTTGTTTCATTAAACACTTCTAGTTTAAATACATTATCCATAAAAAACAACGACATAAAAGAAACAAAACCAGCAATTATTGGTGTAGTAACCCAACCTAATGAAATTCTACCCAATATATTAAATTTAATACCTCTACCACCTTTTAATAAACCAACCCCCATAATTGCACCAACAATGGCCTGCGAACTTGAAACCGGCACCAATGGTATTGCTGGTAAGCCAATACTTTGTATCGCATTTGATAAAGAAGAGGATGAAAAAATAAACAATACCATAGCATGTGCTAATACTATAACCAAAGCAGCTTCTGCAGATAATTTCATTAATTCGTTACCCACAGTCATCATAACTTTTTTTGAATAAGTTGCTATACCTACGGCAATAGAAATACCACCCACTAAAAATAATAATTGAACACCATCTAAGGCAAAAAATCCAAAGTCTAAATAAAGATCAGGTACAGAAGGTATAAATACACCTACAACATTTGCTACATTATTTGCTCCCAAACTATAAGCACCAAAAGCACCTATTATTAAAAGTGCATATTTTAAATAAGCATCTAATTTTATGAGATGAATTTGACTTCTTTCAAGAAAGAATTTCAACAATAAATACAATAAAATTGCAAAAATAGCTCCCAAAATTGGCCCTGCTACCCAAGTACTAACAATTCTACCTAAAACAGTAATATCTGTTGTATTCCCAGAATAAAAATTCCAACCAATAATTGCACCAATAATTGCTTGTGACGTAGATACAGGTAATTTTAAACGAGTCATCCAAAAAACTGTAACACCTGCACAAAGAGCAACAGTAAAAGCACCACCTATAGCATTTACAGATCCTAATTTACCAAGTGTATCCGATGCACCAGCTCCCTGTAATACAGCCCCTAAAATAACGAAAATAGAAGCAATAATAACAGCTACACTAAATTTCACCATTTTAGATCCTACTGCAGATCCAAATATATTAGCTGCATCGTTGGCTCCTAAAGACCAACCTAAAAATAAACCACTTGATAAAAAGAATAAAAACATAGGATGTTGTTTTATTACATTTTTATTTTTATAACTAACGAAGAAAGCAGTTTAGCAACTACTTTTGATGCTTCGGCAACCTGCTCTACATGTAATGTAAAATAACGTAAATGTATTTTTTCACTTAACTTTAAAAAAGGCATGTCTTTAAACAATGTTCTTTTTATTTTGGTTGCTAATTTTTCAGTTTCACGTTCGTAAAAAATTACTTTTTGTAACTTATCTTTTACTAAATTAGGTGCCGTAAAAAAAACTCTTGCTGCTGGTATTACATTTTCAGCAGACTTTACAGATAAAGAAACCAACCTTGAGAAATCATTTTTTATATCTTCTGGAAAATATGGATCTTCTACATCAAACTGACTTAAATTATCTTTTATCTTATCTATAATATCATCCGTTTTTTCTAATAAACTTAAAATATCACTCGAATAATTAGGCATTAAAGAATGTACATAAAAATCATTTTCAATCTTTCTAATTATTGCATCAGCAGATTCTTCCTGTTTATTAACTTTATCTAAATTGTTTTCAAACTCAGAAAGATTCCCTTCTAAATAATTATTGATACCTTCTTTAAAGTTTAATATCCCTAACTCAACAGTATCAAAATATTCATCAATATTTAGAATAACATTTTTTGAAGTTTTAAATATTCTAATCATAATTCAAAATCTTTACATCAAAGTTAAATATACATTCAAGTATTAAAAGTGACATATGTCACTTATTAGAGTTCACTTTAAAAAATGTAGGTTATTTAAAATTATATACTACTAAAAATAAACAAATTAAAACACGTGTGTAGTGTTTATAATAAATTATAATAGCCTTATGTAGTGTTTTTTTATGGTTTTATTATTTTTTATATATGAAAATATCCTACAGATTTAAGATCAAAATTAAAAGAAATAACTCCCAAAAAAACCCTAACAGACAATGATTACATAAAATTAACACTTTAAAAAAAGAAGTTCTTAACCACATTTTACAGTTTAATAATAAAAATAAACTAAAAAATTGATACTAAGAAACTTAAGAGATATTTTTAAGTTTGAAGTTTAAATAGCAGTTTTAAAAATATTTTGCATTTCATTATTAACAATATGTTAAGCTACCATCATCTTTAATCTACTTAGCCTCTACTTAATAAACTTGGCACACTTTTAGTATAAAAGATAATTAAAGTTTTAAAAACCAAATTATGAATACAAAAAACATAATATTCTCATTAATCACACTAGTAATAATAAGTTGCAACACAACAAAAAAAGCAAACACAGAAATAAAAGCTAGCTCAGACATAAAACAAGAAATTACAAATAACAATCCGATTACCGAAAAATATTGGAAATTAAAAACTTTATCTGGAAAGGATATTAAAATGGATGAAAAACAAGAAAGAGAAATCTATTTTACTTTAAAGCCTGATGAAAATAGAGTTGTTGGATTTGCTGGATGCAATAACTTTAGTGGAACTTTTACAATAGAAGAAGGAAATCGCATTCGTTTTAAACAAATATTTTCAACACTAAAAGCTTGTCCAGACCTAAACATCAACGAATCTGAATTTTTAAAAATATTTAATCTTGTAGATAACTACACCATAAATGGAGACACCTTAAATTTAAATATTGGAAAGCGTGCACCTTTAGCCATTTTTGAAGCTGTCTATTTTTAATAAACACAACACACTTTAAATCACCCTCCAAAAAGTTGAATAATTTGATTTTTAGTAAAAAAAGCACTTCTACCAAAAGTATTACTATTTAAATTATTTTGATATACATAAAGCATGTATTCTCCATTTAATTTTTTAAAATTAAATTTTACAATAGTATCTTTATTTGTCTGTACAATTATTTGATGTCCTTTATTTCTATTAAAACCATTTATTAGTATAGAATAAATAGTTTCTTTATTAGGAAAGTTAAATGATTTTTCTTGTGTAGCAGTTACAGACTTTACATCTGAATAAACCAACGAAAACAGATTGTCAATTTTTAGAAGTTTTACAAAATGAGTACCAACTTTCACATTCCCAATCTCTTGACAAAATGTTACTGAATAAAACAATAGAAAAGGAATTAAAAATTTTAATCTCATAAAGTATATTTCATTAAAAAGCACAAAAAAACCTGCAGAATCTGCAGGTTTAATTTTGCTCCCCCTCTTGGGCTCGAACCAAGGACCCTCTGATTAACAGTCAGATGCTCTAACCAACTGAGCTAAGGAGGAATGCAATTTGCTTTTGCGAGTGCAAATATACAAGCTTTTCTTATTTTTGCAATGTTTTTTTAAAAAAATTTCACTTTTTTTTTACTTATTTTTTTTCACATTTATAAATACTTGTAAATTAGAATTTTGTAGAATCAAAAAAATGTATTTTTTTAGAACATTTTTGTTATTTATAATAAAAAAAGTTATTAAAAATACACTTTTGTAACCTAATTACTTTTTTTTTGTCATTTATACAATAATTCATAAAATACCCTAATTAAAATGGTAGTTTTAGTAAAAGTTGTATTTTTGTCAAGATAAATAAAACAATAGACTACTAACATAAAACATGGATAAATTTTCATTTTTAAATGCTGTACATACAGAATTTATAGCCGATCTATACGATCAGTATCTAATTAACCCTGACAGTGTAGAAACAAGTTGGAGAAGTTTTTTTCAAGGATATGATTTTGCAAATGAGAACTACTCATTAACAGATGCTGAAGTTCAAATTCCTGAAAACGTATTTAAAGAATTTAAAGTAATTGATTTAATTAACGGTTACAGAACTCGAGGACACTTTTTCACTAAAACAAATCCGGTTCGTGCACGCAGGCAGTATACACCTACATTAGAAATCGAAAATTTCGGTCTTTCCGAAAACGATTTAGATACAGTTTTTGATGCCGGTGGAATGATTGGGTCTGGTAAAAATACCCTTAGAAATATCATAAAACACCTTCAAAACATTTATTGTGATTCTATTGGTGTAGAATATATGTATATTCGAAATCCAAAAGAAATAAAATGGCTTCAAAAACAATTAAACAGAAATTCTAACCACCCAAATTATTCGGTTGAATCTAAAAAATACATTCTACAAAAATTAAATCAAGCTGTAACTTTTGAAAACTTCTTACAAACAAAATATGTTGGTCAAAAACGTTTTTCTTTAGAAGGTGGCGAAACTTTAATACCAGCATTAGGATCTGTTATTAGAAATGCTGCAGAAATTTATGATGTAGACGAGTTTGTTTTAGGTATGGCACATAGAGGACGTTTAAATACGCTTGCCAATATTTTTAGAAAACCAATACGCGATATTTTTAGCGAATTTGAAGGAAAAGATTTTGAAGACGAAACCATAGATGGTGATGTTAAATACCATTTAGGTTTAACAATTAATAAAACCTTAAAAAACAATAAGGAACTAAAAATGAACTTAGTTCCAAACCCTTCGCATTTAGAAACTGTTGGACCAATAGTAGAAGGTATTACACGCGCAAAAATTGATAAAACTTATGATGGAAATAATTCCAAAATATTACCAATTATTGTTCACGGAGATGCTGCAATTGCAGGACAAGGGTTAGTGTATGAAGTAACACAAATGAGCAAACTACCTGGATATACAACAGGTGGTACAATACATATAGTTATAAACAATCAAATTGGTTTTACCACCAATTATTTAGATGGTAGATCTAGTACCTATTGTACAGATATAGCAAAAGTAACGCTATCGCCTGTTTTACACGTAAATGCAGACGATGTTGAAGCCGTTGTTCATGCAGTAGAAATGGCCTTAGATTTTAGAATGAAATTTAAACGCGACATTTTTATTGATTTATTAGGTTATAGAAAATACGGTCATAATGAAGGCGACGAACCTAGATTTACACAACCAAAACTATACAAAGCAATTGCCAAACATAAAAACCCTAGAGATATTTATGCCGAAAAATTAATTTCAGAAGGTACTATTGACTCTAGTTATTTAAACAATACAATAGCAGAATTTAAAAATCTATTAGAAGAAGAATACCAACTTTCTAAACAAACTGAAACTTCTAAAGTTAGTGAGTTTATGAAAGATACTTGGAAAGATTTTAAGAGACATAGATTAGACGCTATGTTAATTTCTGAAACTACAGATTATCCAAAATCAAAATTAGAAACAATTTCAAATGCAGTATCTACTGTTCCAGAAGGCGTAAAATTTTTAAGAAAAGCAGAACGTATTCTTAGAGATAGAAATAGAATGGTTTTTGAAACCAATAAAATTGATTGGGGTATGGCTGAAACTTTAGCCTACGGAAGTTTACTTCAAGAAGGTTTTGACGTTCGTATTTCTGGTCAAGATGTTGAACGTGGAACTTTTAGCCACAGACACGCAATTTTACGCGATGAAATTTCTGAAGAAAGAATAAACCTATTAAATACAGTTGAAGGCAACAAAGGACAAATGTATATTTACAACTCTTTGTTATCTGAATACGGAGTTTTAGGGTTTGATTATGGTTATGCAATGGCAAATCCAAATACATTAACTATTTGGGAAGCTCAATTTGGAGATTTTAGTAACGGAGCACAAATTATTTTCGACCAGTACCTATCTGCTGCAGAAGATAAATGGAAACTTCAAAATGGTATTGTAGTTTTATTACCACACGGTTACGAAGGACAAGGTTCTGAACATTCATCGGCACGTATGGAACGTTATTTACAATTGTGCGCTATAGATAATATGATAGTTACAAATTGTACAACACCTGCAAACTTTTACCACTTATTACGCCGTCAAATGATTCGTAAGTACAGAAAACCACTTATTGTATTTACACCAAAAAGTTTATTACGCCATCCATTAGTTACTTCAACTTTAGATGAATTTTCAAAAGGAAGTTTTCAAGAAGTTATAGATGACACTATAGACCCAAACAATGTAACTAAATTAGTATTTTGTACAGGTAAATTTTATTACGATTTATTAGCAGAAAGAACAAATTTAGAGAGAAACGATATTGCTCTTGTAAGAATTGAGCAACTTTTCCCACTTCATTTAGATAAATTACAACAAATTATAGATAAATATCCAAACGTAAAAAATTATGTTTGGGCACAAGAAGAACCAGAAAATATGGGTGCTTGGAGTTATATGTTACAACGTTTTAGATTGGTACATTTAGAAGTTGCTTCACAACCTTTTTATGCAGTTCCTGCAGCAGGATCTTCTGCTCGTTTTAAAAGAAGACATCAAAGAATAATAGATAAAATATTTCAAACTAACGAATAAAAAAATCGTCATAAAAGATTAAAAAAAGAACAACATGGTTTTAGAAATGAAAGTTCCCTCTCCGGGAGAATCAATTACAGAAGTAGAAATAGCAACTTGGCTTGTAGAAGATGGTGATTATGTTGAAAAAGATCAACCAATTGCTGAAGTAGACTCTGACAAAGCAACTTTAGAATTACCTGCTGAAGAAAGCGGAATTATAACATTAAAAGCAGAAGAAGGTGATGCCGTAGAAGTTGGAGCAGTAGTTTGCTTAATAGATATGGATGCTAAAAAACCAGAAGGAACAGCTAAAGAAACAACTAAAGTTGTTGAAGCTGAAACCCCAAAAGTTGAAGCGCAACCAAAAGAAGAAAAAACAACTTACGCAAGTGGTGCAGCTTCACCAGCAGCTAAAAAAATATTGGCTGAAAAAGGAATTTCTGCATCAACAGTAAAAGGAACTGGAAAAGATGGTAGAATTACAAAAGATGATGCCGTAAAAGCTGTTCCAAGTATGGGAACCCCTACCGGAGGCGCACGTGGTTCAGAAAAAAGCAAACTTTCTATGTTACGTAGAAAAGTTGCACAACGTTTAGTTGCAGTTAAAAATGAAACTGCAATGCTTACTACTTTTAACGAGGTAGATATGAAACCCATTTTTGATTTACGTAAAGAATTTAAAGAAGATTTTAAAGCTAAACACGGTGTAAGTTTAGGATTTATGAGCTTCTTTACATTAGCAGTTGTAAGAGCTCTTAAAATATACCCAGACGTAAACTCAATGTTAGATGGAGATTATAAAATTTCACACGATTTTCAAGATATTTCAATTGCAGTTTCTGGACCAAAAGGTTTAATGGTACCAGTAATTAGAAATGCTGAAAATTTAAGTTTTAGAGGTGTAGAAAGTGAAGTAAAACGTTTAGCAATTAGAGCTAGAGATGGACAAATTACTGTAGATGAAATGACTGGAGGAACATTTACCATAACAAATGGAGGTGTTTTTGGCTCTATGTTATCTACACCAATTATTAACCCACCTCAAAGTGGTATTTTAGGAATGCATAATATAGTAGAACGCCCTGTTGCTATAAATGGCGAAGTAGTTATTAGACCAATTATGTATGTTGCCCTTTCTTACGATCATAGAATTATTGATGGAAAAGAATCTGTTGGATTTTTAGTTGCTGTTAAAGAAGCTTTAGAAAACCCAATAGAACTTTTAATGGATAACAATCCTAAAAAAGCATTGGAATTATAAAAAATAATACCTTTAAATTGAAAGTCGAACAGTCGTTCGGCTTTTTTTTATGACAAATGTCATTCTTATTTAAAATTGTTCTAAATAAGCTTGTTTCTTATTTAGAATGGTTCTAGTTTTGTGTCTCAAACTAAGATATAGAATGAAATTCTTTAGAAATAAATTTATTTTAAAGTTCTTAAGCTTACTAAGTATAAGCATTCTATTATTGAATATTGCTAACAAAAGTGTTTATTTACATTCGCATAAACTAGCTAATGGAGAAATAGTAACGCACGCTCATCCTTTTAATCAACAACAAGACCATGACCCTTTAAAATCTCATAAACACTCAAGCCTAGAGTATTTACTATTAAGTGCAATAGACATATTTAACTTAACTATTATTGCATTTACTGTAGTTATATTAAAATTAGTAATTACTAATAAATTTTATTATCCAAAAAAATTCATTAGACAGCTTTATTTTCATTATAAACAAAACAAATCCCCCCCTTTTTTAAATAGTATTTAGGGAAAAAAAATCAAATCAACTATTTAAAATATATAATGAAGAAAATTATTATTATTCTAATAAACATAGTGTTTATTGGGCAAACTATATTTGCACAAGACAGCAATAAAAGTGCAAGTATAACAGGAAAAACGACAAGTAATGGAGCCGAAATCCCGTATGTATCTATCTTTTTAAAAGGTACAACTATTGGAACCACTACAAACGAAAATGCAGAGTTCAACATCATAAATTTAAAACCTGGCTTTTACACAATACAAATACAGTCTATTGGTTTTAAACCATTTGAACAAAATATAGAGCTAGAAAATAACGAAAACAAACATATTAACATTGAATTAGAACCAGACGTTTTAGGTTTAGAAGAAGTTGTTGTAACAGGAAATAGAAGTAGAATTATGCGTAAAAAAGCTTCTACTATTGTAAATGTTATTAATGCTGAAATTTTTCAATCTACACAGTCTGCAACATTAAGTGAAGGACTTAATTTTTGTTCTGGTTTAAGAATGGAAAATGATTGTCAGAACTGTGGATTTAGTCAAGTTAGAATGAATGGTTTAGAAGGACCTTATTCACAAATATTAATAAACAGTCGCCCAATTTTTAGTGGATTAGCAGGAGTTTATGGATTAGAATTAATCCCTTCAAATATGATTGAAAAAGTAGAAATTATTCGTGGTGGTGGTTCTGCTTTGTACGGAAGTAATGCCATTGCAGGAACCATAAATTTATTATTAAAAGATCCTACACAAGATGCATACGAAATAGGAATAACAGACTCTTTTATAGGTGTTGGTGGAAACGGAGATAACACCGCAACAGATTATACATTAAACTTTAATGCTACAGTTGTTGGTGAAGATGATAAAAATGGAGTTTCAATTTATGGTTTCCACAGAAATAGAAAACCTTATGACGATAATAATGATTCATTTTCTGAAATTGCATCATTAAATAACACTACTTTAGGCTCTAGAATGTTTCAAAAATTGGGTACAAGAGCTAAAGTTTCTTTAGATTTCTTTCATATTAACGAAAAAAGAAGAGGAGGAAATAAATTTGATTTACCAAATCACGAAGCAGATATTTCAGAAGCTGTTGAACATCATTTAACCACAGCAGCAGTAACTTTTGAACAATATTATAGAGAAAATGATTTGCTTTCTATTTTTGCTTCAAGTCAAAAAATTAATCGTGATTCTTATTACGGAGCTGAACAATCTCTTTCAGATTACGGAAACACAAAAGACTTTACTTTTAATACAGGAGTTCAATACAATGCTAAATTTAAAAACTCTGAATTAGTTTCAGGAATTGAAAATACATACTCAGCCCTAAAAGATAAAAAATTAGGATATGTTGAGTATAGCATTTCTAATTTAGGAGATTTAGTTGAAACCCATTATAATAATACGATTGTTTCAGACCAAAAAATGAACACCTTAGGTCTTTTCTCTCAATATGATATTAGATTGAACAAATTCAAACTATCTTTAGGAGCAAGATTCGACACTTATAAGGTGGAAGACAAAGAAAAACAAGCTGATGATAAAACAGGTAATGTATTTAGTCCAAGAGTAAATCTATTATATGATATTCAACCAAACTTTCAAGCACGTTTAAGCTATTCTGCAGGTTATAGAGCTCCTCAAATTTTTGATGAAGATTTACATATTGAAACTTCAGGTTCAAGAAAAGTAATTCACGAAAACGCTTCTGATTTAGAACAAGAAACAAGCGATAGTTTTATGCTATCTTTTGATTACAGTAAAATATTTGAAAACAACAGTAACCTTGGAATTTTAATAGAAGGGTTTTACACAAAATTAAACAATCCATTTGTAAATGAATTCTCTGACCCAAGTGCTGATGGAGTAGTAACATATTTAAGAGTAAATGCTGATGAAGGCGCAACTGTAAGTGGTGTAAATTTTGAATTAAACTATGTGCCCAATGCAGATTTAAAATTAAAGGCTGGTTATACTTTTCAAACTAGTGAATACGAGGAAGCTCAAGAATTTAATGAAAAAAGTTTCTTTAGAACTCCAGACAGTTATGGTTTTTTTACTGCTGATTGGGAATTAACTGATACTTGGTGTGTTATTGGAACTGGTACTTTTACTGGAAAAATGTTAGTCCCTTATTTTGGTGCTGATCTTGCCAATCCTGAAGATGGAGAACTTAGAGAATCTGATACTTTTTTTGATGCAGGTTTAAAAATTACAAAAACTATAAAATTAGCTCATAATAATTTAGAAATTTCAGGTGGAATTAAAAATATATTCAATTCTTTTCAAGAAGATTTTGATACAGGAATTGACAGAGATCCTGCTTATATTTATGGCCCAATGACACCTAGAACAATATATTTTGGTTTAAAATTTGGAAATATTTTAAACTAACCTTTTTATACATTTAGATAATAGCCAATCTAACTTTATAATTGAAGAGGCTGTTTAGAAAGTAGAATTTCCGTCAACCTAAACTTGTTTCAGGTTCTCATATTGATTCGTAACAATTATGATGAGATTCTGAAACAAGTTCAGAATGACGAGTTTTAATACTTTTTAAACAGTCTCTTCTAATTCAATATTAATCCATATCAAATCTAACACCTAAAGAAACATTATTTTGCTTAATAACTTGATCTTTAAAAATTGGTGATAAATCGTATTTTGCATACACGGCTACATTTCTAAAAGCCACATAAGAACTTAAGCCATACACCAAATTGCTAGCGTTATAACCTTGTTTTAGTTTATCTTTAACTTTATCTCCATCTACAGAATATTTTAATTTTTGACGAGTTCCAATATTAAATCCGGCATAACCACCAATTCCAAATTTAAATTGATTGTAAGTATCATATCTAAAGTAATTATCTTTTACATTTTTGTTAGACGGTCCAAATTCAAAATGAATAGGCACTACTAAGTTGGTAATAGTTAATTTAGATTTTTTTAAATCATAAGGAAAAACTTCAAGAGAAGTTTCATCTCCATAATCAACAAAATACTTATTATCCGTAGGTTTTAAACCATTAAACTGTAAAGAAAAACCATATTTTAAACGCATAAAATTTGTATTTTTAAACACCCTTGTTTTCCACGCCCAACCAAGTTCAAAAAAACGTGAACCCCCAAACTTGTATGGAGAATCATCTATTTTTTCACCTTCTATAATTGCATTATTAAAACCAACAGCAATAACTAATTCACTATATGTTCTTCTATCATATCTTCTAGGTTTGTTGTTTCCTTTTGTTTTTACACCTATAACTGTTCCGCTATTTCCACCAATACTAAAACCAGCAATGGACGTTTCTCCATCATTATCATAATAGCCATCTTCATTACGTTCTAAAAGCGCTATTTTATTATTTATAATTGCTGTTCTGTTTTCAATGTTTAAAGCTCGTTTTTTTGCTGCTTCTTTTTTTAATAAATCAGCTTTTTCTTCAGTAATTTCACCATTTTTAAAGCGAAGCATAATATTTTCAACTTCACTTTTCAAATAGTCACGTTCTTCAGTGGAAATTTTTTCTTTTAATTCTTTTAATGTATTAATTCTAAAACTGCTACTATTTTCTTGAGCTTGTATAAACTGTGTACTAAAAGCTATTAAAATAAGTACTATGTATTTTGTTATATTTTGCATGGTGTGTTTTTTAATTTAGACATTCAACTTACTAATCATTTCGTTGCGCAATCATTGTTTTTAGATTCTCATAATTCAATCTTAAAGTTTCTAAAAACTTAACTCTAGTAGACCTATCTATATCATCTTCAACGTCTTGAAGTAATTTATAAGCATCTACTATTTTGGTATTTTCTTTATATAATTTTTCAAATTCTATTGCTAATTGAGCTTCTTTTAAAAGCTGATCAATATCGCTATCTGTCACTGTTGTATTGAAGGTATGATTTTTACTTTTTAAGTCTTCAATTTCACTTATTAGTGCTTCAATCTTTTCTTCTTCAACAGTAACTACTACAGCAATTTCTTCTATATTTTGAAGTTTTATTTTCTTGGAATCAACAAGAACTTCATTTTGCTGCATACCAGATTTTATTTTTTTATCTTTTAAAGTATCAACTATTAAACTTTCCGAATTTTCTAGACTATTATTATTTTGTAAAGTATCTAATATTTTTACATTATTATCAACCACAACAGTGCCCGAATCTTCTTCAGTCTCAGAAACAGGGATAGTTACAATGGTAGGCGTAGTATTGTTAACATCATCTTTAAAAAAGATTGAAACCATTAATAATACCCCTACAACACAAACTGCAACTGCTAAAAAGTACCAAGCTTTTACGCCTTTTTTTCGTTCTTTAGAGTTTAAAGAGGCATCTAACTTATTCCAAGAGCTTGCCGTTGGTTTTATAGTTCGTTTTTCAAGCTTATTTTTTATGTCTTCTTCAAATTTATAAGGTTCCATCGCTTGTTTTATTTAGTTTAATAATTTGTTTCTGAAGAATTTTCCGTGCTTTAAACAATTGAGATTTTGAAGTTCCTTCAGAAATATTTAACAAAGTTGCAATTTCATGATGTTTATATCCTTCAATAGCATACATTACAAATACAATTCTATAACCATCTGGAAGTGCATCAATTAAATTTTGAATTTCATCAACATCCATATCAGAATACACAGAATTAATAGTTGTTTGGTTAAATTCAACATCATCGGTTACAAATTCAATTTGCTTTTTTTTCCTCAAAAATGAAATGGACTCTCGTATCATAATCCGTCGTATCCAACCTTCAAAACTACCATTATGCTCAAAGCTATTTAAATTGGTAAATACTTTTAAAAATCCATTTAACATGGCCTCTTCAGCAAACTGAATATCTTTAATATAATACCTACAAACACTTAACATTTTTGGCGCATGCAAGTTATATAGCCTTTGTTGTGCTTCTCTGTTATTTTGAAGTGCTTTTTTTATAAGCTTTTCTTCGTTTTTAAATAATTGAATAATTTTCACAATTTACAATGGCTTTTAACTTGTTTAATTTTATAACATATTAAAGTTTCAATTGGGGTTCTATTTATAAAGACGCAATTTATCTGCTAACAGTTGCCTGAAGTATCTATTTTTTTAAAAAAAATGAAATAAACAACTAAACACATCACAACAAACATCTATATATCAATAAAATAGATGAAAAATATCAGCTAAAAGAAAATTTAAAAATAATATCTTAACTAAAATTAAGTACAACGTAATTTTAATATGAATTTAAAACTTAAAAACAAGCTTTTTTAAGTACACACATTTATTTTTATAATCTATAATTGCTTTTCCTTTTTCTAAAATATCTGCACCAATAATTCCTTCTACAGCTTTCGCATTGTGCTCTGTTAATGCAGTATTTACATGGGTTAAGTCCAATAAAACTAGATTAAAATTAGAATATTCCCATTCTTTAAATTTAATTGTATTATTAGATGAAATTTTAGTTTCCATACCTATTGCTCCTGCGCCAGCGGCTAAAGTTTCAGAATCTTCTACATTTAATTTAAACTGTTCAGCCAAAGTAATATCTAAACACGAATTTGAAGCTCCAGTATCTAGAATAAAACGTCCCTTTACACCATTTAATGTTGCTTTTATTTCAAAGTGATTTGTGTTTAATTTTTTGAGTTTAATTATAACAAACCCCTTTCTTAAAAGAATACTTTTTAGTTTCATGTACTACTTATTTAGCCCAAATCTACTATTTTTAAAAAAGATAAAGCCAACTAAAAGTCCAATTATTATAATAAAAAGCCACCAATAGCTATTATTCTGATTTTTGAGGGTTGTAATTTCACCAAAATAACTAAAACTAGCCCAATAATAAGGCGATTTCTTTATAGCAGAAATAGATGTATCTTTTAAATAATTTAATTTAGAATGGTACAATGCTTTGGATTTACTACCGGTTTTTTTGTAATTTTTATAAAAAGAAGCCATTAAATTTTCGGTAGATTTATCGTTTACTTTCCACAAAGAAACAATTAAATTTTTAACACCAGCATACGAAAAACCTCTTGCCAAACTTAAAACACCTTCTCCTTTACTTAAAGTTCCAATTCCTGTTTCACAGGCACTTAAAACAACCAAATTGTAATTTAAGTTATAACCATAAATTTCTGGTAAATACAATGTTTCATTAAAAAATTCAATAGCTGGTGGCGTATATAAATCTCCTGCTGTTGCGTGTGTAGAAAGGTGTAAAATAGAAAAATCATCCTTTAAAAGGTTAAAACTTTTTTTTGAAGCAGCCTCTCCAATTAAAAAATTTCCATCTATTTCATTTTTAATACTTGTAGCCTCTTGTGCTGTATAGCCTAATTCTGCTAAATTTCTATGATTATTTTTAAATACTGGAAAAAAACCTATCAATTTATTCTTTCTTGTATCAATTACTTTAGAATCGCTCCATAATATAGATGCTGAATAGCTATAACTTATAGTTGTTTTATGAATTAAATAGGGCAATTTTTCAAAATTAGTAATTGATGTTTCTTCTGTTAACAAGGCATCAAAAGGTATAAAAGAAAACAACCCATCGGGTATTATAATAGTATTTGTATACAATTCCGCATCAAACAATTTATTGAATAAACTAAATGCTAATGTAGTATATTCTTGAATATTATTTTGAATTGCAGCTCCTCTAACGTCTGAAAACAAAGCTAAAAACCGAGAAATTTCATCTTTAAATTCTGTTGTTTTTTCTATTCTCTTTATTGAAATTGAATTGTTTTTTGAAATTGAAAAACTATAAATGTAATTTGTTCCTTCAAAAAATTCGATTAACAATTCATCATTAACCAATAGTTCTTCTTGTATGGTTTTTACAGAAACAGTTTTAATTAAATCTGATTTTAAATTTGGATATTTTAATTCAATTTCCTGATTTAATAATTGAATTTGTTGAGCAACATTTACACGTTCTTTAGTTAATTCAGCTAATAAATTTACTGCCGCTTTATCTTTTTTTAATTGTTCTAGCGTAATGCTTTTATTTAATTGTGCTTTTTTAAATGCTAATGCGGTTTCTTTAATAAATAAACTATCATTTTTTATGGTTGATTTGGCTGCCAAAAGTGTTTTATTTTCTAGTAAGATTGATGCTTTTGTTAATTCAGCAAATTCAAATGCTTTTTCAGCCCAACTTATTAAGTTTGTTTGCTCAAATAAAATGTAACATAAGTCGATACATTTTTCACTTCGCACTCTATTTTCTTTCTGTTGTACTAATTTTGCATTCTGACTTAAATATGTATTATTAAGTTCTTTTTCAACTAAAAATGATAACTCATAATTATTTAAAGCAGCTTCAAAATCACCAATTATAGTAAAAATATGTGCTCTACCATCTAAGGCTTGTTTTAATGTGTTTTCAGGATAAAAATAAGTACTTTCCGGATTTTCAATTTCATTTTTGGGAGCATAATTTGGCAACAATGTACTCAACGCTTTTTGATATGTTTCTAATGCTGTTTTATGCTCATTTTGAAGTCTGTAAACTTCAGCAATTTGATTGTAAATTTTTGCAACTTCCCTATCATTATTTCCAAAAGCCAACTTTGAAAATTTTAATGCTTTATTCAGCTCAACTAAAGCATTATTAAATTCATTTTTTAGTATAAAGCAACTTCCTAATGTATTAAAATTTCTAGCTAAAATAGATGCATCTTGTTGTACATTTAATTCATTAGAAACCTTCGTGTACTTTTCAGCTTTATTTAAAGCTTCTAACATTAAGTAATTAATAGCTAAATCAGAATTAATTTTAGCTTTTAAATACTTTGAATTGGCATTTTTTAACCCTAAATTTAAATAATTTATGGCTGTTAAATAAACTCCTTTAGTTCTATAAATAATTGCTAAATTTAAATATCCCGAAGCAATTTGATTGTTATTTTTCTCTGCAATAGCTTGCTCTATTGTAATTTTAAGAATGTCTTCTGCATTGTCAAAATCTCCAAGTCTGGTATAATTATTAGCCAAAGGTTTTAAGCAGTATTCAATTATATTGTAGTGTATCGCATTCTTTTTAAAATGCGCATAACCTTTTTCATAATACTTAATAGACTTGTTTATAAATCCTAATTCTTTTAATTGATAAGCATAATTA
Source organism: Lutibacter sp. A64 (assembly GCF_022429565.1). Lineage (NCBI taxonomy): Bacteria > Pseudomonadati > Bacteroidota > Flavobacteriia > Flavobacteriales > Flavobacteriaceae > Lutibacter > Lutibacter sp. A64. Next base: position 2,457,443 of record NZ_CP092487.1, read on the forward strand.
ATATAAAAATAAAGTTGTGCCACAAGTTCATTATTACTTAATGGATTTCTCCACAAATTAGCATCTAAACTTTCAAAAATATTTAAATTTTTTACTGTAGGATTTTCAGCAAATTTATCTAAATGTACATAAATATACTCGGCGTAATTATCTGCTTCTTTTAATGCCTGAACAGTAGTTTTAAAACTTGTGTTTTGCTGTTGTGCTGAAACTAAAAAACCACAAATAATTAATAAAAAAATTAAGCCTTTTTTTAGCATCAGTTATTTAAAGTTTTGAATTATTCTTTTAATGGCTTTATAAAATATTGTTATTTTTTTGATATAAATATCTAAATAGAGAGCATTCGTAAAATACATTTCTACACCGTTCAACAACCAAATTTAGTAGAAAGAACCATTTTAACTAATATATATAGAATCTGTTTTTAAATTTTCCAGATTGCATAAAAATGCAATTGCGAATTTGGTTCATTAAAATTATAAATATATCGCGCTCCTAAACTTGGTCCAATTCGAGAAGCTCCAATAGTAATATCTCCAAAAATACCATATTTAATGTCGGAAAACGCATTATTTTCTGAAGTTGTTATTGTTGATGAGGCTTCTTCAAGAAACTTCCCTTTTTCATCATTATAATACGTATAATACTCAGTAGCTGTAGTCGTTTCTACTTCATTAGAAACATCTAAAGAAATTTGAGGTCCAACTCCAAGCCCAATAACTCCATTTAAATTATATCTAAATGAAACAGGCACAATATCTAAGTTAATTTTTTCGGTTGTTATGCTATTATTTTCTTCTTTTAAAGCAATATCTACAGTTGCTCCAGGTATTTCGTCTAAGCCTACAATATCTGACATACTATTAAAATCCGTAAATTTATGTGTGCCCATCATAATTTCGGCTTGTAAATATTTTTTATACGATTTATAAGGTGAAATTGTAGCACCCACAAAATAACTTTTAGAATCTGTTAAATCTGGAAAACTATTATATCCGGCTTTTACACCAATTGAAATTCCTGGTTTAAATCTAGATGTTGAAACATTTGTAATTATAGGTTCATTTTTATCGAATATAATTGCTGTTTGACTTTTAGATTTTACTTTGTGAAAATCTTTTCCAAATTTTAATGCGTATTTTACAAATCCTTTGGTAGAATCTTTGTCGTGTACTCCTTTTTGCGCTGTTCCTGGTAAGTAAATATTTTTAAACTGAAACGATATTTGATCTTTACTTATTATAGTATCTAAACAACTGTATTGAACTTGCTCTTCTGGACAAATAGGGCATTTTGGATACATATCTATAACCTCTAAAGTTGATTTATCTAACATTTCTGGAATATCAACATTTAATTTTATAAGTTTTGCAGGCCCTTCTCCATCATTTTGAAATCGTACTTTATATTTTAATTTTTTATAACGCACCAATCTGTAATTTAATCGCGTATCATAAACTGCCATTTTATTTGGATCGTGAGATGTTACAAGTTCCATTTCTTTAGTTAAAACCTTATGTTCATCATTTCCTCTTTCTGGCACATAAATACTTCTAATGGATATTATTGCACTGGTATCTTTTAACATTTCTGGAGTGGTTTTAAATGTAAAAAACATATTGCGTTCTTCATTAGGTTGCATTTCATTAAAGTTATACACTTTCACATCTTGATAAGTTATTTTAGCTTCTTCTAAGCTAAGCGGTAAATTTTGTTGTATAGAATCTGTCACCAATAGTTTTTCATCTAAAAAAGTGCTAATTCCTGTAGTTTGAATCAATTCTTCTTTTGAAATATAACGTTTACTATCTACAATCATTTCATCTAAAACTTCTTGCTCATTATTATGCAAACGCACATCTACTAATTCAAAATTTTTATCTTTATATTTCGTTTCATTAAAAAACAAATATACTTTTCCGTTTGTAGCATATTCTTTAGTATTTCCATAACTTACAATAAACTGCATTTCTTGTTCTGGCATTGGTTCTCTGTTAGTTTGTAATCTAAAGCCATTATGAGCAGCAATAAGGTTGTATTTTATGTTAGAGACATTCTTTTTATTAATACTAGTTACACTAACTTCTTTTGGTCTTGTTGTAGGTGGTTTTCCATCATCATAATTATTAGTAACCGAAAGTTGAGCTGTATAATTCCCGGTTTCTTTATAAACATGTTCAGGGTCTTTATTAAAACTATAATTTCCGTCTCCAAATTCCCAGTAATAGGTATAAAAAGCTTTGGGCGCCCCTGCAATTTGATTTAACTCTGGAGTTTCGGGGCTAAAAGACACCTTATTTTCTTCTACAGTATGTACTATTGCAGCTGTTCTAGTGATAGTATCTTTAACAATAGATTGTGAATTTGCATAATTACAACTCAATACAAAAAAAACAATTTTTAAATAAGTTTTCATACGTCTTTATTATTTTTTTTAACGGTCGCATACTGTTCACATTTTATCATTTTTATAGCTGATAAATTATATAACATGCTCGGTTTGTTAGTATTCCATTTTAACAAATATAGAAAAACATTCTAAATGAAGCTTAAAACTAAATTAAATGAATAAAAAAAGCCACCTTAAAAAAGGTGGCTTTATAGTATTCTATAAAAATCATTTATCTATTCAACTTTAAAAGCGATAGGTAAACTATATTTTACACCAACTGGTCTTCCTCTTTGTTTACCAGGAGTCATTTTTGGTAATAAGTTTACAACTCTAATTGCTTCTTCTTGTAATCTTTTATGTGGTGCACGTGCCATTACATCTGTAATTTCACCATTTTTATCAATTTTAAACATCACAAAAATACGCTTAACACCTGGAGCTAATCCTAAATCTGATGCTAAATCTGCATTAAATTTTCTATTAACGTGTTTAGTAATTTTATCTTGTAAACAATTTCTTAATTCAGTTTTATTTCCTTTACATCCAGGATATACAGGTACATCTTCAATAATTGCAAAAGGTACATCTTCCATCACCTCTTCCTCTTCTTCTACCTCTATAATTTCCTCAACTTCAACAGCTTCTGTTTCGTCTGTTTCAGTAGATTCAATTACAGTTTCCTCAATTTCTTCTTCATCTTCAACAACTTCAATTTTGTCTGGTGTTGGTGGTGGTGGAGTTTTTGGCTCTGGCGGCTTAACCTGTTCAATTTCTATTGTTTGTTCTTCATCTTCCATATTTAAGACCACTGGTCCTAAATTTTCGATAACTCTATCATAGGTTTTCTTCTCAATGGCTAAATAAACCACCAACAATGCTAAAACTAGCCCTAATTGCATAAATAACTTGCTGTAGTTCTCTAGATTTGCTTTTGGATTTTTTTTAATCTGCATCTGTAAAATATTTATAGTTCGCTAATTTAATAATTTTATAACAACTTTTACAATAATATTTTTCTATTTCAAAAGTTTTTTTTGTTGAAATACTTTAAAAACTGTAAATCCAATTGCAATTCCTAACAAATTAGCTAGTATATCTTTAATTTCGAATTGTCTATTAGCTGTAACAGTTTTTTGTAACACTTCAATAATTATGCCATAGAAAAATATCAAGAAAATTATGTAAGTATTGATATTCAAATATTTATAATTTTTATTTAAAGCAATTAACCAACAGAGTGTTAATAAAAAATAAGCACTACTGTGTATTAATTTATCTGAAACTTTAATATTAGAAGGTACAGTGTCTCCAATTGTTATAAGACTACCCCAACCAATAATTATTGTTAAAGAAATTGCAAAAAATAAAACTATTTTATGCACCAATCAATGCTTTATAATCTTCTGCAGATAATAATTCATCAATTTGAGAAGGATCGGCAATTGTACTTTTAATCATCCATCCATCTCCATAAGGATCTGTATTAACTTTTTCTGGCTCGTCTTCTAAAGCTTCATTAAATTCAGTTACTTCACCAGTTAAAGGCATCATAAGGTCCGAAACTGTTTTTACAGCTTCAACAGATCCAAAAACTTCATCTTTTTCAATTGTTTCGTCTAATGTATCTACATCTACATAAACAATATCTCCCAATTCGCTTTGTGCGAAGTGTGTGATTCCAATAATTGCTGTATCACCTTCTACCCTAACCCACTCATGGTCTTTTGTGTATTTTAATTCTGCAGGAATACTCATTTTAATTTAATTTTATAGTTGATAATTTATTAATTTCCTAAAACATATCTAATACTTAACCCTGAGCTTACTGATTGCCTTGGGAACGTAGTAGAAATTGCATATTTTGATGAGCTTTGATCGAAATAAAACGATGCTGTTAAATTAGCATTTATTGCATAATCTGCAAAAAACTTAAATGACAATAAGCGTTGACCTCCTGTTACTTGATCATTGTCTTCATCTATGGCTCTTATTATTGTTTTATTATCTCTTAGAGATAAATCTGCTCTTAAGTCTAAATCACCCTTTAATCTGGTTAATTTACCTCCAAATCTAAATTTCATTGCTAAATCTTTAATTCTATAGCCCATTCCAATTACATATTCTAATCCTTTTGTTTGTGTAATTGTATTGTTACTGAAATTTAAATTAAGTCTTCTATCCTTATCAATTCTTCCTGAAAAAGAAACTGAATTTTTCATTTTCATATCTACTTTTAACAACGGACTAAATTCCTCAATTAAATCTACATTTGTAAATAAGGTTTTATTATAATAATTACCTACAATATCTGTTTCTGCATAAGGATCTTGTGCATTGTATTCTAAATTATTAGTAAAACTTAATATTGAATATTGTGAATTATAACTATGTGATAAAGAAAAACTTCTAAATTTATCTTTAAACCAAGCCATTTTCATTAAACCTTTGTAGTTAATATCCCAACTAGGAATTGGCACATCTCTAAAAGCAGACAATTTAATTTTACTTGCATCTTGACCAGAATAAGCTGCTAAAAAGGCTGGTAAAGAAACTTGCTGACTTGTAACACCAAAGCCATCAATTGGTTGCCCAGATGCTTGTGCTAATCGTTGTGCTATAATTTCTCTGTTTGCCTTAAATTCTTCAAAATTTTCATCACTATTTGAAAATGCTGTTTTTATCATATTATGACTAATCATAAAATTACCAGCTTGTGAAATTGGAGAATCTGTTAGAACATTGTCTATAACATCTAATTGTTGAGAGGTGTTTTTTGTATAGATTTTATTCCCTCTTAATTCTATATCAAAATTAGAGAATGGTTCTACGGTAATAGTGTAATCTAGCTTATTCATATGGGTTACACTGTAGGTTTTATTGTAATACGGATCGGATTCACTTCTAGATAATAACCAGCCATTCTCTAAAGCTCGTTCTCTGATATCTATTTGACTTCCAAAAACAAAACCAAGTGAAGGCGCAACACCTCCATTGTAATTATCTTGTCCTAAAAATCCTACTTCAGGAATATAACCTGGTAAATAGGTTCCGTTATTTTCTGAATAATTTAAACGTGCCTTTTTAAAAGCTGTTAATAAATTATAAACACCTTCTTTTAAAGTTGGTCTTGATTGTTTTGTTCTTTGACTTGCTCTATTTGTAGGATTATTTAATCTACTTTCTGAGCTATTGGAAGCAACTGATTGCTTTTTATTAAATAATTTTGTTAAACCAACATTTTTATAAAATTTACCAAAATCTACGTCTAAGCCTAAACTATGGCTATTTGTATTTTGAATAACATTTCCTACTTGTTCTACATAAGATTGAGAAGAAGCTTGCCAATCAAAATCTGCGGCATAAGTATAATCTGCATTTATAAAATCTAACAGAGGTAATTTATTAATTGGTATTTTGTAAGTACCGCTTAATGTTTGATGGTAATGATCTGGTCTTCCTAAAGAAAAGAAATTATCAAAAATTTGAATGTCATCAGCGGCATCAAAATCATCATACAAATAATTATTTGCTGCTCTAAAATTAAATTGTAGAGATTTGGTTAAATTGTATCCAATTGTATAATCCCAATCGAACATAAAATGACGCTGTTTTAATGTTGGCAATTGCGGTAAACCTTCTACTAAACTTCTTGAAAGTTGCTCGTTATATGTTCTGAAAATATTTGAATTCACAGAAACAGTTGTAGGTACTAAATTTATATTAAGATCCTTTAAAAACTTAAAATACTTACTATTTAGAGATTGCCAATTTTTAAAAGGCTCTATACTTTTTGGTTCAAAACTATAATTATAATTTACTGAAGCTCTAACATTTTGATCTACATATTTTTCAACATTATAATCTCTATGGAATGTCTCATTATAAGCGTACGATACAGAAAGGTTTTCTACATTATAAAAACGCTGTTTTCTTTCTGCATTAGGATTGTGCTCTTTTCTAACATTAATTAAGCTAATACTTCTTCTCTTGGTATAATCTTGATTGCTTTCTCTATTTGGACTGTTTTCTATATTCGTATCTTCATATAAAACATCTTGATATTGTGAATCGTATTTTGGATCTTTTATTTCTTCAGAAACACTATAACTTAGCGGTAATGAAACTCCCCAATCTTTTGGAAGTAATTTACCTACATTTACATTGGTAACAAGATCATACAATTTTGTATCTTCTTGGCTACGCTCATTTACACTTTGCTCTATACCTCCAAAACCTTGAGTTTCCATACGTCCTGTAACTGCAACATCTGCAAGGTCGGCAATATTTGCATCTGCGCTAACTACAGCAGCCCATCCACCTTCATTATCAAAATCGGCAACACGTAATTCATTAAACCAAACCTCAGCACTTTGATTTGCGTTAGATACGTTTTTAACACCTAACATAATTGTTTTTATATTCGATAGGTTTGGATTTCCTTTTACTCTAATTTCGTACCCATCTATTCCTTCAATTGGTGGTACAGTACCTTCTGCTGGATAGACTTCGTTTGGCGCTAGACCTTCATCAAATCTTAATAGTTTTAAGTTTGTTAGGTATTCTAACATTGCCTCTATATTGTTTTCTTCAGGCCAAATATCTAACTCATCGGTAGCGCTATAATCAGATATTGTTAATAATTTTTCAATTTGATAGTAGTTATCATCCAAATCACTACCCAACCTAATTATTGCTTTTAATTCATCATTTTGTACTTGTGCTCTAGTTTGAACACCTTCAGCATGTAAAAACAACTTCAATTGTTTGTACATTCTTAAATCTACACTTACATTTTTATAAATTGCTCGTGTATCATTAGGTTCTAAATCTGTTACTTTTAAAGTTAAAGATTGCTCGTTTTGTTGTTGTAAAGTTGTACTACCTCTTAAAATTTCGCGTTCAATACCTGGAGGTAAAACATAAGGTATTGGATTTCTATCTTCATTCTCTTGAATATTAACAACTCCAACTTCAAAGTTTTGTAATTCGGTATCTGTTAAATCTTGTGGTACTGTAATAGCTTCATCTAATGTTTTTGTGTAACGTCTCCAATCTCCTCTAACCAATTGAATTTCTCCAAAACGCAACACTATTGGCATTTTAAACTTGGTTAAAAACATTCTCATAAATCGAATAGAGTTAAAGCCAGTAATATCATTTATAACTTCATCTGGTGTACTAACTTGAATTCTAAATTGCAACCATCTAAATTGTTTTTGACTTCCATCCTCTAAAGTAACAGTTACCACTTTTTCATCAACAATATTATTTTGACCAACAACTAAGTCGCTTTTATTTAATGAAACTTTGTATTGATAGTAACTCTCAACAGTATTCATTGTTTGATCTTTATTAATATCTTCTGTATCTGGATAGGTTGTAGCTGAAGTAGGGTAACTTTCAGTTGATAAATTATTAGTTGGTGAATTTCCTTCTGTATTATTATATTTTTTATAACGCGTTAAAATTGATGCATTAGAATTATCATATTCTGTACTTCTAAAATAGCTATAGTTATCGTTCGATGGATCTGGCCCAAATGCAGTTCCAAATTTTGCTACTTCTTGGTCATCATTTAATCCGTCAAAACCTATATCTTGATTTAAACGTTCGTTATCATCATCGCTAAAAGCATACAATAAAGATTGATTTGTAGGAATTTTACCCCACATAGTTTCCTCTGTATTATTTGTACTTAAAGGATCTTCTGGCAACCCATTTTCGTACATTTTTCTACCATCTTTTAAAATATCTTCAGAAACATTCCCTAAGTTAAAATACAATTCTCCAACTTGGTTTTCTGGGTTACTTGGGTTAACACCTACAGGCAGTCCTTCTTCATTAGTGATAGAATAATGATCGTAAGGATCCATTAACCAAAACTGAATATATTCAACATTAGATTGTTCAAAATTTGTTGTAGTAAGCGCTCTAGTTATACCACCCCAACGTTCTTCTGGATTTGTAAATTTACCATCTGCACCAACATTACTTGTATCGTAATTATAACTTCCTCTTTCATTTGGAAAATAAGCTAAATCTAAGGTTCTAACAATGGTAGATTGTGTTAAATCTAAATCTTGTTCAGGGAACAACTCTTCATATCTTACTCTCCTAACCTCTGCTCTTGACAACTCTTCGTTATCAATATTCCCAGGTTTTAAAGAAGAACCTCCATAAAAAAGTGGATCTATAATATACCAAGATAACCTTGCTCTTTTATAACCATAGCTAATATCTGAAGCATTACCTCCTAAATCGAACTGCGTTTGATATTGCGGTGTACTTGCCAAATGCCATTGTTGAATTGATTTAAGTTCTAAAGGAATTTGAGAACCTTCAAAATCATCTACATACGATGTTGCCTCTCCATCTAACTCTATTCTACTTGGTGATCCGGGTTTTAAATAAGCAAAATCTCCTCTAATAGAAAAATTAGATTTATAATCCGTATCAATATTTGGTAATTTATTTGCCAATTTAGTTAAAAATGGAACCTCTGTACCAAAATTTGCATTTAACCCAAAAATAGTATTGTTAATTGGTTCTTGACCAAAAAGTGCTTTTTGAGTAATTGGTTTTTCATTTAAATTTAAAATTGTAGCACCTGCAATAAATTTATCTGAGAATTTATGCTCAATATCAACTCCAAAGAAACGTTTTGTTTGTAAGTTAAATGCTGCATTATTCTCTACTGAAACATTTATAGGTGCATTTGAAGCTTCTAAACTAGGGTTTACAATTTGCACCCTACCCATTTGATAATCTACCACATAATCTACTCCTTCTACTAATTCTCTTCCTCCAGTTGTAACCCTAACCGAACCTTGTGGAACGTTAAAAGCTCCCAGCGGAATTCCGTTAGAGCTTTCAGATTTATGGTATCCTTTTATTAAATACTTATCTTTATATTGGTAATTATTTCTAGCTTCAGATTGTGTGATTTCATACAATTCGTTAAAAATATAATTTTCATCTTCTGTACTTGTCAATTTTAATTCTAAATCTTCACCAAAAGGTTCTACCGTTGGAAAAATAATGTATCCTTTTTCAGAATCTACAGTTACCCCTTCAACATAATCAAAATAACCATCACCTTCTGCAACATAAAACTGACTTTGATCTAATTTATCAATATCTAATAAATTTAATAATGTTTTATCTGAAACACCTGATGTTTGTGCATTTTGTAATACATTTATTGAAACACCTGTTTCGTCGTCGGCATATAAAAGTTCTAACCTAAAGCCATCTTGCTGCATTCTATAGGTTTGAAGCGAGTAAATATTTTTCATCATCAAATCCCACATAGGAACATCAGTACTTACTATTTCACTTCTTAACAGTTTTACAACTATATTGTCTGGCGCAATAATACCATCACTTGTAAATTCTCCTACTCTATATACTTTTGAATCTCCACTAACTGTATATTCAAAAGCAACAGCTAACACATCAGAATCTGTAAGCCTTCTATTTAATGAAATATACCCTAATTGCGGATCAAATTTATAATCATCTACCCCTAATTTAATCGCATTTTCTAATACCGAATAATCTCTACCTTGTTGCATAGCGTAAGGCGTTAAACCATTACCTACAGTTGAAATTTTTCTAACTGGATTTGTACTATTTAAAATTGAAGCAATATTATTTGCATCGTTTGAAGGGTATAAAAACCCAGGATTTGGCGTTACATTTGCGGGTCCAATATTTGTTGGATCTCCTTCTCCAAGATCTGCTATAGCAACAATATTTCTAATATCTTCAGTAGTAGCATTTCTATTAGTTACCCATACTTCAACTTTAGTAATATTTATAGGACTATTAATTAGTGGATAGTTTTTTAAAGCTGTATTGTAATTATCTCTAAAATATTGTGAAAGAAAAAAGTGTCTATTTTCATCGTAATCTGTTGTTTGCAATTCAAACTCTTGAATTGTAGAACCTCCTTCTGCTGCTACAGTACGTGTTTGCGATTTTTGTTCAGCAAAAACACCAGTAACCGTAGTACGTCCAAATTGTAATTCTGTTTTAACACCAAATAAACTTTGCGCACCAACAATTAACGAATTTTTTAAAGGCATACTTACATTTCCAACTTCTACTTTTTGAAGAATATCATCTTCTGTTGGTGTGTATTCTAACTTTATTTGATTTTGAAAATTAAAAGATGCTTGTGTGTCGTATTGTGCTCCAACTTTTAAACGTGTACCTACTTTTGCTTGAATACTTGCACTAATTTGCTGATCAAAATCAAACGTAAAACTACTTCTATTGCGTTCAGATAATTGAGGGTTGTCTACTTTTTGGTACAACGCACCCATTTTAACAGTAACATCTCCGGTTGGATTTACTTCAATGCTATTTCCTCCAAAAAGAGATTGAAAAAAATCAGAATCTACGTAATATGTAGGTAATAAATTCTTTTGAGCTTCTTCACTTCCAAGCTTTTTACTATTGGTGGCACTAATTTTATTTTTATAGTAACCAAGCATGTCTTTTTTTAGCTTGTACTCTTTATATTCTTCTTGAGACATATACACTGGACGTTTTATATAATAATCTCCAATTTTCTCAACAATAATATATTTTCCTAATTCTGTATCGTAAATAACTTCAGATTCTGAAAGATTTTCTAAAAACAAACCGCCTTTCTGGTTACCTTTAAAAGGATACTTTAAACTTGTTGAATCTTTAGCGTTTTCAAATTTTGCAGTATCTTTTGCTTGTATTATAGGCAACACTTGTGCATTTACTGTTATTTTAAAAAACAACAATAAGATAATTAAAATATGTGTTTTAAATATAAATTTTGTTTTTTTCAAATCTTATAAATTTTTAAGTGCTTTTTTAATTAAAGCTTCAACACTTAACGTATTATCTTCTAATAAAATTTTATCAATAACCTTTTCTGCTTGTTTTTTAACAAATCCCAACACCTCTAAAGCAGATAACGCTTCATTTTTATTTGTATTATTTACCGATGCTGAAACTTCGTCAATATTGTATGTTTTTAAAATTTTATCTTTTAAATCTATCAATACTCTTTGCGCTGTTTTAACTCCAATTCCTTTTACAGATTTAATAACTCCCACATTTTCTGAAGCTATTGCCTGCTGAATTTCATCGGTAGTCATTGAAGACAACATTGTTCTTGCAATACTTGGACCTACACCAGAAACTGAAATTAACAATCTAAAAATTTCACGCTCAATTTTATCTACAAACCCAAATAATGTATGCGAATCTTCTTTTACAGACAAATGGGTATACAAAAACACCAATTCATCATCAGAGATTTTTGAATAGGTGTTTAATGAAATATGTAATAAATACCCTAAGCCTGCTGTTTCAACAACAACATAGGTCGGGTTTTTTTCTATTAATTTTCCTTTAATATGAGTGATCATTTCACTTATGGCTATTTACAGCCAAATGTAGTAAAATAATCTGTATTATTCTTAGCATTTTCTTGTGCATCTACAATAGCCACACAAACCATGTTAACAATCTCATCTACACTACACCCTAACTGTAGAATATGTGCTGGTTTTTTTAGTCCCATTACTATTGGCCCAATAGAGTCTATTTTATTTAAAGATTTTAAAAGTTTATAACTAATATTTGCAGAATTTAAATTAGGGAATATCAACCCGTTTACTTTTTTCTTATGAATTTTAGAAAAAGGGAATTTATCATCTCTTAAAGTTCTACTCAATGCAAAATCTGCTTGAATTTCTCCATCGATATTAATTTCTGGAAAATTTTCGTGTATATACGCCACTGCATTTGCACCTTTATTTGCCGATTTTGAATCTGCTGAACCAAAATTAGAATAAGATAGAACTGCTAAATGAGGGTCTATACCAAATATTTTCATAACTCTATCCGTCATTCTAACTATTTGAATAAGATCTTGTTCTGTTGGGTTTATATTAAACGCTGTATCAGAAAAGAACATTGGTCCTCTATCTGTCATCATTATATTAGTTGCAGCAACTCTACAAACACCTTTTGCCATACCGATTAATTCTATCATTGGTTTTGCCACACTCCTATAATTTCTAGAATATCCTGTAACTACAGAATCTGCTTCTCCTTCATTTACCATCATTGCAGCAAAATAATTACGTTCTCGCATCCATTTTTGAGCATCTAACAATGAAATTCCATTTCTTTGATGTTTTTCCCAATAAATTTTAGCAAACTTATTTCTTCTTTCTTTTTCTTCATCAGATTTTGGGTCGATTATAGGAAGATCAGCATCAAAATTTAATTCGTCCATCAATTCTTTAATAATCTCTTTATCTCCTAATAAAATTGGTTTTCCTATACCATCATCATGAACTATCTGTGCTGCTTTTAAAACATCTAAATGATCTGCTTCAGCAAAAACAACACTTTTAGGATTTGCTTTTGCACGTTCTGTAATCATTCTCATTAGCTTACTTCCAGTTCCTAACCTTTCGGCCAACACCTCTTTATAGGCATCCCAATCTGTAATAGCTTCTTTTGCTACACCCGATTCCATTGCCGCTTTTGCAACTGCTGGTGGTACTTCAGTTATTAAACGCGCATCAAAAGGTTTTGGAATAATATACTCTCTACCATACTGAATGTTTTTTTCTCCGTAGGTAATATTTACCTGCTCTGGAACGGATTCTTTTGCTAAATTGGCTAAAGCATATACCGCTGCAATTTTCATTTCCTCATTAATTTTTGTTGCTCTAACATCTAAAGCACCTCTAAAAATAAAGGGAAATCCGAGTACATTATTTACCTGGTTAGGATTGTCTGAACGACCTGTTGCCATAATAACATCTTTTCTTGTTTTTATAGCTAAATCGTATTCAATTTCTGGATTAGGATTTGCCAATGCAAAAACTATAGGATCTGAAGACATACTTAATAACATCTCTGGTGTAAAAACATCGGCAACTGATAAACCAATGAAAACATCGGCTCCATCTGCCGCTTCAGCTAATGTATAAATATCTCTATCAGTAGCAAACTCGGCTTTTTGAGAAGATAAATTTTCAATATCTTTTCTAATTACACCCTTACTATCGCACATTACAATATTCTCTTTTTTTGCTCCTATTGCCATATACAGTCTAGTACAAGAAACAGCTGCTGCTCCTGCTCCATTTACAACTATTTTTACTTTTGAAATATCTTTACCTGCAATTTCAATAGCGTTTTTTAAAGCTGCTGATGAAATTATTGCAGTTCCGTGCTGGTCATCGTGCATTACAGGAATATCTAATTCTTCTTTTAGCCTTCTTTCAATTTCAAAAGCTTCTGGCGCTTTAATATCTTCTAAATTTATTCCTCCAAAAGTTGGAGCAATATTTTTAACAGTTTCTATAAATTTTTCAACATCAGTAGTATCTATCTCTATATCAAACACATCAATATCCGCAAACACTTTAAATAGCAGTCCTTTTCCTTCCATTACAGGCTTTCCAGCCAATGCTCCAATATTTCCCAGACCTAATACTGCTGTTCCGTTAGATATAACCGCTACTAAATTTCCTTTTGAAGTATATTTATAAACATTTTCAGGATCTTTTTCAATTTCTAAACAAGGCTCTGCAACACCCGGAGAATACGCTAAAGATAAATCTTTTTGGGTAGCATATTTTTTTGTTGGAACTACTTCAATTTTTCCTGGAGTAGGTTTTGCATGGTACAATAAAGCCTCTCTTCTCATTCTTGAATCACTCATAAAAAATTTTTTTTAATGTATAAGAACAAATTTAACAATATAATAGTAATAGCACACTTTATTTATGGTATTTACTGCGAAAACGAGATAAATATTATGTAATATTCACTATTTAGATTATTCTTATTTAAAACATTTAATTTATATTAAAAAACGTTCCGAATTAAGAAATTTAATGCAACAAAAAAAGTATCTTAATTTTTTAAAATTGGTTAAAATTTTAAACCTTTCAATTATTATTTTTAGTTTCAGAAGAAATTAGACATTTACCATTGTCCCATTTTTTTAAATCTTTTGAAGAAATAATAACATTATTACAGGTTAAATAGTTTCCTAAACTATCTTTTTTAATTATTTTTAAATCGCCTCGTTTAATTGCATTTACAATTTTAAAAACAAGTCCATTTTTACTATAATTAGTATCTTTAACCGAAAATGTTAACCCCATTTTATTATTAAATAAATCCATTTTTTTTGACGCTAAATCTGGATGAATTCCATCTTCTAAATCACTTTTTTTAAATGAATTGAAATTAGATTTCTCATACGATTTACCTAAAGAACGAGCTGCTTTTTCTCCAATCTCTATCTTTAAAACAGCCATCCAATACGCATGTCTAAAAGCATCTACTTGTCCACCAACCTTATCTTTATCCAACAAATTAGTGTTTGCTATAGAATCCGTTATTTTAATTACTTCATTAGATATTTTAAAGGCTTTTTTTGCTTTAAAAGGATGTAACAATGCCCATTTTTTAAGCGAACTAGGCTGATCTTTAAATAAACTCCAGTTAGATTGAGCTTGTAATTTAAAAGAAAATAGAAGCACTACAATTAACAATTTAACTTTAAAATAATTCATTTGAAGTGATAATTTTTATTTAACTATAATTACCTCTACTTTACTTTTACTCCGCTGAACAGTTGCACTTGACTAAAACATTTATTTTACCTCAAAAGCTTTCTTAACAGTCCCTATTTTCACAAAATACGTGCCTTTTGGTAAATAATAAATGCCGTTTTTAGCTTTTTTATGTGACTGATCTTTCATAGATAAATTATAGATATTCTTTTGTCCTTTTACTGACAAATTATAATTAAAATAATTAAATCCTTTATCTGCATTAACTATAAAAGAATTTATTTTTGAATCGTCTTCAGTTAAAATTTCAACAATATATTCATCTGCTTTTGAACTATAGAAAGGAATTATTATAGTTGGTTCAAAGGCTTTAGACCATTTACTTCTAGCATTTCCCCATCTTGAAGAATATCGTATTGAAGGAATTTCAAAAATTGCAACCAACGAATTTTTAATAGTATTATATTCTTGTAAAGCAGCAATATTTGCCTTATAGATAGAACGTCCGTGCGTACCAATAAGCAAATCTTTAGCTTCATTTTGAATTACCAAATCGTGAATTGCAACTTTAGGCAATCCGTTAGAAAATAATTGCCAATTTACACCTTTATCAAAACTTACATAAGCTTCATTATCGGTACCTAAATAAACTATATTTTCATCCTCAGGATCTTCTTTTATAACATTTACAGCATAATTTGGCAGTTTACTTCCAATATTTTTCCAAGTAATACCTTTATTTTCACTAACAAAAACATAAGGTTTAAAATCGTCGTTTCTATATCCATTTAAAGTAATATAAACCCTATCTTTTTCGTGTTGTGAAGCTACAACTCTTGACACCCATAAACCTTGCGGTAGATTATCTGAAATTCGAGTCCAAGTTGCCCCACCATTTTCTGTAACATTTATATAACCATCATCACTTCCAACATAAATAAAACCAAATTGAAAAGGACTTTCTGAAATTGTTGTAAGCGTACCATAAGGCACATTTCCTTTTTTTCCACCAGTGGTTAAATCTCCAGAAATTACATCAAATTTTTCGCCTTTATCCATAGAGCGCAATAATTTATTAGCTCCCATATATAAAATATCTTGATTATGTGGCGATAATACTATTGGAGTTTGCCAATTATAACGATAAGGCGTATCTCCCAATTGATGCTTTGGATGAATACTTAAACGTTCTTTTGTTTTTAAATTTAAGCGAAAATAATACCCAAATTGAGAGCCGGTATATACCAAATTATTATCTCTATTATCTATTTGAACTTGCATTCCATCGCCACCGCCAATACTTTTATATGGATACTCTCCACTGCTTTCCCAACGCTTAGAAGTTCTATAATTACTAGATCCGTACCACACACCATTATCTTGTAAACCACCAAAAACATTATATGGTTTTTGATTGTCTACATTTATATAATAAAATTGCCCAACTGCAGGTGAATTATTTTTAATCCAGTTTTCACCATCATCATAGGTAATATTTACACCACCGTCATTCCCATCAATTATATGCCCATTTAAATTAGGATTTACCCACAAAGCTTGATGATCGGCGTGTACATTTTCCTTACCTATTGAAGTCCAGTTTCTACCACCATCTTCCGATTTAAACAATGGAACACCTCCAATATAAATTTTATTCTGATTGCTAGTATTTACCGCTATTACACCAAAATAATAACCGTAAGAACTATACATTCCGTCTAAATAATCTTTATGTGTTTTTTTCCAGGTTTTACCACCATCTACAGATTTATACACCTCGGCACCAATTACTTCAGAAGTTAATAAAACACTATTTGCATCTTCTAAATAACTTGCTAAATCACTTGGTTGTACAGTTTCTTTCTCAATTGCTTCTTTTACACTTATAGCAGTGTATTTTTTTTCGAAATTATTTGTTTTTAAAAATGAATTCAAATCCTTATTATCTAACTTTAAAAAAGTTTCTTTAGTCATTTTTTTAAAATCATCTTTCTGCAAACCTTTTTCTTTCTTTTTCTTTTTTTCAGGCCTCATAAACTGATTGTCTAAAAGTGCGTAAATAACATTGTTATTAAAAGCAGCTAACCCAATTCTACCAACACCATTACCTGTTGGAAAACCGCTCTTTTCATCGCTTACATTTACCCAAGTTTCACCAGCATCTGTACTTTTATATATTGCAGAACCTTCTCCATCGCCATCAAAATTCCAAGCTTTTCTAATACGCTCCCAAGAAGCTGCATATAAAACAGCAGGATCTGTAGGAGATACGCTAACATCTATTACGCCTGTATTTACATTAATAAACAAGGGGTTTTTCCAAGTTTTCCCACCATCGGAAGTTTTAAAAATACCACGCTCTTTGTTTGGCGTATATAAACTTCCAACGGCAGCTACTACAACTTCATTTGGGTTGTTTTTGTTTATAATAATACGACCAATATGTTGCGAATCGGTTAAACCAACATTTTTCCACGTTTTACCACCATCGGTAGTTTTTAAAACTCCAATTCCTGCATAAGAAGAACGTGAAGAGTTACTCTCTCCAGTACCTGCCCAAATTGTATTATTTTTCCAATCTACGGCAATTGCTCCCATATTTTGGGTTGGAGCATTTTCTGTAATTGCAGTAAATGATGTTCCATTATTATTTGTATACCAAATACCTCCAGAAGCGTACACAACATAAAACTCTATTGGGTTTTCAGGGTTTACTGCCAAATCTACTACACGACCACTCATTATTGTTGGTCCTATATTACTAAATGGCACATTTTTTACTAATGAATTTTGAGCATTTATTTCTATAAGAAGAAATAAAAAACTAAAAAAGAAGATTATTTTTTTCATTCTTGAAGTTTAATAGTTTAGCATAAAAATGCTTTTCTTCAAATTTAGCAATATAATTTAAACTTTAAGGAATGAAAAAATAGATTTATAATTCACATGCTAAGTAAATTAAAATTAGCTAATTCAGAATTAATTTATTTAATACTAAAAATTAGATTGGTGTAATGCTAAAAAAGGTGTTTTAGAATAATAATCTAAGGTTGCCATTTTTGGTCTAAACAAAATTTGTTCTAACAAATTAAGGTTTTTTGCAGCTAACACTATTAAATCTATATGCATTTTATTAATAAATTGCTCTATAGATTTTTCAAAATTTTTATTTATTTCTGAATGAAAACTATGTTGTTTTTCTGTAAAATAATCTTGTAAGGTTTCTTTATTCCAACGTTGTTCTTCAGTTAAAATTTCGCTGTTTTTATTTAAGTATAAAAACCGAACTGCAGCATTAGCATAACACGATTTACTTGTTAAATAATGTAACAATTTTGCTTCGTAATAGTTGGTATAATCTGTAGGAAATACAATTTCATTTATTTTAGTATAAACAGCAGTTTCTGGAACCACCAAAACAGAACATTTTACTTTTGTTATAATTTCTTCGGAAATAGAATTTCTAGTTATTTGCCCTTTTGAAGGAATATCATTAGCGCCAATTACAATTAAATCAATTTTTTTTGTTTTAATTTGATTTCTAGTAGCTTCAACAATATTTTTTTCGTCTAAAATTGGGATAAAAGTATGGTTTCCTTTTATTTTTAAAGTATCTATTTTATTAACTAATGCTTCTATCTGTTTTTTTGCATCTTTTTTAGCTGATGCTTGAACTAAATTTGTTTCTTGATGATGATTAATATCCCATTCATTCTCATATCTATTACCTGCATTTAACAAATGAAAATTGTATTGCTCATTCTGAAATAAACTCAGTGCATAAGTGATAGAATTCCAAGATTTCTTAGAAAAATCAGTTAAAATTAATATGTTTTTCATACCATTAATTATTGCTACAAACTTAAAAAAAGCCGTAGTAATAATAAATGACATTAATCAGTGAAATTTTGAATGTGGTTTACGTTTTTTTATTTAAAACATTGAATAATTATTAATATATAGCCTCTAATTGCTCTAAATCAACAATTCTAATATTTCTTCCTTCAATTTCTATAACTCCCTCTTTTTTTAAGTCTGTTAATGTTCTAATTAAACTTTCGGTAGCTATACCTGCAACACTTGCAAGATCTCTTCTAGAAATATTAATATTATCAGATGGTTTATGCCTCATTTTATTAGCAAATTTTAGAATTGTTTTTGCTGTTTTTCTTCGCATAGAACCATAAGCCATTTGTAATAATTGATCTTTTACTTCTGTTAAGTTTTCATTAATTAATTGAAACACTTCTAATGATAGGCTATAGTTTCTTTTTAGAATGTTTTGAACTGTGGTTTTAGGCACACTCATTATTTCTAATTTTTCCATAGCAATTGCAGATTCATAATTATGAGAGTCTTCAAAGATTGCTGAAAATCCAAAAAATTCATCTTCTTTATTAATTGTTATAATTAACTCTTTTCCAAATTCATCTATTTTAACACCTTTAACTTTGCCTTTATAAATGAGATAAATATTATTAGTTTTTTCTGATTCTTTATAAATTAATTCTCCTTTTTTAAATATTTTAGCAGTACCAAAATCACAAAAATAGTTTTTAAGGTCATCTATGGTTAAAATATTTTCAAATGTATCTTCTTCAGGAGTTTCAGTTTCTTCAACTGTTAAAGATTCTTTTAAAAGCGCAGCTTTTGCTAACCTACTTTCAATAGCGCTTAATAATAATTCTTCTTCAACTGGCTTTGTTAAATAGTCATCTGCACCCAAATCCATTCCTTTTCTTATGTCTTTAACTTCAGTTTTGGCAGACATAAAAATAAATGGTATTTTTTTTGTTGCTTCATCTTCAGACAGCAATTTAAAAACATCATACCCATCTAGTTCAGGCATCATAATATCACAAATAATAAGATCTGGAAGCATTATTCTAGCTTGTTCAATACCTCGTTTTCCATTAGAAGCTGTTACAACTTTATAATCTTCTAATTCTAAAATTTCAGCCGTAGTTTCTCTTAAAACTGTATCGTCTTCAATTAATAATAATGTTTTCATTTCTTTTACATATTGTTTTAAACGTGCATACTTTATCTTAATTCAACACAAATCTTATATTCTAGTTATACATAAAACTAGTTTATTTTATTTAGAAAAAAACGTTCTAATACGCTTTGCTTTATTTTTTATTAATTAATGGCAACTCAATAATAAAAGTTGTACCCTCATTTTCTATACTTTCAAATTTTATAGAGCCCCCTAAACTTTCTAAATGACTTTTAACTATATTTAATCCTATTCCTGTACCTTGGTTTGTTAGTGCATTTTCTGCTCTAAAATATCTGTTAAAAATATGTTTTTGATCACTTAGTGGAATTCCAATTCCTTCATCTTTAATTTTAAAAATAATAATTGGTTCTTTTATCTTAATTTTAAAATCTATTTTAGTGTTTTCTGGTGAATATTTAATAGCATTATTTAAAACATTAGACAGCATTAATTCTAAAATTTTTTCATCTTGATAAACATCTATATTATCAATATCTTTTGGATAGGTAATATGCTGTCCACTTTTAAGCATTAAATTAGCATTATAAATAACTTCATTTACTACTTTACTAAGTTTAAAGTTACTGAATTTATAATTTACTCTTCCAGATTCTAACCGTTCTACCGATAAAAAATCATTTAAAATACCATCTAAATAATGCACTTTATTTTTAATGGTTAGCAAATGCTTCTCTCTTTTATCTTGCATTTCGGTTTTCTTATATTTTCCGACTAAAACAGCTGCATTTAACACACCGCTTAGAGGTGTTTTAAATTCGTGAGAAACCAACGATAAAAATTTGGTTTTTAATTCATTTAATTCTTTTTCTTTTTTTAATGCTTTCCTTAGCTTAGACTCTGCTTTTACACGCTTTTCAATTTCGCTTTTTAAATTTGCAACCGTTTTATTTAACTCTGTAGTTCTTTCTGAAATTTTACCTTCTAATAAAGTATTTAATTCTCGAATTTTATTTTCAGAATTTTTACGATATGTTATATCTATAACAATTGCCATTACATATTTTTCTCCTTCAATTTCAAAAGGGTTTAACCCTACCTCAACCGGAAAATTATGTCCGTTTTTATGAGCACCATTTAAATCTTGGTTACTCCCCATTTGTCTGGCAGAAGATTTCTTGTAAAAAGAATTAAAATGAGCTCCATGACCTGCATGGTAATTTCTAGGAATTAAAATATTTAAATGCTGATTTTGCAACTGACCTTTTTCATATCCAAACATTTTTTCTGCCGCAGCATTATTTGCAACAATTGTTTGGCTTTCATCTACAACAATTACACTTTCAGAAACTGCTTCAAAGAGCACATTAAATACAAATTCATTTTCATGAAATAAATTAGGCAATGGTATATTTTTTTAGTTTTTAGTAGTTTCGAAAATACTAAAAAATTATGAACTACAATAGCAATTTATACCCAAAAAGAAAATAAGCGCTTCAATACTAATAATTACAATAAAAAATTTAAAACCCTTAGAATAAACTTTTAGTTAATATGTTTTTGTCATTGTTGAAGGCACAACAATTATAAAGTCGGCCTTTAATTTATTTTCTGTATCGAATTTTTTAATATTTTCTTGTTCAATTACACTTACGGTACTAATTTGTAAATTGGGATTTCCTTTTTTTAAATACCAATAAATTCCCTCGTAATTATCGGAATGATACGAGCCATTGTAATGAACAAACAACTTCTTATCTTGTAGATTTTCCAATATAAAATAACCCATTGTTGCATCTTTAACAGCTTGTGCTTTTGGCAAGTTATCGCTACCGTGACCACCCATCATTTCTTTCATTTTAACATAACCAGGTAAGGTTTTATCGTATGCAATTGGCAATGGCGCTATCCACGTTTTCTCGTCATCGGTTAATTCTTCCAACGCTTCAAAACCACCTCTAAACACCAAACTAGCGTATCTTCTAGGAATATTAGTGGCTATAAATTTTAATTTATTGTCTTTTGCAAAATCTACCAAAGGCTTATAATCTGTTTTGTAATTATTCCATAATCTAGCAACCGTATCTAATGCTTTTGCATCAATAGCTCCTGACAAATAATTATTTAATTCATTTTGATTATCTGCTTCAAACATTTCAGCCCCTAAAATTAATTTATTTTCTACACTTAAATCTTTAGTTGCCTCATACTGCAACCAATGTATAATAGGATTGTTATGATATTCTCCAAATAAAACCACATCGGCTTTACTCATTTTTTTTATCATCTTTTTATAGGAAACCTTTTTACCTTTGGCATTGTATAATTTATATGCTGGTTTGTTTTGTGCAAATACTACTCCAGAAAAAATAATTACCAGAAAAAATACAAGTTGTTTACGCATAAATATTATTGATTTTTTAACAGTTGGTTTTGAACAAATTTATAACTTTGTTACTAATTATTACAATTATTTCTTAATAATGAAATCTTAAACTTATTATTAGTTTGTTTATTAAGATATAAATAACATTTTAAAACATTCATTAAAAATGAAATACCTTCCAATTAATAACCAACTTTTTAAAAAAAACAGAGCAAAATTCACTGCTCAAATGAAACCAAAATCTCTTGCGGTTTTTAATTCTAACGACACTTTTACTACAGGTGCAGACAGTACACTTCCTTTTAAACAAAGTAGCGATTTATTATACTTAAGTGGAGCAGATCAAGAAGAAAGTATTTTAGTGCTTTTTCCTGATGCTATAAACCCAGAACATAGAGAAATTTTATTTTTAACCGAAACCAGCAAATTAATTGAAATTTGGTATGGTGCTAAATACTCTAAAGAAGAAGCTACAGAGGTTTCTGGAATTAAAACTATTTATTGGCTATCTGAATTTGATAAAGTTTTTTATGATTTAATGACTGAGGCCGAAACCGTATATTTTAACACCAACGAACACTACAGACAATCGGTTGAAATAGAAACTAGAGAAGATAGATTTATAAAAAAATGCAAAGCAGATTTCCCTGCTCATAAATGGGAAAAAAGCGCTCAAATAATGCTTAATATTAGAGGTGTTAAAGAGCCAGAAGAAATTGAACTATTACAGACTGCTTGTAATATTACAAACAAAGGTTTTAGAAGAATATTACCTTTTGTAAAACCTGGTGTTATGGAGTACGAAATTGAAGCCGAATATATGCACGAGTTTTTAAGAAACAGATCTAAAGGTTTTGCATACACTCCAATTATCGGGTCTGGTTATAGCGCTTGCGTTTTACATTATATAGAAAATAATAAAGAATGTAAAGATGGCGATATGCTTTTAATGGATGTTGGTGCAGAATACGCTAATTACTCTAGTGATATGACACGTACTATCCCTGTAAACGGTCGTTTTACAGAAAGACAAAAAGCTATTTATAACGCCGTTTTACGTGTTAAAGATGAAGCAACAAAAATGCTAGTTCCTGGAGCAGATTGGGCTGAATACCATAAAGAAGTTGGTAAAATAATGACCAATGAATTATTAGGTTTAAAACTTTTAGATAAAGCCGATGTACAGAATGAAGATCCAAAATGGCCTGCTTATAAAAAATATTTTATGCATGGAACTTCGCATCATTTAGGCTTAGATACGCACGATTATGGAGCATTAAAAACACCTATGAAAGCAAATATGGTGTTTACTGTTGAACCTGGAATTTATATTCCTGAAGAAAATATGGGAATTAGAATTGAAGACGATGTTGTTATTCAAGAGAGCGGAGAGCCATTTAACTTAATGAGAGATATACCTATTACCGTTGAAGAAATTGAAGATTTAATGAATAGTAAGTAATTCTTAAAAAAACAGTACCGTATAAACTACATACGTTTCAAAAAACTCAGGATTAAATTCAATCCTGAGTTTTTTTTATATTATTCTACAACAATTATTTCTTTTAAAGAAACTGGTTTCCCTTTATTTGTAAAACCTTCTAAAGAAATTTCAAACGTTCCTTTCACATCCGAAGTAAAAAAGCTTACATCTTTAGTTTGAGCATTTAATTCAACGTTTGGCAACCATAACAATTGAGTTCTATAGTCTGGAATTCGCTTTAATTTATCTGTACCATCATATTGTTGTTTAAAGTATTTTTTATGTTCTAACGGTTTTAACAACACTACATTTATAGCCGTATCATCAGATGTTAATTTAGAAAAATCACCATTTATAGAACTAAAAGAAATAATACCTTCAAATATTTGAGTACCATACAAGTACTTCTCCCTTACAACATCAATTTGTTGTATTTTATTTGCATTATAGTTTATAATTTCATTATGATCTTTAATAATTATTCCATCAAAAAGCACCAATGGTAACAATCCAGAATCGTAGGTCCTATTAGCCCAAATAACATCTAAAAACACCTTTCCCTTACGGTGCTTTAAAGTTACAACATCAACAACTTCAACAATGGTTTCTTTAACCGTTGGAAAACGTGTAAAATCATCTAAATTAAAGGTAATTTCTTTAGAATTATAAAATGTACCGTCTAAAGCTACTTTCTCTACCTCTGTAGGTTTAACAGCTCCGTAAGCATTTTCTATTTGATTGTTAATACTTTGTTTTAAAATAAAATCACTAATAGATGTATCTATTTTATAATCACTAAATTTTAAGTTTGAATATGTTAAAGAAACTTCTGGATTTAAATTAATTTTATACTTTTCAGCATCACTAAGCAACTGAATTGTAGCTGTAGGCTGTTTATAATTCTCTAACAAATTAAAATAAAATTGCCCTAAATTATTTGTAGTTGACATTTTAAAAAGATCATCTTCTTTTCCTGAAATAGACAAACTAACTTTTACATTAGTTGCTGGTAAATTTGTAGCTTTTTCAACAACAGTTCCTGAAATTAATTCTCCTCTTAATTCTGGTAAAAATATTTCGTTTTTAGTTGTGTTAGCTATATCCGTTTTTTCCATTTCAAAATTTGAAAATTCAACAGAACTAGTACTTTTAAGAGTTTTAAATGGCTGTATTTTTCTAACAGAAATAGAATAATTTCCGGAAGATTCTTCTTCTTCTTTTAAACTATTAAGTTGTAAACTTACTTTTTGTCTATTTTTAAATTTATTTTGATCTAATAACAACTCAACAAAATTACTTTTAATAATTTTTGAAACATCATTATTTGATGTAGTTACAAATTCAAACGCTTTTGAATTTAAAGTATCTAGTTCTTTTGACAGAATTCCATTTTGATTTTCATTAAACGGATTTACTATAGAAATATCTTCTTGAAATATAACTTTCTCCCCTGCATTACACATCCATTGCGTATAGGCTACAATTTTATAATTTCCAGATAAAATAGACGTTGGAATAAAAAAATCTCCTTGCCCTAAACCCGATTCTAATTTTATTTTTTGCTTAAATACTTCGTTTAAATCACTATCCACTAAAGCTACATAAGCTATTTTACTTAAATTACTCAATACATTAGTATCTCTATTTAAACAATACAGTTTGTAGTAAAAAGTTTCACCTGTAAGT
Source organism: Lutibacter sp. A64 (assembly GCF_022429565.1). Taxonomy (NCBI): domain Bacteria; kingdom Pseudomonadati; phylum Bacteroidota; class Flavobacteriia; order Flavobacteriales; family Flavobacteriaceae; genus Lutibacter; species Lutibacter sp. A64. Next base: position 2,482,946 of record NZ_CP092487.1, read on the forward strand.
AAAAAAGAACTATTATAATGTATAAATATTTTTTCTTGATGTATGGTTTTAAAAAGGGGTTTATCGTTACTTTGTAATACAACTTGCGCATTCACAGTATAGCATTGACTATAAAACACTATTAATAATAAAAAGAACTGTTTTTTCATGGTCTTTTAATTTCAATTTAATTATTCAATCCAGAAATCTGGTTTAACATTAGTTCCTAAAACTGTACAATCGCTACAAGGAACTGGAACCATTTGATAAGGTCCTCCTGGAATTGGATCCACAGGACTAAATTTACCTCCATTTACTTGAAAAAACTTTAAAGTACCTGCTTTTATCGCATCAATTAATGGTGAACTATTTCCACTTCCATCTACTAAAAGCGGAGCAACTAATTCGCAGTTAGAGATATAAGGAGGTGAAGTTTCTATTATTTCTCTTGGGTTCACAAATATTCTTTTGGTTGCTACTGAAGCTACTTCAAAAAAACCTATTACTTTTTCTTCACTATTTTCATCAGAAGAAATATTTCCACTAAAAAAACCTGGTTGATTTTGTGAAAACAAACTTTCTGAGCCAGATAAGTTATTTAAAATATTATAAAAAGTATAGGCTTCTATTGATTGTACATATTGTTTTAACAAAATACTATACCTATTGGTAATTATAAAATCATCTTTTGAAATAAACCTCACAGGAAATTTAGACACTCTATCCTCAACAAAACTATTGGTTTCTGTTTGAATGATACCTTCTGAAAATATAGTATTATAACATGTTTTTTCTTCTTTAGTTCTTGGAACAAAATCAACCTTAAAAGGAGGTACATCAGATATAACTACTGCATCATAAGCAGACCAATACGGTGTAATAATTTTATACGTTTCTTCAAATTCATAGCGATAATACCTAGCATCTCCATTTGCATTATAACTACTTACCTGAATTGATATACCTTCATTTCCGTTACTATCAATTTCTTTAACTGCTATAACCTCATTAATTTCTGCTTCATTTGTAATCTGTGTTGGTTGAGAAGAATAAGACCTTCCGTTTGAAGTTGTAATTTTTAATTGATACTGCCTACCAGTTTCTGCTTTAAATTCAACTTCAGACAAATAAACTCCTGGGGTTTCTTCTTCAAAATGATAAGTATTACCAGCATCATCTATAACTTCAACCTTCGCATTACTCTCAGTTGTAGGCGTATTATCCTCTATTTTAAACGTTCTACTTAATTTTATTTGATGAAATTTATTTTCATTGGTAATTGAACCCTCAACTACCAATGCATCATCAAATGAAATTGTTTTTAAATCAATTTGTTCTACACAAGCGTTTGTTAATAACAACACCACAACAGAGTATAAAATAAAAGATAAAAATTTTATATTTTTCATAATTAATTGCATTCTAAAATTTAAAATTATAGGTTATAGTTGGCACTGGTATTGAAAAAATTGAACTCTGATATGCTTTAATTTCACCTTTATCTGTAACAAAATAAACCGAATAAGGATTATTTCTACCTAACACATTATACACTGAAATATTCCAGAAACTATGCGCAAACTTCTTAATTTTATGATTTCCTTCAATATTAAACCCTATATCAAACCTATAATAATCTGGAATTCTAAATTTATTTCTATCGCTATACAAAACACGTTCTTCTCCATTATAAATATATTTTCCTACTGGATAGGTAACTGGTCTTCCTGTTTGATAGGTGAAATTTGCTGAAAAACTATAGCGTTTTGTTAATTTATAATTTGCAACTAAACTTACATCGTGAGGCTTATCATAATTAGATGGAAAATAATCTCCATTATTCACTCTTTCTTCAGAGAATTCACTATCTAATTTCACCATAGAACGAGAATAACTATAACCAAGCCAGCCATTTAAATTTCCTTTTGTTTTTTTAACTAAGAACTCAACACCATAGGCCTTACCTTCTCCTTGTAAAACTTCTGTTTCAATATATTCATTTAGCAATAGATCTGCTCCAACTTTATAATCTAAGGTGTTTTTAGTTTTTTTATAATACCCTTCTAAACTTAATTCGTAAAAAGAGTCTTGGAAATTTTTATAAAGCCCTAGTGTAACCTGGTTTGCTTGTTGTGGTTTAACATTTAAATCAGACAACTTCCAAGTATCTGTTGGAGAAACTGTTGTATTGTTAGATAATGTATGTATATATTGATATGTACTATTAAAACTTCCTTTAACCGATAAACTTGGTGTTAAAAAATAACGCGCAGACAATCGTATTTCAGGACCACCATAAGTTTTAACAACTTCATTTTTATCGAAATTTAAAGTATCAATCACAGAACCTTCATTTTTCGGTAAATCTTTTTGGTATTCTCTTTGGGAAGATTTACCCAACGAAGTATAAAACGAATAGCGCAATCCAAAATTAAATAACAGTTTATTATCTACCTTATAAGTATCAGCAATAAAAATAGCAGATTCTAATGCTTTTTCTTCTGCAATAGTTGAAGTTTCAATTATAGATTCAGTTCCTATTGGATTAATAGAACCTGGATTTACTACATACAATTTACTAGAAATACCATAATCAAACTTATGAGTTTCACTATGCAAATACTTCATTTTAAGTTTTAGTTCGGTTTCATTTATTTTATAGCCTAATTTAAAATCTGTATCAATGGCTCCATCATAATTAATATTGAATTTATATTCACTATTTGCCAAAATTAAGCTTCCATTATTTTTATTATTAAAATTTCTATTCCATCTTAAAGACATCAGTCTATTGTTATAACTATATAGAGAATCTGAAGTTATGCTAAACTCATCATTACTATAATACCCTGAAGCTTCTAAAGTATTATTGTTATCTAATTTATGTTTGTATTTAGCAACCAAATCAAAAAATGAAGCTTCACTATCTTTTATTGACGCATCATCTAACGATTTTAATATCCAGTCTGAATAGGTTCCTCTTCCTCCAATTAATAAAGAAGATTCGTTTTTAACAATAGGGATTTCAAAAGTTAAGTTACTAGTTACAGGCCCAATTGAAGCCTCTCCTGCAAATTTTTCTGTAGAGCCATCTTTGGTATTTATATCGAAAACAGAGGATAATCTACCACCATACTCAGACGGCAAACTACCTTTGTAAATATTTACATCGCCCGAAGTAAATGGGTTTAATGCAGAAAAAATTCCGAAAAAATGTGATGGATTGTATAGAACGGCATTGTCTAACAAAATTAAATTCTGATCCTCTTTACCTCCTCTAACATTATAACCTGATGAACCTTCACCTGCTTTTTTTATACCTGGTAATGTTGTAGCAACTTTTAAAATATCACGTTCTCCTAAAACTAAAGGTATATTTTTAATTTCTTGAACCTTAATTTGAGTTACACCAGATATTACTTCCTTTATATTTCTATCTCTACTAGCCTCCACCACAACTTCTTTTAAAGTTTCTGAAGTTTCTTTTAGATTAAAATTTAAGGTTCCATCGCTATAAATAAGCACTTTTTTATTTGCCTCTTCAATACCAAGCGATTTTGTTTCAACATAATTTATACCTGGAGGTAATTTAACACTGTAAAACCCATCAATATCAGTTACAGCATTAATATTTTTACCAACTACAATTAATGCTAAGTTTGGAATTGGATCGTTTGTTAAACTATTTTTAACATATCCAGAAAGCGTGTAGAATTTTTTTGAATTGGTTTTTGTTTCCTTACCTATTCTTACTGTTTCGTAATTTTTGGTTTTAGCCACAAAATTATCTTCATAAAATACTGGTTCAACTTCTTTATAATCTGTTATTACTTCTTTCTTTTTATAAAAAGTGCTCGGCAAATAATCGTAAATTAAATTATTTTGAGTTAAAACAACTTTATTGTCTTTACCTATATAAAAGTTGATATACGTATCTTTAAATATAGCTGTTAAAATACTATTTAAAGAAGCATTAATGTAATTACCAGAGATTGGTTTATTATCTATCCAATCTTCAATAAAATAAAATTGATAACCTGTCTTTTCCTCTAATTGATTTATAACTTCAATCTTACTTGAATTTTGAAAACTCAAAGTAATTTTTAGTGATTCTTTAGTTTGAGCATTTAAAAAATAAAAACAGAAAAAAGCTACTAATACTATAATTTTTCTCATAATTTACAGCTTAATTATTTGATATTAATTCACTTAAATACCCTGAAAGTTTAGATAAAAACAACTCATAATTCATTTTTCTTAAATTTGTATTATTCTTGTAAAATAAATTAATATCTTTTTTAAGATTTGGTAATACTTTTGAAATATTACTTTTTGATTTTATTTGATAATATTCATTATTATAATAAAGTAAATATGATTCTTTTTCTGTAAAAACATAATATGCAAAATCTTTATCTAAATGCTTTTTTATTGTTTTTATATACTTTTTATAAAACTTTATATTGCTATCTTCAAATAAAACCTCATAAAACCCTGAAACACCTTCAGCAGAAAGCTTTACAAAGCTATGACCGCTTATGGAAAAACTCGATACCTTTTGTTGAATTAATTGAATAGTATTATTAGACTTAACGCTTGGTAATTGTGCAATAAGCTCGTCATTATGAATGTCATATTTCAAGTACACATCAAAATAAGGCTGATTGCTATATAAAACAGTACCTTTTATAAAATCTGAACTTAAAAAATATTCGTGATTCTTATTTATTGTATTATAACTTCTTTTATATTGAATTCCATTATATAAATCTGTATTACCTACTCCAACAACAGCGTCAAACCATTTATAATAATTTTCTTGGCTACTATTTGTTTGCCCGTAGAACGAAATAGAATTTAATATAAAGACAAAAAACACAATAATTTGTTTGCCTATTCTTATCATATATCTAATTAAATTTGAGTTTTCGAAGTTAAATAAAATTATTATTAATCTCAGGTATCTTTAAAAAATAAAAAACCCGAATTTTAAAAAATTCGGGTTTTTTATTTACCTATAAATTAACATTTTAAGACACTGCAAAATCAAAAACATATTTATTTAAATGTTTAAGTGCAGAAATTTTATCGCTAGTATTTACTAAAAGAGAAATATTATAATTACTTCCACCATAAGAAATCATTCTTATAGGAAGATCTTGTAATACTTGAAACAATCTATGTGTTTCATGATGTTTTACAATTTCATTTCCAACCAAACATATAATACTTTGATTGTTATCTACTTCAACCAAAGAGAATTTTTTTAATTCTTCAACAATTGAATTTAAATTTGCATCATTATCAATAGTTAACGAAACTGCAATTTCTGATGTTGTAATCATATCGATTGGCGTTTCGTATTTTTCAAATATTTCGAATACTTTTTTTAAGAAACCGTGTGCTAAAAGCATACGTGCCGACTTAATTTTAATAGCTGTAATATTATCTTTAGCAGCGATAGCTTTAACTCCTTCCCCTTCAATATCTTCAGATATTAAAGTTCCGTAAGAAGCAGGGTCCATTGTATTTTTTAAACGAACTGGTATATTAGCTTCTCGCGCAGGCATAACAGTTTGTGGATGCAATATTTTTGCTCCAAAATACGCTAATTCAGCAGCTTCATCAAAAGATAAATTAGATATTGCATGTGTATTATCTACAATTCTAGGGTCGTTATTGTGCATTCCATCAATATCAGTCCAAATTTGAACCTCATCTGCATCCATAACCGCACCAATAATTGTTGCTGTATAATCACTTCCTCCTCGTTGTAGATTAGCTATATTTCCATAAGCATCTAAACAAATAAAACCTTGTGTTATGTAAATATCTGCAGGTAAATTTTCATGTAAAATTCGTTGTAAATTTTGTTTGATATAAAAATCATCTGGCTCGTTAGATTTATCTACACGCATAAAGTCTAATGCTGGTAATAATTGTGCATTTACCCCTTCTTGATTTAAAAACTTAGTAAACATAAAAGTGGACATTAGTTCTCCTTGCGATACTATTTTATTGTATAAAAATACAGTATGCTTTTCTGCAGCTAAAGCTCTTAAATGTTCAAAAACACTATCAACATAATTACTTACTTCTTGCTTTGTTTCAGAGCACTCAAACAATTCATCTATAACATCTTCATATTTTGCTGATAAATTTTCAACATATTGTATTGCAACATCTAAAGCTCCTAACTTTATTTGTTCAGAAATTTCTACCAAAGCATTTGTAGTTCCCGACATAGCAGATAAAACAACAATTTTTCTATCACCGTCGTTAATAATCTCTTTAACTCTTTTTATATTTTCAATAGAACCTACTGAAGTACCTCCAAATTTTAAAACTTTCATTTTTTGTATTTTAGTTCTGCAAATGTAAAATCATTTTCAACTTATTGTGTATATTTAAAAACAATACACTAATTTTGCACAAACTGTTAACTATTTAACAATATGAGAACAATCGCAACCTGTGTAGAAGAAATTTTAGTTTCGCAACCATTTTTAGAGGATGCTTTAACTAGAAATATTTTAAATTTTAGCGCTTTAGCTGAAGAGTTAAGAGATCCTATTTCTAAAATGTTACGTAAACCTGTAAAATCTGGTGCTATTATGATGGCACTACGTAGATACAGTCCACCAAAAGAAATGGCAAATAAAATTAAGTTAAATAAAGTACTTCAAAATTTAGGTGATATTACAGTACGCTCAGACCTGTCTGATTACACTTTTAAAAACTCAAATTCGCTTGTAAATAGCCATTTAAAAGCTTTAGAAATAATAAAAAACGACCCCCATATTTTTTATACGTTTACACGTGGAGTTCACGAAAGTAATGTGTTAATTACCACAACTCTAAAAGATAAAATTGAAAGCTTTTACAAAGATGAAATTTGCACTTCAGTAAAAGGAAGTTTATCTGCAATTACCATTGGTTTACCTAAAGAAAATACTAAAATTGCAGGTTTATATTATCAGTTTTTTAAACGTTTAGCTTGGGAAGGAATTGCATTATACGAAGTAGTTTCTACCACTAACGAATTTACTATTTTAGTAGAAGATGATGTAGTTGACAAAGCTTTTTCTGCTGTAAAAGGCCTAAAAAATTAAATTATAAATACTTTTTATAATGACTTTTTCTTATAAAAATATAGCTGTAAATTTTACTTCAAAAGGAACAGGTAAAACCATAGTTTTAATTCATGGTTTTTTAGAAGATAGTACTATGTGGAATTCAGTTTCTAAAGAACTTTCTAAAAAATACCGTGTAATTTGTATTGATTTATTAGGACACGGTAAAACAGAGAACCTTGGCTACATACATACAATGCAAGATCAGGCAACAATGGTTATTGCCGTTTTAAAACACCTTCGTTTAAGAAAATACATCTTAGTTGGGCATAGCATGGGCGGATATATAGCTTTAGAAATTTGCAAATTAGCACCAACTAATGTAAAAGGTTTGTGCTTAATGAATTCTACCGCATTACCTGATTCTGAAGAAAAGAAAATTAACAGAGATCGAGCAATTGTTGCTGTAAAACAAAATCATAAAACATTTATTAGAATAGCAATACCAATGCTTTTTTCTGAAGAAAATAGAACTATTTTTAATTCAGAAATTGAAGAAATAACTAACAATGCATTAAACATATCTCCTCAAGGAATTACCGCAGCTTTAGAAGGTATGAAAATTAGAGAAGATTATACTTCTATATACAAAAGTGCTAATTTCCCTATACTAATGGTTGTTGGAAAACAAGACCCAGCCTTAGATTATAATTCTTTAATTGCACAAACTAAAAATACCAACGTAAAAGTTGTAGAATTTTCAGATGGACATATGAGTCATATAGAAAATAAAGAGGCTTTTATTACTACTTTGGCTAGTTTTGCAAAAAAATGTAGCTAGCTTAGAAACTGATGTATTCCGGTAAATAAAATAGCTGCTATTATATGGTATACAACAAACTAATTTCATCCCTAAAAAACAATTAAAAACTCTGCCTTAATTCTATTAGATATTAGAACCTCTCTTAAATTAAATATATCGGAATTCACAACTTTATTGGTAGAGTAATAACAACATCCATATACTTAAAAAATGAATTTTAATAAATTTTATTAAGTAATTCAATAGCTTATTATATTTTAAATTTAATACTAAATTAATAAGAATATATAGTATATTGATTTTTTATTATAAAAAAATAGATTGCATTTTAACTATAAATCTAAACATGGTTAAAATTTAACCATTTTAACAAGAGTTTTGAAAAACAAGACAAACATTCCAGCACTACTACTAAATACTATTTCTTTTTAACTCACTAAAAACAACCCCATTAATAAACTTACCAATAACAAACAAGCACTACTTTAATCATTTTACAAAAATGATTCTATTGCATTAATAGTAATTTTTTCTAAATCACAACACTCAAATAAATGATTTTTATCGAAGAAAACTAGTAATTCGTCGAAAAACATAATTTTTTAACAATTATTTATGTTAAATTTAAGGATAAATTAAGATGCTTTTTTAAAGATAAAAGTGTGTGTTTTTAATAATTTAAGCTATTTAAACACACCTAACTTCTTTTAATTAAAACAAAAAATTCACTTAGGTAGTAAAATATTTAAGAATGCTAAGAACACCCTAAACAAATAAATAATTAACTAACACAAATCCTATGGAAATTAAATCAACTAGTTCCCTTTTTTATTTTAAAAAAAGGTTATTAATTCTCATCACGAGAATCTTTATTTTTTTATGTGTCACAACAATGTTTGGTTTTACTTCAAACATTGACAATGTAAACATAAAAGGTAGTTTTAATCAAGAAAAGCAGATTACTGGTACTGTTAAAGACAGTAACGGACAACCTCTTCCAGGTGTAAACATTCTGGAAAAAGGTACAAACAACGGTGTTTTAACCGATTTTAATGGTAATTACACCTTAAAATTATTAAATGAAAATGCAACTTTAGCTTTTTCATTTATGGGCTTTAAAACAAAAGAAGTTATTGTTAATAACCAAACAACTATAAATATAACTTTAGAAGAAGACGTTGCCAGCCTTGATGAAGTAGTTATAGTTGGTTATGGTACAAGAAAAAAATCAAACGTAACATCTGCAGTTGCACAAGTGAGTGCTGAAACATTTGAAGATAGAGCTATTGCAAATGTATCTACTGGTTTACAAGGAGCTGTTACGGGGCTTCAAATTACAAGTACAACAAGCGGTGGAGAGCCAGGTGCAACACAAAACATCAACATTAGAGGGTTAATGACCTCTACAGGCTCAAGCATTAGTAATGCTGGCCCATTAGTTCTTGTAGATGGAGCTGTAATGGATATAAATGATATTAACCCAGAAGATATAGAAACAGTTTCTGTTTTAAAAGATGCTGCTGCGGCCTCTATTTATGGTTCTAGAGCTGCTGGAGGTGCTATTTTAATTACTACCAAAAGTGGTAAAAGCATGGATGGTGGTATGAAAGTTACTTACTCTAACAACTTCTCATTTTCTACATATACAAAATGGCCAAATCAAACAGACGCCTTAACTTATACAACGGTAATGAATGAAGCTGGCTTCAACAACACTGGTCGTAACAATGTTTTTTTTAGCGAAGACGCTATTAGTAGAATAGAACAAAATATAGCAAATCCTGGTAGCGCACCTACATTGGTTACTAAAAATAATGGTTTAGACTGGGATGTAAGTAGTGGAGGTCTTTATGCAAGTGGAAATACTAATTGGAGAGATTTTCTTTTTGATGATTTAGCATTAAAAACCAAACACAATTTAAGTTTTAGAGGAGGAAATGAAAAATTAAATTATTACATTTCAACAGGTGCTTACTCTGAAGATGGACTATTTAAAGTAGCTGAAAACAATTTTAACAGATACAATTTAGATGCAAAAATAGCAGCAAAACCAACAAAATGGTTAAAATTTGAACTTTTAACTAAATTACAAAGAAGTGATGCTGAGTTCCCTTGGGATCCTTCTTATGGTAGAGGTAGAGTATTTGATCAATTATCTAAATTAAAACCAACCATGCCTACCGTTGATCCTACCTACGGTGAGCCACTTACTGCTGCCTATTACCCTAGTTGGAATTACTCAAGTGAAGTAAATACAAAAAACCAATTAGTATTACTACCTAGAGTTAGCATAGAACCTCTTAAAGATTGGTTTATTAATTTAGAATACAACTACAAAACAAACAACAATAAAACAGTATATTCTACTTCTGAGTATGAGACCATACGTCCAAATGGAGATCCACAAGTTATAATTTCAAAAGATCAAACTCGTGTAACTCCTACATTGTATACCAATGACTATTGGTCTCCAAACTTATACACTAGCTATCATAAAACTATTGGCGAACATAATTTTGATGCTACAGTAGGTTACCAAAGTGAACGCTATAATGTTTATAACTTAAGTGCAAACGCTTATGGTTTATTATCCGATGGTGTTACTTCAATATCAACAGCCGTAGGAGATCAAACCGTTACCGACGGTATCTCTCACTGGTCTACAGAAAGTGTATTTGGTAGATTTGGTTACAATTACAAAGAAAAGTACATGGGTAGGATAACTTACCGTAGAGATGGATCATCAAGGTTCGAGCCAGGTAATAGATGGGCTGGTTTCCCTTCATTTGAGTTAGGATATAACATAGCTAAAGAAGATTTTTGGTCAATTGAAGAAATAAGCATGTTAAAGCTTCGTGCTAGTAGCGGTTCTCTTGGAAATCAAAATGTGGGTAATTACCTATATGTACCAAGAATCCCAATTTCAAATGGTTTTTACCTATTTAATGGAGAAAGAGAATACACTGCAAACGTACCAGATTTAACTAGTATCAACCTTACTTGGGAAACTGTAAAAACTAAAGATATTGGTATTGATATTATAGCATTAAACAATAAGCTAAATTTCTCTTTTGACTGGTATCGTTCTGACATAGAGGATATGTCTACTTCAGGCGCTTCTTTACCAGCGGTTCTTGGAACAAGTTCTCCTTTAATAAATGGAGGTATTACGCGTACTCAAGGATGGGAAGCTGAAGCAAGCTGGCACCAATCATTCGGCGATTTTAGATTTAACGTTAGAACCACACTATCTGACTATAAACAAACTATAGTAGAATTTCCTAATGAAACAAAATTATTATCTGACTTATATGAAGGCAGAGATCTTGGAGAAATATGGGGATTGACTTGGGAAGGTTGGTTTACTAGTGACCAAGAAGCTTTAGACCGAGAATCTGTTGTAAACCAAAGATGGGTGCACAACAGCCAATTTGGTGAAGGAGACACAAAATATGCTGATTTAAATGATGATGGTGTAATTAACAATGGAGCTAACACGCTAGATGACCATGGTGATATTTCCATAATAGGAAACTCAACACCTAGATATCAGTATGGAATTACAATTGGTGCTAATTACAAAAGCATAGACTTTAATATGTTTATACAAGGTGTTGGAAAAAGAGAGTATTCTCCATTGGCAGGAAATTTAAAGAAACAATTTTTAGGACCAAATCAAGGTCCATTCCATTCAAATGTATACACAGAACATTTAGATTATTACAGACCTGCTGATACTGACAGTCCATTAGGCGCTAATACTGACTCGTTTTTCCCAAGACCATATGCTGTAAATGGTGGTAAAAACAATAGAAACTTTAGAACTCACGTAGACCGTTATATCCAAAACGCGGCTTATGCTAGACTAAAAACAATCCAACTTGGATTTACAATTCCTAAAAAAATAACAGATAAATATAAAATTGATAGATTTAGAATATTCGTTACAGGTGAAAATTTACTAACAATTTCCGACCTAAAATTTTATGATCCTGAAGCATTACAAGGATCATTTAGTGGAGGGGTATCCTATCCTTTATCTAAAACTATTTCTACAGGAGTTAATATTTCATTTTAAAATTTAATTTATAATAATTATGAAGAAAATATTTTATATTCTAACAATATGTACGGCAATCTTAATAGTATCGTCATGCGACAAAGATATATTAGATAGAACACCTCTAGATGAAATATCTGAACCAGAATTCTGGAAAACAACAAGTGACTTAGAGTTATACGCAAACTCTTTTTATAATAAATTACCTGGATGGTCTGGTGTAGGTTTTGGTAGTGCCCAAATGCCAGACGTTGGTACAGATTTAGGGTTAGGAACAGGTATTTCATCTAGATTACACGGAAGCCAAGGTATTCCTAGCTCATCTACTAATTCACTTTGGAGTTGGGATGAAGTAAGACAAGCGAATTACTTTGTATCCAATGTATCTAAAGCAGAAGGTTTAGAAGCAGAAATTAATCAATTTACTGGAGAAGGTTATTTCTTCAGAGCTTATTTTTATTACGATTTACTAAAAAAATACGGTGACTTACCTATTTATGAAGAGTATTTTGATAATTTAAATACAGATGCTTTATACCAAGCTAGATCACCAAGAAATGAAGTTGCTGACTTTATACTTGCAGATTTAGATAAGGCAATTTCTTTACTAAAACCAAAAAGTGACCTTCCTACACCACGTGTAAATAAAGAAGCTGCTCAATTACTAAAAGCAACAATAGCACTTTATGAAGGTACTTGGGAAAAATATCACAACGGAACTGAATTTGGTGTACCCGGATCTGATGGTAGCGCTTTTTTACAACAAGCAGCAAATGCTGCTAAAGACCTTATTGATGGAGGAACAAGAAGCTTAAACCCTACTTATGGCGATTTATTTAATCAAACAAACCTTAGTACCAATAACGAGGTAATCCTTTGGCGAGAATACGATTATGTAGGTTTAGGAAGATCATTTGGTAACGATGCGCAAGTTCAATGGCCTAACAATTTTTCTTTTTCACTAAGTGCCATACGCAGTTATTTAGCCCTAGATGGTTTACCTACAGCAGTTAGTCCTTTAGATACAGATGATAAAATGTTAGCAAATATTGAAACGAACAGAGACCCTAGACTTGCTCAAACCCTAATGGTTCCTGGCGATATTACTGTTGTTAATATTGATGGCTCTATGCTATATTGGGAAGAACCTACTGTAGGAAAAAGTGTAGGAGCTTATGAATCTCAAAAATACAGAATTGTTGAATTAGACGCTTCTACTAATGACTATAGCAGAAATACAGCAAAAATTCTTATGAGATATAGCGAAGCATTACTTATTTATGCTGAAGCTAAAGCTGAATTAGGAACTATTACACAGGCGGATTTAGACCTTACAATAAATAAATTACGAGAAAGAGCTGGTTTTGATTTTGCTACATACCCAACTGCAAAACTTACTTTAAACCCTGTAACTGACCCTAATTGGCCAGATTATGGATATTCATTATCAAATTTACTTCAAGAAATAAGAAGAGAAAGAACCGTTGAATTAATGAATGAAGGGTTTAGAACTGCTGACTTAATGCGATGGAGAGCACATAATCTTTTTGTAGGTGCACAACAAAGACCAAAAGGAGCTTACTACGAAGATTTAATTATTGAAGTTGCGGGTAACTTAAACACTGATTCAGATGGATATCTTGACCCATATGCTTCAGACTTATCCAATGGTTACGGTTTTAATCCTGAACGTGATTATTTACTTGCTATACCATCTGAAGAATTAGTATTAAACCCTAACTTAACACAAAACCCAGGTTGGGAATAATATATTAATTTTAAACTTAATAAATTGAGTTTTTAATATTAGCCCAAAATTTAGTTTTTTATGTATTTTCATAATAAAAAACTAATTTTGGGTTTTTATTTATCTATATACTTGCTTAAAAGAAACACAACATACTCAAGCACTATTATAAAAACCTCACACACTGCTCCAAAAAGAGAGCTAACTCCTATCTTTATAAATTATTAAATATGCTTAATTAAGCCTTCTATAGGTTTACTAAAAACACCCAATTCCTATAACTTTTTCTAGCTATAACTCCACCTATAAAATTAAAGTTTAAAATAAATTCTAGTAGTTTTAAGTATTATCTCTGAAGTAAATTACGTTATAAAGAAGCAATAAAACACATTCTTTTTCTAAATTAAAACCTATTGTATTAATAAAGGTTTCAAAAAAGTCAACGTTAATTAGAACCAATACATTCCAAAGCTACACTTAGTGTATTTGATACAATAAAAAATAGAAATCTTGAAATACTAGTTTCACAAACTTTTTTACAATATAAAAAGACTGTCTAAAAAGTTAAATTTTCGTCAACCTAAATCTATTTACTCATCTATTTCACATTTTATAATATGGAATTTGTGAGTCTTCGAATTCATGTTCTCAAGTGAATGATTATCAGTAAAATGAGATTCTAAAACAAGTTCAGAATGACAGATTCCTAGACTTTTTAGACAGTCTCTTAAAAATATTTTAATTAAGAAAATAGAATTATTATTTCCATATTTTTTCTATTTCCTCTAAAGTTTTCCCTTTGGTTTCTGGAACAAATTTCCAAACAAGTAACGCTGCTAACACTCCCATAACACCATAAATCCAATAAGCAAAACCATGGTTAAATGTTTCTAGTAAATAGGTGTTTTTATCTAACATTGGAAACGTCCAAGAGACTAAATAATTAGAAATCCATTGAGCTGCAACCGCAACTGCTAAAGCTCTTCCTCTAATTTTATTTGGAAACATCTCTGACAATAGCACCCAACAAACAGGTCCCCAGCTCATAGCAAAACTAGCTACATAAATTAACATAAATATTAAAGCTCCTATACCAACAGATTCCATAAAAAATGTAGTTCCCAAAGCAAACATTGCAAATGCCATTCCTATTGCACCAATAATCATTAATGGTTTTCTACCATATTTATCAACTGTCATAATTGCTAACACTGTAAATAATAAATTAACAATTCCAACAATAATAGTTTGTAATAATGCAGCATTAGTACCAGACCCCATACTTTTAAAAATTTCAGGAGCATAATACAACACAACATTTATCCCTACAAATTGTTGAAAAACAGATAGCAATACACCAATTACAATTACCGCAATACCAAAAGAAAATAACTTTCCTGAATTACTAACTACTGTATTCTGAATTTCTGCAAGAATCTTTTTGCCCTCTTCAAGACCATTTACTTTAACTAAAACATCCAATGCTTTTTCTGGCTGAGATTTTAACACCAAAGACCTTGGAGTATCAGGTACCATAAATAACATTATTAAAAATAAGGTTGCAGGAATAATTTCTGAAGCAAACATCCAACGCCATCCAACAGTATTCAACCAGGTATCGTCTCCCTGTTTTGCAATAAAATAATTTACAAAATACACCACTAACATACCAAAAATAATAGCAAATTGATTCATTGACACCAATTTACCTCGTATTTTTGCAGGTGCAATTTCAGCAATATATAAAGGTGATAGCATTGATGCTAACCCTACTCCAATACCTCCAATAATTCTATAAACAATAAATATGTAAATAAAAGTATGATCTCCTTCTCCAACAGGTTTTATCAACATTTCTGGCATTGATGATCCAATGGCTGAAAATAAAAACAACACTGCCGCTAAAATTAACCCATTTTTACGTCCTAGTTTTTTACTAATAACACCACCAAAAACACCACCAATAATGCATCCAATTAAGGCACTGGAAACAACAAATCCTAAACGGGCATTTGCTCCCAACTCATCCAAACCAAAAGGCAGAACAAAAAAACTTTCTAACGAACTTACAGTTCCAGAAATAACTGCGGTATCGTATCCAAATAACAGTCCGCCCAATGTAGCGACTAAAGTTAGTTTCAATAAATATTTAGAATTTGCTGTTTCCATACTACTAAAAATTAAATGTATTGATTAATAATATTTTCAAATAATTCTTGCTTACCACTTTTTAGCGGTAACTCTCCGTTTTCTTGTGCAATTTTATACAAGTCTTCCATAGATAATTTTCCTTCTTCAAAAGCTTTTCCTTTTCCTGAATCAAAAGAAGCATAACGTTCTGCTCTTAATTTTGTATAGGGAGATGAAGTTATAATTTTATCTGCAATTAACAAGGCTCTTGCAAAGGTATCTGCTCCACCAATATGTGCGTGAAATACATCTTCTAAATCTGTTGAATTTCTTCTAATTTTAGCATCAAAATTAACACCTCCACCTTGTAAACCACCAGCTTTTAAGAATACCAACATTGCTTCTGTAGTTTCTTGAATATTGTTAGGGAATTGGTCTGTATCCCATCCATTTTGGTAGTCTCCACGGTTAGCGTCTAAACTTCCTAACATTCCTGCTTTGGCAGCAACTTCTAATTCGTGTTGGAATGTATGTTGCGCTAACGTAGCGTGATTTACTTCAATATTTATTTTAAAATCTTTGTCTAAACCATATTCTTTTAAAAATCCAATAGCCGTAGCTGTATCAAAATCATATTGATGTTTCATTGGCTCCATTGGTTTTGGCTCAATAAAAAAGTTACCCTTAAATCCTTGTGCACGCGCATAATCTCTTGCCATTCCTAAAAAGCGCCCCATATGGTCTAATTCACGTCCCATATCTGTATTTAACAACGACATATAACCTTCTCTACCTCCCCAAAAAACGTAGTTTTCACCACCTAATTTAATGGTTGCATCTAAGGCTAATTTAATTTGTCCACCAGCTCTTGCAAGTACATCAAATTCTGGATTTGTTGCAGCTCCATTCATATAACGTGGATTTGAAAAACAATTGGCTGTTCCCCATAATAATTTAACTCCACTTGCTGCTTGTTTTTCTTTTATATAATCGGTAATTGTATGTAATCTAGCTTCTGATTCTGTAAAAGTTGCTGCTTCTTGTACTAAATCATAATCGTGAAAACAAAAATAATCGAATCCCATTTTTGTAATAAATTCAAAAGCGGCATCTGCTTTATCTTTTGCTGCCTGAATTGGATCTGATGATTTATCCCACTCAAAACTCTGAGTTCCTGGTCCAAATGGATCGCCTCCTTGCCCACAGAATGAATGCCAATAGGCAATTGCAAATTTAAAATGCTCACGCATTGTTTTTCCTGCTACAACCTGATCTGGATTGTAATATTTAAATGCTAAAGGATTGTCTGATTCTTTTCCTTCAAACTTAATTTCACCAATGCCTTTGTAGTATTCTTTGTTTCCTAATAGTGCCATTTCTA
The DNA here is from genome assembly GCF_022429565.1 of Lutibacter sp. A64. Taxonomy (NCBI): domain Bacteria; kingdom Pseudomonadati; phylum Bacteroidota; class Flavobacteriia; order Flavobacteriales; family Flavobacteriaceae; genus Lutibacter; species Lutibacter sp. A64. Next base: position 2,500,139 of record NZ_CP092487.1, read on the forward strand.
TATATTTTTTTTGTTATTATTTTTTATACATTTTTTCTAAATCTTGCTTCCAAAGTAGGTAAGCATCCATATATATTTTTTTATCATTTAATGGATGATAAGTCATTACGTGTTCACTATCTGAAAACGCATCATTCAAAGTTTTAAAATCTCCAAAACTTACCCCAGCTGCTCGCGCTGCTCCAACTGCTCCAGTTGTATCAATTATTCTAATATCTGCGCCTACCAATGTTGCAATTGTGTTTGAAAATATTTCTGAACGGAATAAATTATCGTTTCCTGCTTTAATTGCATTCACATCAATTCCATCATTTTTTAAAATATCAATGCCATAGACAAAACTAAAAGCAATACTTTCTAAAGCGGCTCTTAACAAATGCGGTTTGCCATGTCTATTAAAATTTAAGTTTAAAAAGCTTGCGCCAATATTTTCATTATTTAACATACGCTCTGCTCCATTTCCAAATGGTAAAATTCGTAAGCCATCTGAACCAACGGGAATAGATGCTGCCAAATTATTCATGTCATTATAAGAGTCTGTTGCAGCTACAATATTATTTTTCATCCAACTATATTGAATTCCTGCGCCATTAATATTTAGCAGTTTTCCAATTCTTGGTTGTTCTTTCTTATAATTTACGTGTGCAAAATTATTAATACGCGTATTTTCCTTCGTTTTTGAACTATCTGTTACCGCATAAACAACTCCCGATGTTCCTCCAGTTGCAGCAATTTCTCCAGGCTCAAAAACATTTAAAGACATTGCATTGTTTGGCTGATCGCCAGCTCTGTATAAAACCGGAATTCCTTCTGGCAACCCTATTTCTTCTGAAGCTTTTTTAGTTACTATTCCTTGATTTGAAAATGTTGGAACTATGGTTGGAATTACATCAGTAGCAATTCCCATATAATCGAACAACCAATCTGCTAATTTGTTTTGTTTAAAATCCCACATAATTCCTTCTGAAAGTCCAGAAATTGTGGTAGTTGCTTCTCCAGTTAATTTTAGAGCGATAAAATCGCCTGGTAATAACAATTTAGTTACTTTTTCAAAAATTTCAGGTTCATTTTCTTTTACCCATTTTAGTTTTGAAAGTGTAAAATTTCCTGGTGAGTTTAATAAATTAGCTACACATTTATCTTCTCCTGCTTCTTTAAAAGCTGCATTTCCAATTTCAACAGCTCTACTATCGCACCAAATAATCGAAGGTCTTAAAACTTCATTGTTTTTATCAACCACCACCATTCCGTGCATTTGATAAGCAATACCAATACCTTTTATTTCGTTTGAAGAAATACCTGTTTCTGCAAGTAGTTTTTTAGTGACTTTACATATATTTTCCCACCATAAATTAGGGTCTTGCTCTGCCCAACCTATTTGCTCAGCAACTATTGCCATTTCGGTTTCCGGATAATGCGTTATCCCGACTGATTTTCCTGTTTTTGCTTCAATTAAAGCTGCTTTAACTGATGAGCTTCCTAAATCAAATCCTATATAATACATAGTTTATAATGAATCTCTAATTGTTAGTTTTGTTGTAATATATTTTTGCATTGGTTTATCTTCTGTAATAAATGCTGCTGCTTTTGTTCCTAATTGTTTAAAATCTGTTGAAACCACAGATATTCCTTTGTATATAAACTTTTTCATAGGTGTATCGTTATATGATAAAAGCCCAACATCGGTTCCTGGCTCATATTTTTTACTTCTACATTGCTCTAAAAACAAGCCCAAAACCCGATCACTTACACTTATATACGCCTTATTTTTTTGAATATTATATGTTTTTGAATTGGTTAAAATTTGATATTTAAAATCGAAATCAGTACAAAATTTCTTAAAATATTCTATTGTTTCTATAGGATGATTTGTGTATTCTGGATATAAAAAAATTATATCTTCATACTTTCTAAACAAATGATTAGCTTCTTGAAGTGACTCATAAAAGGCTTTTCCAAAATCTTGAAAAACATAATTATTAGTTGATTTTGAATATATATTCCAATCAATTAATAATAACTTCTCCTCATTTATTTTTGAAACAACTTTTGGAACCTCTTTATGATTAAAGTTCATTACTATATACTTATAATATTTACCAAGACTATTGTTTATAATAGTTTTAAAATTTTCAATATTATAATGATGAAATTGAACATCAGTTATTATATTATCTGGTAAATTATTTATAAATGAATGGTATAAAACTTCTTTATAAGCTTTAAATGTATCTAACAGCAACAACACTTTTCTTGTTTCACTAGCCACATAATACCCTTTATTTGGAACAGATTCTATAACGCCATTTTCTTTTAAAATAGAATACGACTTAAAAACTGTATCTCGTGATAATTTAGTTGTTTTACAGATATTATTAACAGAAGGAAGCAAATCGCCTTCAGTTAAAACATTGTTTCCAACTGCATTGTTTATAGCATTTACTAATTGTTGATATTTTGGTATATCACTGCTATGTTGAATTGTTAGTATAATTTTACTTTTACCCATACTGTTCTGTTATGGTATGCTAAGGTACTAAAAAAATAAGAAATTATATTAATAATATTAAAGAATTTTAATTTTGAAACTCAGCAATAAAGAAACATCACCAACATACTTAATTTTATAAGTTCTGCAAGTAAATACATTGCTTTAAGAAAATAGAAAACAATTAATTTATAGTTTTTTAGAAATGGTTTTAGAACTTTTATTATTTATTGTTTTATTCATAAATATTTTCATTGAATATCCAAAAACAAGTCCACCAATTGTCCAAATAACAAGTCCCAACAATAATGTTTTTAGCGTAATTTCTTGTCCTTTAAAATATGGAAAACCTACGGACATTGTAAGAAACATAAAAGCTCCCCAACTTAATCCCATTCTAATCCAACCTTTTTTGCCAAATGGAGTTGGTAAAATTTCAATATTTATATTCTTATACCTTTCTGGTTGTTTTTTTAACCAAGTATCTTTTAGTTTATTTTTAAACCAGCCCCAAATAGGAAAAGGTAAAGTTAGGATTATAAAACTAAATACATTTATAATACACGGAATTATTTTACCACAATTAGAACAGTAAAGTCCATACCAATTTTTAAAAGCAGTTCCGTTTTGAGTTGCCCATGTTCTGCCATCATGTAATTTTCCACAATGTGGACAAGGAACAAAAGTCCTTTCAATTTTAGGTTTATTTGAAGTTTTATCTTCTAAAGTAATTTTTGGAATTCTTTGTCCCAAAAATAGCTCATTTATAGCTAAACCTGGATTTAAAATCCAATGTAAAATCATCCAGTTTTTCCATGTATAGATTTTATATTTTTCTTTATTAAATTCCATTATATTTTGATTAATCAATATTGATACTAATGGCATTAGTATGTTTTAATTGAGCAACGAATTTAGTAAATACATCTTAATATACCTACCTATAGGCAGGTGTAAAATTTGTTAAATTTTTATAAACATGCTCTAATAAAGCAATTAATTATTTACGATTTAAATTTGTAAAATGTTTTTCTTTTAACCTTTTAATTTAATTGTTTCAGCCATTAAAAGTATTTCATTATTAATTATTTCAGCATTTTCTTTTTCTGTAATAATAGAACCATGACTTCCATTAATAACAAATTGGATTCCATTTGTAGATAGTTCTTTCAGTTCTTTTTGCATTTCGTACCATAATTGAATTTGATTATCGGGATCAATTCCTTGATTTCTATAACTTTCTTTTTGAGATTCTCTATATTGTTCTGTAGCGGTAAAAACTAAAACAGGTAATGAATCTAAACTACTTGATTGACCTGAACGCAAAAGAATATTATCATTTATGCAATTTTCTTTTAGGTACCGGTTATATACTTTACCTGAATAACTTGCAAGATTAAGATTACGAATGTGGCAATCTTTAGGTAAACCATCTTCTTTAGCTTTTGGGTTAGTAATTTTATTATAAACCCCTCTTATTCCCAAATCTGAAAGCACCGCAATAAGTTTCGTAAATTTAATTTGATTTTTTGGAATCAATTCTTTTTGAGCTAATCGTTTCCATTGTTCTGGATGGCTAGAATCTAGAAAAACCATACCTACTACTTCATTCGGATATAAATCTCTAAATATTCTTTGGTAAACACCACCCATAGAATGACCCACCAATATGTAAGGAGGTTCTTCTCCACTTTTTTTTAGTAATTCGTGTAATTGGTATGCATAAAATTCTGTTGTAATACTATCTTTACTTGACTCGCTAAACCATTTTCCCTCCCTATCATAACGTATAACTCTTAAATCATCCTTTAGTCCTTCTGCAATCCAATGAAACATATCTGTATGACTGTTTGCACCTGATTCGAGAATAATAGTTGGTAAATCATTTTTATCACCTTCTGCTCTTATATGAAGTTTTGTTCCATTAACATCAATTAATTTACCTGGTGGAACTGGTTTTGAACTAAATAATCGAAAGCATAATCCTGACATTAATAGTAGAATTACAAATCCAGCTAAAATTTTACCAATCCATTTGAATATTTTCAGTATTAATTTCATCGTTATTTTCATAAATGTTTTACAATGGTTTTATATAAGAATAATAAGGCTGAAGATGAGCGCAAATCATTCGGATGAACACAAGCCAAATTTAAAACTTGGCGACCTTATAAAGGAATTTTAACATTTTGTATAAAAAAAGCTCATTTTATAAAAAATGAGCCTCTAGTTTATTGTGTTGACTATTTAAGTCAGTTATTAACCGTAGTTAAATTACTTATTTAAGAACAAAATATTAATTAGCCAAATATCATTAAAAATACATTATATATTTATTTTATGAAAATATCTTATTCACAAGATATTAACATTTATTTTTAATTTTATTTAAGAACCACACATTTCACAATCATCAGGATTGTTTTGAGAGGCAATTAACATTGCTTTAAGTTCTTCTGGGCTAAGTGGCACGTCTTCTGCTTTCTTTTCCTTAGAAACTGTAAATTGTATTGCATTTACAGCACTTTTAGTACGTAAATAGTACATTCCAGTTTTTAATCCGCTTTTCCAAGCGTAAAAGTGCATAGATGTAAGTTTAGAATAATTAGCATCTTGCATAAATAAGTTTAAAGATTGCGATTGATCTATAAAGTAACCTCTTTGTCTAGACATGTCTATAATATCTTTCATACTCATTTCCCAAACAGTTTTATACAAGTCTTTTAATTCTTGAGGAATTACATCTATATGTTGAATAGAACCATTAGCACGCATAATATTTTCTTTCATTTCATTATTCCACAAGCCTAATTCTACTAAATCTTCTAATAAATGCTTATTTACAATAATGTATTCACCACTTAACACTCTTCGCGTATAAATATTAGACGTATACGGTTCAAAAGCCTCATTGTTTCCTAATATTTGCGATGTAGATGCAGTTGGCATTGGAGCTACTAATAAAGAGTTTCTAACCCCATGCTCCAATACTTTTTTACGCAATGCTTTCCAATTCCAACGACCGCTTAAATCATCTTCTGAAACGCCCCACATATTAAATTGGAATTCTCCTTTAGACATTGGAGAGCCTTCGTAAGTAGAATATGGTTCTTTTGCTTTTGCAATTTCCATAGAAGAAGTTACTGCTGCAAAATAAATAGTTTCAAAAATTTCTTCATTTAATTTCTTAGCTTCATCACTAGTAAAAGGCATACGTAGCATAATAAAAGCATCTGCCAAGCCTTGAATTCCTAATCCGATAGGTCTATGGCGTAAATTAGAGTTTTCAGCTTCTTTAACCGGGTAATAATTACGATCTATAACTGTATCTAAATTTCGTGTAATTTTTTTAGTTACTTTAAACAGTTTTTTATGATTGAAGAATTTCTCACCTTCTTTACTTTCTTCAACAAACATAGGAATAGCAATAGATGCTAAGTTACAAACTGCAACCTCATCTTTTGCTGTATATTCCATAATTTCGGTACATAAATTTGAAGAACGAATGGTTCCTAAATTCTTTTGATTTGATTTTCTATTGGCTGCATCTTTATACAGCATATACGGATTTCCAGTTTCAATTTGAGCTTCTAAAATCTTTTCCCAAAGTTCTCTAGCTTTAATTGTTTTTCTTCCTTTTCCTACTTTCTCGTAGCCTGTATATAATTTTTCAAACTCATCTCCATAGGTGTCAAATAAGTGCGGACATTCATTTGGGCACATTAAGGTCCAATCTCCATTTTCTTCAACACGTTTCATAAATAAATCTGGAATCCACATAGCATAAAATAAATCTCTTGCTCGTTTTTCTTCAGCTCCAGTATTTTTACGAAGGTCTAAAAAGTCGAAAACATCGGCGTGCCAAGGTTCCATATAAATTGCAAAAGATCCTTTTCTTTTTCCACCACCTTGGTCTACATAGCGCGCTGTATCATTATAAACTTTTAACATTGGTACAATTCCGTTAGAAGTTCCATTGGTACCTCTAATATAAGACCCAGTTGCACGTACATTATGAATAGACAAACCAATTCCACCAGCAGATTGCGAAATTTTAGCGGTTTGTTTTAAGGTATCATAAATTCCATCTATACTATCGTCTTGTATTTGTAATAAGAAACAAGAAGACATTTGAGGTTTCGGTGTTCCTGAGTTGAAAAGTGTAGGTGTTGCGTGTGTAAATATTTTTTTAGACATTAATTCGTAGGTTTCTATGGCTTCATCAATATCATTTTGATGAATACCAATAGCAACACGCATTAACATATGTTGCGGACGTTCTGCAATTTGTCCGTTTAATTTTAGTAAATAAGAGCGTTCTAATGTTTTAAATCCAAAATAATCGTAGCCAAAATCTCTGTTGTAAATTATTGTTGAATCTAGTTTTGCAGCATTATCCATAATTACCTTATACGTTTCGTCAGATAATAAAGGAGCCTTTTTTCCAGTTCTAGGATTTACATAATTGTATAAATCCGTCATCACCTCAGAAAAAGTTTTTTTGGTATTTTTATGTAGGTTAGAAACTGCAATTCTAGCAGCTAAACGCGCATAATCTGGGTGTTGTACAGTCATTGTAGCTGCAGTTTCAGCGGCTAAATTATCGAGTTCGGAAGTAGTAACACCATCGTAAAGCCCTTCAATAACACGCATAGCAACCTTAACAGGATCTACTAAACTGTTTAAGCCATAACACATTTTTCTTACTCTTGCTGTAATTTTATCGAACATTACAGGTTCTTTTCTTCCGTCTCTTTTTAGTACAAACATATTTTAGTTTTTAGTAGTTGCTAACTGGTTATTGGTGCCAGATATCACTTATTTTAATAATAAAGAATTGCTTTTGGTTAAAAGCCTATTGCCGTTTTAAAAGTCGGCATCGAAACTGATACTGCCAGTTCCACCAGATTTTACTCCTGCTTTTTGATAATCTGAAACGCGTTTTTCAAAGAAGTTAGTTTTACCTTCTAAGGAAATCATTTCCATAAAATCAAATGGGTTTGTTGAATTGTAAACTTTTTCACAACCAAATTCTAGAAGTAATCTATCTGTTACAAATTCTAAATATTGGGTCATTAATTTAGCATTCATTCCAATTAAGCTAACAGGAAGTGATTCGGTTATAAATACACGTTCTATATCAAGCGCATCGACTAAAATTTCTGTAATACGCTCTTTTGGAACTTTTTGTACAATGTGGTTGTTGTGTAAGTGCACTGCAAAATCACAATGTAAACCTTCATCACGAGAAATTAATTCGTTAGAAAAAGTTAGGCCAGGTAATAAACCACGTTTTTTTAACCAAAAAATTGAACAAAAACTACCAGAAAAGAAAATACCTTCAACGGCAGCAAAAGCAATTAAACGTTCTGCAAAACTTGGGCTTTCAATCCATTTTAAAGCCCAATCAGCTTTTAATTTTATAGCAGGGAATACTTCAATAGCTTTAAATAAATCGTCTTTTTCAGCTTCGTTTTTAACATAGGTGTCTATTAATAATGAATATACTTCAGAGTGTATATTTTCCATCATAATTTGAAAACCATAAAAGAATTTTGCTTCAGAATATTGAACTTCACTTACAAAGTTTTCAGCTAAATTTTCATTAACAATTCCATCTGATGCAGCAAAAAACGCTAAAATGTGCTTAATAAAATAACGTTCGTCGTCATTTAATTTATTTTCCCAATCTATTACATCTTGATGTAAATCAATCTCTTCTGCAGTCCAAATACTTGCTTCTTGTTTTTTATACCATTCCCAAATATCTTGGTGTTGAATAGGAAAAATTACAAATCGGTCTTTGTTTTCTTGCAAAATAGGTTCAATAAACGACATTATAAGTGTTTTTTTAGGATTGTTAAATTAAGCTTGATTTTCGTAAAAACGAGAGAAACAAAGATTAGAAAAAAACAAACAAAAAAAAAGGGTACTTATTCACATTTGTAAGTAAGTTTTTAACATTTTGAGTGTTTTTAGATAAACGATTAATTAGTCCTTGAAGCTGAAAATCAGTAAAATATAAATTTTAATTCTTGCTCGCTTGTTGGTTTTGTTAGCTTTAGATTAAAATGTCGTAGAAAGAGAACTAAATGGAAAAAAGTTCAAGTTTTTAGACTTGAACTTTTAATGTTAGTAGAAATTAATCAACAATAAATTACCTCAAATTCTAAAAGGTAAGTATGTTTTATTTTTTAGATATTCCGTAATAGTCGCAAACTGCATTGTAATCTTTAACATCAACACCTGCAGCTTCTAATTTATTTAGTATTATTTGTCGTTTTGTTTTACTACTGTCTTTACCTGCAGTATTTCCATCTGTTTCAGTCAAACTTGATGAAGGTATGATAACACATTTAAACCATTCCATAGGCAGTAAATCTGCGTAAGGCGTTAAACTCCCATCCAATTCAAATGAATAAATAAAGATATTTAATTGAGCCGATATTTCCATAGTGTAATTTTTCCAGGCCAAAGGACCACGATAAAGTCCTGGTATTGAATAAACTGAAATCCTATTTCTATTTTTTACGTAACCTAATATTACATCTTCTTTAATATTGTGTTCTGTTAAAAAACTCCCCAAGGATAATTTCATATATGAAAATTCCGTCCAAGTAGGGTTATTAAACACATACGTACTAACATTTGCATTCCCATCTGCTCCGTCAGCACCGTCTTGTCCATCAATACCGTCTGCTCCGTCAGCACCGTCTTGTCCATCAACACCATCTGCTCCATCAGCACCGTCTTGACCATCAATACCATCTGCTCCATCAGCACCATCTTGTCCATCAATACCATCTACTCCATCAGCACCGTCTTGTCCATCAATACCATCTACTCCATCAGCACCGTCTTGTCCATCAATACCGTCTTGCCCATCAGCACCATCTTGTCCATCAATACCGTCTGCTCCGTCAGCGCCATCTGCTCCGTCAACACCATCTACTCCGTCAGAACCAGTTACCCCAACAGGTCCTTGTAGTCCATCTATTCCATCATCTCCTGTACAGGAGCTAATATTTGCTATTAAAAATAAAGCGATAATTGCGTAACTTACTAATTTAATTTTTTTCATAATTTTTAATTTGTCTTTTTGTTCATTTTTATGAACTTTAATATTGATAATTATTTTTTGTATTCTCTAAATTCAACAGTTTCAATCATATATTTAAACACAGGCTCAAGTGTTTTGACATCTTTTTCAAATGCAGTTATAGGAGAGCTTTTTGCTTGATCTATATAAAATAGTGCGGTTGTGTTATGATGCGGAATTATATAACCAAGCCTATAATACACACAAGAATAATCGTTTCTACTAAAATTAGAGGAAACAAGAAATCTTTTACATGTTTTACCTGCAATTACAACATCACTGTACTGTTCTACAACATTTTCTTTTTTTAGTAATGGCCTTAAAATACTGGATTTTTTAATGTTTTCAAGTGCCGTATTGATAGTAGTATTTTCACCTTTTATAAACGGATTTGTAGATAAATCACTATATTGGTATATATGTTGTCCAAGATATTTACTAGTTGGGACTTCTTCTCCAGCATCATTGCGAGATCCGCCATATTCTTGCTTGCTAAACCCTTCACCTTGATACGGCGTTTGAAGTGATGCAAAACCTTGATAATTAGTAATTTCAGTAAATGTGATACCTACTGGTGGAACTGGGTCTGGTTTACTTGCTGTTGTAGTTTTTTTATTTGTTGAACAAGAGCCTAAAAAGGCTACTGTTATTAATAAATATACTATACGTTTCATAATTTTAAGCTTTATTTATTCTACTTCAATTTCAATTTTTATTTTTCCCAAAGCATTTTTTGTGTCTTCAGATCCATTTTTTAGTAAAAAGTATTCATAGGTATGAAACTGATTTTCTAAAGCCGCACCAGGGATTCTTTTAGTGAAAGGTGAATCTATGGATGTACCTGCATACATACCTGCATCTTCCCCATCTCGTTGGGTAAGTATCCAAGCACCTGCTGCATTTACCATATTGGCATCAAAACTGATTTCGACATATAAATCTTCTCCTTGTTTAACTTTAACTTTAGTTGTGGTAGGTTGTTCTAATTTAAATTTATAATCTACTTTATAATTAGGATCTTTCATTTTTAAACGTAGGATACTTTCTTCTGAAATGATGGCATATTCTATATAAGAAACTTTGTTTTTATCATCTACTATTAAAATATATCCGTTTAAATCGTCAAAACGTTTTTCTCTAACAAAAAACCACATATTGTCTTTTTTGTAAAAAGTTTTTAGTTCTATATCAAATTGACTAACAGGTGAAAGATCATCTAATACATTCTGGAACAATAGAGCGTCATCTTCTGTTTTTAAAGTGTATTTTTCTTGTAAACTATTTAAAAATATTGGCATTTCCAGCAAACCATCAATTGTAGATTTTATGTATTCATTGTTGTTAGAAATTAACATAAAAGGAATGTTATTCGTCCAGCTATTACCTGCTTCACCTTCGGTAATTTTTAAGTTGCATTTGTTTAGAGAAATAGTAGAAATTTTATTTAGTGAATGAAAATCAAGAGGGGAAACCTCAAATTCATAATTTGTGTTTTCAAATAAATAATTGCGCATAAAATCACTATCTTTTGTTGAAATACTAGCTTCAGAATTTGTATAGTCTATGTTTTCATCTGCTTTCAAAAGTGTTTCAGGCAAGGTTTTTTTCAATTCATCTTCGTAAACTATTGATAAGATTTGACCTCTATTATCTGTAGTAACTACATACGCTTTTATATCATCAAAAAAATTATCTCTTATAAAATACCAGGTATTATCTTCAGTAAAAAAACCTAAACCACGTTCAAAATCTAATAATTTTAATACGGATTGAAAGGCTACACCATCTTCTTCTGTATTTAATTTGAATTTTTTAGCTTTTATGCATTCAATAAACTCGTTTGAAGCCAATAGATCTATTCTATCTCTAAAAGGCATAAGTTGATCTCTTGTTTTTATAAAATATTCTGTGCGTAATATATCATAACCATCGTGATGATTTGTACTAAAATTTAATTGACTTTCAATAATATCTGCAGCCATTACGTTTTGCGAAGTGCTACTAATTAATAGCGTATTCTTGTTTAGTATAGTGCTTTCTAAATAGTCTTTAATTTTTGTTTGTTCTGTATTGTTTTGAGAAAAGGAAACAATACTTATTAATAATGAAATTGCTATAAGTAAGGTTTTCATAGTTGTGTTGTTTTTTATTTAATTTCTAGCTCTTATCAAAGAGTTCATCAATAAATTTTATAGTGTTACTTCTCTAAGTAGTTTTTATACTTTTCGTTAATTTGATCAAGTCTAGCATTAAAGGTTGTACCAACTTGTTCCAATGCTTTTAACTGTGTATCGTTAATTAAACCTTGTTCTTGTCTGTCATTCATATATGTATCAAACTCTTCAATAAGCGTTGCCATTTGCGTACTATTTGATATAAATTGAACCATTAATTTCCCTGATTTTAAGCCATCCATTAAGGTTTGATCTTCCTCTTTTTTACTTAATACATCTTTGCCTTCAATGACTAATTGTTCTATATTGTCTGAAAATTCATTCATTGCTTTTTCAGAAGATTTTATAACTTCAACTAGCTCTGCATCTCCACTAATTTCTGTAGCTATTGGAATACTTAGAGGTGGCAAAAAGCTGGCGTTTCGTTTGTTTTCTGTTGAACAGGTAATAAGCACAAGGCTAAAAATTGCTAAAACTGTAATTTTTTTTATTAGATTTTTCATGCTATACATTATTTAATTTCTTCTAACTCAATTATTGAATATTCTAGTTCTTCAAATGGATTTAAACTTTCTCGAATTATTTTAGCATACACACCTGGTTTATCTATAATCATCCAATATTTAATTTTGGTTTCACCATCAAATCCTTCAAAAACCTTACAGTTAAATTCACCGGCTGGAACTGTTATAATTTCAGTAGTTACTAATCTAAACGGACTAGGTTCTTCTTGTGGAAAAAAGTTATTGTAGCTATTCATCAAGTCTCCTTTAACACTCTCAGAATACTGCATGGTATCTTTTTTAGAAATGCTTAAATTGGCTAAATTTATTCTTTTATCTTCAGAATTTATATTGATTTCAGACAACAACGTATTGTATTTAAAAGCTGTAGTATTGGGTATTAACCTACTTTGTTTATACTTTATATATTTTACCGTTTTTAAGCCGTTTAATAAAGCATCAAAATCTTGCCAAGGTGAATTTTCGATTTGTTCTTCAGGAAAATCTTCATATTCAAAAGACAGTCTTTCAATTGGTGTTGTTAAAGCTTGTTTATTAGCAATAATTTCTATTCCATTTTTTTCTAACACAAATTTATTTTCTGAAAGCTCTTTTATAGTACTTACCCCTTTCAGCAATGTAGATCTTCCAATAAATAAAACAGTTTTTTCTTTAGAATTATATGCCCAGCTTCCTTTTGATTTAGTTGTATGACCGACAGCAGCATTTGTAAAATAAAAAGTATCTGGAAGTTCAATTTTTAACAATTGAGTTTCACCTAAATCATTTTTTAAATTCCATTCACCTACTAATTTTGATGTTTTGTTCTCTTTGCTAATTTGTTCAAAATCTAGTTTTAAGTAAGTTACTTTTGTACCGTCTTTATCAGCAATAAGCTCTTTATCTGTGAGGGTTAAAATTTTATCGTTACCATTAAAATCTTTATCAAAATCTGAAAGCATTTCAATTTCATTGGTTTTTTTGTTGTAATTCCAAGTTCCAATTTCCATCCCCATCATTACCATTTTTCCTTCTTTGGTATATTCTTTAATCACATATGGATTTTGAATTTCACCAGCAATTTCAACTTTAGTTGCAAGCCAACTTCCAATAATTTTAGATTCTTGAGCTTTTAATGTAAATCCGCTTAGGATTATGATGTATATAATTATAATTTTTTTCATAATATTCTATTTTCTATAAAATTTTGGTATTTCTAAGTTTTTTGACCTGCTTGGTTTTAGTAAAAAAACACTGATATTGTTTTTATGAATTATTGTTGCATTTTTATACATAAAATCGAATTCAGATTTTTCAGATTTTTTATAAGTGATATTATCCATATTTACCATTGAGCTATCTTTAATTTTATAAGAATCTCTAGAATCTAACTCAAAACCATTGTTATTATAGAGTAGATATTTAATGGTTAAATTATTTTGATCAATGTCTAAAACTTGAAGCTTCCCAGTAGCTAGTTTGGTGGTTACAAACAATAAAATGTCATTTTTTTTAATTTTAAAATCGATATTATTTTCTGCTTGAATAAGTAATTCTTGACGTCCATCCATTAATTCAACAATTTTTTGTTGATTTAAAGAGTTATATAGTGTTTCACGTTTTAACCAAATAGGATTGAACAGTTCTTTATTTATTGCTGAAATAGTATCAATTTCTACAGCCACTTTAGCTCTCTCAATAGTGTTTCTCGGACCGCTTGATCCTCTTGTGGAAAAACTTTCATCTTTTAAAACCAATCCTTTCCAAGCATATAGGTCATGGTAATTATCTATTCTATAATAATCAGTTTCTTTACCCAATAATTCTTTAGTTCCAGATTTTTCAGTTCCCATATAAAGCGTCTCTATCCAAGAACCTATAATTTGATAATATTGAAAATGTTGTTTGCATTTTATTCTTAAATGATATGGATCATCGCTTACTGTATTTTTTTCAAAACTGAAATAATAGCGATGCTCATCAACCCAAAAACGTTCCGCTATTTTAACTTTTTCGGGAAGTAATTTCCCTCCAAATTCTGAAACTTGATACACTTCTTCAAAAGCGATATCTCCATATTCATCCCAATAATAAACTACCTGTTGATCTATGTGGGGAACTTGTTTACTATAACTTGTTTCAACGCCATTATGATTGGAATATCCAGAAACAGTTGAATATTTTAATATTTCATAAGTAATCTTCCCAGATTTAACTTTGTAAGGTTTAAAATCTTGAGCTTGAACTACAGCGTTTACAGTAAAAATTATTAACACAAACAACATTTTACTTTTCATAGCTATTTATTTATCAATTATTATCAGTTTATTGTTTTCTGAATTACTCTGAAGTTTTCAGAATATTAAAGAATCTCAACTCAACAATTATTATACTTATTATTCTAATAAGCTGTTTAATAATCCTCCACTTTCTTCTTTATGACTGTTTGAACCTCCAGTAGATAATTGGCTAATTAATTTACTAATTGGCATTGACTGTAGCCAAACTTTTCCGGTTCCTTGTAAGGTTGCTAAAAACAGTCCTTCACCTCCAAAAACCATAGATTTTAAATTTCCTGCACGTTGTATGCTAAAATCTATTCCTTCTTGAAAACCAACTACACAACCTGTATCAACCCGTAGTGTTTCGCCGTTTAATTCGTGTTCAATTACTGTTCCACCAGCGTGGATAAATACATTTCCATCTCCTTGTAGTTTTTGTAAAATAAAACCTTCACCTCCAAAAAAACCAGCGCCTAATTTTTGGTTAAAATGGATGCTGATTTTTGTACCGAGAGCTGCACATAAAAACGCATCGCGTTGCACAATAATAGTACCACCAACATCATCTAAATCTAAAGGAATTATAGTTCCAGGGTAGGGTGCTGCAAAAGCCACATGGCTTTTACCTGATCCTTGATGTGTAAAATGAGTGATAAAAATGGATTCTCCAGTTATTTTGCGTGCTGCTGCTGAAAGCAATTTACCAAACAAGCCTTTTTCAGGTTCTGAACCATCGCCCATTTTGGTTATAAAATTGATACCTTCTTTCATATAAAGCATCGCGCCAGCTTCAGCAATTACTGTTTCTTGTGGGTCTAATTCAATTTCTACAAATTGAATATCATGTCCTTTTATTTTGTAATCTATTTCGTGTGATTTCATAATTATTTTATGCTTTTTATTGATTTAATTTCTGCTACTTAAAAAAAGAGCAAGTATTAATACTCCAATCTTTTTTACTAATTGTAATAGCATTAACACTCCAATAAAACCTAAGCAATAAGGACCGTACTTAACAAAATAAATAAAGAAGTCTGCTCCAGGTTTTAATACAGCATTATTTGGTAATTCTGGATCGTAATAAACAGTTACCTTTGAATTAACAGGGTAAGTTTGGAGTGTTTTTTTTACTTTTCCAATATTACTTGTTGAGGTGTTATTACTTGAAAGAGATATTCTATCTCCAATGTAAGATTTGTTATTAACTAAAAATTCGTAGTTAATAGCTGCGGTATACATTTTTTTTCCGTCACTTATACTTTGCGAAATATCAGAGTAGGTTACTATTCCAGATGTGGTTGGCCAATTTTCAGAAGCTTCTGATTCTTCAATCATAGGCACACTAATATTACTATACACCACCCAACTAGTAATAATTAATACCATACCCATAATAAATGTCCCTATTGGAGAATTATTTTGATTTGCCATAATGCTGTTTGTTTAGAACTTATTTCCCTTGACGCATTTTTATCATTTTCTGAATCATATCATACGTTTTACGTAATTCTTCTTCACTCATATTTTGCATTTCTTCATCAGATTTATCTGCCAATGATATTTTTTTCCATTCTTCAAAAGACATTTTACTTAGCATATCCATTTTCTCGTCCATATCTTCCATTTCATCTTGGTATTCATCATTGTCCATAAAGCCTTCTTCTTTTATAATAGGGAAATCAGGAAGTTTAAAATGACTATCAGAAACATTTACATTAAATTTGGCGCTAGTAGCTTCTTTAATAGTCACTATTCCCATTACTGTCATTTCTAATTTTAAAACAGCTCCTTTATACATCCATTGTTTGGCTCCCATTACATCCCAAATTTCACAATTGTAACCTAAAAAGCTTTCGGTACCAATTTTTTTTCCACCCATGCTTTCAAGCATTTGCATTCCTGTTTTATTTACATCACCTCCAGCAAAGGTCTTAGTCATTTCCATTGCCATATCTCTACGTAAGTAAATTTGTTTTTTATCAAAATCTACATGGTAACTTTCACCATTATTTAATTTATTTATTGCGTGTACATTAGCAACATCAGTATTTGTTTTACCAAAAATTTTTGTAACTGTTTTTGTTGTAGATTTTTCTTCAACAAGTTCAATATTACCCCAATCTTTAAAATATAAGTTTTCGGTTCCGCTACCTGTTGTTGTACTACCCATTATTTTACCATTGGTGGTTAATTTGTAGTTGATTATACCCGATTTTACCTCGTACCGTTTTAATTTAGGATCTTGTTGATCTGTGCTTATAGATAAACTATCTGCGGGTTTGTTTTCGTTACCTTTGCAACTTATAGTTACTATAAATAATGCAAGTATGATGCTTAGTTTTTTCATTTTTTATGATTTTATGTTATTTAAGAACTTTCAAAATTGTGGTTTCATACGGATAAAGTGTCTCACCACCATTTCTAAAATCTGCTTTGTTGCGTTCTACACCTTCATTTCCGGTGTCTAAATCACAAGTAAAAGTTCCTCGAATTTCCAAATTATTAGATTCACTGTGAACGGATCCATCGTAATTGTATGTTACATATTTAATGGTAAGTTTATTATTGTCGTTTTTATCAATATCTAGAATCTGCATTTTACCCATATTGCCATCTGAAGTTGCATAAATTATAACAGTGCCTGGTCCGTT
This sequence comes from Lutibacter sp. A64, assembly GCF_022429565.1. NCBI lineage: Bacteria > Pseudomonadati > Bacteroidota > Flavobacteriia > Flavobacteriales > Flavobacteriaceae > Lutibacter > Lutibacter sp. A64. Next base: position 2,517,336 of record NZ_CP092487.1, read on the forward strand.
TATAATACCAGTATTATTTGACATTGGAATATTAAAACTATCTGGGAGCGATTCTAACTTTGCTCCAATTGTTTTTTTATCTAACTGATCAAAATTAGAATTTCCATTATTGCTATTTGAATTGTTAGAATTTGAATTAGAATTTCCTGAAAATTTCACAAATTCTACACGTCTATTATTTGCTTTTCCTTCTGGAGAGTTATTGTTGTCTATGGGTTTACTTTCACCAAAACCATCAAATTTAAGTCTGTTTGAAGCAATTCCCATTTCAATTAATTTATTCATAACAGTTTTTCCTCTTTCTTTTGAAAGTGTCATGTTTGTAACATCGCTACCATCACTATCTGTATGTCCTTCAACACTAAAATTAATTGTAGGATTGTCAACCATTAATTTATAGATTTCATTAATTGGGCCCATACTTTCGGCTTTTAGAGTAGCCTTGTTTACATCGAATTTGATACCGTTTACCACAATTTTTCCATCTGAAAGAACTCGATCGTAGTATTTTACACCGCCTTTAGCAATGCGGATGTTTTTGATATATGTGTATGAACCAGACTCAGACCTGATAGTCATACCTGTAGGGTTTCCTTCGAGACGAGGAATATTAATCAATCGCGTGTCATCCATATAGGCTTTAAATTTACCTTTTGTATAAGCTATAGAAATATGTCTCCATTGTGGTTCATCTACTATACCCCAATTTACGTTCTCTCTTCCAGGGTATCTCTTACTTGAGTTTCCATATTCTAATCCATTAGGATATAATTCTAAATCTGTAGTTTCACCTCTTCTTTGATTCTTTTTATCAAAAAAATCAATCCAATATCTCTTATACTCTTGTTCTTCACCAAACCATACATCCATTTCTACAGTGAAAACTTCGGGTAAATAATCTTCGTTTGAGTTTTTTAAATAGGGTATTATTGATCCACCATGGTCAAGAAACATTATAACTGGTGTTCCATTAAATTCGGCAACTTCAGCACCTCCTTCATATAAATCCCAACGGCTTGGAAACTCACCATTTTCTTCATCGGTACTTGGGCTGTCTTCAAAAATAACTTCATCGCCAGGTATAAAATCAAACTTACTCCAAACTACGTTTGGTTTATTTACTGTAGTTCCATTTTGTTGTGAAGTATCTTGATTATTAGGATTGTTGGCTTGTGTGTTTTGGTTGGTATTTTCATTTCCTTTACCATTATTAGTGTCGTTTTTAGTTTTACCATCTAATACATCTTCGGCCTTATCAAATTGTTTGTCGATTTTTTTGTTCATTCGGCGTTCAGCACGTTTTTCGGCTTCGCGTTCAATTTTCTTTTCAGCTTTTTGTTTTAGTTTTTTTAAAAATTGCGCTTCTACATGCTGAGGAGCTGCAAAAAAGAGTCCTATTAGTATTAGTAATTTAAATAGGAGTTTGTTTTTAGTTACGTTTTCCATAATTTTTGTTTTAGAATTTTAAGCAATTGTCTTGTTGATTTTTCTAATGCTAAATTATGTTGAAGTGAAGAAATTTACTTCATAAAAAAGGATGATTTATATAACCCTTTAGGGTGATATTAATGTGTTAAGCTATTGATTTTATTAACAACGTTGTTAAATGAAGGTGAAGAGTGTAAAAAACTAATTATTTAAAAAAGTTAAATACTATTTACTTTTTTTATTGCTTGAATTCTGTTTTTCACATCTAATTTTGAGTAAATATTTTTGATGTGAGTTTTAATAGTGTTTTTTGAAACGAACATTTTTTCAGCAATTTCATCGTTGCTTAATCCAAATGTAATATGGTTGAAAACTTCTATTTCTCTTTTAGAAAGATTGTATTCTTCAAAATTATCTGGAGAAATATCAGATTTATTTTTAGCTTTTTCTTTTAATTCTTTAATTTGATGTAAATAATTTTGAAGTTCACTATTTTTATTTTCTATTTCTAAATCTGAGTTTCTTCTATATAAATAAAGTAAATAACCTAAAACAGATACTAGTAATAAACCAATTATTGAAATAATAATTAACCTATTAAAATTGGTTTTTGCATTAAGCTCACTTAAATCTTTTTCTTCGGCTAATTTCTGAATTTGCTCATCTTTTTTAGATGTTTCATAAGCTATTTGCGTGCTTATAATTGTGTTTTGAGAAGCTTCATTAACAATACTGTCATGAAAAGCTGTTGCATTTTTATGTGCATCTAATGCTTTTTTATAATTATTAGTTAATGTATAGTAATCTACTAAAGCGGCATAACCAAGCATGATGTTTTCTTTAGAATTAATTTCTTTTGCACCGTTTAATCCTAATAGAATATTTTCTTTTGCTTTATCATATCTCTTTAGGTGAAGTTGATTTTTACCAATGTTAATGAGGCTATTGCTTAAATAGCGTACATTATTATATTTTTCGAATAATGGAATTGATGATTTATAGTAGTCTAACGATTTTTGATATTCTTCTTTTGCTTGATATAGCAAACCGAATTTAGAGAATTTAATAGCCAAACTTTCTCTACGGGGATTTTCTATTGCCAACATTAATGACCTATCAAAATAGGAATACGCAGAATCGTATTGCTTCATTTTTAAAAAAGTCTCTCCGATATTTAAAAGTCCATATTCTTCTCCTCTAGGGTTTCCTGCTTTAATTTCAACTTCTAATGCTTTTTTTAAATAATACAAAGCCTTGTCATATTGTTCGGTGTTTAAAAATACATTTCCAATGCCGTTTAATGATATAGTGACTCCAATTCTATCATCAATTTTTTCAGAAAATTTTAAGGCTTTAAAGTAGTATTCAAATGCTTCTTTTTCTAGATTTAGTTTTCTATAGGTAACTCCTAAATTTAAAAGGCATTTAGCTATTAGTAAAGAATCGGTACTGTTATTTAGGTAATTTAATGCTCTTTTATGGTATAAAACAGAATTGGAGTAATCAAATGCAACTCTAGCAGTAATCCCCTTTCTATTGAAACATTTTGCTAAGCCATCAAAATAAGAAATATCTTCAGAAATACTTTTAGCTTCATCTAAAATAGCTTCATTTATAAACCTACTTTTAATTGATTTTTTATATAAAGAGATTAAATCGTCTACTTTTTGAGTAGTATTAGGTAATACTTTTAGTGCAATAAAAGCACTGTCTATTTCTTTTGACGTTAAATTTTGAGCGAGACCATTTTGAATACTAAAAAGTACAATAAGAATACTTAAAAAGTTGCGGGTTTTAAACATTGTTTAAAATGGCTATTATAGTCCTTTGTAAAATTACAAAACAGCACACCTAACTAAGAAACTTTAGTTACATAAGCAGTTTAAAATTTATGATTTTCAGCTACTTTTTCTAATTCAGCATACCAATCCTTACCAAATTTTCTAATTAATGCTTCTTTTACAAATTTATATACAGGAACCTGAAGTTCTTTTCCTAATGTACATGCATCGTCACAAATAGGCCATTTATGATAATTTACAGCAGAAAATTCGCTATAATCCATAATTCTAATAGGGTATAAATGACAAGAAATAGGTTTCTTCCATTTAATTAAACCCTGATTATAAGCCTCTTCAATTCCGCATTTAGCAGTATTATTATCATCAAAAGTAACAAAAGCACAATCTTTACCATCTATTAAGGTTGTTTCGTATTCACCTTCATTGGTAATAAATAAGCCTTGATCTTCAATAGCTTTTATACCTTCTTCGCGTAAAAAAGGTTTTACTTTTGGATAAATATCCAATAAAACTTGAAGTTCACTTTCTTCTAATGGTGCTCCAGCTTCACCATCTATACAACACTTGCCCTTGCAAGCATTTAAATTGCAGACAAAATCTTTCTCGATAATGTCTTCTGAAACTATTGTCTTTCCTAATTGAAACATTTTGCAAAACTAAACTTTTTTATGCTAATTTTGTTATTATTACTAAAGGATTATCTACTTTTGCCGACCCTTAATTTAAATAGTATTATTATGTTAGTTAATTTTAAAGAAATACTTACTGCAACAATGGTATTATTTGCGGTGATAGATGTTATTGGTAATATTCCAATTATTATTGATTTACGTGCAAAGTTTGGACAAATTCAGTCTGAAAAAGCCTCTATTATTGCAGGTGTAATAATGATTGCCTTTTTATATTTAGGAACAAGCATCTTAAATTTAATTGGCATTGATGTAAATTCTTTTGCTGTTGCAGGTGCCTTAATTCTATTTTTTATTGCATTAGAGATGATTTTAGGTGTTTCGCTTTATAAAGAAGAAGAAACAAATGCAAGAACAATTTCTGTTTTCCCATTAGCATTTCCTTTAATTGCGGGTCCTGGAAGTTTAACAACCTTACTTTCTTTACGTTCCGAATTTGCAACTATTAATATTTTAATTGCAATAATTATTAATTTGTTTTTTATGTATACAGTGCTTAAAACTTCAAATAAATTAGGTCGATTAATTGGAGACAATGGTATTTTAATTATTAGAAAAGTTTTTGGTGTAATTTTACTTGCTATTTCAGTAAAATTATTTACTTCAAACATTCAAGATTTAATAAATTTAAATTTATAGTATGAAAAATTTCGATGTTTTAATTATTGGTGGAAGTGCAGCTGGTTTATCTAGTGCTTTAATATTAGGGTCTGCAATTGGAAAACCGTTTGCAGAAGGAAAAAAAATTGGAATTATAACACATCAAAAATCTTCAGCATTAAATACTGCAGAATTAAATAATGTATTGGGTTTTGATAAAGGAACCAAAGGAAGTGACATTCTTAAAAAAGGATTGTTACAATTAGCAAAAGATTTTCCTCATGTTGCGCAAATAGAAAAAGAAAAAGTGGTTTCTGTAATAGGCTCAACACCTAATTTTATAGTTAAAACCAATAAAAATGAATATACCTCTGCAATTGTTGTTATGGCAATTGGACCTTCAAATTTATTTAATATTGAAGGCTTAACAGAGTATGTAACACCACATACCAGTATTCCTCCACAAAAAGAGAAAATAATGCTAAAAAACAACAATCATTTAGTTAAAGACGGACTTTATGTTGCAGGTGTGTTAGCAGGTTGGAGAAGTCAATATGCAATTGCTGCAGGAAGTGGCGCTTTGGTTGCAACAGATATTTTAACTCTTTGGAATAACGGAAACCACACTATGGTTCACGATGTTATTGAGTAAAAATTAAGCTGTTAAAAAGTACAGTTTTCGTCACCCTGAACTTGATTTAGGGTCTCATAGTGATTGATTATAATCTGATGAGATTCTGAATCAAATTCAGAATGACGCACTTCTAAATTTAATAGGCTACCTTCTTTATAAGAAAAGATTACTTCGTCGCAAATGCTTCTTGCAATGACGATTTAAACATTAATATTTCTAAAAATCAAACCCTAAATTAACACCCAAATTTTTGGCAATTAACTTAGTAATTCTTGTTTTTAGTTGTGGAATTTTAATTTTTTCAACAACTTCATTTCCAAATGCGAATAACAATAATGCTTTGGCTTCTTTTTTAGGAATACCTCTAGATTGCATATAAAACAAAGCACTTTCATCTAATTGACCAATAGTACACCCGTGAGAACATTTTACATCATCTGCAAAAATTTCTAACTGAGGTTTAGAATTAATACTAGCACCATCATCAATTAAAATATTATTATTTTGCTGAAAAGCATTTGTTTTTTGTGCTGCTTGTCTCACAATTACTTTTCCATTAAACACACCTGTAGATTTATCGGCATAAATACCTTTGTACAACTCGTGACTTTCACAGTTAGGGAATTTATGATCTACTAAGGTATGATTGTCTACATGTTGTTTATCATTTAAAATTGAAATACCATTTAAATTAGATGTAATATATTCACCTTCTTGGTAAAATTCTAAATTGTTTCTAGTTAATTTTCCTCCAAAAGAATACGTATGTACCGAAGCTACACTCTGTTGTTTTTGCGAAACAAAAGTACTGTCTATTAACGAAGAATTTTCAGTATCGTTTTGAATTTTGTAATAATCTACAATCGCTCTTTTATGGGCAAAAACCTCTGTAACTGCATTTGTAAGCACCGCATTTTTAGATAAATTTTGGTGACGCTCAATAATTTGAACATGTGAATTTTCACCAACAACTACCAAGTTTCTAGGCTGAAGCATTACTTCTTTCTCGCTTCCAGTAGAAAAATGTAGAATCTGAATAGGTTTTGGTACAACGGTGTTTTTTGGAATATTAATAAAAGCTCCTTCAACCGAAAAAGCAGTATTTAATTCTGTTAAACTATTATTGTCTTTAGCAATGGTATTGAAATAATTATCTACAACCATTTTATATTTTGGACGCGTAAAAGCAGAAGATAATACACAAACATCGCACTCATCGTGTGTTGTGTTTGATAAAAAAGAGCTAAAAGCACCATCAATAAAAACTAAGGTATAAGATTCTATTTCGTTTATTGAATATTCTCTTACATGTTTAAATTCAACAGCTTTTTTTGTTTCAGGAAACAAACTATAATCGCTTTTTAATAACGCGTTTAAACTTGTATATTTCCATTCCTCATCTTTTTTAGTTGGAAAACCTTTTTTTTCAAAATTATGAATAGCTTTAGTTCTAATACTATGCGATTTAGAGTCTAAATCTAATCCACCTTTATTTTCAAATGCTAAGAATGAAGAAACTAATTTTTCTTTTAAATCCATTGTGATATGAGTTTTCAGTGTTCAGTGTCAGTATTCAGTTTTAACTGTTTACTGTAACGGCAACTGTTTACTTTAATATTTTATTTTAACCAATCGTATCCTTTAGCTTCTAATTCTAGAGCTAGTTCTTTTCCTCCAGATTTTACAATTTTACCATTGTGTAAAACGTGTACAAAATCTGGAACAATATAATCTAATAAACGTTGATAATGTGTAATAACTAACACAGCATTGTCTTTACTTTTAAGTTTGTTTACACCATTTGCAACAACTTTTAGAGCATCGATATCTAAACCAGAATCTGTTTCATCTAAAATAGCCAATTTAGGTTCTAACATTGCCATTTGAAAAATTTCGTTACGTTTTTTCTCTCCTCCAGAAAAACCTTCGTTTAAAGAACGTGATAAAAATTTTCTATCAATTTCTAATAAATCGGCTTTTTCACGAATAAGTTTTAGCATATCTTTTGCTGGTAAATCTTCTAAACCTTTAGATTTACGAGTTTCATTAATAGCTGTTTTAATAAAGTTTGTAACGGTTACTCCAGGAATTTCAACAGGATATTGAAAAGATAAGAAAATACCTTTATGTGCTCTATCTTCAGGAGCTAAATCTTCTAAATCTTCATTATTTAAAATTACAGACCCTTCTGTAACTTCAAATTCTTCTTTTCCTGCAATAACAGCCGAAAGTGTACTTTTACCAGAACCATTTGGTCCCATAATGGCGTGTACCTCGCCTGCTTTTATGTCAAGATTTATACCTTTTAAAATCTCTTTATCGTTGATACTTGCGTGTAAATTTTTTACTTTTAACATCTTAATTTATAATTTGAATGTTTTAAAGTTGAGAGTTTTATAAGTTATAATTAGAACTTAAAACTTCGAACTTTTTAACTTTATGAACTTTTAACCTACTGAACCTTCTAAACTTATTTCTAGTAATTTTTGAGCTTCAACAGCAAATTCCATAGGTAATTTATTTAATACTTCTTTTCCAAATCCGTTTACAATTAATGCAATAGCTTTTTCAGTATCTATACCACGTTGGTTGCAATAAAAAAGCTGGTCTTCACCAATTTTACTTGTTGTTGCTTCGTGCTCTATTTGAGCTGTTTTATTTTTAGCTTCTATATATGGAAATGTATGTGCTCCACATAAATCTCCCATTAAAAGCGAATCGCATTGCGAAAAGTTACGTGCATTTTTTGCTCTTGCTCCAACTTGCACTAAACCTCTGTATGAATTTTGTGAATGCCCGGCTGAAATTCCTTTAGAAATAATGGTACTTTTAGTATTATTTCCTAAGTGAATCATTTTTGTTCCGGTATCTGCTTGTTGGTAATTATTGGTAACGGCAATTGAATAAAACTCACCAACCGAATTATCTCCTTTTAATACACAACTTGGGTATTTCCAAGTAACAGCACTACCTGTTTCTACTTGTGTCCAAGAAATTTTTGCATTTTTCTCGCACAAACCTCTTTTTGTTACAAAGTTGTATACACCACCATTTCCATCTTTATCTCCAGGGAACCAGTTTTGTACGGTAGAATATTTTATTTCGGCATCGTCTAAAGCAATAAGCTCAACAACAGCGGCGTGCAACTGATTTTCGTCACGTGCAGGTGCTGTACAGCCTTCTAAATAACTAACATAACTTCCTTTATCTGCAATAACTAATGTACGTTCAAATTGACCAGTACCTCCTTCATTAATTCTAAAGTAGGTTGAAAGTTCCATTGGACAAGTAACGCCTTTTGGTATGTAACAGAAAGATCCATCAGAAAACACTGCTGAATTTAATGCTGCATAAAAATTATCTGTTTTTGGAACAATGGTTCCTAAATATTTTTTTACCAATTCTGGATGCTCTTGAATGGCTTCAGAAATTGGCATAAAAATAATACCCTTTTCTTTCAATGTTTTTTTGAAGGAAGTTGCAACAGAAACCGAGTCAACTACAACATCAACAGCTACATTTGACAAACGTTTTTGCTCATCAATTGAAATACCTAACTTTTCAAAAGTTTTTAGTAATTCTGGATCTACCTGATCTAAACTGTCTAATTTTGGTTTTTGTTTTGGAGCAGAATAATAACTTATATCTTGAAATTTAGGCTTTTCATAATTAACATTTGCCCAATCTGGCTCTTCCATTTCTTTCCAAACTTTAAAAGCTTCTAAACGCCATAAAGTCATCCATTCAGGTTCATTTTTCTTTTTAGAAATTGCAATTACAACTTCTTCATTTAAACCCACAGGAAACTTATCAGCTTCAATGTCTGTATAAAAACCGTATTCGTATTCTTTGGTTTCTAATTCTTTTTTTAAATCGTCTTCAGTAAATTTACTCATATTTATTTAAAGATTTAAATATTGAATGATTAAAAATTAATCAATATTACTGTTTTTAAGAAAGTTAATAAATTTAGATAATTGCTTCGAAATATCTTCAACCTCATTAATTAAAGTAAAAACTGTGTTTTTTTCTAATATATGTAATTCTTCACAAATTCTCAATAAACTTCTAACTTCACCACTTGATCCTTTTGAAATGTACAAAAACTTAACAAATTGTCTGTTAGATTGTAATTCAAAACCTTCTGCAATATTTAGTGGAATAGAAAGTGCTGCTCTTTGAATTTGATTTTTTATGTTATTATTGAAAGATTTCTCATTGGTAAGTTTATAAATGGTAATTGAAAAATTGAATGCTTTTTTGTAAACTTCTAAATCTTCAAACCTTTTCATAAACCGACTCCTTCAATCTTTTAATTATTTAATTTTTTAATAACCTTAAAGCGAAAACGACTCCCCGCAACCACAAGTACGTTGTGCATTTGGGTTGTTAAATACAAAACCGGTACCGTTTAAACCACCAGAATATTCTAATGTTGTACCGACTAAATACAAAAAGCTTTTTTTGTCAACAATAATTTTTATACCATTATCTTCAAAAACCTTATCGCCTTCCTTATTTTCTTTGTCAAATTTTAAATCGTATGAAAGTCCTGAGCAACCACCACTTTTAACGCCAACTCTCACAAAATCAACTTGTGGGTCAAAGCCATCTTCAGTCATAAGTTCTACAACTTTCTTTTTTGCTATTTCTGAAACTTTTATCATTCTTCTATAAATTAATATGCAAAGGTAATCCTTAAAATATGATATTTATCATAAAATGAATCAAAATTCTATATATTTCTATAAATAGAATCAATATTACAAAAATACTATATTTCTATTGATTTGTAATTGTTTTTAAGTTAATCTTAACTATTGATTTCTAAATATTAAATTCAATATCTTTGCAAAATGATAGAAGATAAAAACCAAGCACGTACAAGTTTGTCTGAATTAGGCGAATTTAAACTTATAAAACACTTAACTCAAAACTTTAAAATAGCTCAACCTACTACGGTAAAAGGAGTTGGTGACGATGCAGCTGTGTTAGATTTTAAAAACAAACAAGCCTTAGTTACCACAGATTTTTTGATTGAAGGTGTACATTTTGACTTAACTTATATGCCTTTAAAGCATTTGGGATATAAGGCTGTTATGGCTAATTTATCTGATGTTTATGCCATGAACGGTACAGCAACGCAAATAACAGTTTCTATAGCTGTTTCTAACCGTTTTCCTTTAGAGGCTGTTGAAGAATTATACGAGGGAATTTACTTAGCTTGTAAAAATTATGCTGTTGATTTAGTGGGCGGAGATACCACATCTTCAGTTAAAGGTTTATTAATTAGTATTACAGCTATTGGCGAAGCAAATGCAGAAGATATTGTATATAGAAACGCTGCAAAGCCAAACGATTTACTTGTTGTAACAGGAGATTTAGGTGCTGCATATTTAGGATTACAAGTACTAGAACGAGAAAAACAAGTTTTTGAAGTAAATCCGAATTCGCAACCAGATTTAACAGATTACTCCTACTTAATTGAGCGTCAATTAAAACCTGAAGCGAGAAAAGATATTGTAAAATTATTGAAAGATCTAAACGTAAAACCTACTTCTATGATTGATATTTCGGATGGACTTTCTTCTGAAATTTTACATATTTGCGAACAATCTGAAGTTGGATGTAATTTATACGAAGATAAAATTCCGCTAGATCCTCAGGTTATTTCTACGTGCGAAGAATTTGAATTAAATAGCACCACTATTGCCTTAAGTGGAGGTGAAGATTACGAGTTGTTATTTACAATTTCTCAAGAAGATTTTCCTAAAATTAAAGGGAATCCACATTTAACAGTTATAGGGCATATTGCTGATAAAAGTATTGGTGCAAATTTAGTAACCAGAGCTGGGCAACAAATAAAATTAACAGCTCAAGGCTGGAATGCAATTAAATAATTGAAAAATTTAATTTAACAAATTATCGATTAAAAGTTAGAACATAGCTTAATTCTAGATCTTTAATGCGACAATAATTATTTAGGTTTTTTATATTTAAGTGTTTCTATTAAATTGATGTTAGTCATGTTATGTATGTGATAAGTGTTATATATGTAATATGTATTATATAAATAAATTATCCAGGAAGAACTTTTTCCCTTTTCCTAAAAAAATAATTGAATTAATTAATTGGGGTGTGCAATTACGCATTCTCAATAAATACATCAAAAATTTATAGTAAAAATTTGAGATAAGTATCATTTTTTACTACTTATATAAAAATTTTACAGTACACAACCTTTTCTACAGGGAACAGACCCCCTAGTCAAAAAGAATTTTTACAAAATATTGAAGAAAAAGAGCAAGACCCAAATTTTACAGGAGACATGGAAGCTCTTTTGAGACCAGAAATAACATACAACCAAGAAGCTGCTTTTAAGTGGCTTAAAAGTGAATTGATAGAAAAAATATAAGTTTAAATATCTAAAAAAACTGTTTTAAATAAATTTAACCCATTTATACCCCTAGTATAATTTTATTAAACTAATTCAATAATTTTAATTAAACGTTAAAAAAAAGACACTCAAATTAATGAGTGCCATTTTAAATGTTTTCACAACGGAATAATCCTTATTGTGAATTGCTTTCTGATTTGTAATTCAAATATACACAAAAAGAGAATACTATTTAATGACACAAATCATTTTTGATAAAAATTTTTTTTAGTAAATTCAAAGTTTAAAATTGTTTTGAAATTAATCTTTATCTATTCTATCTTTTTTTAGAATTAGATAAGGGTTTCTTCTTATAAAAAAAGTTGTATTACACATGAAAAAAATATTAGGCTTAGATTTAGGGACTAACTCTATTGGTTGGTCATTATTACAAACAGATTTTAACAAAAAAGAAGGAAGTATATTAGGTTTAGGAAGTAGAATAATTCCAATGAGCCAAGATGTATTAGGGAAATTTGATTCAGGAGTTTCTATTTCTCAAACAGCTGAAAGAACTGGCTATAGAGGTGTGCGTAGGCTGCTAGAACGCAATATGTTAAGGCGAGAACGACTACACAGAGTTTTACATGTTTTAGATTTTTTACCAAAACATTATGCAGATTCAATAGATTTTGAAAAACATTTTGGGCAATTTAAAAATAATACAGAAGAAAAGTTGAATTATCGCAAAAATTCAGCAGGTAAACACGACTTTATTTTTATGGATTCTTTTAATGAAATGGTTAAAGAATTTGAAGAAAATGGAGTTAAAATAAAAATACCTTATGATTGGACACTCTACTATTTACGTAAAAAAGCATTGTCCAAAAAAATAACTAAAGAAGAATTAGCTTGGATTATTCTTAACTTCAACCAAAAAAGAGGTTATTATCAATTAAGAGGAGAGGAAGAAGAAATTATTGAAGGAAAAACAAAGGAGTTTATTGCTTTAAAAGTAAAAGAACTGGTAGCTACTGGTGAGGTAATAAAAAAAACTGGAGATAAATTATATGATGTTATTTTTGAAAATGGTTGGAAATATGATAAGCAAATTGTCAAAAAAGAAAGTTGGATAAACAAAACGAAGGAATTTATTGTAACAAGTACCATTAAGAAAGATGGTAATATAAAAAGAACATTTAAAGCTGTAGATTCTGAACAGGATTGGATCGCCATAAAGACAAAAACAGAACAAGATATTGCAAAAGCAAATACAACTGTTGGTCAATACATTTATGATACTTTATTACAAAACCCAACACAAAAGATAAGAGGTAAATTAGTAAAAACCATTGAACGTAAATTTTATAAAGAAGAATTTCAACAAATACTAAAAACCCAAATTACAAAACATCCCGAATTACAAGATAGAAAACTATATGCAGCTTGCATAAATGAGCTCTATCCAAGAAATGAAGCACATCAAAACAACATTAAAGATAAAGGGTTTGAATATCTTTTTATGGATGATATTATATTTTATCAAAGACCTTTAAAAAGCAAAAAATCTACCATATCGGGTTGTACATACGAAACAAGAAGGTATAAGAAATCAATTATTGATAAATTAACCAAGGAGGAGAAACAAGTTTGGGTAAATGAACCTGTCAAGGCAATACCTAAATCACATCCTTTATTTCAAGAGTTTAGATTATGGCAATTTTTACAGAATTTAAAAATATATAAAATTGAAGGGAAAGAAGATATAGATATAACAACAGAATTATTAAAAACAGAAGATGATTGGGTTGTCTTATTTGATTTTTTAAATGATAAAAAAGAAATAGAGCAACATCAATTATTAAAATATTTTAGTGATTTAAAACTGATTCCAAAACAAAAAAAAGATGATAAAAATTATCGATGGAATTATGTTGAAGATAAAAAATATCCTTGTAATGAAACTAAAGCTCAATTTATTTCAAGACTTAAAAAAGTAAAAGGTATTAATGTTAATACTTTTTTAACTCCAGAAATGGAATATAAGTTATGGCACATTATATATTCTGTAACAGACAAGGTAGAGTTTGAGCGAGCAATTGAAAACTTTGCCAAAAAACATAATCTAGATCAAGACTCTTTTGAAAAAAACTTTAAAAAGTTTCCACCATATAAATCTGATTATGGAGCGTATTCGGTAAAAGCAATAAACAAGTTAATACCTTTAATGCGTAGAGGAAAATATTGGGATAAAAGTGTTATTTCAGAAAAAGTAATAAACAATATTAACAATATAATGGAGCGTGTAAATGCCCTAAAACTCAAAGTAAACTATTCTAAAAAAGATTTGAATACAGCTTTACTTGAAGTTGTAGATGATGATATTTCAACCCAGTTAGTGAAAAGTTTTATCCCTTTTAAAAACAAAAATCATTATACGGGTTTAAATACTTATCAAGCTTGTTATGCTGTTTATGAAAGGCACTCTGAAGCAAGTGATTTAGCGCAATGGAGAATTCCAGAAGATATTACACAATATTTAATCAATTTTAAGCAGCATAGTTTAAGAAACCCTATTGTAGAACAAGTAGTTACAGAAACGTTACGCACAGTACGTGATATTTGGTTGTATTATGGAAATGGTAATGAAAATTTCTTTGATGAAATTCACATTGAGTTAGGAAGAGAAATGAAAAATCCAGCAGATAAACGTAAAAGAATATCTGCTCAAATTTCTGAAAATGAAAATACAAATCAACGTATTAAAGCTATTTTAAAAGAACTTAAAGAGGATGGTGTTTCAGATATAAAGCCATACTCTCCAAGTCAACAAGAAATTTTAAAAATTTATGAAGAAGGTGTTTATCAAAGTGTTGATATTTCTGATGAGATTGAGAAAATAAGAAAAAACACAGCTCCTTCAAAAGCTGAAATTAGCAAATATAAATTGTGGTTAGAACAAGGATATATTTCACCATATACAGGACAAACAATACCTTTAAGCAAGTTATTTACACACCAATATGAAATTGAGCATGTGATTCCACAATCTAGGTATTTTGACAACTCTTTAAATAATAAGGTTATTTGTGAAAGCGAAATAAATCAAGATAAAAGTAATATGACTGCTTATGAGTACATACTTCAAAAGGGAGGTAGTATTGTTGAAGGCATTAAAATATTAAGTAAAGAGCAGTACCAAAATCATTGCGAGAACTATTTTAAAAAGAATAGAACCAAACTTAAAAACTTATTAAGTGAAGAGGTTCCTGAAGGATTTATTAACAGACAACTAAACGACAGTCGCTACATAAGTACGTTAATTAAAGGCTTGTTAAGTAATTTGGTAAGAGAAGATAACGAAAAAGAAGTCACCTCTAAACATATAGTACCAGTTACAGGTGCTATTACTTCAAAATTAAAACAAGATTGGGGATTAAATGACAAATGGAATGAGCTGGTCTTACCAAGATTTTTACGTCTAAATAAATTAACTAACACCAATAATTTTACAACTAAGAACACAAATGGAGTTATAATTCCAACAGTACCTGATGAGCTTTCAAAAGGATTTAATAAAAAACGAATCGATCATAGACACCACGCTTTAGATGCATTAGTAATTGCTTGTTGCACAAAAAAACACACAAATTATTTAGGAGCTTTAAATGCCGAAAATAAAAATTATGGTTTACGTGATGCATTATTAATAAAAAGCAAGGAAGGGCATTATACCAAACATTTTTTAATGCCTTGGAAGGGGTTTACTTCAGATGCTAAAGCACATTTAGAAAAAATTGTTATTAGTTTTAAAAAGAATACACGTGTTATTAATAAAACGAATAACAAAACTATGCAATGGGTAAAAAAAGAAGGAAATTGGAAAAAGCAGTTAGTACCACAAACTAAAGGTAATAATTGGGCCATACGAAAACCAATGCACAAAGAAACAGTATCTGGAAAAGTACTGTTAAAAAGAGAAAAGGGATTGGTGAGTTTCAATTTGGCGATTGCAAATTATGAAATGATTGTAAATAAAAGCATTAAAAATAAGATTAAGAGTGCTTTTAATTTGTTTGAAAATGATGTAAAAAAAGTAAAGGCACATTTTAAAAATAATCCTATAATAGTAGATGGCAAAGCAGTCAATAAAATAGCTGTATATGAAAATATAGAAGCCACAGCTACACGTACTGCTTTAACTGATAAATTTACACGTAAACACTTAGAAAGTGTTACAGATACAGGAATTCAAAAAATATTAGAAAATCATATAAAAAATTATATTGATGATACTGGAAAAGAAAAATTCGATGTTGCTTTTTCTCCAGAAGGAGTAGAAGAATTAAATAAAAACATTGTTGAATTAAATGGAAACAAAAAACACCAACCAATTTATAAAGTGAGACTCTCTGAAGTAGGAAATAAATTTAATGTTGGTTTAAGAGGAAATAAAAAAGATAAATATGTAGAAGCTGCTAAAGGCACGAACCTCTTTTTTGCCATATACCAAGACGAAGAAGGGAATAGAAAATACGAAACTATCCCATTAAATGAGGTAATAGAACACCAAAAACAAGTGGCTCACTTACCTAAAAGTGAACGCACAGAAATACCTATAAAAAATATGTTAGGGACTAAGGGAAAAGAACAGCCTGTAAAGTTTTTATTCTCACTCTCTCCAAACGATTTGGTGTATGTACCAACAATTGAAGAACTGGAAAAACCCAATTCGGTTAATTTTGATAAGTTAAGTAAGGAACAAATTAAAAGGATTTATAAAATGGTAAGTTGTACAGGTGTTGAATGTCATTTTATCCCTAATCAAATAGCCAGTGAAATACAGAAAAATGAAAATGGTACAAATAGTAAAAATGAGCGTATTCAAGATTTTTTCGATGAAAAAACTATTTTTGATATAAAAATGAAGCCGATAATGATAAAAAATCAGTGTTGGAAACTTAAAATTGATCGACTGGGGAATCTAGCACTAGCAAAATAATGTTTTAAGGTTGTAATGATGAAATAGTATTATTGGAAATATACTCTACTTAGAAAAGCCTAGAGTTAATTTGTGATTAGAACAAGATGATAAAAAGAACGCTGTTTTTTAGTAATCCAGCTTATTTAAGCACCAAAAACAATCAATTAGTTGTTAAATTTCCTGATTCAGAAAAAAAACAAAAAACAATACCAATTGAAGATATTGGTATGTTAGTATTAGAGAATCAGCAAATCACTATTACTAATGGCTTGTTATCTAAATTAATAAATAATAAAGCTGCAATTATAAATTGCAATGAGTTTCATATGCCTATTAGCTTATTACAACCCTTAGTTGGGCATAGTGAACAGGCAGAACGATTTCGAAATCAATTAAATGCCAGTATTCCATTAAAAAAGAATTTATGGCAACAAACCATCAATGCTAAAATCACAAATCAAGGGCATGTTTTAGAAGAGCTAAATATTCCAGCTCGTAAATTATTCAAATGGGCAAATGATGTTAAAAGTGGAGATTCCGAAAATCATGAGAGTAGAGCTGCTGTTTATTATTGGAAACATTTTTTTGGACTAAATGATTTCACAAGAAATCAAGATGGTATTGCACCCAATAATTTATTAAACTATGGGTATGCCATATTAAGAGGTATTACCGCAAGGGCATTGATCAGTTCGGGAATGTTACCAAGCGTAGGTATTTTTCATAAAAACAAATACAACGCCTATTGCTTAGCCGATGATATTATGGAGCCTTATAGAGTATATGTAGACGTATTAGTTAATGACATAGTTCAGCGTAAAGCAGATATCACAGAATTAACTACAACCTTAAAAATGGAATTGTTAAGGTTTCCAACTATAGATGTTTATATAGATGGTAAAAACAGTCCTTTAACAATCGCAATGAGTAGAACAACAAATAGCTTATACAAATGTTTTTTAGGAGAAAGTAGAAAAATTGTATATCCATTATATAAATAACTACTATAATGGGCAAAAAAATTATAATTAGTTATGACACGTTTCTCACGATACAACCAATATAGAATTATGTGGGTATTGGTTTTTTTTGATTTACCTACGGAAACAAAAAAGGAGCGCAGAGCTGCTTCATTATTTAGAAAACAATTACTAAATGATGGTTTTACAATGTTTCAATTTTCCATTTATATGAGGCATTGTCCTAGTAGAGAAAATGCAGATGTACATACAAAAAGAGTAAAAAGAAACTTACCTAAATTAGGAAAAGTAGGAATTTTACAAATTACCGATAAACAATTTGGAATGATGGAGTTGTTTTTAGCTCAAAAAATAACTGAAATAGAACAACCAACACAACAGTTAGAATTGTTTTAGAATTTAAAAACGCATTAAGTTTAATAAAGTTAATGTGGAATAGGAATATATTTTAATTTCTAGTAGATTACTTAACTTGCAGGTTATTAGATTTTTAGAGTCTAATACCCTGCGAATGCTAAGTAAAAATACAAATCTGAAAGCAATTCACAACGAATATTTCTCTTGATACGCGAACAGATACCTGCGAATGCTAAGTAAAAATACAAATCTGAAAGCAATTCACAACCGTGCGCTGTTAATACTCTTTCATTAGGTTCCTGCGAATGCTAAGTAAAAATACAAATCTGAAAGCAATTCACAACGTGTTTCATCAAAGTATTTTTTTAATTTGCCTGCGAATGCTAAGTAAAAATACAAATCTGAAAGCAATTCACAACAAGTTTTATCTATAGAAAGTTTTATTTGTTCCTGCGAATGCTAAGTAAAAATACAAATCTGAAAGCAATTCACAACCGTATCGTCTTAATTTTATAGCAATACGGCCTGCGAATGCTAAGTAAAAATACAAATCTGAAAGCAATTCACAACCGTGTTTTAATTATTAAAGTATCGTTAACACCTGCGAATGCTAAGTAAAAATACAAATCTGAAAGCAATTCACAACTAAATGGTTGTTTTGCCATTTCAACTAAATCCTGCGAATGCTAAGTAAAAATACAAATCTGAAAGCAATTCACAACTTTAAATCATTTAGGTAGAATTCGTAGTATCCTGCGAATGCTAAGTAAAAATACAAATCTGAAAGCAATTCACAACATAAAGTAATTTGCTTTTACATAGGCTTTTCCTGCGAATGCTAAGTAAAAATACAAATCTGAAAGCAATTCACAACTTGTAATTGATATTGCAGATTTACACATTACCTGCGAATGCTAAGTAAAAATACAAATCTGAAAGCAATTCACAACGGTGTGTTTCTTTGTTTAACTCATTTGAAACCTGCGAATGCTAAGTAAAAATACAAATCTGAAAGCAATTCACAACTACGGCTTCTAATTGTATTATTATACCTACCTGCGAATGCTAAGTAAAAATACAAATCTGAAAGCAATTCACAACACTGATCCTGCTCCTTGCTTTTTAGCAGCACCTGCGAATGCTAAGTAAAAATACAAATCTGAAAGCAATTCACAACAAAACGGAAATATTTCTTATTTTTAACAGACCTGCGAATGCTAAGTAAAAATACAAATCTGAAAGCAATTCACAACGAGTTAGCAGTATTGTATATGGATGAGTTGCCTGCGAATGCTAAGTAAAAATACAAATCTGAAAGCAATTCACAACACAGATCGCTATCGCTTTTACAACAACGTCCTGCGAATGCTAAGTAAAAATACAAATCTGAAAGCAATTCACAACAGAACCAGCTGTTATCTTGCTCTCTTTCAACCTGCGAATGCTAAGTAAAAATACAAATCTGAAAGCAATTCACAACAGTTTCTAATTAGGAAATTTAACACATTTTCCTGCGAATGCTAAGTAAAAATACAAATCTGAAAGCAATTCACAACTCCATATTCAATACCAATCAATATTTGATTCCTGCGAATGCTAAGTAAAAATACAAATCTGAAAGCAATTCACAACAAAGATGATAATGTAAACAAATATTTAAACCTGCGAATGCTAAGTAAAAATACAAATCTGAAAGCAATTCACAACAAGTCAAAAGCCATATCAGGAATATAATTCCTGCGAATGCTAAGTAAAAATACAAATCTGAAAGCAATTCACAACTAAACTTTGACGCTCACTTTCAAATGTTAACCTGCGAATGCTAAGTAAAAATACAAATCTGAAAGCAATTCACAACGCTATTTCTTCTAAAGATGTGTTTTTGAAACCTGCGAATGCTAAGTAAAAATACAAATCTGAAAGCAATTCACAACTAATACATCTAGTAGATTAAAAATTACAACCTGCGAATGCTAAGTAAAAATACAAATCTGAAAGCAATTCACAACAAGCACAATTTTTATACATTCCTTTTTTAACCTGCGAATGCTAAGTAAAAATACAAATCTGAAAGCAATTCACAACATAATATCTCACTTCCATTTTTCCAATATCCTGCGAATGCTAAGTAAAAATACAAATCTGAAAGCAATTCACAACCCTGTGCTGTGATAAGTCTTGCTTATTCAACCTGCGAATGCTAAGTAAAAATACAAATCTGAAAGCAATTCACAACAAGCACAATTTTTATACATTCCTTTTTTAACCTGCGAATGCTAAGTAAAAATACAAATCTGAAAGCAATTCACAACATAATATCTCACTTCCATTTTTCCAATATCCTGCGAATGCTAAGTAAAAATACAAATCTGAAAGCAATTCACAACAAGTTATTGACTTATATCTAACACACTTTCCTGCGAATGCTAAGTAAAAATACAAATCTGAAAGCAATTCACAACTATGAAACAACGGATTAATTATGTGGTTTGCCTGCGAATGCTAAGTAAAAATACAAATCTGAAAGCAATTCACAACCCTCTTCTTCTGTTATCAATTCTTGCGCTTCCTGCGAATGCTAAGTAAAAATACAAATCTGAAAGCAATTCACAACAAGCGATTGACAATATATTTATTATGACTGCCTGCGAATGCTAAGTAAAAATACAAATCTGAAAGCAATTCACAACGGTATTCTTTTGCTAACTTTTCGCAAACACCTGCGAATGCTAAGTAAAAATACAAATCTGAAAGCAATTCACAACCGTGCGCTGTTAATACTCTTTCATTAGGTTCCTGCGAATGCTAAGTAAAAATACAAATCTGAAAGCAATTCACAACTAGAGACTTAAATTAACATCACCCCATCTACCTGCGAATGCTAAGTAAAAATACAAATCTGAAAGCAATTCACAACCCAACGAGCACAGGAGGTACAAACACTATTCCTGCGAATGCTAAGTAAAAATACAAATCTGAAAGCAATTCACAACATAATCAAGTAGAAAGCTACGCTAAAACAGCCTGCGAATGCTAAGTAAAAATACAAATCTGAAAGCAATTCACAACCTCCCAGTGATTTAATATATTATAGTCTCCCCTGCGAATGCTAAGTAAAAATACAAATCTGAAAGCAATTCACAACTACTGCTTATACTGAATATTTACCAATTATCCTGCGAATGCTAAGTAAAAATACAAATCTGAAAGCAATTCACAACCAATTAATACCTTTCCATTATAATCGTCATCCTGCGAATGCTAAGTAAAAATACAAATCTGAAAGCAATTCACAACTGATATTTTATTATTGTATTCTTTGCATAACCTGCGAATGCTAAGTAAAAATACAAATCTGAAAGCAATTCACAACGTGCTTTTAATTTAGCACGTCCCATTAACCCCTGCGAATGCTAAGTAAAAATACAAATCTGAAAGCAATTCACAACACACCATTCTTTTATATTTTCAAGTCCTTGCCTGCGAATGCTAAGTAAAAATACAAATCTGAAAGCAATTCACAACAGCTTTTACGAGTTATCACCGAATGACCTTCCTGCGAATGCTAAGTAAAAATACAAATCTGAAAGCAATTCACAACCAGTATAGAATAATAGCATTACCTCGCCCACCTGCGAATGCTAAGTAAAAATACAAATCTGAAAGCAATTCACAACACTGTATGGCATCCGTTGGTAGTAGACGGACCTGCGAATGCTAAGTAAAAATACAAATCTGAAAGCAAAGCCAACATTAAAACAGAAACATAAAGCATTCAAAAAAATAGAAAACTATATTAAAAAAAAAATTTACCGTACAAAACCGTACAACTTGAACCTTATAAAAACCAAAAAACTCTTGAAAATCAAAAGATTAACAAGAGTTTTAGTACTCGAGATGGGACTTGAACCCATACGGACATTACTGTCCACTGGATTTTAAGTCCAGCGTGTCTACCAATTCCACCACTCGAGCATTGGTATTTTATATGTTGTAGAGCGAAAGACGGGATTTGAACCCGCGACCCTCACCTTGGCAAGGTGATGCTCTACCCCTGAGCTACTTTCGCAGTCATTATTTTTATATGAACGTGGCACTTAATATCTCAAATGCGAGTGCAAATTTAATACATTTTTATTAACCACAAAGACTTTTTTGATTTTTATTTAAATTATTTTTTTAATCTCCTTATTTTAAGGTTGTAAATGTGCAATAATAAAATATCTTTGCAGAGATTCAAAACAAAAAAGAATACAGCTAACTTTAAAAGTTTTAAAAACAAAATGAATTTCTCTGCCATTTTTAGTGACTTTAAGCAATTAACAAAAGTTGGTCTATCGCTTAGTGTTGTATTTTCTTCAATAGCTGGTTATTTACTCGCTGTTGAAAAAATTGATATTACGATACTTATTTTATTAGCTATTGGAGGCTATTTAATGGTAGGAGCTTCAAATGCCTTTAATCAAATTATTGAAAAAGAAACAGACGCTTTAATGAAACGTACTAAAAACAGACCTCTGCCAACAGGTAGAATGCACGTTTCTATGGCGCTTGTTATCGCTATTTCATTTACAATTGTTGGATTGGCTATTTTATATAGTATCAACCCTAAAAGCGCCTTATTTGGAGCAATCTCAATATTTCTGTACACAAGTATTTATACACCTTTAAAAGCAGTAACTCCTTTAGCTGTTTTTGTAGGCGCTATTCCAGGTGCAATCCCTTTTATGTTAGGTTGGGTAGCAGCAACAAATACTTTTTCTATAGAGCCAGGTATGCTATTTCTAATTCAATTTTTTTGGCAATTTCCACATTTTTGGGCAATAGCTTGGTTACAATACGATGAATATAAAAAAGCTGGTTTTAACCTTATGCCAATGGGTAAAAAAAACAAAAAAGCTGTTATTCAAATAATAATTTACACTTGTTGCTTAATTATTGTTTCTATAATACCAGTTTTAAAATTAACTGGAAGTTTTTATATTTACCCAATTACAGCTTTAATTTTAATTGCCTTAGGTAGTTTAATGCTTTATTATGGAGTTAAATTATACAAACATCAAACTAATAAAGAAGCTCGACAATTAATGTTATCTAGCGTTTTATACATTACACTAATTCAAGTAATTTACGTAGTTGATAAGTTTTTACACTAAAAAAATTAAAAAATGAAAGTAACTTTAGACGAAGAATACAAACAAGCTAAAAGAAAATCAGCAAAACCCATGCTTTGGGTTTCTATGATTAGCATGACAATGATGTTTGCCGGCTTAACAAGTGCCTATGTTGTTAGTAGAAAAAGAGCCGATTGGGTTTCTTTTGACTTACCAAACGCCTTTTACACAAGTACTATTTTAATTATTTTAAGTAGTATTACATTTTTATTGGCTAAGTATTTTATAAAAAAGGACAACCGACAACTAACAACCATAACTCTTTTAAGTACGTTAATTTTAGGAGTTGGTTTTGTCTATTTTCAATTTGAAGGTTTTAATCAACTATTTAATGCTGGATTTGTTTTTGCTGGCGAACAAAGTACTGTAAAATCATCTTTCATTATTGGTATTTCTCTTGCACATATTGCACATGTTGCCGCTGGAATTATTGTTCTTATAGTAGTAACTATTAACCACTTCAATAAAAAATACACATCTAAAAATACTCTTGGGCTAGAACTAGGTGCAATTTTCTGGCATTTTGTAGATATCCTGTGGATTTATCTGTTTTTATTTTTCTATTTTATCAGATAATAAAAAAAAAATGTATTTTTGGCACAACTAAACTAAAAAAATCAAAACAAAAACTTATATGGAAGCAACTGTTGCTACTAAAACTAATGGAAAAATTTGGGATGGTGGGTCTAGCAAACCATTAGGCACAAGTTATGGTAAAATGATGATGTGGTTCTTTATTTTATCAGATGCACTTACATTCTCTGGATTTTTAGCCGCTTATGGTTTAATTCGATTTAAATTTATTGAGTCTTGGCCAATTGCCGATGAAGTATTTACGCATTTCCCGTTTTTACACGGAGTACATGCACCAATGTACTATGTGGCATTAATGACCTTTATTTTAATATTTTCTTCAGTAACAATGGTGTTAGCCGTTGACGCAGGTCACCAAATGAATAAAAAGAAAGTAACATTTTATATGTTTCTTACAATAATTGGAGGTTTAGTGTTTTTAGGTTCTCAAGGTTGGGAATGGAAAAACTTTATCAATGGTTCTTACGGAGCTGTACAATTAAACGATGGTAAAATTGTTCAATTTGTTGATGCTACAGGACATCAAGTTTCTTTAGAAAGTTTTGCCAAATCTTCAAATTCGGAAAGAGTTCAACATACAAAAGATAAAGGATTATGGTTTGTTGAAGAATCTGCACTAGCAGCTTTTACAGTAAAAGAAGTAATAGATGGATTTAATGCAAATCCAGACATTTCAATAAGAACTGAACTTATCAATCCAGAAACAAAAAAGAAAACTATTATACCGCGTGAAAATGCAATGGCCTACTTAAACGAAGCTAAAATGGTAGTTAATGGAGCTAATTTAAAAGTAAATGAATACGGTAAAACTATATTTGCCGATTTCTTTTTCTTTATAACTGGTTTTCATGGATTTCACGTATTTACAGGGGTTTTAATTAATATTATTATCTTTTTTAATGTAATTATAGGAACTTACGAACGTAGAGGACATTATGAAATGGTTGAAAAAGTAGGTTTATACTGGCACTTTGTAGATTTAGTTTGGGTATTTGTATTTACATTTTTCTATCTAGTTTAATTCATTAAAATTATTAAAAATGACAACACACTCTCAAGAACATACATCGCACACAAAATTAATTTGGAAAGTATTTGGCATCCTTTCATTTATAACAATTATTGAAGTTGTTTTAGGTATTATAAAACCAGATTCACTTCATTTAACTACAATTTTAGGAACAAGCCCTTTAAATATTATCTTTTTAGTACTTACATTAGTAAAAGCATACTATATTACTTGGTACTTTATGCATATGGTAGAAGAAAAAAAGAGTTTAAGACGTTCCGTTGTCTGGACAGCCGTTTTTCTAATATTATATTTAGCAACTTTATTATTAATTGAAGGTAGCTATTTAAACGATGTTTTAGCACCGCTAGTAAAGTGGAATTACTAATAACGCTATTTTTTTTTAAATTAAAGAAGGTGGTTTTATTAACCACCTTTTTTTTATTTTTGTAAAAAACACGATGAAAAAATTCTGGGTACTTTTTAGCTTATTTATTTTACCATTAATATTTTATATCTTTCTTTCAAAAGGAATTTATAAATACGCAAATTTACCAATATTAACAGAAGACGTTCAAAATGTAAACGAACTTTCTAAAGATGCTGAAGTTACTTTTAATAACAAATTAACTGTTGTTTGTTTCTTAGGAAATGAACTAAATACTGCAAAAGGCAGTATGTTCAATTTAAATCAAACAATTTACAAACGTTATTACCAAAAACCATATTTTCAAATTGTTGCAATAATTCCAAAAGAATCTAAAGAAGCATACAAAGAATCCATTGCAGAACTTTCAGCTTTTACAGACATTAGTCAATGGAATTTTATTTATACCGATAAAACCGATATTAACAACTTATTTAATAGCTTTAACACGCCTTTTTCTTTAAATGAAGCATTGTATTCTGAAAACGCCTATATTGTAGATATGGAATTGCGTTTAAGAGGCAGAAAAGATGATGAGGATACTAAAGATGGAAAATTATACGGATATAATATGAAGTCTGTTGCAACGTTAAAAAATAAGATGAAAGATGATATTGACATTATCTACTATCAATTAAAAAAATCTGCTGAAAAAGAAAAACGAAGAAAAAGAGAAATCTAATCTTATGAAACGAGCATGTTAAAAAGTTTATCACCCAACAAAATAACTAATAGCAAACAACAGGTGACCTTAAAAAAACAATAATATAGACACATGAAAAAATATTCGTACATAGGAATTGCTTTTATAGTTTTAATATTTGGAATTTACGCTGTTCCAAAAATTGTAAACAGATTTAAAACACACGAACTTGTAACAATTGGTACAGTTCCTTCTTATGAATTTACAAATCAAGATGGAAAACAAATTTCAGACGCATTTTACAAAGACAAAGTATATGTAATAGAATTTTTCTTTACCACCTGCCCTACCATTTGTCCAAAAATGAATGCAAATATGGTAAAACTTCAAAACGAATTCTACGGAAATTCAGAATTTGGAATTGCCTCTTTTAGTATAAATCCAGAATACGATACTCCAGAAATTTTGAAAGAATATGCGAAATTACACGGAGCAACTTTAAAAAACTGGAACTTTTTAACAGGTGATAAAGAAACCATCTACAACCTTGCAAATAAAGGAATTGCCTTGTATGCAGGTGAAAATAGTGAAGCCGAAGGCGGTTTTGAACATTCTGGAATGTTTGCTTTAGTAGACAAGCAAGGAACTATTCGTTCTAGATTAGATGAATATGGAAATCCCATTGCTTTTTACGATGGATTAGATGCCAAAAACATTCAAATGTTAAAAGAAGATATCGCAATTTTATTAAAAGAATAATGAGTACAGAAATTAAAAAATATAATAAATGGATTGTAATTTTATCAATTGCAATTCCTGTAGTTGTAGCAATTTTATTTGGTGTTAAAATCGATGCTGAATTACCTATTTTTTTACCACCAATTTATGCTAGTATAAACGCATTTACAGCTTTACTTTTAATTGTAGCTGTATGGGCAGTAAAAAATAAAAAAATAAAATTGCATGAAAAATTAATGAAAACTGCTATTACTTGCTCTGTGCTTTTTTTAGCAATGTATGTTGCTTATCATATGACTTCAGAATCTACTAAATTTGGCGGTGAAGGAGCTATAAAAACAATTTATTTTGTTATTTTATTCTCACACATTCTGCTTTCTATTGCCGTAATACCTTTTGTTCTTATAACTTATGTTAGAGCAATTACCAACAACATAGAACTTCATAAAAAAATAGCTCGTATTACATTTCCTTTATGGTTATATGTTGCTATTACCGGAGTTATAGTGTATATTATGATTTCCCCATATTATTAAAATAAAGTTGAATACAATTATTTAGATGAAAAAAATAAGCATTATACTTCTCTTAATTCTAGCTTTTGTAAATAAAGCAAATGCACAGTGTGCTATGTGTAAAGCCGTTGTAGAAAGCGGTGGAGATACCTCTCAAGCAGAAGGCTTAAATAGTGGTATTCTATATTTAATGGCTTTTCCCTATCTTTTAGTTGGTGTACTTTTATTTTTTATTTTTAAATACAGACGAAAATTTAAACTTTAACGCTTCTATATTTAACTTAATATGTAACAAATAATAATTTTAGTCGTCTTATAATAGAATTAACTAAACCGCTAGATTGAAGTGTTCTAAATTAATGCTCCTATTCGGTTTTATTTATTACAATAAACTAAAAACTAATAAACGCTTTTAAATGAGAACTAAAATTATTACTATTCTAGTACTAGCATTCTTTTTTACTACCAATGCACAAGATAAAAAATGGACTTTACAAGAATGCATTAATTACGCAGTAGAAAATAATATTTCTATAAAACAGCAAGAGTTAAGCAAAGAACTAATTAAAGAAGATATAGTTACTGCAAAAGGAAGTTTTCTACCTTCATTAAGCGCTTCAGCATCACAAAATTTTAACTTCGGATCTTACATCGATAATTATGGAGGTCGTGTTTCTAGAGATAGCCGTTCAAATAGTTTTGGAATTAGTTCTGGAGTAACATTATACAACGGAAATATCAACAAAATAAACTTATTACAAACGCAAAAAAATCTAGAAGCAGCTGGTTTTGATTTAGAAGAAAATAAAAATAGTATTATGTTATTTGTAGTAAATTCTTACTTAAACGTACTATTAAATAAAGAAAGTATTGTAATTGCTGAAGAACAAATTTTAATAAGCAAAAGCCAAGTAGAACAAACAAAAGCTTTGGTAGATGCTGGAGAAGTACCAAGAGCTAATTTATTAGAAGCTGAAGCAACTTTAGCTTCTAACGAACAACAACTAACATCTGCTCAAAATACTTTAGATTTAGCACTTTTAAATTTAGCACAATTATTACAAGTTTCTCACAAAGGGTTTGATATTGAAAGTGTAACTCTAAATATTGATTCTGCTTCATTAATTTATAATGATACAGATGCTATTTTTAATACTGCATTAACAAGTTTACCTGAAATTAAAAGTGCAGAAATTGCAGTAGAAAACTCAGAATTATCTGTTGATAGAGCTAAAGCAGGTTTTTTACCTTCACTTTCTTTTGGGGCCGGAGTAGGAACATCATACCAACACAACCAAGGCTCTAAAGATGTACGTGCTATTTTAGATGAAAATAACAACGTTGTTTATGTTCCTAATGGTTTTGGCCAGCAACTTGAAGATAATCTAGGATTTAACGCTGGCTTTTCTTTAAGTATTCCAATCTTTAATAGGTTTCAAACAAAAACTGCTGTAGCAAAAGCCGAAATTAATCAGCAAAGAGCCGAATTAGCATTATTAGATAAGCAAATTAAATTAAGAGAAACCATTGAGCAAGCTTACGCCGATGCTAAAGCTGCTTTAAATCAATATATTTCAGCTGAAAAAAGTTTATACGCTCAAAATGAATCTTTTAAAAATGCCCAAGAAAGTTATAATGCTGGAGTAATGACTTCTTTTGATTTTGATCAAGTTAGAAACAGATTAGTTAATGCACAATCTTCAATGGCAAATGCAAAATATAATTTTGTATTTAGAACTAAGTTACTAGAATATTATTTAGGCATTCCAATTGTTTTAAATTAAAACTTATATAAATCGCTAATTAAAAAGGCTTTTTAGAGAATAAATTACGTCAACCTGGACTTATTTCAGGCTCTCATAATAATTGATACTCAGTGCAATAAGATTCTGAAACAAGTTCAGAATGACGGTATTAAAACTTTTTTAAGTTGGATGTTTTGTTTTATAGCACATTAATTATCTTTGCTTTAAAATATCTAAATTTTGGCATATATCTTAAATATTGAAACAGCAACAAAAAATTGCTCGGTTAGCTTAGCTAAAGATGGTAAAACTATTGCTTTAAAAGAATTAAACGACGGTGGTTATTCACACGCCGAAAAACTTCATGAGTTTATTCAATTAGTTATAGATGAATCCAAAATCTCTTTGTCCGATTTAAATGCAATAGCTGTTAGTAAAGGCCCAGGTTCTTATACAGGCCTTCGTATTGGAGTTTCTGCAGCAAAAGGCCTTTGTTTTGCTTTAAATATACCGCTTATTTCAATTAACACATTACAATCTTTAGCACAATCAATTACTGTTTCCGAAGGATATATAATTCCGCTTTTAGATGCTAGAAGAATGGAAGTTTACAGTGCTGTTTACGCTAATAATAAAAATGTAAGAGATGTACAAGCTGAAATTATTGACGAAACATCTTTTGATGACTATTTAAGCAAAGACACTGTTTATTTTTTAGGTGATGGTGCTGAAAAATGTAAAAATAGTATTATCCATAAAAACGCAAATTTTATTGATAATAAGTTTCCTTCAGCAAATGAAATGTCAGCACTATCTTATATAAAATACAAAAAAAACGACATCGAAGATGTCGCTTATTTTGAACCTTTTTATTTAAAAGATTTTGTAGTTACAACAGCTAAAAAAAAGGTTTAATTAGCTGCGTAAACTACAAATACTATAATTTATTATTTCTTAATTTCAACTTGATGAGGATAAGGAATCTCAATACCTGCTTTATCTAATGCAATTTTTGCAGCTTCCATAACATCAAAATAAACCGTCCAATAATCTTCAGATTTACACCAAGGTCTAACAGCAAAATTAACTGAACTATCTGCTAATTCAGAAACATTAACTGATGGTGCTGGTTCCCTTAAAACATTTGGATGATTTTTAATAACTCCCATTAACACTTCTTTAGTTTGTTTAATGTCTGCGTCATAACTTACTCCAAATGTAAAATCTACTCTTCGAGTACCAAGCACTGTGTAATTAACAATATTTCCATTAGATAAAGTACCATTAGGAATGATAATTTGTTTATTAGAAAGTCCAGTAAGTTTTGTTGTAAAAATTTCAATTTCTTTTACAACACCAATTTCACCTTGTGCTTCAATTAAATCTCCAACTTTAAAAGGTTTAAATATCATTATTAAAGCCCCTCCAGCAAAATTAGCTAAAGAACCTTGTAAAGCTAAACCAACAGCTAAACCTGCGGCTCCTAATATTGCAATAAACGAAGTTGTTTCAACTCCAACTTGAGATATAGCTGTTATAAAAATTAATATTTTTAAGGTCCAACCAATTAAATCTCCTAAAAATTTTTGAAGCGTAACGTCTACACCTCTTTTATCCATAACTTTTCTAATAACTTTCACAACTTTTTTAACAAGCCATAAACCTATTATTAAAATTAATAATGCAACAATTACATTGCCTATATTTTTGTTTACAAAGTTAATTACTAAGTTTAAATACTTTTGATAATCCATTATATTTATAATATTTAATTATTATTAAAAAATTCTAAAATTTGTAAGAAAAATAACCCTATAACCAGTTTTATCTTTCTAATTATATATGACACAAAAACACCTGTAATTGTCACACAAATATTATACAAAGTAAAAGAAAAGTAATATTTCTTCAAAATTATAACTCATTGATTTAATTATAACTTTTAAAAATTAATTTTCAGCTTATTTAAAGCTTCTTCTACATTTTCTATTGGCAATTGGCAAGTACCATCAACACATACATAAATTAAATTTTTAGTTTCAACAAACCTATTTTTCATTAATGGAATTGTACTTTTTTTTGTACTTGCTGCAATTATTTTATTTGGTATATAATTTTTATTTATTTCTAAAATGTTATTTTTTGAAGCTTTACCTAAAACTGCTATTTGATAAAAATCACCTGAAAAATTACACATTAATTGTAACCAATTAGAATATCCAGACCCATAACTTACTATTCTGTTTTCTACATTTTGAAGCATTTGTTTACTTGTTTCAAAAAAATAATTATTAGAAAAATAAAAACTTAATTTAAACAAGTTATTTGCCATTATAGAGTTTGAAGCAGGCATAACATTGTCTTCAATTTCCATTTTACGAGTTATTAAATCGGCATCTTTATTAGAGGTAAAGTAAAACATCTTTCTTTTTTCATCGAAAAAATGATCTAAACTATAATCGGTTAATTGTTTTGCTACATTTAACCAAAATTCATTTGAGGTAACTTCAAATAAAGAAATATACGCCTCAATTACAGCTCCATAATCTTCTAAAAATCCGTTTATGATACTCTTTCCATTTTTATAACTGTGATTTAAACTTCCGTCTTCTTGTATTTGCTTTGTATAAATAAAACGTGCATTATTTATTGCAACTTCTAAAAAATGAGGCTCATTAAATACTTTATAAGCATCTATATAACCTTTTAGCATAAGCGCATTCCAAGAAGTTAAGGCTTTATCATCTAATCGAGGTCGTTCTTTTTTTGAACGTTCTTTTAATAGTAGTTTTTTCCAAGAAGCAACTTTTGTTTCTAATTCTAAAATAGCTATTGCATTATTTTTTGCAATTTCTTCATCACTATTTTTTCTAATTAACACATAATTATCATGTTCCCAAAAACCATAATAATTTACATTATAATATTCTGAAAACAATTGAAAATCACCCTTTAAAATTGCTTTTAACTCATTTTTAGTCCAAACATAAAAGGCACCTTCTTCTAATTTTCCCTTTAAATTTATACTATCTGCATCTAATGAAGAATAGAAAGCCCCTTCATTACTAGTTAATTCATTTTCAATAAATTGCAAGGTCTCATATACTATATTTTTGTATAATTTATTTTTAGTAGCTAAATAAGCTTCTGAATATAAGCTCACCAACTGCCCATTGTCGTACAACATTTTTTCAAAATGAGGCACATGCCATTTTTTATCTACCGAATATCTTGAAAAACCTCCACCAATTTGATCGTAAATACCACCATATGCCATATTAGTTAATGATGTATTTACATAATCTAATAGTTCTTTATTATTAGCTTGAAAAGCGTAACGTAATAAAAAAAGATAATTGTTGGGCATTGGAAATTTTGGAGCTCCTTTTCTACCGCCTAAATCAAAATCCATATGCTGTTTCCATTCATCAACAACATTTTCTAATTCTGAAACCGTAAATTCTTTTTTATTGGTGTTTAAAGAAATTAAATCTGTGTTTTTTATACCTTCAGTAAGTTTTACCGCATAGTCGATTACCTCTTCTGGTTTTTCTATAAACATAGAACTTAATTGATTTAAAACTTGTATCCAATTTCCTTTTGGTACATAAGTACCACCCCAAATTGGTCTTCCGTCTGGCAATGCAATACAATTTAATGGCCAACCCCCTCTTCCAGTCATTAATTGAATTGCATTCATATATACTTGATCAACGTCTGGACGTTCTTCTCTATCTACTTTTATGTTTATAAAATTTTGGTTCATAACCGCTGCAACTCCCTCATCTTCAAAGCATTCATGTTCCATAACATGACACCAGTGACAAGATGAATAACCTATAGAAATTAACAATAGTTTATTTTCTTTTTTTGCTAATGCCAATGCTTCATTATTCCAAGCATGCCAATCTACAGGATTGTGAGCATGTTGCAATAAATAAGGGCTTGTTTCATTTATTAAACTATTGGTGAATTTATGGTTATTCATAATTTTTAATATGACTTATTTAAATAAAAGAAGAGGGTGTTTAAAAAATTAAAGTATATAAATTCAACTTTTTAAACAACCTCTTTTTTAACTGATGAAATAATTATTTATTTTACTTCAAAAGTAATTTTTACATTTACTCTAAATTCTGAAACTTCATTACCGTCAACCACTACACTTTGTGATTGCACAAAAGCAGATTTAATATGCTTTACACTTTTTGAAGCATGCGATATTGCATTTTTAGTAGCATCTTCCCAACTTTTGTTAGAACTTGCCATTACTTCAATAACTTTCATTACTGCCATAATTTTTTGTTTTAAATTAATAATACTTAAATATACAAAATATACTTAAAACTAACAATCGTCATTTTTTATCCTGTTATAAATAGTAAATTTGTACGTTTAAAAATTTACCC
The DNA here is from genome assembly GCF_022429565.1 of Lutibacter sp. A64. Taxonomy (NCBI): domain Bacteria; kingdom Pseudomonadati; phylum Bacteroidota; class Flavobacteriia; order Flavobacteriales; family Flavobacteriaceae; genus Lutibacter; species Lutibacter sp. A64. The sequence continues at coordinate 2,550,440 of NZ_CP092487.1, forward strand.
ATGAAATATATTATTTCAACAATTCTACTTTTAATTACCATTAATTATACAAATGCTCAAACAGAAATATTAAAAGATAATGGCTCTTGGTTTACATTAACAAATAAAGTTAAAGTTTCTGAAAAATTTTACATTACTAATGTAACGCAACAACGTAGGGTTAACTTTTTAAAAAACACGCAAGCTTTTTTACTTTCACCAAGTATTAATTACCAACTGACAAAAAATGTAAGTTTTGGTGTTGGATATATGCATTATACCTACTTTACAAACGGTGTTTCACATGCTTCTATTAAAAAAGATGAAAGCCGTTTTTTTCAAGATTTAGTGGTAAATTCTAAGCTTGAAATTTTTAAAATTAGTAACAGATTTAGATTTGAAGAACGCGTAATTGATGTAATTAATACTAGCGTTACTCCTAATATAATAGATGGTTCTAAATATGTTAATCGTTTTAGATATAGAGTTCAGGCTACAACTAATTTATTTAAATTAAAGAATGAAAAATATATTTTAGGAAAATTATCTAATGAAATTAGAATTCGTTTTGCTGGTGGTGGAATAAATGAACCTGATTTTGATCAAAATAATTTTGCTGCTTTAATAGGCTATAAACTTTTACCAAACTCAACAATTTGGATGGGTTATGGCAGGTATTATTTCAAAAAAAATGCTGCGCTTTATATTTCAAACAATATTTTACATCTTAATTTAAGTTACAATTTTGATTTAACAAAAAGAACTTAAAATCAGTACAGATAAACACATCATATTTCCACAGGAAAATAACGCTAAATTACAACACATCTTTACATTCTTAAAAATTATAGAATAATGTTAGTAATTTAATGGCTGTTATTGAGATAGCAATTAAAATAGAAATAAAAAAACTGTTTAAAAAGTTAAACTTACGTCAACCCGAATTTAGTTCAAGCCTTCACAATAATTATTTATTAATGTGATAAGATACTAAAACTAAATTCAACAGACGAGTTTGTTACTTTTTAAACAGCTTTTTTTTATATAAAACAAGAGTTGTATTAAGCCAATGCTTTTTCAACTCTAGAAACAGCTTCTCTTAAGTTTTCTTCAGATGCAGCATAAGAAATTCTTATACAATCTGGCGCTCCAAAAGCTTCTCCAGTTACGGTAGCAATATTAGCTTCTTCTAATAAAAATAAAGAAAAATCTGTTGCATTTTCAATTTTATGACCTTTTATTTCTTTTCCAAAAAATGCAGAAACATCTGGGAAAATATAAAAAGCTCCACCCGGTGTATTCAATTTAAACCCTTCAATTTTACCTAATAAATCCAACATCATATCTCTACGTTTATGAAATTCATCAACCATATATTGAATTTTAGAAACAGGTGCATCTAAGGCTGCAATTGTGGCTCTTTGCGCAATACAGTTAGCTCCTGAAGTAATTTGCCCTTGCAATTTATTACAAGCACGTGCAATCCATTCTGGAGCACCAATATATCCAATTCTCCAACCAGTCATTGCAAAAGCTTTTGCTACACCATTTACAGTAATTGTTCTATCGTACATACTTTCAATTGCTGCAAAACTAAACATTGGTTCACCATAGTTTATATGCTCGTAAATTTCATCTGAAAGAATATAGATGTTTGGATATTTTTCTAAAACAGCTGCTAAAGCTCTATATTCGGCTTCACTATAAATAGAACCACTTGGGTTATTTGGTGAATTAAATAAAATCAATTTAGTTTTAGGCGTAATTGCTGCTTCTAATTGCTCTGGCGTAATTTTAAAATCTGTGTCTACAGATGAAGGAATTTCTTTATATGTTGCTTCAGAAAAAATTGCCAATGCAGAATAGCTTACCCAATATGGTGCAGGTAATAACACTTCATCTCCAGGGTTTAACAAAACTTGTAATGCATTTGCAATAGATTGTTTAGCTCCTGTTGAAACCACAATTTGACTAGGTTTATAGTCTAAACCATTATCACGTTTAAATTTATTGATGATAGATTCTTTTAAATCTGCATATCCATCAACAGGACTATAAGAGTTGTAATTATCATTTATAGCTTGTATTGCTGCTTCTTTAATAAATTCAGGAGTATTAAAATCTGGCTCTCCTAAACTTAAACTAATAATATCTTTTCCTGCAGCTTTTAATTCTCTTGCTTTTGCTGCCATTGCTAAAGTTGCCGATACTGGTAAACTGTTAATTCTGTTTGATAATTGATCTTTCATGTGTTTGTAATTATGGTTTTTTAACGGTGACTTACTGTCTGTTTTTAATCTTTATTTTATACAAAACTTTTAGCTAGCCCGTTTCATAAAAAATTATTTAAGCATGTGCTGGTTTAATCCCTAATGTTTTTAATTGGTTAAAATGTTCTACGAATGCTTTTCGCATGGTTTTATATTCATTGTAAGGCAAATTAAATTCAGTTGCCGTTTCTTTTACAATTTTAGCAATTTTACCATAATGAATATGTGAAATATGCGGAAAAATATGATGTTCTACTTGATGATTTAATCCTCCTGTATACCAAGAAATAAAGTTGTTTTTTGGTGCAAAATTAGAAGTGGTATATAATTGATGGATTGCCCAGGTATGCTCTAAATTACCTTCTTTATCTGGCAATGGCATTTTAGTATTTGGAACAACATGTGCTAACTGAAAAACAACACTTAATATCATTCCTGCTGTATAATGCATTACAAAAAATCCAATTAATACTTTCCACCAAGCTATATCTAAAACAGTTAATGGTAATACTATCCAAAGTAAATAATAGATTATTTTAGTAACTATTAAAATAGTCCATTCTTTAGCTGGATTTGGAAATTCTCCATAAGAAAGTTTACGCTTTAAATAACTGCGCATTTGTTTAAAATCTGTAGTAATGGCCCAATTAATAGTTAATAAACCATATAAAAATATGGAATAGTACTTTTGAAATTTATGCACTCTAAACCATTTTGAATGTTTAGAGAAACGAATAATTCTACCTGCATCTATATCTTCATCATGGCCTTGAATGTTTGTAAATGAATGGTGCAATACATTGTGTTGTACTTTCCAATTATAAACATTACCTGCCAAAATATACATACTGCTTCCCATTAATTTATTCACCCACTTTTTACTCGAAAAAGATTCGTGATTACTGTCGTGCATTACATTCATACCTACACCTGCCATACCAACTCCTATAACAACAGTTAATAAAAGTAATGCCCATTGTGGCATTTGCACTGTTAAAATTAGTACTAATGGCACTAAAAAAACTGAAAACATAATAATTGCTTTCGTATATAATTTCCAATTTCCGGTTCGTTTAATTTTATTTTCTTTGAAATAAGAATTCACCCTTTTATTAAGAGTTCTAAAAAATTTAGCTTTATCATTACGAGAAAAGCTTATTGTTTTATTATTATTCATACTTTTTTTATCTATACTAAAACGTATATGCCAAAATTACACCATTTTAGGTATTTAAATTAATTTTTGGGAAAAATATAACAATTTTTGAAAAGATGTTAATTTAATTTTTGAAATAGTAATTTTACACCGTATTTTTTTACACAATTATTTATGAAGACACTTTTGAACTATTTTACCGATATTACTGAAACCCAAAAAGAACAATTTTACAAATTAGAAGAGTTGTACAAATTTTGGAATGCACAAATTAATGTTATCTCTAGAAAAGATATTGATGAATTATACACTAAACATGTACTACACTCGTTAGGTATAGCCAAAGTACAAGCTTTTAATCCTGAATCTAAGGTCTTAGATGTTGGCACAGGTGGTGGTTTTCCTGGAATTCCTTTGGCTATTTTATTTCCTGAAACCGACTTTTATTTAGTTGATTCTATAGGAAAAAAAATAAAAGTTGTAAATGAAGTTGCAACTGCTCTAAAATTAAAAAATGTAAAAGCTGAACAAATTAGAGCTGAAAATGTAAAAGGAGAATTCGACTTTATTGTTAGCAGAGCTGTTACTAAAATGGACGATTTTGTAAAATGGACCCGTAAAAAAATTGCTAAAAAACAGCAACACCAACTTAAAAATGGAATTTTATATTTAAAAGGTGGTGATTTAACTGACGAATTGGCAAATTTTTCAAATGCAACACTCTATAATTTAACCGACTATTTTGATGATGAATTTTTTGAAACTAAAAAAGTAGTGCATATTCCGTTGAAGAAACGTTAAATATGACATTTGTTATAATTTATAATTAAAATAAAAGATATTTTTGTCTTAAATTAAAATTATAATAGATATGAGTCAAGTTAAAGCATGTTTAGTTTGTAAAAAAACTGCTACAGAAATACCGGTAACAAAGTTTTATTATCAAGAAAGTGAATTTTATATCTGCCCACAACATATGCCAACCATAATTCACAATCCACAAGAATTAATTGGCCTTTTAGATGGAGCTGAGGATTTTGAAGCAGTTTAGTTTACTTTCAAAATAAAAAAGACTGTCTAAAAAGTCTATAAATTCGTTAACCTGAAACAAGTTTGGTTTGACGAAAATTTCACTTTTTAGACAGCCTAATTATTCAATAATATTGAATTTATTTTTTCTTAAATCTATCTGATAAATCTTTACCAAATTCTTTTAATTTTTCAACTGCACTTTCAACCTCTTTTTCAACAGTTTCAATTGTAGTTTCCCCTAAAAACGGATATCTATAATCTGTTGGCGACACAAAAGTTTCTTTAATTGTACGGTTGCTTACCCAACGTAATAAATTCCATACAGAACCAGCTTTATCATTAGTTCCAGAACCTCTAGCACCTCCAAAAGGTTGTTGTCCAACAACAGCTCCTGTTGGTTTATCATTTATATAAAAGTTACCCGCAGCATTTTCTAATTTATTAGTAGCAATGTCAATTACATATCTATCTCCACTAAAAATAGCTCCTGTTAAGGCAAATTCGCTTGTTTTATCTACAATATCTAAAATTTCTTCCCATTTTTCATCTTCATAAATATAAATGGTAATAATTGGGCCAAATAATTCAGTACTCATTGTTTTGTACTGTGGATTTGTAGTAACAATTACAGTTGGCTCAATAAAATAACCAATACTATCATCATAACCTCCACCAATAATAATTTCGGCATCAGCATCTGCTTTTGCTTGATCTATATAGCTAGATAATTTTTTGAACGCTCTATCATCAATCACAGCATTTATAAAGTTTGTAGTATCTTCTGGAGTTCCCATTTTAAAAGATTTTACATCTTTTATTACAGCTTCTTTAATTTCTGGCCATAAACTTTTTGGCAAATAAGCCCTTGAAGCTGCAGAACATTTTTGTCCTTGATATTCAAAAGCACCTCTAGAAATGGCCGTAGCTACTTCTTGAGCATTTGAACTTGGGTGTGCCCAAATAAAATCTTTTCCTCCTGTTTCACCTACAATTCTTGGGTATGTTTTGTAGGTATTCATATTTTTACCTATTGTTTCCCAAAAACTATTAAATACTGGTGTAGATCCTGTAAAGTGCACTCCAGAAAAGTCTGGACTGTTTAACAATACGTCTGTAATTGTTCCAGAATTACCTGTAACCATATTTATAACACCATCAGGTAAACCAGCCGCTTTAAATAATTCCATAATTACTTGTGCAGAATATACTTGAGAACGTGCAGGTTTCCAAATAACTACATTCCCCATAAGTGCTGGAGCTGCAGGTAAATTTCCTGCAATTGCTGTAAAATTAAATGGTGTAATAGCATATACAAAACCTTCTAACGGACGGTATTCCATTCTGTTCCAAACACCTGGTGAAGATACTGGTTGATTACTGTAAATCTCAGTCATAAATTCTACGTTAAAACGTAAAAAATCGATTAATTCACAAGCTGAATCTATTTCTGCCTGATACACATTTTTAGATTGCGCAATCATTGTTGCTGCATTCATTTTATAACGAAAAGGTCCTGCTAATAAATCTGCTGCTTTTAAGAAAATTGCAGCTCTGTGCTCCCAACTTGTAGCTGCCCATTTTACACGTGCTTCAGCAGCTTTTTTAACAGCCAACTCAATATGCTCTTTATCTGCAGTATGATAGTGTCCAACACAATGTTTATGGTCATGTGGTGGATGAATATCTACCGTATTACCAGTTCTAAATTCTTTTCCTCCAATATAAAATGGAATATCCACTTTTTGGTTATACATTTTTCGGTAAGTTTCCAATAAAAGTCTACGCTCTACAGAACCTGGAGCATAATTTTTAACTGGTTCATTTACCGCCTTTGGTACATTATAAAATCCTGAAGCCATATTAATATTATTTTATAAATTTTTACTTTAAATTTGCCTACAAAGTTACAAAATAGTATTCATTTATTATTTTTGAAACTAATACTGATTATTCAAATTTTGATAGTATGTGTACCGTTACTTTTCTACCATTAAAAAATAATGGCTTTATTTTAACTTCCAATCGCGATGAAACGCCACTTAGAGCTACATTTCCTCCTAAAAAATATCAAGAAGATGGTGTGAAATTGGTTTTCCCAAAGGATAAATTAGCTGGTGGCACTTGGATTGGTACAAGCTCTAATAACAGATTGGTTTGTGTTTTAAACGGTGCTTTTAAAAAACATAACAGAAAAGAAAGCTATAAAAAAAGTAGAGGAATTATTGCTAAAGATATTTTAAAAGCCTCTAATTGTAATGCGTATATTAAAAACTTAGATTTAGATGGAATTGAGCCGTTTACTATGGTTATAGTTGATTGGAATAATAACAACCTAAATTTACTAGAACTTGTTTGGGATGAAAACACAAAACATTTTAATAGTTTAAAAAACGAACCTAAAATATGGTCTTCTGCCACTTTATATTCTGAAACCTCAAAAGAAACAAGACAACATTGGTTTAAAACATGGGTTTCTGAAAACAACTTTACAACTTCAACCATTTTAAATTTTCATCATTCTGAAATTGGAGATAAAGAACAATCTATTTTAATGAAACGTCCAAAAGTTGAAACTGTTAGTATTACTTCAATAAAAAAAGAAGATCAAAAAATTGAGATGCTATATAAAGATATAATTCGTAATTTAATACACAAAACAAGTATTTAGTTATGAATATTAGAAACCATTAATTGAAATGTTGGTATATAAACTTTAAACATTTTTGAAGTGGTAAAGTTTACCATATTATAATAACCTTTCATAGCACCAATTGGTGAAGTTAAAAAACAATTTGAAGTATATGTATGAGATTCAGCAGGTTTTATAATTGGTTTTTTACCAATAACACCAGATCCTTCAACAATTTCGGTATTGTTTAACGAATCAAATATTTTCCAGTGACGTGCCAATAACTGCACCGTTTCATTACTTTGATTTTCTATAGTGACTTGATAACTAAACGCATAATACAACCTATAATTTCGATAGTTTGTACCTTCAAAATTAGATTTTACTGAAATTTTAATGCCATTTGTTACTTGTTGCACCATAACAACTTACTTGTTGAGTTTCTTCAAAGATACAAAATTTCTGAAATTATTTAAAACTTGTTAATTGTTAAAATTGTCTAAATAAAGTAGTTATCACACACTCTATTTAAACAAAAAATTAGAATTTAATTCATTTTAGGATCAGATCTAAGCACACCAGCATTAGTATGTACATTTCCTACTTCTGTAATAACCGCACCTTCTGGTCCAGCTATTTGCCAATGTGGCGACTCTACTTTTTCTAATTTTGCAAAATCACCTTCGTTTGCTTCAATAATATGATTTGTAGTTACTTTACCATCCCAATGCGATTTTGGCACTACAACTTGAGGAAATTGATCTCTATTATTTTCTCCAACTCCTACTATATAACTTTTACCGTGCCTTACAAGCCAACCTTCCATTTTTGCAGGATTGCCGTCTGCTGCAAAATGCATGTGTTCTCCTAGCATTTGGCCTGGCAATAAAAATATATCCATCAGCATATATTGATCTTCTTCATTATTTACATACATAACCGAAGCCAACCCTAATTCGGCATAATTGCCTTTATTATAATCTGTAAGCCAAATTTTTTCTCTTAAACCTTCAAAAATAGGATAATCATGGTATTCTAGCATTTCAATTAAAGCGTCTTTTGCCTTTTCTTCTAAAAAATTTCCTTCAGTATCATAAAATTGGTCATTTGTAAATTTTAATTCTTTTTTAATTTCTTCTTTTAGAACTTCTGCCTGTTTTTTTTCAGTTTTTTTAACACAACTACTAAAAAGAATAACAATTATTAAAGAACACAATAGACTTAATTTTCTCATAAAATGAATTTATTTTTTTAAAAACTTAACAATTAATATTTAACTAGTTTAGTATTATTCAGCTAAAATTAAAGCACAAAACTATTAAGATTAAACTAAATAAAACGTATTTTATTAAATATTTTTCATCAATTTCCAATACTTAACATTTTATTCACAATAAAATCAACGATTGGCTGAATATTATATTTTTGTTAATTATTCATTTTTTCAGAATTTCCATAACCAACACCAATTACTTTGGTATATCTACTTCCAAATTTATTATAGTACACTAAAACGGTATAATCGTTTTCCGTTTGAAAAAAAGAGCCATCAATATCGCTATTATTTATAATACCATCGGCAGTTTTAGTAACAAACTGATAATTATAAAAACCTTGTTTAAATAATATAGAGGCTTCATAAAGCCCATTTTCAGCATTGTATGTAAGTTTATTAGTTTCATTTAACTGCCAATTATTAAAATTACCACTAACATAAATATCTTTACCATCTAAATTTTCTAAACAACTTAATGAAAAATGCACCCAGCTATAATCTGCATCCGTATTACTATCATCTCCAGTTAAGGTTCTAACAACAAAATTTCCATTAATATCTTCAAACAACGTATACGGTTTATCTATTCTTTCTTCGTTTGTATATAAGTAAGTATGGTATAAATCTCTACCCTGCTCCACTTTTGCAATATTTAACGTAGAATTTCTAATAGATTTTGAATCGAAATACAAAAACTCATTACCCGCTAAAAAGCTAGTTTCTTTATTGTATTTATATAATAATTGTGTACCTCTATAAAATTGTGGTTTTAAACCTTCAATAGCCGTTTGCCAATTATTATTTTGAATTACAACTGGCAAAATTTCTTCTTTTGGATTGTTAATTCTTAAACTAGGATGATTTATTATAAATTCTACAGATTGGTGAGAATTTATGGTTGAAATATCTCTACTTTTATAAATTGTTACTCCAACCGTTACTTTAGATTCGTACACTACAAATCTGCGTTCAAAAACCACTTCATCATAATCATTTAAAACATAGATTTTATAATTTCCAGAAATTTTTATTCTTGTATTATCATTAGGCAGCGTTAAGGAATAGTTTGTATAAGGCTGCAAGGTGTTAAAAGAATTTTCGTAGCCTCTAATTCTATCTTCTGCATAACCATCTATAAACTCAGAATCTGCTAAATTTGAAGAATTCCAATTATAATCGCAATGTTCAATTTTATAGGTATAATCGTGTTCGTCGGCATTTAAATCATCAAAAATCAACTGAATAGATTCTCCTAATCTAATAATTGGCGCATAATTATTAGCTAAAGTTGGCTGTAAAATAATTGTTTTTATATGTTCGGCATCTTTAATTTTCTGTTGAGCATAATTTAACTGAAAAATTAAAAATGTAATAAAACAAGTGTAAAATAACTTCAAAATATAATGGTTTTAACAGTGTTTAACATCAAAAATTAAACCAAATATAAAATTGTAAATACAAATAAAACGATTTCGGATTGAAAACTTATTTACAAAAGTTAAAAAATTTATTAAAAACTGTATAATAAAATTATAAATTCATATTTTTGCACCGTTTTTAAAGGACTATCTAAATAAACTCAAAATATGTCACAGGACATTCAAATTAAAAAAGGTTTGGATATTAAGCTAAAAGGTATTGCCGAAAAGGTTACCGAAAAAGCTGACCCATGTAGTGTCTACACACTAAAACCTGAAGATTTCCACAGTATCATTCCTAAATTATCTATTAAAATTGGCGCTAAAGTAAAAGCCGGTGAAGCCGTTTTTTACAATAAAGCTAATGAAGATATGAAATTTCCATCACCAGTAAGTGGTGAGTTGGTTGATATAATTCGTGGTGAAAAAAGAAAAATATTAGCAATTAAAATTAATGCTAGTAATGTACAAGAATTTGCAGATTTTGGCATAAAAGATCCAAAAGCTATGAAAGCTGAGGAGATTAAAAGTCATTTATTAGCTGCTGGTTGTTGGCCATTTATTAAACAAAGACCTTATGATGTAATTGCAAATCCTGCAAATACACCTAAAGCTATTTTTGTTTCTGGCTATGCAAGTGCTCCTTTAGCCGCTGATTACGATTACGTTTTGGCAGGTAAAGAAAAAGAGTTACAGGCTGCAATTACAGCTTTAAGTAAATTAACGCCAGGAACTGTACATGTTTCGGTTGGAAAAAATTCCAATTCGCCTTTAGCAGGTTTAAACAATTGTACTTTGCATAAAGTTTCAGGACCACATCCTTCTGGAAATGTTGGTACTCAAATTGCAAAAATTGACCCTGTTAATAAAGGTGAAACTGTTTGGACAATTTCTCCGCAAGATTTAGTAATTATTGGTGAATTATTACTTACCGGAAAATTTAATGCTGAACGAATTATTGCATTGGCTGGTTCTTCTGTTAAAGCACCAAAATATTATAAAACAATTATTGGAGCTACAACTGCTTCTATTGTTGGTAATAAATTGGCAGGCGATAACACTAGAATTATTAGTGGAAATGTACTAACTGGTAAAGCTATAACCTTAAAAGGATGTTTAGGCTATTACGATAATATAATTACTGTAATTCCTGAAGGTAACGATTATGAATTATTTGGTTGGAACAAACCAGTTTTCAATAAAATATCAGCCACAAGGTCCTTAACTTTTTCTTGGTTAAATCCTAAAAAGAAATACGACTTAAACACAAATACAAATGGAGAACACCGAGCGTTTGTTGTTACAGGTCAATACGAAAAAGTATTTCCTTTAGATATTTTCCCAATGCAAATTTTAAAAGCTTGTATGTATAAAGATCTTGATGAAATGGAAGCTTTAGGAATGTACGAAGTTGCTCCTGAAGATTTTGCTTTAACCGAGTTTGTTTGTATTTCTAAACAACCACATCAAGAAATTATTAGAAAAGGCTTAGACTTAATGTTAAAAGAAATAGGATAAGGTTATGGGAGTAAAAGAAAAATTACATAATTTCAGAGAAAAGAACAAGGATAAAAAATGGCTTCCAGCCTTTTCCGCTTTTCACACATTTTTATATACACCTAATGAAACAACACATTCAGGTGGGCACGTAAGAGCTGCAGACGATTTAAAAAGAACAATGAACATGGTAGTATTAGCTATGATTCCTTGTTTAATTTTTGGAATGTTTAATACCGGATACCAACATTACCTTGCTTTTGGTGAGGCTGTTGATTTCTTATCTTGGGATGCATTTTTAGTTGGTTTAACCAAAATTCTTCCTTTAGTAATTGTATCATACGTTGTTGGTTTAGGAGTTGAATTTATTTTCGCAATTATTAAAGGCCACGAAGTTGAAGAAGGTTACTTAGTAACTGGAATGCTTGTTCCTTTAATTGTTCCTGTAGATATTCCTTTATGGATGCTAGCAGTAGCAGTTATTTTTGGTGTAGTAATTGGTAAAGAAGTTTTTGGAGGTACTGGAATGAATATTCTAAACCCTGCTTTAACAATTCGTGCATTTTTATTCTTTGCATATCCAACTTGGATGAGTGGAGATAAAGTTTGGGTACACGGTGCAACAGAAAGAGCTAACGATATTATTGGAGGTGCCAATTTAGATGCCATTTCTGGAGAAACAATATTAGGAGGTTTAGCCCAAGGGCACCAAGCTGCCTATTCAATTTCAGATATGTTCTTCGGTTTTATACCTGGTTCGGTTGGTGAAACATCTACCCTATTAATTTTATTGGCAGGTTTATTTCTAATATTTACCAAAATTGCAAGTTGGAGAATAATGCTATCTGCAGTAATTGGAGCATTGGTTATGGGCTTAATATTTAACGGTGTTACTAATGCAGAATTAATTACAGAAAGCAGCAAATTCTATACCTTAATGAGTACCGAGTTCTGGCATCATTTATTAATTGGTGGATTTGCATTTGGTGTTGTATTTATGGCAACCGATCCTGTAACTGCTTCACAAACAAATAAAGGTAAATGGATTTATGGTTTCTTAATTGGTTTTATTTCAATTATGATTCGAGTATTTAATCCTGCTTATCCAGAAGGTGTAATGTTAGCCATTTTATTAATGAATGTATTTGCGCCAACTATTGATCATTACGTTGTTCAAGGAAATGTAAAAAGAAGATTGAAACGTTTAAAAGCAAAAACAGCATAACAATGGCAAAAAATACTGATAGTAACGTATATACAGTTTTGTTCGCAACAGGAATGGTTCTTGTTGTAGGAACATTATTAGCGTTTTTAGCATCGTCATTAAGTGATAAAATAGCTGAAAACAAAAGAATTGAAAAGCAACAAAACATATTATATGCAATGGGCATTAACAATAACGACGAAAGTAGCGTTGAGTTTGTGGCTAAAAATATAGTTGGAGAAGAATTTAACAAATACATTACTAAACAATTAGTAATAGAAGGTGTTAATGCTACCGAAAATGACAATGCTTATTTAATTGATATTAAAAAAGAAGAAGCTTTAGCAAAAGACAAAAGCTACCAAAGAAAATTACCTCTATTTATTGGAAACAAGGAAGGAGAACAATTTTACATTGTACCTGTTAGAGGTAAAGGTTTATGGGATGCTATTTGGGGTTATGTTGCTTTAGATAAAGAACTAGTGGTACAAGGTGTATTTTTTGACCATGCTGGTGAAACTCCTGGATTAGGTTCTAACATTAAAGAACGCTTCTTTATGGATGATTTTATTGGTGAGCATATTTTAGATGGTGATACATTTATGGGTATAACTGCCGCTAAAGGTAATGCAGATCCAAAAAACTTAAACAAAACAGATTTTGAAGTAGATGCAATTGCAGGAGCAACTATTACAGGTGACGGTCTTTCAGCAATGTTAAAAAAAGACTTGAAAATGTATCTACCTTATTTAAAAACATTAAAGCAATAATTTATGGGACTTTTATCAAAAAAAGACGCAAAATTAATAACCGATCCATTAGCTGATAACAACCCTATTACTATTCAAGTTTTAGGTATATGTTCTGCTTTAGCAATTACTGCAGAATTAAAAGCTTCAATCGTAATGGCTATAGCCGTTATGTTTGTATTAGGACTAGGAAACGTAGTAATTTCGTTAATGCGAAATATAATTCCTTCAAAAATTAGAATTATTGTACAGCTAATTGTAGTTGCAACTTTAGTAATTATAGTAGATTTAGTTTTAAAAGCTTTTGCTTACGAATTAAGTAAAACATTATCTGTTTTTGTAGGGTTAATTATTACAAACTGTATTATTATGGGGCGTTTTGAAGCTTTTGCTTTAGCAAACGGACCTTGGAGATCTTTATTAGACGGAATCGGAAACTCTTTAGGATATGGAATAATATTAGTTATAGTAGGTTTTTTTAGAGAGCTTTTAGGATCTGGAACTTTATTAGGTTTTAAAGTTTTAGGAGATTCTATTGAAAAAACAGGAGTATATGCTTATGGTTACGAAAACAACGGTTTTATGTTGTTAGCTCCAATGGCACTTATTACTGTTGGAATTATTATTTGGGTACAACGCTCAAGAAATGAATCATTAATTGAAGAAAATTAAAATTAGTTTAAAGTAAGACAACAGTTTGCAGTAAAATGCTAACTGATTTCTGAAACTGAAAACTAAAAACTAAAAATATATGGAACACATAGAATTAATTTTTAAGTCAATATTTGTTGATAATATGGTATTCGCAACATTCCTTGGAATGTGTTCATACCTAGCAGTATCTAAAAAAGTTTCAACAGCAGTAGGATTAGGAGCAGCCGTTATATTTGTAATGGCAATTACAGTTCCTTTAAACTGGTTGTTAGATAAATATATTTTACAAGATGGTGCATTAGCTTGGTTAGGCCCTGAGTATGCTTCTTACGATTTAAGTTTCTTATCTTTTATACTATTTATTGCTACAATTGCAACAATGGTACAATTAGTAGAAATAATTGTTGAGAAATTCTCTCCATCATTGTACAATTCATTAGGTATATTTTTACCATTAATTGCAGTAAACTGTGCAATTTTAGGAGGTTCATTATTTATGCAGTCTCGTGAAATTCAAACTATAGGATTAGCTTTTAATTATGGAATAAGTTCAGGAATAGGATGGTTTTTAGCAATTTTAGCTATTGCAGCTATCCGTGAAAAAATTAGATACTCAAATGTACCTGCTCCTCTTAGAGGCTTAGGAATTACATTTATAATAACAGGTCTAATGGCAATTGGATTTATGAGTTTTGGTGGAATGTTAACAGGTGGTGATGCTGAGGAAACTACAGAAGAAACCGCTATAGTAACTCCAGAACAAAACAATACCCTAGAAATTACAAAAGAAGAAGCTACTAAATTAGCTAAAAACGAAACAGAAATTAAAGAGTAATATGATGATCTTAGCAATAAATACCATAGGTACAATTGTAGCAACTGTAGTAGCTTTCTTAGTAATAACACTATTATTAGTTGCATTATTACTGTATGTAAAACAAAAATTATCACCTTCTGGACCTGTTAAAATAAAAATTAATGGTGAAAAAGAAGTTGAAGTAGCTTCTGGAAGTTCTTTATTAACAACTTTAGGAAATTCAAAAATATTTTTACCATCAGCTTGCGGTGGTGGTGGAACTTGTCTTCAATGTGAATGCCACGTGCTTTCAGGTGGTGGTGAAGCATTGCCTACTGAAACTCCTCACTTTACACGTAAAGAATTAAAAGAAGGAGCTCGTTTAGCTTGTCAAGTAAAAGTTAAACAAGACATGGATATTACTATTCCTGAAGAAGTATTTGGAATTAAAAAATGGGAAGCTACCGTTGTTAGAAATTACAACGTAGCATCATTTATTAAAGAATTTGTTGTTGAAATTCCAGAAGATATGGATTACAAAGCAGGTGGATATATCCAAATTGAGATTCCAGAATGTGAAGTAGACTTTAAAGATATAGATATTACTGCTCACCCAGAAGAACACGAAACTCCAGACAAATTTCAAGTTGAATGGGATAAATTCGGTTTATGGGGTTTAAAAATGAAAAATACAGAATTAGTAGAACGTGCTTATTCTATGGCTTCTTACCCTGCTGAAGGAAGAGAAATTATGTTAAATGTACGTATTGCTACACCGCCTTGGGATAGAGCTAAAAATGCATGGATGGATGTAAACCCAGGTATTGCATCATCATACATTTTCTCTCGTAAAAAAGGTGATAAAGTAACTATTTCTGGACCTTATGGTGAGTTCTTTATCAATGAATCTGATGCTGAAATGTTATATGTTGGTGGTGGTGCTGGTATGGCTCCAATGCGTTCTCACTTATACCACTTATTTAAAACATTAAAAACAAATAGAAAAGTTACATATTGGTACGGTGGACGTTCTAAACGTGAGTTATTTTACTTAGAACACTTCTATGAGTTAGAAAAAGAATTCCCTAACTTTAAATTCTATTTAGTATTGTCTGAACCTGCACCTGAAGATAATTGGGTAAATAAAAAAGATACAGACGATCCAAATGGAGATGGATTTACCGGATTCGTACATCAAGCAGTTATAGATGAATATTTATCTAAACACGAAGCTCCAGAAGATTTAGAATTATACTTCTGTGGACCTCCATTAATGAACAAAGCAGTTCAAAAAATGGGTGAAGACTTTGGTTTAGCCGATGAAAATATAAGATTTGATGACTTTGGAGGATAGACTCTAAGTTTTTATCATTCCTGTTCAGGCAGGAAGGCATTTTCAAATAAATTAAATATAAACTTAAAAAATCCGGTACATTAGTATCGGATTTTTTATTAGATATAAAACTAGTTAGATTTACTTTAGTAAAAAGAGATTAATTATAAAATGAACAGACCACTTACAAAACAAGAACAACATAATTTAGCAATGAATATTGTTGGAAAAGATTTAGAAAAACGAGGCTTCGAATTTCTAGCTGTAAATAGCCAATTAAAAAGAAACCCACAGTTTGTTTGTATTGATAAAAATAACCAACGTTTTTTTGTAATTGTTAAAGCAGCTCAGATTACTAATACACCAATAACTTATGATGTAATTTGGATGGAAACATTTAAGCTACATGCCTCAAAAAACAAAGCTAAAATATTATTTGCTGGTGTTGGCTTAGGATCTAAAAAAGATGGCACAAAACCCCCTTATTTAAACTCAGAATACTTATTACAATATAATGGGTTACAATACTTAGATATTACCTTAAATTAACGCAAATAAGTAAATTTATTTGTAATAATTATAGTTAAAGCAACTTATAATAAACACCATAAAAAAACACGCCAATGGCGTGTTTTTTTATGTTAATAAATTATTTTACTCTTATTCTTAATTTACTTTTTGCTCTAATAGATCAAAAAATTGTTCTAATTGTGGCATTAATACAATACGAGTTCTTCTATTTCTAGCTCTCCCCTCTACAGTATCATTAGTTGCTAAAGGTTTGTATTCACTTCTACCAGCTGCAATTAAACGCTCAGGTACAATATTAAAGTCGTTTTGAAGCACTCTAATAACAGAAGTAGCACGTTTAACACTTAAATCCCAGTTATCTTTAATACCTGCAGTACTAATTGGTTTATTATCAGTATAACCTTCAACCATAACTTCTAAATCTTTTTGAGCAGAAATTACGTCAGCAACTTTACCTAACACTCTTTTTGCATCAGAAGAAATTGTTGCACTTCCACTTTTAAATAATAATTTATCAGCTATTGAAATATAAACTACTGTTTTTTCAACATCTACTTGAATGTCTTCATCAGCAAATCCATCTTTTAAGACACTTTTTAATTGGAAACCTAAAGCTAAATTAATTGAATCTTTACGGGTCATAGCTTTTTGCACATGTTGAATGTACTCATCTTTTTTACCCATTTGTGCTAACGTTTCTTTAATATTATCTGACGCAGACTTAGATAATACTGTTAAATTGTCAACATATTCTAATGTTTTTTCTTTGTCGCTTCTTAAATCTTGAACTTGTTGTTCTAACGAAGCCACTTTACTTTCACTTTCAATTCTACATTTCATCAAATCAGCCTTAGTATCGACTAATTCTTTGTCTGTTGAATTGAAATTTTCCTCTAATTCTGTGTATTTTTTCTTAGACACACACGAACTTAACACTACTGATATTACTAATATCAATACAAAACTTTTTTTCATAATTTACACGGTTTTAAAACTCAAAGTTAAAAAAAATAAAATATAATTCACCATGATATAGTATATTTTAAGAGGAATTTAAGAGAATTTTAAATACTATATTTGTACACCTAAACTTTAGTATCTTTTATATGAAAAATTATATGATTTTTGTCATTTTTACACTATTTATAGCTTGTAAAAAAGAACAAACAAAAATAAAGTCATTACAAGGAAATGCCATAGGAACCGCATATTCTATAAAATATATTTCTCCAGAGAATTTAAATTTTGAATTAAAGATTGATAGTATTATTAACATTGTAAATAAATCAACTTCAACTTATATTCCTAGTTCAGATATTTCTAAAATAAACCATGGTGATACTACAATAGTAGTAGATGCTATTTTTGAAGAAGTATTTAAAAAATCTGAAAAAATATACAATGAAACAAATGGTGATTTTGACCCAACAGTAGGTATTTTGGTAAATGCTTGGGGTTTTGGACCAGAAAAAAAAATAAACAACCTAGATTCACTTAAAATAGATTCGCTCTTAAACTATGTTGGATTTAATAAAGTAGCTCTTATTAACAAAAAGGTAAAAAAGTTATATCCTGAAATTTATTTTGATTTTAACGCTATTGGTAAAGGATATTTGGTTGATATGGTTGCAAGAGAATTTGAAGCCGTCAATATTAAAAATTATATGGTAGAAATTGGAGGTGAAATTAGAGTTAGAGGTAAAAATCAACATAACGAATTTTGGAAAATTGCAATAGAAAATCCAAATGAAGATGGCACTAGATCCTTTGCTAAAGTAATTCAATTAAAAAATGAAGCTATGGCAACTTCGGGTAATTATAGAAAATATAGAATAGCCGAAAATGGTAAAAAATATGTACACACTATTAATGCAAAAACAGGTTATGCTAACGAAAGTAATTTATTAAGTGCATCTGTAATTGCTAAAACTGATTGTGCAGATGTTGATGGCTATGCAACTGCTTTAATGGCTATGGGTTTAGAAAAATCAAAAGCATTTTTAGAAAAGCACACCAACCTAAAAGCCTTTTTAATTTATGCAAATGAAAATCATGAAATTAAAACATATACCTCCCCTAATTTTGAGAAATAAAATAGCCATAGTATAACCTATTTAAATTACAATAATACCTGTTGTGCATTTTGACAAAAATGCGTCAATTCGAGTGAATTTTAGCCTTTTTAGGCTTAAAATTAGTATTGAAAATGGTATTTTTATAGAACTATAATGGTTCTCGATACGATTTATTATCAAAAATCACTCGAACTGACGCTAATACACGAGTAAATAATCAAAATGCACATCGGGTTAATAATAATTTAACAAATTGTCCACTTACTTGGTTGTAAAATTTATGTTATTATTTTTTACAATATTTAATATTCTCATTATAATTTTATAACATTAGAAAATCTTTACGATAAACCTTCATTCATATTTTCGCTCTAAACTAATTAAACAATTTAGAAAATATGAAAAAACATTCTACAAGAAATATTCTTTTATTGATATTTTCAATGATATGGATAACAGGATTTTCTCAAACTCTAATTAAAGGAAAAGTCGTTGATGAGACTAATTTACCTTTACCAGGAGCATCTATCATTTTAAAGGATTCTAACAAAGGAGTTATAACAAACTTTGATGGTGATTTCTTTGTTGAAACAACTAAAACCAAAGAAACACTTATAGTTTCTTATATGGGTTATAAAACACAAGAAGTAAATTTTACCGGAAAAAATAACCTAACAATTGTTATGGTTGCAGATGCTCAAAGTTTGAATGAAATTGTAGTTACAGCCTTAGGAATTTCAAGAGAAGAAAAAAAAATAGGGTATGCAACACAACAAATTAAAACAGAAATAATTGAAGAAGTAACAACACCTAACGTTGGTAATTTATTTACTGGTCAAGTAGCCGGACTTACTGTTAATAATCCAACGGGGCTTTTTCAAAGTCCTTCTTTTTCATTACGAGGAAAAACACCATTAATTGTTATTGATGGTATTGCAGTAGAAACAGACTTTTTTGATGTTTCTGCAAATGACATCGAAAATATTAATGTTTTAAAAGGAACAACAGCCTCTGCATTATATGGATCAAGGGGTAGAAATGGAGCCATTTTAATAACTACCAAAAATGCAACTTCTGAAGGTTTAGAAGTTTCTATAACGCATAACACAATGGTTTCGGCAGGTTTTACTGTATACCCAGAAACACAAACAGAATATGGAAATGGGTCTAACGGAAAATATGAGTTTTGGGACGGTAAAGATGGAGGTATTTCTGATGGAGATATGATTTGGGGTCCAAAATTTGAAGATGGAGTATTAGTATCTCAATGGAATAGCCCTATTTATGATAATGTTACTGGTGAAACCACTCCTTGGTGGGGCGATGTTTCGGGTACACAATATGACGATAAATCTCGTTACTCCAGAGTACCAACACCTTGGGAATACCATGATAATTTAGGTGATTTTTTAGGAACTGGATTTATTTCATCAACAGATTTTTCTATAGCAAGTAAATCTGAAAAAAGTTCTTTTAGATTGTCTGGTAACTATTCTAACCAAAAAGATAGAGTACCTAATTCAGAATTAAAATCAGGTGGATTAAGCTTTAAAAGCACTACACATTTAACTGATAAATTAACATTAGATAGTAAGTTATCCTATAACAAAGTTTATTCGCCTAACTATCCACGTCATGGCTATGGTCCAAAAAATCATATGTATACCATTCTTATTTGGATGGGAGACGATGTAAACGGACAAGAATTAAAAGAACATATGTACGTACCAGGGCAAGAAGGATATAGACAAGCAAACTGGAATTATGCCTGGTATAATAATGTATATTTTGCAGCAAACGAGCTTAATCAAAAATATGATGCAAATCTAGTTAACGCACAATTAAAATTAGACTACAAAATAACTGAAGATTTTAATATTCAAGCTAGAGGTTCTGCGGTTTTAAAAAATATTTTTGAAGATCGCCAAAGTCCAAAAACATACTTAAATTATGGAGATGCCAGAGAAGGAGACTATAAAACATGGAATAGTGATAGACTAACTGTAGATTATGATGTTTTAGCTTCTTATAATAAAGACATAAATGAAGATATTTCTTTTGATATAAATGCAGGAGCATCTACATATTACAGAAAATACCAAAGTGAATATAATTCTACAGATGGTTTAATTGTTCCTTTTGTTTATAGTTTAAATAATACGCAAGGAAATTTAAATGCAAGTACATATTACCAAGAAAAAGCTACAAATAGTGTTTATGCTACATTAGGAGTAGATTTATACAATGCTGTCTTTTTAACTTTTGCAGCAAGAAACGACTGGTCTTCAACATTACCAAAAGAAAATAGATCGTATTTTTATCCATCAGCAACCTTAAGTACAATTGTTTCAAATTATTTAGAATTACCAGAAGCAATAGACTATTTTAAATTTTTTGGTTCTTGGGCAAAAGTTTCAAGTGATTTAAGTCCATACCAAACTGAAGCTTTTTACACAAATAACAGTGTTTTTGGCGGAAATGTAAAGCTTCAATATCCTAATGGTTTAGTAAATCCAGATATTAATCCAGAGAGCTCTACTTCTTTTGAATTAGGGACATCTATGGCTTTCTTAAAAAAGAAATTTAGTTTAGATCTTACTTACTATAATGTAGTAGATTCTAATCAAATAATAAACTTACCAATATCTAATACTTCTGGTTTTGAAAGCCGTAAAGTAAACGGAAACGAATACACTACTAATGGTGTAGAAGTTGTTTTAAATACAACACCAATACGCACTAATAATTTTAGATGGGATATTGCAACAAACTGGAGTAGAAAAGTAAAAAAAATTACAGAAATCTATGGTGGTGAAGACAGTTATGGAAATTTAAAACTTAACGAAAGAGCAGATAGTTATTATGCAACTGTTTGGCAAAAATCTGCTGACGGTGATTTAATCCTAGGAAGTAACGGATTACCTATTAAAGATAACTTTCAACAAAACCTAGGACATACCGATCCAAGTTGGACATTAGGTCTTCAAAATAATTTTAAATTTAAAAATTTAACCGTAAATGTTGGTATAGACGGTGTTTGGGGCGGGTTAATACGCTCTTTAACTGTTGAAAAAATGTGGTGGGGTGGAAAGCATCCAAACTCAACAGAGTATAGAGATGAAGAATATGCTGCAGGCGTGCCTGTTTATGTTCCTAAAGGTGTAAATATAACAAGTGGTGAATTAATTACTGATATAGATGGAACTGTAATTTCTGACACCAGACAATATCAAGAAAATACTACAGCTGTTAACTGGCAAACTTGGTCTCAAAACTATCCATATAGAGCTGCAGTTACTTATAAAGAAAATAAAAAGTTTGCAAACATTTTTAACCGTAGCTTCTTTAAATTACGTACACTTTCTTTTAAATACGACTTCACAGAAATGGCAAATATAGAAGGAATCAAAAATTTAGATGTAACACTTAGTGGTTATAATTTATTAATGTGGAAAAAGGCAGATATTATTGACCCAGATTTTGGTAACGATGACAATTTGCAAGATCCATCAACAAGATATATAGGGCTTGGTGTTAATGTTAAATTTTAGAAATAAAAATAAAATGAAAAAAATAGGAATTTTAATAGGATTACTAATTTTGATTAGCGTTACAGCTTGCCAAGATTTATCAGAAATAAATGAAAACCCAAACAATGTTAGCGAAACGCATCCACAATTGTTACTAACAAATATAGCCAGCAGTGCTTTTCAGTTACAAGGAACAAGTCCAATGTATGCTGCTCGTATGCTAGTGCAAACCGATGGAGAAAATACAAGCCAATATTACAATTGGGATAGAGCTAGTTTTGGAGACTACAACATGCTTAGCGAAGTTACCAAAATGATTCAAGAAGGAGAAAGAATAAATGCTGATGAATATATAGCACTAGGTAAATTTTTTAGAGCATTTTACTTTTTCAATTTAACTCTTACATTTGGAGATATACCATACAGTGAAGCTCTACAAGGCGAACTAAACGCTAATTATACACCTAAATATGACACTCAAAAAGATGTTTTTATAGGTATTTTAAATGAATTGTCAGAAGCTAACACTATTTTAGAAGGTAATACAAATATTATTGCTGGTGATATAATTTATAATGGTAATACAACACAATGGCAAAAATTAATCAACAGTTTTCGCTTAAAAGTTTTAATTACATTATCAAAAAAAGTAAATGATTCAGATTTAGATATTATAAATTCATTTGCTAATATTTATACAAACAACCCAATAATGAAATCTAATGACGATAATGGTCAGTTAGTATTCTTAGATCAAGAAGGTAGTAGGTATTCTTCTTTTAATTCAAGTGGATATGGATCAGGAATGTATATGTCATCTACTTTTATTAAAATGTTACAAGATCGTAAAGACCCAAGACTTTTTGCATATTGCGGTCAAACAAAAAATGCTAAAGAAGCCGGTAAAGAAATAAATGATTTTACAGCATACGAAGGTGGAGACCCTTTAGCCCCTTATGCCGAAGTTAATCTAAAAGCAGCAGCAGGAGATGTATCTAAAGTAAATTTAAGATACTCTACAGACCCAACAGCAGAGCCTCATAATTTATTAAGCTATGCCGAATTAGAATTTATTTTAGCAGAAGCCGCAGTAAGAGGATGGATAAGCACTGATAGCAAAACTCATTATGAAAATGGAATAAAAGCTTCTTTTGAATTCTATAATACCTACGCAAAATCTTTTGAAAATTATTTTAACACATCTGCAGTTAACACATATTTATCAGAAAATCTTGTGATGTATAATAATAATTCTTCTTTAGAAGATAATTTAAATTTAATTTTAACTCAAAAATACATAATTTCATTTCACCAATCTGGATGGAGAATGTATTTTGACAATTTGAGAACTGGATATCCAAATTTTGTACATAATGACAGTGATACACCACCAACCAGATGGGTTTACCCAACTTCAGAATACCAAGAAAACACACAAAATGTTTCTGAAGCAATTAAGACTCAATTTGGAGAAGGCAACGATCAAATACGAAAAATAACTTGGTGGTTAAAATAAACCATTGTAGTTTACATACACCACTTTTAAAAGTAATACAAAACCTTGAAAACTTAATTTTCAAGGTTTTACAACTAACATAAAATTATGAAAACTAATAAATTGTTTTACTTTTTCATCTTAATTTGCTTTAATTTAACTGCACAAATAGATGAAATAAAAATTGAAATTGAGCCTTATTTACAAGATGCAACTCCATCTTCTATAATAATAATGTGGCAAACAAATAAAAATGAAGAGAGTATTGTTGAATGGGGGCTTACACCTAAATTAGGCGAAAAAACCGAAGGAATTGCTTATGATGTAAATTTTACTGAAGCAAGAATTCATGAAGTTACTTTAAAAAACTTAGAACGCTTTACCAACTATTATTACAGAGTAAAAACAGGAAATACAACTTCAGATATTTTTCAATTTAAAACTCCACCTTTTGCAACCGATAACAAATCTTTTAAAATTGTTGCAATGAGTGATATGCAATACGACCATAATCAACCAGATAAATTTAACGAGATTATTAATGATGGTGTTTTAAAATTTTTAAAAACTGAGTTTAAAGATAGTTTGCCAGATAACTTAGCATTAGTCATGATTCCTGGAGATTTAGTTGAAAATGGATCAAAATACTATCAATGGAAAGATCACTTTTTTAAGCCTTCAGAAAAACTATTTAGCAATGTTCCTGTATATCCTGTATTAGGAAACCATGAAAGAAACTCACTTTATTATTTTAAATATTTTAGCCTTCCTAAAAATGGTAGTCCAGAATATGCCGAACATTGGTGGTATAAAGATTATGGAAATACACGAATTATTGGATTAGATTCTAACGATGGATACAGAAATTCTAGAGAACAATATAATTGGTTAAAAGATTTGCTAAACAAAACTGCAAAAAATAATGATATTGATTTTGTTTTTGCTCAATTACACCATCCTCATAAATCTGAACTATGGATTCCTGGGGAAGAAGATTTTACTGGAAAAGTAGTTGATTTATTAGAGAAATTTAGTACTGAAACAGGCAAGCCAAGTATTCACTTTTTTGGACATACTCACGGATATTCTAGAGGACAATCTAAAGATCATAAACATTTATGGGTTAATGTTGCAAGTGCCGGAGGTGCTATAGATAATTGGGGAGAATTTGAAGGTAGAGATTATGATGAATTTACAGTTACGCAAGATGAATATGGATTTGTAATGGTTGAAGTTGATGCTAATAAAAACAATCCTAAATTTACTTTGAAAAGAGTTAGTAGAGGAAATACTAAAGAATTTAAAAATAATATAATTACAGACAGTATTACTATTTTTAAAAATGAAAAGAAACCACAGACTCCAGAGGCTATTACCCCTAATAACTTAACAATGCCAATAACTGGAGTAGTTTTAAAAGCAAATAACTTTAAAAGCTCTCTTAATAAAGCATTTCACGCAGCATCTAACTGGCAAGTGTCAACAGATTTAGAGTTTAAATCAATAGTATACGATAGTTGGAAACAATTTGAAAATTGGTACTATAAAGAAAATAGACAAGAAAAAGATGATTTAACCGATGAAGAAATTGAAAAACGCTTAACTAATAATACTACTTATTATTGGAGAGTACGCTATAGAGACCAACACTTAAATTGGAGTAATTGGTCTAAAACTGCTACATTTAAAACAATGCAATCTAAAGAAAATTAAAACGCTTTATAAGAACTTACAATACTATTAATACTTTAGAAAAAAGAGACCGTCTAAAAATCTAGAAACCCGTCATTCTGAACTTGATTCAGAACCTTATCTTACAGATAATCAATAAACATAAGAACCTGAATTCGAAGACTCACGAATTCCATATTATAAAATGTGAAATAGATGAGTAAATAAATGCAGGTTGACGAAAATTCAACTTTTTAGACAGTCTCTTTTTTATTTACTACAAACTGGTAAAATTTCTCCTTTTACCAAACAATATTTTGTAATTAATTCTGGTGAAATTGTTTTAGAATAGTCAACCTCTTCTACACTAAAACCAGTAGTTCTTAAACGCTCAAAATAATCTCTTCCATAAACACGCACGTGATCATATTGACCAAAATGTTTTGCACGTTCTTCGGGTGAAGTTATAGAAAAATCTTCGTATGTTTCGGCTAAATTTAAATCTTGTGGGATTTGAAAAATACCTAATCCTCCAGGTTTTAAAACACGGTACAATTCGCTCATTGCTTTTGCATCGTCTGGAATATGTTCTAATACATGGTTGCAAAAAACAACATCAAAAGAATTTGCTTCAAAAGGTAAATCGCAAATATCTGCTTTTACATCTGCAATAGGAGAATATAAATCGGCAGTAATATACTCTAAATTGGTTTGTTTTTTAAAACGTTTTAAAAAGCATTGTTCAGGTGCAATATGTAGAACCTTTTTAGGTTTTGTAAAAAAATCTGTTTCACTTTTTAAATACAGCCATAATAATCTATGTCGCTCTAAAGAAAGTGTGCTTGGAGAAAGTGCATTTAAACGCTGTTCTCCATAACCATATGGTAACATTTTTCTAAAACTTTTACCATCAATAGGATCTGTATAATTACTACCTTTTAAATAAATTGCAACCAACGGAGCCACCCAATAACTAACTTTTATTAGTATTGGACGTGGAACAGCATTCAAAAAAAACTTAAAAAGCTTCGTTAACATGTAGTTGGTTTATATTTATTCTTTATTTTAAAATTAAACAACTAACGGCACTTCTCTAAATGCATCTTCTTCATTGCTTTCTATACCTAATTCTTTATAAATATATTTAAAGGTAGAAAGTAATTCTGGCTTACCATTTACAATAGCCACATCATGTTCAAAATGTGCACTTGGTTTGTTATCTCTAGTTAAAATTGTCCAACCATCACTTAATTGGTTAATTCTATGAGTTCCTAAATTAATCATCGGTTCAATAGCAACTACCATACCTTCAACAAACTTTTTACCTCTTCCTCTTTTACCATAATTAGGCATTTCTGGATCTTCGTGCATTTTTTTCCCTACGCCATGACCTACTAATTCTCTAACAACACCATAACCTCTTTCTTCGCAATAATTTTGAATTGCATAACCTACATCTCCTACTCTATTTCCAGCTTTAAACGCTGCAATACCTTTATATAAGCTTTCTTTAGTAACTTCTAATAGTTTTTTAGTTTCTGGGGCAACTTCGCCTACTTCAAAAGTATAAGCATGGTCTCCGTAAAAACCATTTTTTAACGCACCACAATCTATTGAAATAATATCACCATCAACTAATGGTTTATCGTTTGGTATTCCATGAACAACTTGTGCATTCGGACTCATACAAAGTGTATTTGGAAAATCGTATAATCCTAAAAACCCAGGTATGGCACCTTGATCTCTTATAAATTCTTCAGCTATTTTATCTAAAAACAACGTTGTTACTCCTGGTTTTACTTCTTTTGCTAATAAACCTAAAGTTTTAGACACTATTAATGCACTTTCTCGCATTAATTCAATTTCTTCTCGTGTTTTAATTAATATCATTTTTAATTGTAAATTAATTTCTGCAAAGGTAAATCAAAAAAAGAAAATATATCAACAGAGCTCGAAATATAAATAAATTAAAGATTCATCAAAAAAAGTGATATTTAACAGTCTTTTTTTATTATATCCTTAGTAAATTTACAACATCACTTTTAAATATATATTATGTATAAAGCAGTTTCAGCTGAAGAAGCAGTAAAAATTATAAAACCTAACAATCGAGTATATATTCAAGCAGCTGCATCAGCATCTCAATTATTAATTAATGCAATGTCGGCTAGACACGAAGAATTAAGAAATGTTGAAGTTTGCCATTTACATATTGAAGGAGATGCTCCGTATGCCAACCCAATTTATAAAGATAGCTTTCATGTAAATTCGTTATTTATTGGCAAAAATGTACGTCATACTTTAAAAGCCGGAAATGGATCTTATACTCCCGTATTTTTAAGTGAAGTACCTAATTTATTTAAAAGAAATGTATTACCAGTTGATGTTGCGTTAATTCAAGTTTCAACACCAGACAAACACGGTTATTGTTCTTTAGGCGTCTCTGTTGAGGCTATTTTATCTGTAATTGCCAACGCCAAACATGTTATTGCACATATAAACGATCAAATGCCAAGAGTTCATGGAGAAGGCTTAATTCATATTTCTGAAATAAACACATTTGTTGAACATAGCACTCCTATTCACGAATTTCATATGCCAACACCAACTAAAATTGAAAATAAAATAGGTGATTATATTGCAGAACTAATTGAAGATAGAAGTACTTTACAAATGGGTATTGGTTCTATTCCAAATGCTGTATTACACCGTTTAGGAAACCACAAAGATTTAGGATTACATACCGAAATGTTTTCTGATGGTGTAATTGACTTAATTTTAAAAGATGTTATAAACGGTAATTATAAAGGAATTAATGCAGGTAGAGCACTAACAACATTTTTAGGTGGCTCTAAACGTTTATACGATTATGTTGACGACAATCCTTTTATTGAAATGAGATCTTGTGATTATACAAATAATATTTCAAACATTAGACAAAACCCTAAAATGGTTGCCATAAATTCAGCCATTGAAGTAGATTTAACAGGGCAAATTTGTGCTGACTCTATTGGTGCAGACATCTACTCTGGTGTGGGAGGACAAATGGATTTTATTAGAGGTGCTTCTTTAAGTGAAGGTGGAAAAGCAATTATTGCACTACCTTCAACAACCAATAAAGGTGTTAGTAGAATTGTTCCTTTTTTAAACAAAGGTGCAGGGGTAGTAACCACTAGAGCACACGCACAATACGTAGTAACCGAATACGGAGTTGCTAATTTATATGGTAAAACCATAAAACAACGTGTTGCAGAATTAGTGAAAATTGCACATCCAGATTTTAGAGAAGACATGGAACGCACCTATTTTGAAGCTACAAAATAAAATTAAACCAAATTTTAGTTATCTAAATTCGTTAACTTATTTAAACCAATACTATAGGTAATAAAAAAACGAATTTAGATATATAAAAAATTATACTATTTTTTTTACGCTATTATTCTCTAATTGATATTTTTCACCACTTTCTATACAGGTTGCAAAACCTTGTTTATTAAACTCGAGTCTATGTCCATATTCACTAATCCAACCAATTTGACTTGAAGGGTTTCCAACTACCAAAGCATAAGGAAGCACTTCTTTAGTAACAACTGCTCCAGCTCCAATAAAAGCGAATTCTCCAATATTATTACCACAAACAATTGTTGCATTTGCACCAATACTAGCTCCTTTTTTAACTATTGTTTGTTGATATTCTCCTCGTCTAATTATTGCACTTCTCGGATTAATTACATTGGTAAAAACCATTGAAGGCCCCAAAAAAACATCATCTTCACATATTACACCTGAATAAATAGAAACATTATTTTGAACTTTTACATTTTTACCCAAAATTACATTTGGCGAAACCACAACATTCTGACCTAAATTACAATTTTTCCCAATTTTACAATTAGACATTATATGACTAAAATGCCAAATTTTGGTTCCAGCTCCTATTTCACAATCAGCATCAATTATTGCGGTTTCATGTACAAAATAATTATCCATATTAATATCCTTCTTTAGCTGTTTTTCCTTCGGCAATTGCTTTTGCTGAAGACGTTCCAATACGTGTTACACCCATTGTTACCATTTTTACAGCATCTTCATAATTACGCACACCACCTGCTGCTTTTGCTGGCAATGGTTTTGCATTTTCAACAATTAGTTCCATTGCTTCAAAGGTTGCTCCGTTAGGCTTACCTTCTTCTGTTTTAAAAAATCCTGTAGACGATTTTACAAATACATTTTTAGCATTCTCTTCTCCAAAATTTTCTAAAACCATATCGCGTATTAATTGTGTTAACGCTATTATTTCTTCATTTGTTAGGGCTGCAATTTCAATAATCCATTTAGCAACTTTATTATTATCAAGTGCTAATTTAGTTCCTTTAAAAACTTCAGCTTTTACCAAATTTATTTTCTCTTCTTTAAACGCCGTATAATTAACTACATAATCTAACTCATCAACATTAGCTTCTATCGCTTTTTGCGCTTCTGCCAATTTATCGTTTGTACTATATGTTCCTTCATGAAACCCAATTACAGTACCAATTAATACTTCTGAATTAGCTTCTTTTACCATATTTTTTGCCATTGCAACAAATTCTGGACGAATCATAGCTAATTTAAAGTTGTTTTCAATAGCTTCATTCACCAAATCAATTACATTTTGTTTGGTTGCTTCTTCTGTAATATTAGCTTGTTCGGCTTTTTTTAAATATGTGGAATCTAAATATTGATTGATATTCATTCTATTATAATTTATTTATTCTGATAACAAATATAGTTTTTTATAAAGCGAAGACCATAAAAAAACCCTGCTATTGCAGGATTTAAATTTAAAAGTTGCAATAACTATTCAATTTTAAAAACTATTGGCAATCCATAACTTACAGTTACAGGTCTACCCCTTTGTTTTCCTGGTGTCATTACTGGCAATGAACCAATAATTTTTACAGCTTCTTCTTGTAGTTTTTTATGAGGAGCTCTGGCTTGAATATTTGTAACTTTACCATTTCTGTCAATTTTAAACATTACAAATATCCGTTGAATACTCCCAGGTTGTAATCCTAAATCTGTTGCAATTGCAGGGTCAAAATTCTTCATTACAAATTGTGAAATTTTTTCAGAAAAACAATCTCTAAGCTCTTGTTTATTACCTGTACAACCAGGATAAATTGGAACATCTTCTATTACCACAAAAGCAACATCTTCAACCATTACTTCTTCTTCTTCAACATCTACAATATCTTTACTAACATCTACAATAACAGCTTCTGTCTCGTCGGTTTCTGTACTTTCAATTACAGTTTCTTCAATATCTATTTCATCTTCAACTTTTATTATTTTTTCTGGAATAGCAGTTTTTGGAGCAGGTGCTGTTTGTACTTCCATTGGCTTAATTTCAACCAATACTTCATCATCGTCTTTACTTACAATTAATGCCGATATCTCTTTTATTGGACGTGGATACGATCTCATTTGAATAAATTCATACACTATAAAAAGTGCTAAAACAAAACCTAATAACATTAAAATTCGAGAATAATTTTCGAGGGCGGCATTTGGATATTTTTTAATTTCCATAATTACCTTTTTTAAATTTATAAAAAACTAAACTTAAACTGTTTAAAACAGCTAACAATTTATAATGCAAGAAACTGCAATTATAATATTTTGTAAACTTGAAGTCTCTTACAAGATTAATTTCATATTAAATTTACGAAAAAACCTACTTAAAAACAAGTATTTACACCTAAATTAAAAACTTAAATTTCGTTCTAAAAATAGCAAGTTTTTAGTTTTTTTTAAATCTATAAATAATACTTACAAACGTTATTACGAAGAGGAAAACCATACAGTAATCTCATTGTTTAGCTCCTTTAAATTCAATTTTAATTATTAAAGCTACAAACTACTTTACTCCATTAAATTCCGTTCGCAATAACGTGCATGTTAACTTCTACTGGACTTTAAAAACAATTGGCATTGAATACCTAACTTTTACAGGTGTTCCTTGCTGTTTTCCAGGCTCCATTTTTGGCAATAACTTTATTACTCTAATCGCTTCTTCTTGCAATCTTTTATGAGGTGCTCTTGCCTGAATATCAACAACATTTCCGTTTGTATCGATTTTAAATAGTGTAAAAATTCTTTGAACTCCAGGAGTTAATCCTAATTCTTCAGCCAAACCAGCATTAAACTTTCTGTTAATGTAATTGTTTATTTGTTTCGAAAAACATGCTTTAAGTTCTTCTTTTGTCCCCTTGCACCCAGGAAATAATGGAGCTTCTTCTAACATTACATAATCTACCTCATCTTTTGGATCGAATTCTTCATCTAGCTTTACATCTACCATTTTAGAAATATCAACTGGAGCATCAACATCTGGTACTTCAATTAAAGTTTCAACAACATCAACATCGTCTTTTACTTGATCTATAACATCAATAATAACCTTTTTTGGAGGCTGTTCTTTAACTTTTGGCTTTTCAAACTTAATATCAACCAACTGTTCACTTGCATCTATCAATTGCCTATCTTGCCCTGATAATATTGTAATTTGACTGTCCGTTGTTTTGTTTTGAATTAATAAATACGCAATAAAAAGCGATAATACTAAGCCTAATTGTGCAAATAATTTACTGTAATTCTCTAAATTTGCTTTTGGGTGTTTTTTAATCATAATTTATAGGTTTTATATATCCTTTTAGTTACTTGTACTTTAAATGAATCTTATTGAGTGGAATTGAGAAGATTCACCTTTGTGCAAAAACTCTAGGATAAATGTTAAAATTATGTTAAAGCAAAAAACATACCAAAAAAGAAGCTGTCCTATTTGGACAGCTTCTTATAAAGTAATTAACCTATTTTTTACTTTCCTTTAATTGCAATAATTTATGGTAAATTGTTTATTAAATTTTCTAAATCTGGTTGGCTAATTGGACTTAAGTCTGTTATTACTTCTATATGATTATCAACAATTGTATTAGCTTGAATTTTATAATAAACTTGTCCTTCAATTTCTGTAACCATAATAATATGCACCTCTAAACCAATTGGAATTGCTCCATAATGCTCTTTAAATACTTCTTCATTTTCATCCCAAATATCCATTCTTGCTATTGCAGTATCTTCACCATCATAATAAAGATATACAGCACAATTATCTCCGTTATACCCTTCTGGAACTTCTATAAAAAGTTGCGTTTTAGGTCCCGTAAAACTATACCATCTATCTAAGTTTGACCAACCAAAATCACCTAACTCAAAGTTATAAGTTACCATATAACCTGCAGTTCCTTCTACTTCTTTAAACGCTACATTGTCTTGTATTCCATCATTATCTTCATCTGCTTCTACCCAATCTTCTGTGCTTTCTAGAGTTGCTCCAGCTTTAAATACTTTCATATCCCAATCAACATCTGCAGGCGCTACATCTCTACTAGTAATAACAGCCATTTCTAATAATTCTAAATCATTTGCCCCTTGTTTTGCACCAACAAAAAACTGTCCAGCCGATTTTAAAGCTTCTTTGTCTCCATTTGGTTTTTCGCCCAATGTTGTACGGTTTTTAAGTACCATAGAGGCTTTATCGTAAATTTCTATTAACTGTACAGTTACATTTCCAGTAACTGGACTTCCATTAATTCCAAAAGAATTTGGGGAAAAATTTACTTTTGTACCTTCAGAACCTGTAATTACTCCACCTGCTGAAGCATCTATTGTAAATTCTTCAACAGTATTGATTCTGTTATCTTGAAATCTTTCGTTTAAAGCAATTCCGTCTGGTTGTGGTTGTATAGTTACATCTTCAATATCTGGATCTGAAATACAACTAGTAAAAGTTGCTATTAATGATAAACTTAATACTCCTTTTAAAATACTGCTCACTACTTTACTATTTTTTAAGTTTGTGATGTTTAATTTTTGTGTCTTCATAATATTTTTGTTTTTATTGTTTCTAATTTGTTTTACACTTATATATCAACACAGTTAAAAATTGTTACCCCCTTTTTTTTTAAAAAAGCAATTTCTTTTTAAACCAATAATTGTATGAAATTTATAAACCTTACAATTTCAATAAAAAAACAAAGAAAGGCTCCCTATTTAAAGCATAAAAAAAGGCTATCATTTTTGATAGCCTTTCCCAGTTATTAACCTATTTCTAACTGTTCGCAATTGTAATATTTTTAAGGTAATCCGTTAATTAAACTTTCTAAAGCTGGTTGTGTAATTGGTGTTAATCCTGAAATTACTTCAATATGATCTTCAACTACAGTTGTTCCTTGAATTGCATAATTTAATACTCCATCTATTTCTGCAACCATAATAATATGTACTTCTTGTCCTACTGGAATTAAACCATAATGTTCTGTAAACATTTCTAATTCTGTATTATACACATCCATTCTTGCTAAAGCTGTTGGCTCTCCATCATAAGACAAATAAAGGGCACAATTATCTTGATTAAATTCAGCTGGCACGTCTATAAAAATTTCAGTAGTTGCACCGGCAAAATTGTACCATCTATCAAGGTTCGTCCATCCAAAATCTCCAATATCATAATTATATGTTGCAAATACACCATCTGCACCTTGTGCATCTCTAATTTGAGCATCGTCTTGTTCACCATCGTTATCTTCATCTGCTTCTACCCAATCACAAGTAGCATCTATTCCATCACAATCATCATCTGGACCGGTTCTAAAAATTTTCATACCACCATCTAAATCTGCAAAATCTACAGGACGACTTTCAACACTTGCCATTGCTAATAATTCTAACTCATTAGCTCCTTGTATTGCGTTAATAAAAAACTGACCAGCAGATTTTAAAGCTTCTTTATCTCCGTTTGCTTTTTCACCTAACGTTGTACGATTTTTAAGAACCATCCCTGCTTTGTCATAAATTTCTATTAATTGAATAATTACTTGACCTGTAACAGGTGTTCCATTTATTCCAAAAGAATTTGGTTGAAAAGTTACATTTGTTCCTTGCGACCCATTAATAACTCCACCTGTTGCAGCATCTAAAGTAAATTCTTCTAAATCATTAACTCTATTGTATAAAAATCTATCGCTTAATGCAATTCCATCTGGTTGTGGTTGTATTTCATCTTCAATATCCGGATCAGAAATACAACTTGTAAATGTTGCTATTAAAGATAAACTTAATACTCCTTTTAAAATACTACTCACTACTTTACTATTTTTTAAGCTTGTGATATTTAATTTTTGTGTCTTCATAATATTTTTGCTTTTATTAGTTTTTAATTTGTGTTACACTAACATATCATCACTCTTAAAGTTTTGTTACCCCTTTTCTGAAAAAAAATTATAAATTAGCATATCTAACTAATCCAAATGAATCAAAAACCACACGCAGATCATATATATATAGAAGCTTTGTTGAAGAACGACAGTAGAGTGCTTTCTAAACTTTATGAGAAATTTTCACATAAAATAGTAGCTTACGTGAGAAAAAACAGTGGAAATGCTAATGATGCTCAAGATATTATTCAAGAAACATTGGTTACTATTTATCACCAAGCAAAAGAAAAAAACTTCATACTTACATGTCCCTTTGATGCTTACTTTTATTTATTGTGCAAAAGAAGGTGGTTAAATGAACTTAAAAAAAGAGGAAATAATAGGGTAACAATTTTAGAAGATGAAGCATCTATTAAAGACGAGCACGAACAACAAGTTGAAGAAACTGAATTATTTGAACAACAAAACCAGCTTTTTGAATCAAAATTTAAAGAATTAGGGGCTAAATGTCAAGAATTACTAAAAGCTACATTCAAAATAAAGTCGATGGAAAAAGTTGCTGAATTTTTAGGAGTAACCTATGGTTATGCTCGTAAAAAGAAATCGCAATGCATGGGTAAATTAACCCAACTTGTAAAAAATTCAAATGAATTTCAACATCTAAAAGGCTTTTAAAATGGACGAATTAAAATATATTGAGTTTGAAAACTACCTAAAAAACAAACTCTCCCAAACAGAAAAAATAGCTTTTGAAACAAAGCTACAATCTAATGCTGATTTAAAACAAGAATTTGAAATATACAAAGCATTAGAAACCTCTTTATCTTCAAAGTTTGAAAATGAAGAAGGTGAACAAGAACTAAGAAATACCTTAACTGGTCTAAGAAATCAGTTTATAAAAGAAGAAGAAGTTTCTAAAAAGAAAACTAAAGTAATTTCTTTATTTAACTATAAAAAATTATTAGTTGCTGCAAGTATTGCACTGCTTATCGGATTTTTCACCTTTAAAAATGGAAATCCTGCGTATAGTGATTTTGCCAATCATGCTAATTTAGAATTTACGGTTAGAGGCGATAATAACGAAACTATTAAAACTGCTGAAACCGCTTTTAATACTAAAAATTATACAACTGCATTTGCACAATTAACCGTACTTGAAAAAGAATTTCCTAACGATATAGAAATACAGTTATACAAAGCAATTTGTTTATTAGAACTAGATGAATTTTCTCAAGCCGATACAATTTTTGAAACGATACGTACTGGGAATTCTGCTTTTTCAACCAAAGCAACTTGGTACAAAGCCTTAAGTTTATTAAAACAAAAAAAATTTGAAGCTTGTAAAAATACACTTAAAACAATACCAGAAAGTGCTGAAGAATATGAAATAGCTAAAAAACTTCTAAATAAACTATAACCACATTTTTTATTTAGTTACTTTTATTGTCATAAAATACATTAGGGTTGACAAAAATATTAAAACCCTATTATACGATTTTATAAGAAAAAATCCATTTAAAACATAGCACTATGGCAAAATTGACCTCTATAAAGTTAGGTAAATTACCTGATTCCATTAATGTTGGAAATGCTTTAACAGAAGTTTCAATTGAAGTAACAATTGATTTTCATAAAATAGACTTACAATTAGAAATGGAATATATGCTATTTCTTTTTGTATATGATATAAATGGTAAAATAGACATACCAATTATTATTGAAAATTGGGATAAAACAGAAGTTTATGGCATTTCAGATGATCGCCACGATCATTTAATGGGTACCATAAAACTCCCTATTAAAGCAACTAAATCTAAGCTTGTTTTAAATACTTCATTAGAATTAAATTTGGGAAAAATTTCAAAAGGAGATTCCTATTTTTCTAAACATATAGAAGTTTTTGGCACTTTAATTCCTGCTATTGGTAGAGCTTCAAATTGGTCTAAACCTAAAGAAGTAGGTATTGTATTTTAAAACCTTATTTTCTTAAACTCCATATTTCATAAATTGGAGTTCCTTTACTAGATAAACCAGAATGATGCCAGTTACCATCTTTTAAACTATAATCAAATTCTAAACTAGCTCCTACTCTAGTAACGTCTCTAGAAAAGAACTCAATATTCTCTGTATATTTTCCGTTAATGGTGGTATAAGTTCCACCACCAGTTGCCATAAATTGTTTGGTTTCGGTATTATAAGCTATCCACTGAAAACGCGTTCCAGATAAAATTTTCATAGTTTTTCTTGGTCTACTTGTATCTCTTGATTCTGTCTCGCCATTTCTAATTCTACCAGACATCAACCAGGAACCTTGTAATGCTCCAGGTAATCCATTATCAATTTTTGTAAACTGAATATCTTCATCTACAATTTTTAAAACTGTATCAGAAATACTAATCTTAGAGTTTAATTTTTCACCAACAAGTTCTGGATTATCTGTATTAAATTCTATTTTTTCTATCACAGAATTTCCTTCTAATTTCCAAGAACCTCCAGTAGTATTAATAAATTCTCCATTTAAAGTATTGTAAGTTGTAGTAACTTTATAAGCATTTGAAAAGGTAATAATAGTTTTTAATTTTTCTCCTTTTTCAGAAGTAAAATACCTTTCCCAAGCACCTATAATGTTTTGCCCTTGAACCCCAAATGATGCAAATACACAGATAAGAATAACAGTTATTTTTTTCATAATTATAGATTTTTAAATTTTAAAACACACTTTGCACAAGCTTTTTAAATACTTATATATAAATCAATTACCTTAAATATATAAAATAAAATTAAACTTTATTACAAAAAAATAGCTTGAACAATTATCCAAGCTATTTTTTTATTAACCTAATCACTTTTTAAAAATAGTGCTTATTTCATTAAATAATTACTTATTCATTTCTTCCAAGAACTTTGTAATAACACTTGGTTCTGCTCTTTTTCTATAATCAAAATCTACAAACGCATATACTATTTTTCCATCTGTATTAATAATATATGTAGCTGCAATTGGCAACTCGTTTGAAGCATCACCATTATGTCCATTTAAATCAAATTTTTGATTGTAAATATTAGCAACATCATCAGTTAATTTATATACAACTCCATATTGTTTTCCTACTACATTACCAACATCACTTAATACCTCAAACTCAAGATTGTGTTTTTCTGAAGTACTTATAGACTCATCTGGCAATTCTGGTGATAATGCAATTAAATTAGCTCCTTGCGCTTTAAAATTTGGTAATTCTTCTTGTAAAGAATGAAGTGTTATATTACAATACGGACACCATCCACCTCTATACCAAGTTAAAACAACTGGTCCTTTATCTAAATAACTTTTAAGATCTACGTCTTCTCCAATTGCATTTTTTAAACTAAAATTTGGAGCTAAATCTCCAACTTTTTTAGCAGATTCTAATACACCACTGTTTTCTACAGCTTCAAAACCCTCTTTATAGATTTTTTTGGTGGTATCATCTGCTTTTTTGTTGAAATTATTCTTTCTTTCATCTAATACAGCTTGTAAAGATGAATTTTCTTCTTTTACTTCCATAGTTGTGGTATCTTCAGTTTTAGATTTATTAGTTTTTACATTATCACAAGCGTAAATACTGATTATAAGGACACTTAATGTTGCTATTTTAATAAATTTCATGTAGTAGTTTTTTTAATTATTAATTTATTTTGAATTATATATAAGTTGATAGACGAAAATACAATTACCCCAATTGCAATATAAACCAATAATAATTTTGGCTCGATCCTTAAAAAATATTCAGCCAACAATGCACCTACCATTGTAAGTAAACCAGCTAAATTAGTTAGTTTAGTAAATAAAATATACTGTGTTTGCTGTTTGACTCCCATTTTATTATCTAATAATGTAAATAATGAAGTAGCTAAATAACCAAGAAATATAAATAGAATTATTATCCCAGTAAATACCCTAAAAAATGTTGGATCTATACCTAAAGGCTTTGCCATCTCTATAAAAGCTTTTACAGAAATTTCCCATCCTGTAAGTTTTGATATTGCAAAACGAGACAATACAAGCCCCATTAATAAGTTGGTAGTAAATAATACAATTTTTATAATTTTATTCATTATTTCTAAACACTTAGTTAGTTATTAATTAAATTTTTTTATATGCTTTTAAAAATATTTTGGATGTAATTTTCCAATTGTTGTTGATTAAAAACACGAGTTGCTGAAGAAAAACCAAACATAGCTATTATTAAAAAATCTGCTTTTTGTTCTATTTGAGTTTGGTCAAATATATTTTCTTCTTTTAATTTTAAAATAAAAGCATTCCTTACGTCTAAGGTATAATCTGTTAGCATTTTTTTTACTAACTCATCAACACTCCCAATAAATTCGTTTGCAGTATTGGTTATTAAACAGCCTTTAAAAATTGTTTTTTCACTAGAAAAATCTATAAAATCATAAAAATATTGTTTAATAGCTAAAACTCCATTTGCTTTTTTCATTTTATTAATAAGCACATGTAATTTTTTATTATAGCATCTTAAACTCTCAATTAAAATTCCATTTTTACTACCAAAACTAGCATAAATAGAAAATTTATTAATACCCATTTCTTTCTCTAACTGTTGCATAGAAGTAGTTTCATAACCATTTTTCCAAAAAAGATTCATAGCTTTTTCTAAAACTTCTTGCTCGTTATATTTTTTTACTCTAGGCATTCTAAAATTTTACACCACAAAACTAAACGTTTATTTAGAAACAATAGATTAAAAAAATGTTAAAAACTTTATTTTAGATTTAAAACACATTTTTTTAAACTTTAAACAAGTTGTTTTTTTAATTACTTTTGCGCTATGATAATTACAGATACACATACGCATTTATACAGCGAACAATTTAATGAAGACAAAAATGAAATGATACAACGCGCTTTAGATGCTAACGTTTCTCGTTTTTTTATCCCTGCAATTGATTCTACCTATTTACCTGCAATGTTAGATTTGGAAAAATCATTTCCTAAAAATATGTTTTTAATGATGGGTTTACACCCAACTCACGTTAAAGAAAATGTTGAAGAAGAGTTAGCTTTTGTAAAAAAATGGCTGGATAAACGTACGTTTTATGCTGTTGGAGAAATTGGTATAGATTTATTTTGGGACAAAACTTTTTTAAAAGAACAACAATATGCCTTTAAACAGCAAATTAAATGGGCTAAAGAAAAAAAATTACCAATTGTTATACATTGTAGAGATGCTTTTAATGAAGTTTTTGAAGTTTTAGAAGAGGTTAATGATGCAAATTTATTTGGAATTTTTCATTGTTTTACCGGGACTTTAGAACAAGCTAAAAAAGCAATTTCATACAATATGAAATTAGGAATTGGAGGTGTGGTAACGTTTAAAAATGGTAAAATAGATCAGTTTTTAAATGAAATTGCTATAGAGCATATTGTTTTAGAAACCGACGCTCCTTATTTGGCACCTACACCATTTCGTGGTAAAAGAAATGAAAGCAGCTATATTACAAAAGTGTTAGATAAACTAGTAGATATTTATGGGTTAACACCACAAGAAATTGCTGAAATAACTACGCAAAATTCAAAAGACATTTTTAAAATTTAATCTGTTTGCATTCTAATAAAAGGTAATTCTGAATAATTTTCTAAAATAAGTGCTCCTTCAGAATTGATAGCGTATTTGGTTTTAATTGTTTTTTCATACTCATCAAACGTCAATGTATCTTTATCTAAACTCCAATTAAACTGAACAAGTGAAGAAACAATTTTAGTATCCATAGTACCTTCTTTATAAATTCTTAATCCAGTATTATCTTCTTGAAAAATTAATTTAAACTCAAAATCATCACTAAAATCACTTCGCATCCATTCACCAACTAATTGATTTGAATAGTCCATTTCATCCTCATTATCACAAGATAGTACAGAAGAGAAAATTAAAAGAATTAAAATAAATTTAAAAGCTTTCATATTAAAACAAAGTTAATGTAAAAAAACATTAAAAAGCTTAACTACTGATAAATAGCGTGTTTTTCTAACCATTGGTAGGTTCTTATAAATAAATGTATCTTTAAAACCAATAAATGAAATAAAAACAATTGGAAAAATTTAAAATAAGCTATTTAAAAACACCTATTGGAACTGCTAAGGTTGAAGGAAATTCTGATGGAATTTCAAAAATTACTGTTATAGATGATGTAATTAGTACTTCAAAAGAAATACCAACCTGTTTAAAAGATTGTGTTTTACAGTTAGATGAATATTTTACTGGAAAACGAAGCACTTTCAACTTAAAATTAAATCCGCAAGGAACCGAATTTCAAAAAAAAATTTGGACAGAATTACAACAAGTCCCCTTTGGAAAAACCAGCACATACCTAAAACAAAGCAAGGCAATTGGTAACGTAAAAGCAATTAGAGCAGTTGCCGCTGCTAATGGTAAAAACCCACTTTGGATTGTAATACCTTGCCATAGAATTATTGGAAGTGATGGTTCTTTAATAGGTTATGCCGGTGGTTTATGGCGAAAAAAGTGGTTATTAGAACACGAAAATCCATCTACACAACAGTCATTATTTTAAACTATTTTTGTGCAAACTCCATTCGTATAAAAATGAAAAAATGCTTTCTCTTAATAATTCTATTAGTTAGCTTAATTTCCAATGCCCAAAACGGATCTAAAAACCATCATAAAAAAACATTTATTGTAAAAAACGATTCAATAAGAATTGATTCTGTAAGTATTACCCCTTTTAACTTTAAGGTATTTTCTAAAAACAATATACTGATTGATAGCTCAGAATATAGCATTGATTTTTCAAAAGCATTATTGGTTTTTAATTCAAAAAATACATTTTCTGAAATTAGTGTTAAATACACATCGTATCCAGATTTTTTAACTAAAGAATATACTGTGTTTGATAAAAAATTAATTGTTCCCAATAGCTCAAATCAAACGCAATTATACAGCTTAACAACAAATCAAGATAAATTACCTTTTAAACCTTTTAACGGCTTAAATACCGCTGGAAATATTACCAGAGGCTTATCTGTTGGAAATAACCAAAATGGTGTTGTAAACTCTTCATTAGATTTACAAATTGTAGGAAAACTATCAGATAAAATAAGCTTAAAAGCCGCTATTTTAGATACTAACTTACCTATTCAAGAAAATGGAAATACCTATAAATTAAACGAATTTGACCGTGTTTTTATTGAATTATCAAGCGATAATTGGAATATAAATGCTGGAGATATCTATTTAAATAACTACGAAACTTCATTTTTAAATTTTAATAAAAAAGTGTCTGGTTTGGGTATAAATGCCAAAATTTTAAATGATAATTCTGAAATTGACATTGAAACTTCGGGTGCTATTGTAAAAGGGAAATACAAAAAAATAGAG
Source organism: Lutibacter sp. A64 (assembly GCF_022429565.1). NCBI lineage: Bacteria > Pseudomonadati > Bacteroidota > Flavobacteriia > Flavobacteriales > Flavobacteriaceae > Lutibacter > Lutibacter sp. A64. The sequence continues at coordinate 2,592,392 of NZ_CP092487.1, forward strand.
TTTAATGGTTTAGAAGGCAATCAAGGTCCTTATAGTTTGTCAGACAATACTAGTAGTTATATCTTAATTTTATCTGGAACCGAGCAAATTTATGTTAATGGAATACCTCTTAAACGCGGTGAAGAAAACGATTACATCATAGATTATAACACCGCAGAAATTATGTTTACAACTACATATCCAATTACTGCAGATATGCGCATTACTGCTGAATATCAATATACAGATAGAGTTTATACGCGTTTTGTAACCTATAATAATATAGCTTATAAAAGTGATAAATTAAGCGTTAGCGGTTATTTTTACAATGAAAACGACCTAAAAAACCAACCTTTAGAACAAGATTTATCAGACGAGCAAAAACAATTACTTTCTGAAGCTGGGAATAATTCTAACCTAATGGTTACGCCTTCGGCTTATATAGACAGCTATTCTGAAGACAAAATATTATATAAAAAAAAACTTATTGGAACTTCAGAAATTTTTGAATACTCAACAAATGAAGCAGATGAATTATACAATGTTGCCTTTACTTATGTTGGTGAAAACACTGGAAGTTATATCTTAAAAGATGTTATTGCGCTCGGAAAAATTTACGAATATGCTGGAGAAAACGCAGGAAATTACAACCCAATTACTCAATTAATTGCTCCCAATAAATTGCAAGTTTCAGTTTTTAAAGCAACATACAACCCAACAGAAAAAACAACTATTAATGCAGAAACTGCATTTAGTAATAATGATGAGAATTTATTTTCTAACCTAGATGATTCAGCTAACAACGGATTGGCATCAAAATTGAATTGGGATCAAATTATATTTCAAAAAAAATGGCAATTAAAAAGCAATCTAAAATATGACTTTATAAACAGTAAATTTAAAAGTATTGAACGCATACAAAGTATAGAATTTAATAGAGATTGGAATATTGAAACCATTAGTGGAAATCAGAAATTAATTAGTAGCTCTCTAAGCTTATCAAACCAAAAAAACAATGCTATTAATTATCTATTTGAAAACTTAGAATTTAGCGATTCTTTTAAAGGAAACAAACATCATTTATTTGGAAATTTAACTCATAAAAATAGCAATTTACAATTTAACACAAGCATTTTAAATAATAAAACCTCATTTGAAGAAGGAACTTTTTTAAGGTATTATATCAGTTCTAAATACAACCTTTTAAAAAGTTGGTATGGTATAACTTTTAATGGTGAAAACAATAAACGAACAGAAATTATAACAAAAACAGCTTTAAAAACGAGTCATAAATTTAATGAAATTGAAGCTTTTTTTGGAGTTGGAGATTCAACAGACGTTTATACACAATTTGGTGTAAACTTTAGAACTACAGACAGTATTCAGAATACCAATTTTGAACAAGTAAATAACTCTAAAACATTTTATTTAAAATCTACATTATTAGCTTCAAAAACAACAAATTTAAAGGCTTATATTAATTATAGAACGGTTGATAATTTAAACTTTAAAAACGAAAATTCTTTAAATTCTAAAATAACCTATAATCAACAATTATTTAACCAGTTCTTAAATTTTAATACAAGTTATCAAACACTTTCTGGAACCTTACCACAACAAGATTATACGTATATAAAAACCGAACCAGGACAAGGTTTTTACACTTGGATAGATTATAACAATAATGAAATTAAAGAGCTTAACGAGTTTGAAATTGCTCAATTTACCGATCAAGCAACCTATTTAAGAGTAATTTTACCAAGTTTAAATTATATTGCAACACATCAAAACAAGTTTTCGCAAATAGTAGCAATAAATCCACAACAATGGAATGCTAAAACTGGATTTAAAAAATTGATTTCACATTTTTACAATCAAACGTATATTTTAATTGATAGCAAACAAAAAAAGGAAGCTGATGCATTTAATCTAAATCCATTTAAAACAAACAATCCAAATTTATTAGGATTAAATTTTAACCTAAACAATAGTTTTTATTTTAACAAAGGCTTAAAAACCTATTCTACTACTTATAATTTTATAAATTCTAAAAGTAAAAACACCACAACAATAGATAATTTAGAAAACACTATTCAACAACACAAATTACAATTTGAACATAAAATAGGTGATTATTGGCAATTAAATTTTGATATTAGCGAAGCCACAAATAAAACCGCTTCGTTAAATTACGACAATAGAAACTACAAGTTAAATACAAAAAGTCTGTTTCCTAAGATTTCATATTATTACAATACTTCAACTTATTTCTCTTTATATTTTGAAACAAAAAAGAAAGAAAATCAAATTGAAGATTTTGAAACCTTAACATCAAATAAACTTGGAGTTGAAATTAATTACGCTAACAATTCAAAAAACTTATTAAAAGCTTCTGTAGATTTATTTAATAATAATTTTGAAGGCAGTAGTAATACACCAATTGCCTATCAAATGTTAGAAGGCTTACAACCTGGAAAAAATTATACTTGGAGCCTATTATTCTACAAAAAAATTAATTCTTTTTTAAATTTAAATTTAAATTATTTAGGAAGAAAAAGTGAAACCTCAACTACAATTCATACCGGAACAATTCAACTAAAAGCAATTTTTTAAAACCATTTCTAATTTTTGGTTTAGTTTTTGTAATTACCATAATAATTAAATTACAGGTTATGAAAACAATTACATTTACTATAGCCTTGCTGTTTAGTTTAACAGTATTTTCTCAAGGTTATAAAGGGGCTTATAGAATAAATAATGTACAACAAAATTATAGAGGGCCATCACATTTAAGTGAATTTAAAATTGATGCCGCAAAATTAGCAATTGGCGGTATTGTTGAAGCTAGCTATGAATTTATTGGAAACGATGCCTCTGGTTATGGTGTATCTCTATTGGTAAACCCAAGAGAAAACGATGCTTATTTCGAAAAATTTTCAATTACTCCTTTTTACAGAATGTACTTTTTAAACCGACAACATTATGGAGCAAAAGGGCTATTTATTGAAGGGTTTTCTAAATTTTCATTTGGAACAGATGATGATGATTATGATTCTTATAATACTGATAACGATTATTTTGATACCGCTTTAGGCTTATCCATAGGAAAAAAATGGGTAAATAATAATGGTTTTATTTTAGAAATATTTGCCGGAGGAGGAAGAACACTTGGTTTAAGTGAAGCATCTCCAGGAGGTTTTTTTAGAGGTGGAATATTTATAGGAAAACGATTCTAAAAAAAATGCCGAGCAAAATTGCTCGGCATTTTTTTATATATGTATTTTGAAAATTAATCTGCAAGAATAATAATCTTGTTTTCTTTCATTTCAATAGTTCCACTTTTAATTGAAAGTGCATATTCTCCATTAGTATTTGTAAAATTATCAGCAAATTGTTTTTCAATTTTAACATTTTCACCTTTAAATCTTACAGTTCCTTCAACAAGTAAAGAAACAATTGGTGCGTGATTATTTAACATTTGAAAATCACCATTAATACCTGGAACAGCTATTAAATCAACTTCTGAATGTAATAATGTTGCTTCTGGCGATACTATTTCTAAAATCATTTTTTTTAGCTTTTGGCTTTAAGCAATTAAAATTATGCTTCTACTAACATTTTCTCTCCAGCATCAATTGCATCTTGAATAGAACCTCTAAGGTTAAATGCTGCTTCTGGATATTTATCTAATTCACCATTCATAATCATATTAAAGCCTTTAATAGTATCTTTAATATCAACTAAAACCCCAGGAATACCTGTAAATTGTTCTGCTACGTGGAATGGTTGCGATAAGAAACGTTGTGCTCTACGTGCTCTATGTACAACTAATTTATCTTCTTCAGATAATTCTTCCATACCCAAAATAGCAATGATATCTTGTAATTCTTTATAACGTTGTAACAATTCTTTTACATTTTGAGCACATTCGTAGTGTTCTTTTCCTAAAATGTCAGCAGTTAAAATTCTTGAAGTAGAATCTAATGGATCTACTGCAGGATAAATACCTAACTCAGCAATTTTACGAGACAATACTGTGGTTGCATCTAAATGTGCAAACGTTGTTGCTGGCGCAGGATCCGTTAAATCATCTGCAGGTACGTAAACCGCTTGTACAGATGTAATAGAACCATTTTTAGTTGAAGTAATACGCTCTTGCATTGCTCCCATTTCTGTTGCTAATGTTGGTTGGTAACCTACCGCAGATGGCATACGACCTAAAAGTGCAGATACCTCAGAACCAGCTTGTGTAAAACGGAAAATATTATCTACGAAAAATAATACATCTTTTCCTTGTCCTTCACCAGCACCATCTCTAAAATATTCAGCAATTGTTAAACCAGATAAGGCAACACGTGCACGAGCTCCAGGTGGCTCATTCATTTGTCCGAATACGAAAGTGGCTTTAGATTCTTTCATTCCAGATTTATCAACTTTAGATAAATCCCATCCTCCATCTTCCATAGAGTGCATAAAATCATCACCGTATTTAATAATACCCGATTCTAACATCTCTCTTAAAAGGTCATTTCCTTCACGAGTTCTTTCTCCAACTCCAGCAAATACTGAAAGTCCACCGTGACCTTTTGCTATATTATTAATTAACTCTTGAATTAATACAGTTTTACCAACTCCGGCTCCACCAAATAATCCAATTTTACCACCTTTAGCATAAGGCTCAATTAAGTCAATTACTTTAATTCCTGTAAATAAAACTTCTGTTGAAGTAGATAATTCATCAAATTTAGGTGCTTGTCTGTGAATTGGAAGTCCGTTTTTACCTTCTTTAGGTAAATTTCCCAATCCATCAATTGCATCTCCAATAACATTAAATAAACGACCATAAATAGCATCTCCAACAGGCATTTGTATTGCGTTACCTGTAGCATAAACTGTTGTTCCTCTACTTAATCCATCAGATGAATCCATTGAAATTGTTCTAACAGTATTTTCACCAATATGAGACTGTACTTCTAATACTAAAATTGATCCATCTTCTCTTTTAATTTCTAATGAATCGTATATTCTTGGAAGTTCTGCCCCAGACTCAAACTCAACGTCTATAACTGGACCAATAATTTGCGCAACTTTACCCGTAACCTTTGTCATTCCTTTAACTGTTTATATTTTAGATAATTAATCTTTTTAGTCAATCTTCATTTTCAAGTCGCAAAGATAGTTTTTTGATTTTTATTTAAAAAATAAAAAAAAAGTTTTTTAAAAAAAAACAAAAGCCCCAAAAGATTGGGGCGTTTTAAAGGTTTTATTTTTCTATAATCACTATGGATTTATAGTCCAAGAAACAAAATATTGCGATCCAATTTTTCCATTACCCGGCGCACTAAAATACTCTTTACCTCCTAAATTAGCTCCTCCAATTTTAAAATTAGATTTCCATTTATCAACCGTATAATTAACTTGTGCGTCTATAACGGTTCTCTCTTCAATAATAGCATCTGCAATAACAGATTGCCATAAATATTCATCGCTCCATCTTATATTTAGGTTAAAACCTAAATTTTTAATTACTTCTGTATTTCCAATAGATAATTTTACTTTATGTTCTGGCGTATTAAATCCTGCTTCATAATCTGGATCAGAAGATTGATCAAAATCAAACTTAGCATAGGTATAATTTAAACCCAAATCATAATTACCATATACTCTTGAGGTTAAACCAATACTACCACCATAAGATGAAATATCTGCGGTTGAATTTGTATATATTTGAAACCCTTGTATATCTCCACTTCCAATTGCTTCTAACAATAATTGTGTGTTTTGATCTGTAGCTACATTTGTAGCATCAAAAGCAGTTACATCACCATATAAAGGTGCTGCTACATTTTTATTTCCAATAAAATCTTCAAACACATTATAATATGCACTTGCATCTATAGAAAATTTACCAAAACCTGCTCTATACCCAACTTCAAAAGCTGTTACATGCTCTGGTTGCACATAATCAACAGTAGATTGCTCTAACAATCCTGCGTTTAAACCTGCAGCTTGTGCTGGAGTAGCTCCAGCTGCAATTGCTATTTGAACTGCGGTTGCAAAATTTATTAGAGATGATTCTGAAAATGCATTGTCGTAAGCCCTTGCTCCAGATAATTGAACCGTAGTGGCTCCTACTACTGCCTGACCAATTGCGCTATTAATTTGAATTGGTGAAGATGTATATCTATCTAAATTATCTAATGCAGACCCAACTATTAAACCAACACCCGCATCTAAACCTGTATACAAATCTTGGGTTGTTGGATTTCTAAATCCTGTTTGAAAAGAAGCTCTTAAATTACGTGTTTTCCCTTCTCCTAAAGAATAAGACATGGAAACTCTTGGCGAAACATTTCCATCAAAGTTTTTAGCTTTATCATAACGTAAAGACCCTGTAAACTTTAGCCTATCGTCTAAATATTTTTTTTGAATTTGAGTATAAGCTCCATATTCATTATAACGAATTGGCCCATCAGCATCTGTAAAAATAGTTCCTCCAGAATTTAATGCATATTGTCTTAATGATCCTCCTATTTGAATATCAGCAAAATCAATTAATCCTTGAAAATTATAATTAGCATCTACATGATATAGTTTAGTATTATCTTTAAATTTAGCTCCGGTTAAAAAATCTGGATCTAAAACAATTTCACCCAAAGCTTTCTTAAACTCAGGAGTTCCTGGTTGTACCGTTATATTTGCATCTGCATATTCTCTTGCTTGCGCATGTGCCACATCACTACTAGCACCCCCTATTACACCTTGCAAATATGCTCCTGCATAAGTTCCAAACCATTCTCCTGCAGTTTGTTTTGTTAAATTAACACCAGCTAATTTTAAATCGTACGAGTCTCCACCATCTTCACTTGTTAAATAACCTCTTACAAAAAAACGATCGTTTTTAATTTCTAACTTATGCTGTTGCATAAAGAAATTATTAATATTATACCTATTTGTTCCTTGATAGATTGTATTTCCATGTCCAAATTTAGCATTATAAATCAACTCTAAATCATCTGCAAAAGGACGGTAATGTAATGAAATATTAGTCTTAATACTTCTCGCGTTGTAGTCTGTTAAATCTACTTCTTTATAACCCGTTCTAGATACATTATCTTGTGGTAAGTACGCACTTGAACCAGCAGGAAGTGCACCTATACTTTCTAAATATTGCCCAAACGAATTTAAATCACCCAATCCAGCCGAAGCTAAACTTACCTCATCACCATAAATATTCATTCTATCAAAAGATGTTTGTCCGGTTTCATCTAAAATTGGTGTAGCTGAACCTGTTACACTATTTTCGTGATCATAATCTCTATAATCTGTAGCATACCAATCTGTTCCTTTTAAGAATGAAAAAGAAGCTTTTGCAGCAAATTTATCACTAAACTTATATGCCATTCTTATACCACCATCAAAAAATCTATTATCTCCTGCTGCTTTTTGTGAAGTAATTCCTGTTTTAACATAGGTACTAATTCCTGGAGAATCGAAAGGGTTTTTACTAGTCATAAATAAAATACCATTAAAAGCATTTGCACCATATAATGCAGAAGATGCTCCTGGTAAAAGTTCAACAGAATTTACATCTAACTCAGATAAGCCTAAAAGATTACCCAAAGCAAAATTTAATGCAGGTGAAGAATTATCCATACCATCAACTAATTGCATAAACCTAGTGTTTGAAAAAGTAGCAAACCCTCTAGTATTAACACTTTTATTAGTTAAACTATTGGTATTAATGTCAACTCCTTTTAAATTTTCTAAACCATCATAAAAAGAAGGAGAAGAAGTGTTTTTAATTTCTCTTACATCCATTCTTTCAATAGTAACCGGAGATTCTAAAATACGCTCTGGAGTTCTAGAAGCAGAAACAACCACCTCATCTAAAGCTGTTGCAGACTCTTCTAATGAAATTGTTATTTTTTGATCATTTTTAGTAATTTCAACTTTAGCCGTAGTATACCCAATTAGTGAAACTTCTAATGAAAATGGTGGATTTTGGGCTGTATTCAACAAAAAATTCCCATCAAAATCAGTTGTAGTTCCTATAGATTTTCCTACTACTTTAATATTAGCACCTGGTATTGGCTGTCCTGTTTTTGCTTCTATTACATATCCTGATATTGCAGTTTGGGCAATTACAGAAGTTCCCATAAATAGTACAAGAAAAACACTTAATAATTTCTTCATAATATCATACATAATATTGATTAACAAGAGCGCAAATTACAACTATTTCTCTATTAACGTTAAAACAAGTTATTATAAATGAAGAGTGTAAATTGTATAAAATGTTTTATTCTAAATGTATCAATCACAATATCAAAAAGTTATATTTCAAAAAGCATCTATTTAAAATATACTTTTTTTACATAAAACTTAAATACAATTTATATTTAAGCTTCATTATTTTCTCCTAAAAAGGCTTCAGAAAAAAATTCAAAATAACAATCTCTTAACTATAACAGCTAAAAAATAAACTAAGAATTCACTTTTATTGAAGCTAATGTAACTAAAAAAACACCCTAAAAAACAAACGCTTTTTAAGCGAAATTTCACCTAAAAAGCGTTTTTGTATAGTTTGCTACTAAAAGTTTAATAGCTGTTTTATTTTCTTATGGGTTTATGGTCCAAGAAGCAAAATATTGCGAACCGATTTTTCCATTACCTGGCGCACTAAAATACTCTTTACCTCCTAAATTAGCAGCTCCAATTTTAAAGGTAGACTTCCATTTATCAACCGTATAATTAACTTGTGCATCCACAACTGTTTTTGCATCAATCATAGCATCTGCAATAGAAGACTCCCACATATATTCATCATTCCAACGAATATTAACAGCAAAACCTAAATTTTCAATCAACTCGGTATTTCCAACAGAGAACTTCACTTTATTCTCTGGAGTATTAAATCCTGCTTCATAATCTGGATCTGTAGATTGATCAAAATCAAACTTAGCATAGGTATAGTTTAACCCAAAGCTATAATTTCCAAATAACGTAGTAGACACTCCAATACTTCCTCCGTAAGAAGCAATATCTGCTTTTGAATTTGTATAAACTTGAAATGGCTGATAATCTCCATTACTAATTGCAATTAAAGCCGCTGGAGTTGGCCCTCCTAATTGAGTTGGAAGCGAAACAATATCAGACAAATCAACATTACCATAATGCGGTACAACAACCGTTTTATTACCTATAAAATCTTCATATTGATTGTAATATGCACTTGCATCTAAAGATAATTTTCCAAAACCTGCTCTATAACCTATTTCGTAAGCAGTTACTTTTTCTGGTTTTACATAATCAAAATCAGCAACTTTTAATAATCCTGGATTTACTGTTCCTTGTGCAGCACTTGCCCCAAAAGCGTAAAGAGACGTTAAAGTATAAGCATTTTCATAGGCCGATCTTCCACTTAACTGAACTGTTGATGGCATACCTATAGCTTGCGCAGTTGAACTATTTTGTAATGGACTTGACGTGTATCTATCTAAATTATCTGGAGCTGAACCAACTAATATTGCTTGTCCAGCATCTAAACCGATATATTGATCTTGAGTAGTTGGATTTCTAAATCCTGTTTGAAATGAAGCCCTTAAATTTCTTGTTTTACCTTTTCCTAATGAGTAAGATAATGAAATTCTTGGTGAAACATTTCCATCAAAATTCTTAGCTTTATCATAACGTATAGAACCTGTAAATTTTAATCTATCGTCTAAATATTTTTTTTGAATTTGTGTATAAGCACCATACTCATTATAATCTATAGAACCATCGTAATCTGTAAAGATAGTTCCGCTCGAGTTTAAAGAATATTGTCTCCAAGAACCACCCACTTGTACATCTGCAAAATCAATTATTTCATGAAAATTATAGTTAGCATCTGCATGATATATTTTAGTTTTATCTTGAAATTTTGCACCAGTTGTTAAATCTGGGTCTGATATAATTCGGTTTAAAGCTTCTTTAAATTCTGGAGTTCCTGGCTGTAAAGTCACATTAGCATCTGCATACTGCCTTGCACTAGCGTGAGCAGCATCGTTACTTGCACCTCCTAAAACACTTTGCAAATACGCACCTGCATAAGTACCAAACCATTGTTCTGCAGTTTCTTTGGTTAAATTTATCCCTGCAAAACGCATATCATAAGAATCTCCTGCATCTTCATCGGTTAAATAACCCCTTACAAAAAAGTTATCATTTCTAACTTCAATTTTATGTTGTTGCATAAAAAAGTTATTAATATTATATCTATTTGCTCCTTGATAAATAGTATTTCCTTGCCCAAATTTAGCATTGTAGATAATTTCTAAATCATCTTCAAAAGGTTTGTAATGCAATGCAATATCTACTTTAGCACTTTCTGCAACATAATCTGTTAAATCGCGCTCTTTATAACCAGTTCTAGAAACATTATCTTGAGGTAAATAAGCACTAGATCCTGCAGGCAATTGACCAATAGCCTCTAAATATTGACCAACACCTCTAAGATTTCCAAATGGTGTTGCAGACAATTGCACTTCATCTCCGTAGACGTTTAATTGATCAAAAGCTGTTTGACCCGCTGCAACAGGTACTACAGTATCTGCATTACCAGCTCCATTATCTAAATATTGATTGTAATCTGTAGCATACCATTCTGTTCCTTTTAAGAATGAAAAAGAAGCTTTTGCCGCAAATTTATCACTAAACTTATAAGCCATTCTAATACCAGCATCAACAAAATTGTTATCACCAGCCTCTTTAGATGATGTAATCCCTGTTTTACCATACACACTAACACCTTCAGAATTAAAAGGATTCTTGCTCGTCATAAATAAAACACCATTAAAAGCATTTGCACCATACAATGCCGATGATGCTCCTGGTAATAACTCAACAGTATTAACATCTAATTCTGACATTCCTAATAAATTTCCTAAATTAAAATTAAGAGCTGGCGAAGAATTATCCATACCATCTACTAATTGCATAAAACGTGTATTGGCAAAAGTTGCAAAACCTCTTGTATTTACAGATTTAAATGTTAAACTATTGGTATTAACATCTACACCTTTTAAATTTTCTAAGCCACCATAAAAAGAAGGAGAGGATGTGTTTTTAATCTCTCCAGCATCCATTCTTTCAATAGTAACAGGAGATTCTAAAATACGCTCTGGAGTTCTAGAGGCAGAAACAACCACCTCGTCTAAAGCTGTTGCAGATTCTTCTAATGAAACGGTTATTTTTTGATTATTTTGAGTAATTTCAATTTCTTTTGAAGTGTAACCTATTAATGAAACCTCAATTAAAAATGGAGGATTTTGAGCTAATTTTAATGAAAAATTTCCATCAAAGTCAGATGTAGTTCCAATAGATTTACCTACAACCTTAATATTGGCTCCAGGTATAAGTTGCCCTGATTTTGCATCTATTACAGACCCCTTTATTGATGTTTGAGCAAACACCGAAGCCCCTAATAGCACAAAAAAAACACTTAGTAATTTTTTCATAATATATTATTTGATTTTGGTTAATAGAATTGCAAAATACAAATATTTTTAGAATATCCTAAAAAAGACAATAAAAAAATAGGTATTGCAAAAAAAACAAGCTTTTTTATTACGAATATAATAGTATTACTTTTAAGAGAAATTTATAAAGATTACTCACCAAAATTTTATTATTAAACATCACTTATTAAAAATTTTATTATTTCAACCTATAGAATAAGCTATTAAAAATTTAAAATTTTAATTAAATAATATTTAACTATTTTTGCTGAAACTAAAAACTAACTATTATGATTAAAATGATTCACTCTTACTGGGCTTACATAGTTCTTATTGTGTTAATTTTTGCAGTTATCAATGCTTTCTTAGGCTTAAAAGCTAACAAAAAATTTGAAGCTAAAGATTTACGAATTTCTTTATTTGCATTAATTGCAACTCACATTCAACTACTTGTAGGCTTAGTAACTTATTACGTATCTCCTTTTTACGAATCAATGAGAAATGTTGGTATGGGAGAGGTTATGAAAAATAGTGATTTAAGAAAAATTTTAATTGAACACCCTTTTGTGGGTATTATTGCCATTGCTTTAATTACAATTGGATTTTCTAAACATAAAAAGAAAACTACAGATAGTGCAAAATTTAAAACAATTGCTATATTTTACACTATTGCATTAATTTTAATATTAAGTAGAATTCCTTGGGACTTGTGGTTCGCTAATTAATAAGATTTAAAGTTGTTTTAAAAGTGAATTTGATCACTTTTAAAACAACTAATTATATTTTGAATATGAAAAAAATACTTCCCTATTTTTTATCTATTATATTCTATTTTTTTTATGGAATACTCTTATTGTTTTTCCACGCATTACAGTGGATTGGTTTTAACTTTGGTAAATACAAAGGGCATAAGTTTATAGTTGACATAATGAACTGTTCCCTAACTTATCTTTTATATATTTTAGGAACTCGTATAAAATTTATAAATAAGTATAATATTCCAAAAAACGTTCCTTTAATAGTTGTTTCTAACCACCAAAGCATGCACGATATTAGTCCAATTTCGTACTATTTAAGAAAACATCACCCAAAATTTGTTTCTAAAATGGAATTAGGAAAAGGTATTCCAAGTGTTTCATATAATTTAAGACACGGAGGTTCCGTTTTAATTGACAGAAAAGACCCTCGCCAATCCCTAGCAGCCATTAGAGATTTTGGAAAATATATTGAAAAAAACAACTATACTGCCGTAATTTTCCCTGAAGGAACAAGAAGTAAAGATGGTGTTCCTAGACGATTTTCAGAAAACGGTCTAAAAATGCTTACTAAATTTGCACCTTCAGCCTATATAATTCCAGTTACAATTAACAATTGTTGGAAACTTAACAGATTTGGCATGTTTCCATTAGAAGTTGGCGTAAAAGTAACTTTCAATTTTCACGAACCAATAGAAGCTAGCTCTTTAAAATTTGAAGACTTATTTAAAAAAGTTGAAAGCTCCATAAAAAATTCCGTAATTTAGCGACCTACTACTAAAAAAATTAGACATGTCGTTACACAATATCCGGTTAGAGGTAATGCTAACCCTAGAAAAAAATATAGATACTTTTGTAGAAAAGTTTTTAATTACTCCTGAAAAAATTTGGCAACCAACCGATTTTTTACCAAATTCTCAAAACGAAAAATTTATTGATGAAGTAAAAGAAATTAGAGAATTATCTAAAGAATTAGATGATGATTTTTGGGTAGTTTTAGTTGGAGATACTATTACCGAAGAAGCTTTACCAACCTACGAATCTTGGCTATTAGATGTCGAAGGCGTTTCTCAACACAGCGCAAATGGAGGCGATAATGGCTGGGCAAAATGGATTAGAGCTTGGACTGGTGAAGAAAACAGACACGGAGATGTATTAAACAAATACTTATACCTATCTGGTAGAGTAAATATGCGTGAAGTTGAAATAACTACACAACATTTAATTAGTGATGGCTTTAATATTGGAACTGCACGAGACCCATACAAAAACTTTGTTTACACCAGCTTTCAAGAATTAGCAACCTACATCTCACACAACAATGTAGCTAAAATTGCACGTAAAAACGGACATAAATTATTAGCTAAAATGTCTAAAATTATTGCTGGCGACGAAATGCGTCATCACTTAGCTTATACCGAATTTGTACGACAAATTTTTCAACACGACCCAAGTGAAATGATGTTGGCCTTTCAATATATGATGAAATATAAAATTGTGATGCCTGCAATGCATTTAAGACATTCTTTTGAAGAAAAAGGAACTTTATTTGATCAGTTTTCGGCTGTTGCACAACGCGCTGGCGTTTATACTGGTTTTGACTATGTAGACATTATTAGAAAATTAAATGCTACTTGGGAAATTGATAAAATAACTGGATTAACTGCCGAAGCTGAAAAAGCAAGAGATTATTTAATGAAATTACCAGACCGAATGTATAGAATTACAGAAAGAATTGTAATACCTAATACAAAATATGAATTTAAATGGATGAATCCCTTAACCTAAATCAGGTTTGTTTATCATTCAAAAAAATAAAATTAAAAGGCCTAATAAATTTTAAACTTATTAGGCTTTATTTTTACTCTTAGAATTTAAGCAATCTTTACAAACTCCTGTTAAAATACAATTCACATCTTCAACTAAGTAACCATTAGGAATTGAAAAATTAACTTCCCCATGCAAACACTCTATTGCCTTACATTTAACACACCTAAAGTGAAGGTGTTTATGTTCTATAGTTTTTTCAGCATGATTATTTAACGCAAAATATTGTATACCATCTTCAGCAACAATTTTATGCAACACTCCATCATCACAGAACCTATTTAAAACTCTATAAATAGTTGCTCTATTAATAGCAATATCTATTTCTAACTCAATTGATTCTTGACTCATTGCTTTACCCGATTTTGATAAAACAGCCAAAACAGCTTCTTTTGTAGGTGTATTTCTTCTCTTCATTAATTAATGCAATTTATTCGCAATAAACTATAGCAATATTATAAAAAAATAATACATTTGCAAAATATTAACGCAATAGAGTCGCGTTTATTACGTTTTAATAAAGCATGATGAATTTCATCTTGAATGAGAGCAAGTTATAAAAATAGTATTACATATCTATTCTTAGTCCTTTTTATTTCAATAAAAATGACAGGACTTCATGCGCTATCACATAACAATGACGATGACCATGATTTACAATGTGTTATTTGTGAAAATGCAATTACACATAACTTAACCCCTGCACTTACTCCAGACCTACAAGATTTTACAATTGAAAATATTGAATTTATTATTCCTAAAGAATTAATTAACCATTATGGTTTTATTAATTTAAGCACAATTGAATCAAATCAATTATTTTCTCGGCCACCGCCTTCTTTACTCTAATTACACTATTTTATCATTTAGAATTTTAACTATTTAAATTATTAGGTTCTTATAAACTTAATTTAAATAGCATTATTCTGTATAGCAATAACCTAAATACAAACGTATCGCTGGGATATAAAACACCCAAATTAATTTTTTAAACATTATTTGTATCTATTTTGTTGTGGCTCTTTTTTAAAGAACAATTATTCAAATCCTATTTGTATCATTATGCTTCATAAATCACTTAGTATATTATTATGTTTTAGCTTTTATGCTATTTCATTTTCCCAAAACTCTTTTGAAATAAAAGGAATAGTTATAGATGCTAAAACACAGCAACCCATAGAAGGCGCTAACATTATTAGCAACAATTTATTTGCTATCTCATCTTCAAACGGAGAGTTTAACATAAAAAATATGACAAAAGAAGTGTATACATTTACAGTTTCTTGTATAGGTTACACTCCCAAAACTTTTACTGTAAGTACAGCTGCTAAAATAGAACCTATTACAATTTCTTTAAACGAATCAGCAACTAAACTTAACGAAATAGAAGTTCAAGGAAAAACTAAAAAAAGAGTACTTCAAGAATCTCCTACGGTTTCTTATATGGTTTCTGAAGAATTTCTCAATAAAAATAGAGAAAATAGTCTTATGCAAACCCTAAGTAAAATTCCTGGGGTAAGCACCATTAGCATAGGTTCTGGACAATCTAAACCTGTAATTAGAGGTTTGGGATTTAATAGAGTTGCCGTTGTACAGAATGGCATAAAGCATGAAGCACAACAATGGGGAAGCGATCACGGATTGGAAATAGACCAATATGGAATTGAAAATATACAAATTATAAAAGGCGCAGCATCGTTACTTTATGGATCTGATGCTATTGCTGGTGTTGTAGATATTCAACCTACCAAAACACCTCTTAAAAATTCTTTTAACGGAGAAGTAAACCTTTTAGGTGAAAGTAATAATGATTTATTAGGTGTCTCTGCAGGTATTCAATCAAGAAAAGATAAATGGTTTTATCGTGGAAGATTAACTTATAGAGATTATGGAGATTATAAAGTTCCAACCGATAAAATTAATTATGAAAACTATATTTTTGAACTCGATGATAATAATTTAAGAAATACAGCCGGTAAAGAAGCAAATGCAAGTTTTAGTATTGGCTATATTTCAGACTATATAAAATCTGAAACATTTTTTAGTAATGTAAATGCTAAAAACGGCTTCTTTGCCAATGCACACGGACTTGAAGTTAGATCATCTACTATAGATTACGACAGTTCTAATAGGGATATTGATTACCCTTTCCACAAGGTAAATCATTTTAAAATCACTAATAATACTTCTGTAACTCTTGACAACCACACACTTCATTTCGATTTAGGTTTTCAAAACAATCACAGAGAAGAACATTCAGAACCATCACCACATGGTTATATGCCAAAACCATCTAACACTAAAGAGCGTGAATTTAATAAAAACACCTATGCTTTAAACATTAGAGATGCTTTTAGCCCAAATAATCAACACGATATTGTTGCCGGTTTAAATATAGAATATCAAAATAACAGTATTGGTGGCTGGGGATTTTTAATTCCAAAATATAACCGATTTACAATTGGGGCATTTGCCTACGATCAATTTGAAATTAATTCTAATTTACATTTTTTAGCTGGTATTCGTTACGATTATGGATTGCTTGACACTAAATCGTATTTCGATTGGTATCAATCTACTGTAGATAATAATGATGGTTCCACATCTTATGTATACCTACAAAGATCACAAGATAAAACCTTAGATTTTGGAAATATTAGCGCTTCTGCAGGTTTAAGCTATTTGCAGAAAAATACCACCTACAAAATAAATATTGGAAAGAGTTTTAGAATGCCTTTATCTAATGAATTAGCTTCAGATGGTGTAAACTATCATATGTACCGTTACGAAAAAGGAAACCTAGATTTAGACCCTGAAGAATCGTATCAATTAGATATTGATATTGACCATACAACTGAGTTATTTAGTGTTGGAATTAGTCCTTTTATCAATTTTTTTGAAAACTATATTTATTTAAATCCAACTTCAAATTATTATGAAACCCTTCAAATTTATGAATACACACAAAGTAAAGTATTTAGAATTGGAGGAGAATTTAGAGCAAGTTCAACAATTACTGAAAATTTACAATTAGATGTTTCGGCAGAATACGTGTACTCTAATCAAACCAGTGGAGCAAAAAAAGATTTTACACTTCCTTTTTCACCTCCATTATCAGGACTATTTACACTAAATTATCAACTTAAAGACTTTCTTTTTTTAAACAAACCTCAATTAAGTGCTAGTTATAAAATAGCAGCATCTCAAAGTGAAATTGTACCACCTGAAGAACAAACAGATGGCTATCAAGTAGTAAATATGTCTTTAGTTACAGAAATGAACCTTATAAAAAACAATGCGCCTATAGAAATGCGTATAAAATTAAACAATGTATTTGATACTAAATATTTTGACCATACCAGCTTCTACCGCTTAATAGACATTCCAGAAGCAGGTAGAAATTTATCAATATCATTAACAATACCTTTTAAATAATATTAAAAACAAACAATTAAAATTAAAAACAAATGAAAACAAATTTTATGAAATCAAATTACAAATTAATAGCTCTTTTTGCTTTTCTTGGACTCTTTTTACAATCTTGTGATGATGATGATCCAGTTTTAAACGCTCCTTTAATCTCAAATTTTGAATACGGAGAAGGAAGCGTACATTCAACAGATCAGGTTGCTTACAAGGGTTCTGACATTCATTTAGAAGCCGAAATTAGTGCAGAAGCAGTAGTTAGCAGCATTACACTTGCTATACATACACACGAAGTAACACCAGGTGAAGATGAAATAGATTGGGATTTTGAACAAGTATTTACAGACACAAAATACTTAGTAATAAACCCAAATTTTCACGAACATATTGATGTTCCTACAAACATTCCTTCTGGTGAATACCATGTAGTATTAACCGTTGTTGATGAATTAGGAAATAGCACAGAAGTTGAAGGACATATTCAAATACTAAATTATATCACACTAAGTGAATTTTCTATAGATGAAACTGTTGCTAGAGGAGATGATTTTCACGCAGAATTTATGATAGATGCTGTTAATGGTATACATAGTATAACTGTTGATGTACACGCACACGGAATTACTGTTGGTGATGGTGAAGTTGAATGGGATTATGAAGAAGAATTTTTAGGTGACTACCACGAACAAACTTCTGTTGAATTTCATGAGCATATTGATGTTCCTGCTACTGCACCTGCAGGAGAATACCATATTATTTTTACAGTTGAAGATGAAGATGGTAATACAAAAGAGTATGAAACTCATATAGATGTTACTGCATAATTTAAAAAAATACCGCATAGTAAACAATTATACTATGCGGTTTTAAACCTTGAAAATGAAATTTACATTAAAATATTTTTATTTTTTATCATTTATAATACTAATCTCTGCTTGTTCAGATGACGATAGTGTTGATAAAGATGAAGAAAAACCGACTATAACAATCAATTATTCTAATGGTTTTCCACAAGCTTGTGAGCAACTTGTAAAAGGAGAAACCTATACGTTTAAAGCTAAAGTAACAGACAATAAAGCTTTAGCTGCTTATAGTTTAGATATCCATAATAATTTTGATCATCACACACATGATGATCAAGGTGTACAATGTGATTTAGACCCTACAAAAAATGCTGTTAATCCTTTAATATATATGGAAAATTACGCTATTGAAGGCGGATTAACTTCCTACGAAATATCGATTAGCTTAACAATTCCAAATGATGTAGATACTGGAGATTACCATTGTTCTTACTCTGTAACAGATGAAACAGGATGGCAAAGCAGAACATCAGTAGATATAAAAATTATTGAATAAGTAAAGCTTATAAGTATACATCATTATGCTATGTTTGAGTTAATTTTATAATGATCGCTACAGTGCCAGTTAAATTAACTGGCACTGTTTTTTTAAACACACTATTCTTCTAATATCTTTAATCAATAATCTTAAAATTTTCCTTATCGTTTAAAAAGTTTAATTTATTTCTTGTATTTTCAATACTCGTTTTATCAACAGTAATAACTACAGTAGTTTCATTCGTTTCTTGCATTTCTACAATTGGAGCTCCCAAACTATCATAAGCTATTGTATGCCCATTATATTCAATAGATTCACCATCTTTACCTGTTCTATTAACACCCACTACATAACACATATTTTCAATAGCACGCGCTTTTAACAAGGTATCCCAAGCTACAATTCTACGTGTTGGCCAATTGGCAACATAGATTAAAATATCGTAATTTTCAGTATTTCTTGCCCAAACCGGAAAACGCAAATCGTAACAAACCTGTGGACAAATTCTCCAACCTTTGTATTCAATAATTATTTTTTCTGTTCCGGAAAAATACGTTTTTTCTTCACCTGCCAAAGTAAACAAATGTCGTTTATCATAGTATTCAATTTCTCCTAAAGGATGTACAAATACAAACCGATTGTAATAGTTATTTTCTTCGGAAATAATTAAACTTCCACAAATAGCTGTATTTTTTTCTGAAGCAATTTGTTGCATCCATGTTACAGTAGCACCTTGCATAGTTTCTGCAAGATTTTCTGGCTGCATACTAAATCCAGTTGAAAACATTTCAGGCAACACAATTAAATCTACCTGCTGCCCTATTTCATTTATTTTTTCTGAATAATTGATTCTATTTTGTACTGCATTCTGCCAAACAATATCTACTTGTAATAATGCTATTTTTAAATGTTGCATAGTATTTCTGCTGCTTTTTTTATAGTGTCGTTGCTTTTTGCAAAACAAAAACGTAAAACTTTAGTATCTAAATTATTTTTGTTAAAAACCGAAATCGGTATACTCGCAATTTTATGCTCTTTTGTTAGTCGCACTGCAAAATCACAATCTCTTTCATTTGTAATTTCTTTAAAATTTAACAACTGAAAATAAGTACCTTTTGAAGGTGTAAATTTAAAACGAGAATCTTTAATTAAACTTAAAAATAAATCTCTTTTCTGCTGATAAAAATTATTTAATTCTAAATAATTTGAAGCCGTTTTTAAATATTCAGCCAAAGCAATTTGCGTTGGATGGTTTACGCTAAACACATTAAACTGATGTACTTTTCTAAATTCAGCCATTAATTCTTTTGGCGCAAGACAATAACCAACTTTCCAACCTGTATTATGAAATGTTTTACCAAAAGAAGCTGTTATAAAAGCTCGTTCTGCCAAAGCTGGAAACAATGCTGCTGTTTGATGTTGTTCACCATCAAAAATTATATGTTCATACACCTCATCACTTAACAATACAATATTAGTGTTTTTTAAAATAGCTTCTAACTGAAGCATATCTTCTTTAGTTAAAATTCTTCCAGAAGGATTGTGCGGCGTATTTATAATAATCATTTTGGTTTTTTCGGTAATTAAACTTTTTACCAATTTCCAATCAATTTTAAAATCTTCCGGATTTAATTGAACAGGAATTACCTTACCTCCAAAAAGTTGAATTGTTGGCTCGTAACAATCATAAGCTGGTTTAAAAATCAATACTTCATCGTCTTTCTTAACTGTGGCTGCAATGGCAGTAAAAATAGCTTGTGTTGCTCCTGCCGTAATGGTGATTTCGGTTTCAGGATTATAGGAAACATTATATAAATATTCCATTTTAGCTGCAATAGCTTCGCGCAAACTAAAAACACCAGGCATTGGAGCATATTGATTTTTACCATTCACCATTGCTTTATTTACTAATTCTATAAGGTTTTTATCACTTTCAAAATCTGGGAAACCTTGCGATAAATTCAGTGCATGTTCTTTTTGAGCCAATGCGCTCATAACCGAGAAAATTGAAGTTGGTATTTCTGGTAGTTTAGATTGAAATGAATTTTTATACGTCGGCATTATTATTAGATTTAGCAGCTAAATTTACTAAATCTTATTTTTATAAACAGAAAGAAGCTCTTTAATAAATTAACTCTTTTGTAGTTATATTTATTTTTAAACTAAGTTGAAACATAATTATTGGTAAAAAATACCAACAATGGCTAAAACACCAATACTTGCAATATAATTTCACTATTTTTACGAACTTGCAAAGTTAATCAACAAACAATGAAATCATTAAAATCATTTTGGAAGAAAAATTCCATTTACTTTGTAGATATTTGGCAATATTTAATCATTATTCTAATTTTTATTATTGCAGGAATTATATATCTAATAGTCAATTAAAAGGTAAATATTTTTTTTCAGGTATTAAAGCAGCTAAACAAATTCTGTGTAACATAAACTCTTCTATTCAGAAGAAAATGCTAAAATATCTGCTGGTTGACATTCTAATTCTTTACAAATTGCTTCTAAGGTAGAAAAACGTATTGCTTTTGCTTTACCAGATTTTAAAATAGAAAGATTTGCAGGTGTAATACCTATTTTTTCAGCCAACTCTATGCTTTTCATTTTTCTAGTGGCAAGCATTATGTCTAAATTTACAATAATAGGCATACTTATATAGTTAGTTCGTTTTCTTCTTTTAACTTTTTTGACATTTTAAAGGTTTCACTTAAAATTATAAAGAAAAACCCTAAACAAAGCATTAATAAATTAGAGTTAAAACCAATTTCTAAATGTATTTCTTTTGAATATAAAAAATCATATATAAATGATAACGCTCCTGAGGCTATTGCAGATATAATTAATAAATACCCAATTTTATTAAAATTTTCAATAACAATTTCATCAAATATTTTTAGCCTTTGAAAACTACGAAGTATACTTTTAAACAAGTAAATGCAATAAATTAATAAAATATAAACAAGTAACATTGCACTTAAAATAAATTTACTGATTAAACTTGTTTCAACAATCTCTAATCCATTTATTTTTATATTAAAAATACTGATATCATCGCTTATAAAAATAAAAACCGACATAAAAAGTATTAATGGAACAGAAAACATTGATAAGATCCATAAGATGTCTACAATTGTTTTTAATATGTTTAACTTTTTCATATTTAAATAATTAATTTAAACAAATATAATGAAAATTATTGTTAAACGATAATATTTTATTTTAAAACAATAAAAAACCTGTTTTATTTCTAAAACAGGTTTCAATTGAATTTCTATATTTTAAGTTCTAAATAATACTATATACTAGCTTTTAAATATTCACGATTCATACGTGCAATATTATCTAGTGAAATTCCTTTAGGACATTCCACTTCACAAGCTCCAGTATTGGTACAGTTACCAAATCCTTCAGCATCCATTTGAGCTACCATATTTCTAACACGGTCAGCAGCTTCAACTCTACCTTGTGGTAATAATGCAAACTGAGATACTTTTGCAGAAACAAATAGCATAGCACTTGAGTTTTTACAACTTGCAACACAAGCTCCACAACCAATACAAGCAGCAGCATCCATAGATAAATCTG
Source organism: Lutibacter sp. A64 (assembly GCF_022429565.1). Taxonomy (NCBI): domain Bacteria; kingdom Pseudomonadati; phylum Bacteroidota; class Flavobacteriia; order Flavobacteriales; family Flavobacteriaceae; genus Lutibacter; species Lutibacter sp. A64. The sequence continues at coordinate 2,614,818 of NZ_CP092487.1, forward strand.
CATTGTGTTTAGAAATTGGAATTGCATTTGCGTCTTGTGTATTTCCTGAAGTGTTTACTGATATATAACCACCTGCTTGTTGTATACGTTCAAAAGCATTACGATCTACAATTAAATCTTTAATTACAGGGAATGCTTTCGCTCTCCAAGGCTCAATATAGATTGTATCACCATCTTTAAAAGTTCTCATATGTAACTGACAAGTTGTAATACCTCTATCTGGACCGTGAGGTTCTCCATTAATATGCAAAGAACACATTCCACAAATACCTTCTCTACAATCGTGATCAAAAGCAATTGGAACTTCATTTTTTGCAACTAAGCTTTCATTCAAAACGTCCATCATTTCTAAAAACGACATATGTTCTGAAATATCGGTAACTTTATATTCGACCATTTGACCTTTCTCTTGAGGTCCTTTTTGTCTCCAAATTTTTAACGTTAAATCCATAATGTCTTTTTTATTTGTATGAACGAGTTTTTAATTCGATATCTTTAAATTCTAATTGTTCTTTGTGTAAAATTGCTTCACTAGGTTTTCCGGTATACTCCCAAGCTGCTACATACGCATAATTTTCATCATCACGCAATGCTTCACCATCTTCAGTAACATATTCTTCACGGAAATGACCTCCACAAGATTCATTTCTTTCTAAAGCATCTTTTGCAAATAATTCACCTAATTCTAAAAAGTCAGCTACTCTACCAGCTTTTTCAAGCTCAACATTCATTTCGTTTAATTCTCCAGGAACTTTTACATTTTTCCAGAAATCTTCACGAATCTCTTGAATTTCTTTAATAGCTTCTTTTAAGTTTTTCTCATTACGAGCCATTCCTACTTTATTCCACATAACTAAACCAAGTTTTTTGTGGTAGTAATCTACAGAATGAGTTCCTTTATTATTGATAAAGAATTCTAATCTTTCTTGTGCCTGTTTTTCAGCTTCATCAAATTCTTTAGTATCTGTTGGAATTTTTCCTGTTCTAATATCTTTTGATAAATAAGCTCCAATTGTATAAGGTAATACAAAATAACCATCAGCTAAACCTTGCATTAAAGCTGAAGCTCCTAAACGGTTAGCGCCGTGATCAGAGAAGTTAGCTTCACCAATACAATATAAACCGTCAACAGTTGTCATTAAATTATAATCAACCCAAACACCACCCATTGTGTAGTGTGTTGCTGGATAAATCATCATAGGAGTTTTGTATGGATTGTCATCAACAATTTTCTCATACATTTGGAACAAGTTTCCATATTTTTCTTCAATAACAGCTTCTCCTAATTCTGTAATTTTTTCTTTAGAAGGATTTGATATTCCATGTATTTTTGCTTGTTCAGATCCGTAACGGTGAATTGCAGATGCAAAATCTAAATAAACAGCCTCTCCTGTTGCATTTACACCATAACCAGCATCACAACGTTCTTTAGCGGCTCTTGACGCAACATCACGTGGTACTAAGTTTCCGTAGGCAGGATATCTTCTTTCTAAATAGTAATCTCTATCTTCTTCAGCTATTTCTGTAGGTTTTAATTTACCTTGTTGAATTGCTTTTGCATCTTCAATTTTTGCAGGAACCCAAATTCTACCATCATTACGCAATGATTCTGACATTAACGTTAATTTAGATTGGTAATCTCCTGAACGTGGAATACACGTTGGGTGAATTTGTGTCATACAAGGATTTGCGAAAAACGCTCCCTTTTTATGAACTTTCCAAGCTGCCGTAGCATTAGAACCCATTGCATTAGTTGATAAGAAATAAACATTTCCATAACCTCCTGTTGCAATAACTACTGCGTGAGCTGAATGGCGTTCAAGTTCTCCTGTAATTAAATTACGTGCAATAATTCCTCTTGCTTTTCCGTCAATTTTTACAACGTCTAACATTTCGTGACGATTGAACATCTCAATTTTTCCACGAGCAATTTGACGGTTCATTGCAGAATAACAACCTAATAATAATTGTTGTCCTGTTTGTCCTTTAGCGTAAAATGTTCTTGATACTAATACACCTCCAAATGAACGATTATCTAACAGCCCACCATAATCACGTGCAAAAGGAACCCCTTGAGCTACACATTGATCTATAATAGCTCCAGATACTTCAGCTAAACGGTAAACATTAGCTTCACGTGAGCGATAATCTCCTCCTTTTACAGTATCATAAAATAAACGATAGTTAGAATCACCATCATTTTGATAATTTTTTGCTGCGTTAATTCCCCCTTGTGCTGCAATTGAATGCGCTCTACGTGGAGAATCTTGGTAAGCAAAAGCTTTTACGTTATATCCTAATTCTGCTAACGAAGCTGCTGCAGAACCTCCTGCTAAACCAGTTCCAACAACTATAATATCAATATTACGTTTGTTAGCTGGATTTACAAGATCTATATTTTCTTTATAAGTTGTCCACTTATCTTTAATTGGACCTTCTGGTACTCTTGAATTTAAAGTAGTCATATTCTCTTAAGATTAATGGTTAAAATGGTGAAATAAAGCAATTATAATAAATCCTAAAGGAACTACTATTGAATAGATAACACCTAAATTCTTAACACATTTTGTGTATTTATTATTAAAACCCATTGATTGAAAAGCCGATTGAAATCCGTGTGCTAAATGCAAGCCTAAAAAAATGAATGCAACCACATACGCAGCAACCCTCCAAACTGGCACAAACTTGTGTTGTAACTCTTCGAAATAACGATAACCTTCTTCTCCAGGAAGTACACCACTCATATCACCTAAAATATATTTGGTGTTAATTTCTGGAATCCAAAAATCAATAAAATGTAAAACAATAAATGCCAAAATTGTTGCACCGCTGTAAATCATAGTTCTTGACACCCAAGAAGAAGTTGCAGCACCATTAAATTTCGCATATTTAACATTTCTAGCACGTTTATTTCTAATTTCTAAAATGAACCCCATTACAAAGTGAAATACCACTCCAAAAATCAATATAGGTTGCATAGCAAACTGTATTAAAGGATTGGTACCCATAAAGTGCGATAAATCATTAAAAAGATCTGCACTAAATAACGAAGTAACATTTACTGCTAAATGAATAATTAGAAAAATAATTAAGAAAAGCGCCGACAATGCCATAGCCACTTTTCTTGCAATTGATGAAGATATAAATCCGCCCATTTTTATTAAATTTTTATAAGTTGCAAATATACTATTTCCTTTGATTTTATAAAACACAAATCAGTCTTCTTTACTTATTTAGAACAAGTATAAATAACTTATACTCTTTAAAATATGACAAATATCAGGTTTAATTTTACCATGTTATTCTATTTTAAAAACTAAATTTAAACCTATTAAAAAATAAGTCTTATGGCTATTAAAAAAGGATTATTTAATACATCTATTGCACGTAAAAACTTAATGGCTCTCACAGGGCTATTTATGCTATTTTTTCTTACAATTCATTTAATAGGAAATCTAATTTTAATAATACCTGACTCCTATTTCCCTATTGAGTTTTGGGATAATGTTGCTAACCCACATGACATGTACAATGCATACTCTCATTTTCTAGTACATTTTTGGCCAGTAACTGTTATTGCATGGGTATTATACGCTACAATTGTTATTCATGTAATTGATGCGCTACTAATTACCATTAAAAATAAACAATCTAACGGCGAAAAATATCAAGTAATCGACAATTCAACAAGTACTTGGTACTCTAGAAATATGGGTGCTTTAGGAACAATTATTGGAATATTTATTGTTATTCACATGGCTCAATTTTGGCTACAATACAAAGTATTAAAAATTGAAGATGATTTATACAATTTGGTTGTTGTTACATTTAAAGTTTGGTGGTATGTACTTATTTATGAAATTGGAATTATAGCACTGGGTTTTCATTTAGCTCATGGAATTGTAAGCGCCCATAAATCATTAGGGATTTACTCAAATAAAATAATAAATATAATTAAAATAATAGCACTCTATTTTACTCTTACTATGACTATTTTATACGCAATTATTCCAATTATTATTTACTTCAAATAAAAGCATATGGCTCTCAACGCAAAAATACCTGAAGGACCTTTAAAAGATAAATGGCAAAACTACCTTGCTACAACACGAATTATAAATCCCTCTAATCGAAAAAAATTAGATATAATTGTTGTAGGTGGTGGATTAGCTGGAGGCGGCTCAGCAGCTTCACTTGCCGAATTAGGCTACAATGTAAAAGTATTCTTTTTTCAAGATTCTGCAAGAAGATCACATTCGGTAGCCGCCCAAGGAGGTGTAAATGCCGCTAAAAACTATAAAAACGATAGCGATAATGTATACCGAATGTTTTACGACACTATTAAAGGAGGTGATTTTAGATCTCGTGAAGCAAATACATACAGAATGGCTGAAGTTTCAGCAAAATTAATAGATCATATGGTAGCGCAAGGTGTTCCTTTTGGACGCGAATACAGTGGCTACTTAAGCAATAGATCCTTTGGTGGCGTATTGGTTTCAAGAACATTTTATGCACGAGGTCAAACTGGACAACAGTTATTATTAGCAACTTACCAAGCTATGATGAAACAAATTAAAGTTGGTAAATTAACACAGTATAATAGACATGAAGTTTTAGACCTTGTATTAATTAATGGAAAAGCACGTGGCGTTATTGTTAGAAATTTAGTTACTGGCAAAATAGAACGCCATGCTGCACATGCAATTGTATTTGGAACGGGTGGCTTTGGTAAAATTTTTTATTTATCAACCTTAGCTATGAATTCAAATGGCTCAGCTATTTGGCGCGCTCATAAAAAAGGTGCTTATTTTGCAAATCCTTCATGGACTCAAATTCATCCAACCGCATTACCGCAATCGGGCGAACATCAATCTAAACTAACTTTAATGTCAGAATCTTTACGTAATGATGGTAGAATTTGGGTACCAAAAAATAAAGATGAAAAACGACCTCCTGTTCAAATTCCAGAGGAAGACAGAGATTATTATTTAGAAAGACGCTATCCTGCTTTTGGAAATTTAGTCCCTCGAGATGTTGCTTCACGCGCAGCTAAAGAAAGAATAGATGCTGGTTACGGTGTTGGTCCATTAAAAAATGCTGTATATCTTGATTTTAAAACAGCCATTGAAAAATTAGGTAAAACAACTATAAAAGAGCGCTATGGAAATCTTTTTACAATGTACGAAAAAATTACAGCCATAAATGCATACAAAGAACCTATGAAAATTTCGCCTGCTGCACATTTCTCTATGGGAGGTTTATGGGTTGATTATGAATTACAAACTACAATTCCAGGCTTGTTTGCTGTTGGTGAAGCTAATTTTGCAGATCACGGAGCAAACAGATTAGGAGCCAATTCTCTTTTACAAGCTTCAGTAGATGGTAATTTTATTTTACCTAATACTATTTCTAATTTCTTAACAGATGATATTAGAACTGGAAAAATTTCAACCAATACTCCCGAATTTGAAGAAGCTGAAAACGCCGTTAAAACTCAAATTAAAAAACTATTAGCAATTAAAGGAACTACAGCTATTGATAAAATTCATAGACGCTTAGGTAAAATTATGTTTAAAGAAGTTGCAATGTCTAGATCTGAAAAAGGATTGATTTGGGCAATTGAAGAAATTCAAAAATTACGAAAAGAATTTTGGGAAAATGCCGCTATTCCGGGTAATGAAAACGGCCCTAATTCCGAACTAGAAAAAGCCGGTCGTTTAGCCGACTATTTAGAAATGGCTGAACTAATGGCTGTTGATGCCTTAAACAGAAAAGAGAGTTGTGGCGCACACTTTAGAGAAGACTACCAAACTGAAGATGGAGAAGCCTTACGAGACGATGAAAATTATATGTTTTCTTCAGCCTGGGAATGGTTACAAAATAATGATTGGAAATTACATAAAGAACCTTTAGAATTTACTGAAGTTAAACCAACAGTACGATCCTACAAATAACAAAATTATGAAATTGACTCTTAAAATATGGCGACAAGAAAATGCCAATTCAAAAGGAAAATTAGTAACCTATAAATTAACTGATTTAAGTTCTGACAGTTCCTTTTTAGAAATGTTAGATGTACTTAATGAACAACTAGCTGAAAAAGGCGAACCTGTTATTGAATTTGACCATGATTGTCGTGAAGGAATTTGTGGGCAGTGCTCTTTAGTTATAAATGGAAAAGCACACGGCCCTGAAGAACATTACACAACTTGCCAAACACACTTACGCTCTTTTAATGATGGAGATGTTATAACTATCGAGCCTTTTAGAGCTAATTCATTCCCTGTTATCAAAGATTTAAAAGTTGATAGAACTTCTATGGACAAAATCATACAAGCGGGTGGTTATATTTCTTCATTTACAGGAATGGCTCCCGAAGCAAATACGATTCCAATTCACCACAATATAGCTGAAAGTGCCTTTGATAGCGCCGCTTGTATTGGATGTGGTGCTTGTGTAGCAACGTGTAAAAATTCTTCAGCAGCGTTATTTGTTGCAGCTAAAGTAGCACATTTAGCTAAATTACCACAAGGAAAATTAGAACGTGCAGAACGTGTATTATTTATGGTAAACGCTCACGATGAAGAAGGTTTTGGTAGCTGTACACATATTGGAGCCTGCGCAATGGTTTGCCCCCAAAATGTACAATTATTAGATATTGCACGTATGAATTTTGAATACAATAGAGCTAAGTGTTATAGCAAATAAGTGTTTTCTATATCATTATTCTAAAATAAAAAGACTTTCTAAAAACTAGCAAATTAAAACAATAACTAAACAAATACTAAGTTTTACAAACTATAACTTTTAGACAGTTTCTTAACGTTAATTGCTAATTTCAAAAGTCCAAGCGTCAAAAGAAGGTAATTCGCTAAAAGTAATTTTAGAAGTATTTATATGCATTTTTCCATCCTCGTACTTCCAATCCAAATCTTTATCAACTCCTAACAATTTAACTTTTGAATTTTTCCCAGGATTTGGAATTGTTAAAACCAATTCATTATCAGGCCATTCAAAACTAATTGCGTAAATATTATTATTGTTTTGCGTATAACACAAATAAGTCTTCATAGAACTATATACACCTATAAGACCTGGTTTTGTTTGTTCTTTATCTTGAAAAAGATTTGCCGCTGGTACAATTTCTTTTAAACGATTTTTAGCTGACCAATACATTGAAATTTCAGCATTTTGCTTGTTTTCTTTGTATTTTATATGAATAGGACATGCAATACCTTTTTTAAGTGTTATAGAACCATCTTTTGAAGCTCCTGTATTTGCCCCCATAACTTCGGCTTCATTTGCAGTAATTGTATTATTCTGATTTACAACCAATTTATTATCAATAAAAACAGCAGCTTCATCATCTGCCTTTACTTCAAAAGTATATTTTCCATTTTCAGGTACTACAATAAAACCATTCCACTCAACATTAAAATTATCTTCTTTTACACCTTTTATTGGAGCATTTCTCACCCAATTAAAGTTAATATTTTTATCAACTCTTTTTTTATACGTTCGTTTTTCTTCTTCTGTTACTTGAAAAGGTTTAGAACCATAAATAGCAGCTCCGTTAATTTTTAACCAAGCACCTAATTGCATTAATCTTTCTTGTTGAATCATTGGAATTTGACCATCGGATCTTGGCCCTACATTTAAAATCATTCCACCACCATTTGCAACTGTTTGCACAAAGCGTGTAATTAAATCCTTTGAAGTTCCATAAGCCGCTAAATCTTCGTTTCTATTTAAACCAAAAGAGCGTCCAATTCCTCTAACCTCAGCCCAAGGTCTATCTGTTACCTTTATTCCGGCACTATATTCTGGAGTTAAAAACCCAACATCAATACCATGCCCCCATCTATTATTTACAATTGCATCTTTACCTACCAAATTATAATACCAATTAATCAATTCTGCCGAATGCCATTGTTTAGCTGTGTTATACCATTCTCCATCTGTAAAAATTAACGATGGTTTATATGTACTTACCAATTCTTTAAATTGTGGAATCATATATTTTTCAACATATTGACCAATACTATCATGTGGATCTTTATACCAACGGTGTAATGGGTGGTTCCACTCTGGAAGCGAATAATACAATCCCATTTTTAAATTGGTTTTACGAACTGCATTTGTAAGTTCTCCTACAATATCTCTTTTAGGGCCTGTATCTACACTATTCCAATTTCTACTATATTTACTTGGCCATAAAGCATATCCATCGTGATGTTTTGTTACCAGAACTACATATTTTGCTCCTGCATTTTCAAATAGTTCTGCCCATTCTGAAGGATTAAATAATTCTGCTTTAAAATAATTTGTTAAATCGTTGTATTTAAAATCTTCTCCATATACTTTTTTTACAAAATTTGTTCTTAAAGAATCTTTTAATTGTAAACCTCTTAAAAACCACTCGGCATAAGATTCTTTACCTCCATAAGCTGGAACAGAATATAAGCCCCAGTGTACAAAAATACCCAATTTTGCATTGTTAAACCACGCTGGAGTTTCACGATTATTTATTGCGTCAATAAGTTCTTTTTCTGTTTTTTCTTGTGCATTTACAGTAAGATTCAACAAAAAAACTGTGCAAAAAAGGTAAATTATTTTCCTCATTATTTTCTTTTAAATTTAAATAAGACTACTTCAAATCTATTATATAAAACACATTTAAAAAACTACTTTTAAATATGCAATTACAATTATTTAATCTTGGTAAGAATGTTTATAACCAGCACCACTAACAATTTTAAACATATCTTCTTCAACAGTTTCTCTTGGATATTCTACAAAACGACCTATTTCTTCGCCATTTCTATAAAAAATAAAAGTAGGAACTCTAACAATGTTAAAACCTTCTTGTAAATTATCTGGTGTTTTTTTACTACGATCTAAAGCTACTAATTTTAAGTTTTTATAATTAAAATTTGTTGCATCTAAAATTTTATAAAAAACAGGTGTTTGTTCTTGACTATCTCCACACCAAGTTCCCATAAAAGCTTTAATCGTTACGTCTTTCAATAATGGTTTTAACGCCTCAATAGTTTCAGTGTTTAATTCATAGTTTTCAGAATTAAATTGAAACCAATCATTAAAAGGAGCTTTTAAAAAATCACTTTTAGCTGCAAGCCCAATTAAATCTCCATTTGCATTTAACGTGGCTATTGAAGGTGTTTCAGTTGTTGGAGTTGGCATTTTGGTAGAAGTAATATTTTTTTTATTTCCACAGCTAAAGTTTAATACAAGTATGCAAATAATTAAAATTAGTTTTTTCATTTGTTATTATTTATTTTGAAATTTAAACAAAAAATGAGAACATTATTACTAATAAGTTCTCATTTTCTGAAATTAATTTAAACACAAGTTTTTAATTGCTAAACAAGCGAATATCTTGTCATAGCTTTTGGTTGCTCAATACCCATTAATTTAAGAATTGTTGGAGCAATATCACCTAAAACTCCATCTTTAATAGTTTTTATATCCTTATCAACAATAATAAAAGGAACCGGATTTGTTGTATGTGCAGTATGAGGTGATCCATCAGGGTTTTTCATAGTTTCACAGTTACCGTGATCTGCAATTACAATAGTTGTATAATCATTTTCTGTAGCTGAAGTAATAACTTCTTTAACACATTGGTCAACAGCCTCACAAGCTTTTATAGCAGCATCCATATCTCCTGTATGCCCTACCATATCACCATTTGCAAAGTTTAAACATACAAAATCTACATCTCCTTCTTTAATTTCAGGAATAATTGCATCTTTAATTTCAAAAGCACTCATTTCTGGTTTTAAGTCGTATGTTGCAACTTTTGGTGAAGGACACAATAAACGTTTTTCACCTTTAAACTCTTGCTCTCTTCCTCCTGAGAAGAAAAAAGTAACGTGCGGATATTTTTCTGTTTCAGCAATTCTAATTTGTTTTTTACCCGCTTTTTCTAAAACTTCACCTAATGTATCAACTAAATTTTCAGTATTATAAATTACGTTAATTCCTTTGTAGGTTTCGTCGTAATTAGTAATTGTTACATAGTGAAGTGGTAATGTTTTCATACCAAACTCTGGATAATCTTTTTGTGTAAGAACCTCAGTTAATTCACGACCTCTATCTGTTCTATAGTTAAAGAAAATTACAACATCATCTTCTTTTATTTGTGTTTTAGGAGTTCCATCTTCATTTGTCATAATTATTGGCTTAATAAACTCATCTGTTACACCTTCTGCATAGCTATTTTCAATACTTTCAATAGCATTTGTAGATTTTGTACCTACTCCATTTACCATTGCATCGTAAGAAATTTTTACGCGTTCCCAACGTTTATCTCTGTCCATTGCAAAATATCTACCAGTAATTGTTGCTACTTCACCAGTAGTTTTTGCCATATGTTCTTGAATATCATTTATAAAGAATTTTCCTGATTTTGGATCGCAGTCTCTACCATCAGAAAAAGCATGTAAAAATACATTCTCTGCATTGTTTTCAGCAGCTACATCTAACAAACCTTTTAAATGATCTATATGTGAGTGAATACCACCATTAGAAACCAAACCTAATAAGTGAATATTTTTATTGTTTTCTTTTGCATATTTAAGCGCATCTAATAAAACTTTTTCTTTACCTAAAGTTTTTTCTTTAACCGCCATATTAATTCTCACTAGGTTTTGGTATACAATTCTACCAGCACCTAAATTCATATGCCCTACTTCACTATTTCCCATTTGACCTTCAGGTAAACCTACATGTTCACCATCTGTACGTAAACTTGCGTTTGGATATAAGTTGTATAAATTATCTATATAGGAAGTTTTTGCATTAAAAATTGCTGAAACTTTTGGGTCTTGTGTAATACCCCAACCGTCTAAAATCATTAAAATTACCTTCTTATTCATTTTAAATTGTATTTAATTTTAAGAGTCAAATATACGAAGTATTAGCGGTAAGCACCTTATAATTAGGTCTTAAATTACTATTAAAATTACTAAAACGATTGCGACATAATTTATTTCAACATCAGGTTAAAATATTGTTAATATAAGTAATTCTTGTAACAAAAATTAAAACATAAAGTCTTTTAAATATAAATAACTATTAAACCTAATCATTATGAAAAAATCAATTTTATCTATCGTTTTATTATTATCTGTTTTTTTAGTTTCTGCAAAAACTGATATAACAGAAAGAATTCCTACAAGACATTTTAATCTTTCTACAAACGTAAATGCGTTTTGCAAATTAATACAAATGGGAGATTATGATGCCGTTAGCGCTTTAATTAAAGAAGGCGAAAATATAAACATTAAATCTTCTGGGTTAACACCTTTAATGTTTGCAGCAAGACACAATAAAACCGAAATAGCAAAATTACTTATTGAAAATGGCGCAAAATTAAAATTAAAAAGTGACACTAATGGGTTTACAGCCCTTAAATGGGCAGAAGTTTCTAATGCCAAAGAAACATATGCTATTATTAAAAATGCGCTTCAGAAAAACAAAAAGAAAAGAAAAAGAAATAATTAGTTCTTAATTAATACCTAAAAGAGCTTGTTTAAATGCTAAACTATTTAAACAAGCTCTTTTTAAATTTTACTGAATCTAAAATTAATTTATAAACTCTTAAAATCTATTTTTTATACTTTTCAATAGCTTCTTTAATTTTTTCAATTCTATTTTCTGGATCTGGATGCGTACTTAACCTTTCATTAGTAGTATTAGGCCCAGCAGCAGCTTTTAAAATCTCCATAACTCCAATTAAAGCTGTTGGATTGTAACCAGCATCTATCATAAATTTTACACCTAACTCATCGCTTTCTAGCTCATCTTGCCTACCATAGCTCATATTAATAATATTAGCTAATGCTGCAGCTCCTTGTGCAGTACTAGGGTCTATACCAACAGCTACCCCATTTAAAATACCTTCTGTTAAATTTTGCTTAGACATGCGCTCTGCTGAATGACGACCAACTACATGGCCAATTTCGTGACCTAAAACACCTGCCAATTGATCTTCGTTTTCTAATCTTGAAAACAGTGCATAGGTAATAAATATTTGTCCGCCTGGTAAAGCAAAAGCATTTATAGTTTGTTCATCTTTTAATAAATGAAAATCGTATTTATAATTGGTTTGTTTTGCAATACTATTGTTTACTAATTTTTCACCAACTTGATCTACAAATTCTTGATATTTCTGATCTGGATACAAACCACCATGCTGTTGAGCCATAGTTGGCGCACTTTGTAAACCAATAGCAATTTCATCATCTACAGTAATAGAAATATGTTGTTTTTTTCCTGTAAACTCATTTACTTCACTATTAGAAAAGTATTGAAATAGAGAAAAAATAACAATACCTGCACCAATTAATAATTTAACTTTAGAATTTCCTTTTCTTTTCATTTTCTTAGTATTTATATAGCTTGAAATATACAAGCCTAAAATTTTGTAAAATATACACGTTTTATTTTAAAGTCTTCAATTTTCTTAAAATAACACAATAGGTTATTCTTAAAAAAATAAACACTACATTAATTAAACCCAAGTCATAGATAATGAGAACCATACATATTTAATCTAAATAGATTTATCTTAATTTTAAAGAATTTTTAGTAACTCCTGTTACCAATTTTTGCATAATATAACCTATATTTGCGCGAAATTAAAAATATAAAAAAATGAGTTTTTTCGGTTTATTTGGTGGCGGTACTAGCGAATCATCAATTGAGGAATATTTAAAAGAAGGAGCAGTAGTGATAGATGTTAGAACAGTTGAAGAGTATGAAAGTGGTCATGTTAACGGTTCAAAAAACATTGTTTTAAATACAATTCCAACAAAAGTTAAAGAAATTAAAGCTTTAAATAAAAAAGTGATAGCGGTTTGTAGAAGTGGAGCAAGAAGCGGACAAGCAACTTCATTTTTAAAAGAACAAGGTATTGATGTTATTAACGGAGGTCCTTGGCAAAATGTAGCTAAATTTGTAAATTAAACTACAATCACGTTTTTAAAAATTAAAAACTCCAAAATTTATTAAAATAGGTTTTGGAGTTTTTTTTATAATTTATTCCACTTAATTTTAACAACTTCCACAATTGGTGCCACAACCACCTTTCTTTTTAGATTTAAAAAAGTATTTCTTCACCAAAAAGGCAATGGCTAATCCAAGTGCTATGTAAACTAAAATATCTTGCATTAACTTAAAATATTAAATGCTAAAGCAGCTGATACGTATGCTAAAATTCCCATACCAACTAATTGTAATATTGGCCATTTCCAACTATTAGTTTCTCTTTTTACAATTGCCAAAGTACCAATACATTGCATTGCAAAAGCATAAAACAACAATAATGAAACCCCTGTTGGAAGGTTAAATCTCTTTTCTCCTGTATCTGGATTCACTTCAGCAGCCATACGTTGTTTTATAGTGCTTACATCATCATCACTATCTACATTATAAATAGTTGCCAAAGCACCTACAAAAACTTCACGAGCAGCAAAAGAACTAATTAATGCAATTCCTATTTTCCAATCGTATCCCATAGGTTTAATAACTGGCTCAATGGTTTTACCCATATACCCTATATAGGAATTTTCTAATTTATAAGCTGCAATTTTTTTATCTAGCTCTTCATTTGAAATTGTCTTATTCTCTACTTTAGCAGTAACAGTTTCTTCAGCATTTTTAAAAGTACTCGGTCCATTTGAAGCTAAAAACCACAACACTATTGAAAGTGCTAATATTATTTTCCCTGCTCCAAAAACAAAGGCTTTAGTTTTTTCAATTACTTCGTATAAAATATTTTTTAACAAAGGGACTTTATAATTTGGCATTTCTATAACAAACAAACTCTTTGTATTTATTTTTAATACTTTATGCAACAAGATAGAAGATAAAATTGCTGCGGTAAAACCTAATAAATACAATGCCATCATAGTTAGACCTTGTAGATTAAGAATACCTAAAACTGGTTTATTTGGAATTATTAAGGCTATTAAAATAGCATAAACTGGCAATCTAGCAGAACAGGTTGTAAATGGAACTACCAAAATAGTAATTAGTCGTTCTTTCCAACTATTTATGTTTCTAGCAGCCATAATTGCAGGAATTGCACAAGCAGTACCCGAGATTAATGGTATTACACTTTTACCACTCATTCCAAATTTTCGCATTATTTTATCCATTAAAAATACCACACGGCTCATATAGCCTGTTTCTTCTAAAATGGTAACAAACGTAAATAAAATAGCTATTTGCGGAATAAAAATAACAACCCCTCCAATACCTGGAATTATTCCTTCTGAAATTAAATCTGTAAAAGTCCCAGGTGGCATAACAGTTTTTACCCAAGAACTTAAATTTGCAAAAGCTGTATCTATTAAATCCATTGGGTAACTTGCCCAGTTAAAAATACCTTGAAATATAAATAATAAGATTAATGCAAAAATTACATATCCAAAAATCTTATGTGTTAAAATTCTATCTAAAACTCCACGTAAATCAGTTGCTTTAGAAGCATCAACAATAAATGATTCTTTTAAAATATCATTAATAATTTTATACCTTAAAATAGTTTCTTTATGCTGGTAACGTTTTATACACGATAAATCCTCTCTAAATTTTAGTACCAGTGCTTTTTGTTCCTCTGTTAAAAATTTAAATTCTTGTACTTGAGTAATTAATAACCACGATTTATATAATGGAAACTCTTTAAAAGCATTTTTTAAGTTTGTAAAATAATCTTTATCAATCCTATCTGTAATATTACATATTGGATCTGTACTTAATTTTTTGTAATCTAAAATAGCAGCTTTAATTTGATCGATACCAATTTTTTTACGCGCACTAGCCAACACAATTTTGGTTTTTAATTGTGTTTCTAATAAGGGTACATCTAGCTCAATTCCCCTACGTTTCATTTGATCTATCATATTGACAACCAAAATCGTAGGTATTCTTAAATCTTTTATTTGAGAAAACAAAAGTAAATTACGCTTAATATTCTCAATATCAACAACAACTACTACTACATCGGGAAAAGTGTCATTTTTATCGTTTAACAATGCGTCTAAAACCAACGTTTCATCCATTGATGTTGGATTAATACTGTAAGTTCCAGGCAAATCGGTAATTACAGCCTTGGTAGTATTGTCTAACTTACAAAAACCTTGTTTTTTGTCTACAGTAACTCCAGGGTAGTTTCCAACCTTTTGTTTTAATCCTGTTAGTTGGTTAAATAAAGAGGTCTTTCCAGTATTTGGATTTCCAATTAAAGCAACTTTTACCACATTGTTAAAGCTCATTATATTCTAGTCGTTAACAAGTGTTATTTTTTCTGCTGTTTCTTTTCTAATTGCTAAATGACTTCCATTTACTTTAATGTATAAAGGATCTTGCAAAGGCGCCTTCTGAATTAATTGCACTTCAATTCCTGGCAAACAACCCATTTCAAGCAGTTTTAATGGAATGTTTTCTAAACAAAGCTTTTCTATAAAAGCTTTCTCTCCAATTTTTAAATTTGCAATAGTTTTAAACATTATTAAGACTAATTATAAATAATAGAACACAAAGATACTAAATTAGAATGATTCTAAACAATGACAATTATCATTTAATTTTTAGACTGACTTTGAAGTAATTTAATATCTTCAATTAGGCGTTGAATATCAGCATTATCAGTACCATCATAAAAACCTCTAATCTGACGTTTTTTATCAACTAAAATAAAATTTTCGGTATGAATAAAATCTTGCAAACCACCATCTCCTTCATCTAAAACAGCAAAATAGCTTTTACGAGCAAGATCGTAAATATGTTTTTTAGTCCCTGTTGTAATATTCCATTTACCATCAATTACTCCTTTTTTAATAGCATATTCTTTTAAAACAGGAACACTATCCATAACAGGAGTTACAGAATGTGATAAAAATTTAATGTCATCATCATTTATAAATACATCTTGTAATTTTGCAATATTATTGGTCATAACTGGGCAAATAGTCATACACCGGGTGAAGAAAAAATCAGCTACATAAATTTTATCTTTATAATCTTCTTGAGTAATAGTATCGCCATTTTGGTTTATAAGCTTAAAGTCTAAAACTTTGTGATTCCTTCTAATATGTACTAAACTTTCATCAACCAATCTTGGATTTACATCTGCTGGATTGTAAACTGGCAATTGTTTTTCAGGAGTTAATAATGAATAAATAGCATAAATCATTATCACAGAAAAAAATGCCATAATAATTAATGTAGGAATCGATTTTTTGAAGAATTTTAAATCCATTTTGTTTGTAAAATTAAAACACAAATTTAAAACAATTAGCCCTATTAGTTACTCAACTACTCTAAAACTTTGTTAAAACACCTAATAACTTATTTAAACGCTTTTTAAAACAGTTTTTAAAACCGTACATTTGTGCGATTTTAGATTTTTGAAAATACATTTATGGAAATATTGATTAAAGCTTCACAATTTATTTTAAGTTTATCGTTTTTGATAGTACTGCACGAATTAGGACATTTTATTCCAGCAAAAATATTTAAAACACGTATAGAAAAATTTTACTTATTTTTTGATTATAAATTCTCTTTATTTAAAAAGAAAATTGGTGATACTGTTTATGGTATTGGTTGGATTCCTTTAGGTGGATATGTAAAAATATCTGGTATGATTGACGAAAGTATGGATACTGAACAGATGAAACAACCAGCACAACCTTGGGAATTTAGATCTAAACCTGCTTGGCAACGTTTAATTATAATGTTAGGTGGTGTAACTGTTAATTTTATTTTAGGTATTGTAATTTATATTATGATCACCTTTGTTTGGGGAATGGATTTTGTAAAACCTGAAGGAGTAAAAAATGGTTTTGCTGTACACGAAACCTTTAAACAATACGGTTTTAAAGATGGCGATTTAATTACAAAATTTAATGGTGAAGAACCAGAAAATGTTACAGATGTAAATATGTTTTTATTTCTAAGAGATATTTCTTCTTTAGAAGTATTACATGAAGATGGAGAAACAGCAACAATCGCAATTCCAGAAGATATTGGAAGTATTATGTGGGAAAACGGAGTTATGGAGCCGTTTAATGTTAGAACAAACGCAGTAATTGATACTGTAGTTGTAGGTTCTCCTGCCGAAAAAGCTGGAATTATAAAAAACGATAAAATAATTGCTATAAATAATACTCCCGTTACCTATTGGCAAGATTTTGCTGAAATTGCTGCAAATTCAACAGAAGATACATTAATGCTAGAAGTTGAAAGAAATGGAACATCTGAATCATTTTCAATTGTTCCAGATGAAAATAAAACTATTGGTGTTTCAAACTACAGGCATAAAGATGTAGATTTTCAACATAAAGATTATACATTTTTAGAGAGTATTGCGGTTGGAAACTCAAGAGCAATTTGGAAATTAAAAGATTATATAACACAGTTTAAATACGTATTTACAAAAAAAGGAGCAACAAGTATTGGTGGTTTTATAGCAATTGGAAACATTTTTCCTGCTACTTGGAGCTGGCAATCTTTTTGGAGCATCACAGCATTTTTATCAATTATGCTAGGTTTTATGAATTTATTACCAATACCTGCCTTAGATGGTGGTCACGTTGTATTTACTTTGTATGAAATGATTACTGGTAGAAAACCAAACGATAAGTTTTTAGAATATGCACAAATAACAGGATTTTTAATTCTTATTGCACTACTTCTATTAGCCAACGGAAATGATGTTGTAAAGTTGTTTTCTAAGTAAAGTAAAAAAAACACTTAATAGAAATCCCGTATTAATAGTTAATTTTAATACGGGATTTTTGTTTTAATTTATCAGGTACAATTCTAAAATTATTATATTTAAACCATCAACCCAACAATAAAACCAACCAAATAATGAAAAAATTAATAATTCTTGTTTTAGTAGTTCTCTTATCTGCTTGCAAGCAAACAAACACTATAAAAGAACCCAACAACGCTAACAACACTGTACTAAACACTTCTAAAAAACCACTAATGGGCTGGGCAAGTTGGAACAATTATAGAGTAAATATTAATGAAGACATTATTAAATCTCAAGCAGATGCAATGGTTTCTAAAGGATTAAAAGATGTTGGCTACTCTTTTATAAATACAGACGATGGTTTTTTTGGTGGAAGAGATAAAAATGGTAATTTATTGGTACATAAAGAACGTTTTCCTAGTGGAATGAAAGCACTTGCAGACTATATTCATTCTAAAGGTTTAAAAGCAGGAATTTATTCTGATGCAGGAATAAACACCTGCGCTTCTTATTGGGATAAAGATACCATTGGTGTAGGCATGGGGTTGTATGGACACGACAGAAAAGACTTAACATTATTTTTAAAAGAATGGGATTACGATTTTATTAAAGTAGATTGGTGCGGTGGTGAATGGTTAGGTTTAGATGAAGAAACCAGATACACAGAAATTGGAAACATTATTAAAGAAATTAAACCTTCTACTATCTACAATATTTGTAGGTGGCAATTCCCAGGAACCTGGGCAACACGTGTTGCAGATTCTTGGAGAATTTCAGGAGATATTAGTAATAACTTCAATTCAATTTTAGCAATTATAGATTTAAATGCCGATTTATGGATGCATAGTTCCTACGGAAAATATAACGATATGGATATGTTACAAGTTGGCAGAGGAATGACTTACGAAGAAGATAAAGCACATTTTTCTATGTGGTGTTTAATGCAATCTCCACTTTTATTAGGAAACGATTTAACTACAATGAGTGATGAAACTACTGAAATAATTACAAATAAAGAAATTATTGCACTTAACCAATCCGAATTTGTATATCAAGCTAGACGAATGGTTGATTATGGCGATTTAGAAGTTTGGGCCAAGCCATTAATTTCAACTATTAGTGGAGAAATTGCTGTTGGATTATTAAACAGAACTAATAAAACAACTAATATTACTTTTAATTTAGAATCTGTTGGTTTAGATACTTCAGCTTCTTATACCATGCGAGATTTATGGTCTAAAAAAGAGTACCCTTCCTCAACAAATAAAGAAATTTCTTTTGAAGTGCCTGCACATGGAATTGTAGTTTTAAAAATAAAAGGAACAGCCTTACCTTATAATGTTTATCAATTTAAAGATAAAAACATTTAAGAATTACCATTCCACTCACTATAAAACTTTTGAAGAAAATTCTCCATATATATATGACGCTCTTCAGCAATTTTTTTTCCGGAAACTGTATTCATTTTATCTTTTAATAGC
Source organism: Lutibacter sp. A64 (assembly GCF_022429565.1). NCBI lineage: Bacteria > Pseudomonadati > Bacteroidota > Flavobacteriia > Flavobacteriales > Flavobacteriaceae > Lutibacter > Lutibacter sp. A64. Next base: position 2,634,090 of record NZ_CP092487.1, read on the forward strand.
AATAACTTCTCGTAAAAATGATTAATTGTAGGGCTATCCGATTTTTTATACTCTTCTTTAGACATATTTAATTTTGGAGCAATCTCTGGATTGTAGAGTTGTCTATTTTTAAAACCTCCGTAATTAAAACAACGTGCAATGCCAATGGCTCCAATTGCATCAAGTCTATCTGCATCTTGAATAACATTTAATTCTAGCGAAATAAAAGTCTGTTTAAAATTTCCTCCTTTGTATGAAATATTTGTTATTATCTGTTCAATATGACGTATAATTTCTTCGGAAACATGTTCAGCTTCTAAAAATGCACGTGCTACTTTTGGACCTACGGTTTCATCTCCATTATAAAATTTAGAATCTGCAATATCGTGTAATAAAGCACCCAATTCAACTATAAATAAATCTACATTTTCAGTTTTAGCAATTAATTTAGCATTGTTCCAAACGCGTAAAATATGAAACCAATCGTGGCCTCCTTCAGCATTTTTTAATGTCTTTTTTACAAAGGTTACAGTATTAGCAATTACCTGTTCTTTATTCATTTTTTAAAAATAAAAAATCCGTTTAAATAATTAAACGGATTTAAAGGTTATTTGTCCTTAATTTTTAACAAAACTCTTCGTAAGCACCTGCTAAATTTGAAGCAATTACTTCTGCTGGTCTTCCTTCAATATGATGACGCTCTAGCATATGTACTAAAGTTCCATCTTTAAATAATGCAATAGCCGGTGAAGATGGAGGAAAAGGAATCATATATTCTCTTGCTCTTTGAGTTGACTCTGTATCAACTCCTGCAAAAACAGTTACCAAATTATTTGGCACTATATCAGATTTTAATGAAGCAATAGCTCCAGGTCTACAAGTACCAGCTGCACAACCACAAACTGAGTTAACTACCACTAAAGTTGTGCCTTCACTTTTTAATACTTGTTCAACTTCTTGAGCTGTGTGTAACGATATAAAACCTGCATCTTCTAATTCTTGCTGCATAGGTCTTACTAATTCTGGTGGATACATATATTTTTATTTTTTTGTTAGATGTAATTTGTCGCAAATATAAGAGTTTAATTACTAAAAGTTTATTAAATTTTTAACAAGTCTATGCAATGTTAACTTTAACTATCCTAATATTTCAATGTATATTTGTGTTTTCAAAAAAATATTATGGGGAATTTTATTAAATGGCTTGGTGCTGGACTAGGTTTTGCTGTTGGAGGCCCAATTGGAAGTGTTTTAGGATATGTTGTTGGAAATTTTATCGAAGGTTTTACTGCTGGAGATGTTGAACGTGCAAAAGCCTATTCTACTTCGAGCAGAAACTCACAATCGGGAGATTTTGAAATAAGTTTATTATTGCTTTCGGCAGTTGTAATTAAAGCCGACGGAAAAATAGACGAACGAGAACTATCTTATGTCCGCATGCATTTTAGAAAAATGTACGGAGAAGAAAGGGCTAATAATGCATTTAAACTGTTTAAAGGTTTTATAAAAAACAACAACGTTTCTACACGACAGATATGCATGCAAATTCGTCAACACACTACACATGCAACACGCTTACAATTACTTCACTTTTTATTTGGTTTAGCTAAAGCAGACGGCGCAGTTATAGAAGAAGAAGTAAATGCAATAAAAACAATTGCAAGTTACCTATATATAAATCAGCATGACTTTGAATCTATAAAAGCTATGTTTTATGACAGTTCTGAAAGCGCCTATAAAATACTAGAAATTGAAAAATCTGCCAGTAACGACGAGCTAAAAAAAGCCTATAGAAAAATGGTGAAAAAATACCATCCAGATAAATTACAACACTTAGGTGAAGAACATGTAAAAGGTGCCGAAGATAAGTTTAAACAGGTACAAAAAGCTTACGAACAAATTCAAAAAGAAAGAGGTTTGTAATTATTTTGTGACTTATTAAATAATTATGTGTCTTAAAGATAGTTAGTAGAAATTTAGGTAGGTTAACACAAATTAATCCCGAGATTTTGATTAGCGTCCCGTACCTAGGGGCGCTTTTTTTATTTCAAATATAATTCAATAGCAGTTGGGCCTTCTAAAACAGTTTTTACAATCTGTAAAGTGCCGTCTTCACGAGAAATAATATGCCATTTTATTAATGAAATTTGCATGTCTACAATCTCAATTCCAGTAATAGAACGCGGATGAATACAACTACCATCATTAAAATAAGGTAATTCATTAGGTTCTGGAAAACGAGGTCTGTGTGTATGCCCAGAAATTACCATTTGGTTGTTATTTGCCAATATCCATTTTTTAATTTTCCGTTCTACTTTAATTAATTCTTTAAAATTTCTGGCAGGGCTTGTTGGATCTTTTATACCTATTATTTGTAATGGTTTCCATAAAACTCGCACTAAAAAACGGTTCCATTTCCACAAAACATAGTTGTAAAAATCTGCTTGGTGCCCATGTATAAGCAGTATATCTTTTTCAAATCCTTCAGGTTCTAAAATAATACCTTCTTCAAAAACTAAACCTTTTAGTAAATCTTTATCGGTTCCCGTAATTTTATCAAAATAAGTATCTAATATTTTTGATGATTTTTTAGCACTTTTTAAGATCATATCATGATTTCCCCAAATCATGTGTAACTTGTTTTTTAAATAAAACTCGCGCAATAACATAAAAGAGTTTTTATGGGCTTCAAAAATACCATTAAAATACATGTTCTCCCATAATTCTATACCATCTCCTAATTCAACATAGGTAAAATCATTTTCTAGATAATTTCTTAACGCGTGGTAGTAAATATTACTATTGTTTGCAAAATCATCGGCATAACTATTATCACCTCTATGACAGTCACTAAAAAATATAAATTTAGAGTCCTTTTTTAAAGGAATTCTTTTAGCATTTTTATAAGAATTAGATATAATATTTTGAATCATATATGGGTATAAAAAAAATTCAAATGTAAACTTAATTTAAATCTATTAAATTCAACCAATTAAGTATTTAATTTTTTACAATTTATAAAATGATATTTTCAATAAAATCCGTAATTTCGCAAACTAATTGAATTAAAGCATAAAAATGAGTAAAAAGTTTAGAGAATATAAGGGTTTGAACCTCACTAAGGTAGCAGATGAAACTTTAGCATTTTGGGAAAAGGAAGATATTTTCGAAAAAAGTATAGCGACAAGAAATGAAAATAAACCTTTTGTGTTTTTTGAAGGACCACCTTCTGCAAATGGTTTACCAGGTATTCATCACGTAATGGCACGTACCATAAAAGATATTTTTTGTAGGTATAAAACCTTACAAGGTTTTCAAGTAAAAAGAAAAGCTGGTTGGGATACTCACGGATTACCAATTGAATTAGGTGTTGAAAAAGAATTAGGAATTACCAAAGAAGATATTGGTAAAAAAATAACTATAGAAGAATACAACCAAGCGTGTAGAACTGCCGTAATGCGTTATACCGATGTTTGGAACGACCTAACTAAACGTGTTGGATATTGGGTAGATATGGAAGATCCATACATAACCTACAAACCAAAATATATGGAAACTGTTTGGTGGTTATTAGCCGAAATGTATAAAAAAGGGTTAATATATAAAGGGTATACCATTCAGCCATATTCTCCAAAAGCAGGAACTGGATTGAGTTCTCACGAATTAAATCAGCCAGGTACCTACCAAGATGTTACAGATACAACTGCAGTAGCTCAGTTTAAAGCAATAAAAAACACCTTACCAGAAATGTTGCAAGATATTGATGGAGATATTCACTTTTTAGCTTGGACAACAACACCTTGGACTTTACCTTCAAATACAGCATTAACCGTAGGTAAAAAAATAGAATATGTATTGGTAAAAACTTACAACCAATACACATTTAAGCCACTAAATGTAATTTTAGCAAAGAGTTTAGTTGGAAAACAATTCACTAAAAAATTCTTTACAGTTGAAAATGAAGCTCAGCTTTCAGAGTATAAAGAAAATGATAAAAAAATTCCTTATATAATTGTTAAAGAATTTAAAGGAGTAGATATTTTAGAAGCTAAATACGAACAATTAATGCCGTATGCGCTTCCTTACCAAAATCCAGAAAATGCCTTTAGAGTAATTGCTGGTGATTTTGTTACTACAGAAGATGGTACAGGAATTGTACATACCGCACCAACTTTTGGTGCAGATGATGCTTTAGTAGCAAAACAAGCTAGTCCAGAAGTACCACCATTATTGGTATTAGATGATAACGGGAATCCGGTACCATTGGTAGATTTACAAGGGAAATTCACCAAACATATGGGCGAATACGCTGGAAAATATGTAAAAAATGAATATTATAACGATGGTGAAGCTCCAGAGCGCTCACTAGATGTTGAAATTGCCATTCAATTAAAAAAAGAGAACAAAGCCTTTCACGTAGAAAAATACCGTCACAGTTACCCACACTGTTGGAGAACTGATAAACCTGTATTATACTATCCATTAGATTCTTGGTTTATAAAAGTAACCGACAAACGTGATAGGATGTTTGAATTAAATGAAACTATTAACTGGAAACCAAAATCTACTGGAGAAGGACGTTTTGGAAACTGGTTAAAAAATGCAAACGACTGGAATTTATCGCGCTCTCGTTATTGGGGTATTCCATTACCAATTTGGAGAACCGAAGACGGTACCGAAGAACTAATTATTGGTTCTGTTGAAGAACTAAAAGCTGAAATGCAAAAATCTGTTGATGCAGGGCTTATGAAAGGTGATATTTTTGCAGATTTTGAGGTTGGAAATATGTCTGAAGAAAATTATGATAAAATAGACCTTCATAAAAATGTAGTTGATGGTATTACCCTAGTTTCACCAAAAGGACAACCAATGAAACGCGAAAGCGACTTAATTGATGTTTGGTTCGATTCTGGATCAATGCCGTATGCACAATGGCATTACCCATTTGAAAATAAAGAACTTATAGACGATAAAAAATTCTACCCAGCAGATTTTATTGCCGAAGGAGTAGATCAAACACGTGGTTGGTTCTATACTTTACACGCAATTGGAACCATGGTTTTCGATTCTGTAGCCTACAAAAATGTTGTTTCTAACGGATTGGTATTGGATAAAGAAGGTAAAAAAATGTCTAAACGTTTAGGAAACGCTGTTGACCCATTTGAAACAATGGACAAATATGGTGCAGATGCTACACGTTGGTATATGATTTCAAATGCAAATCCGTGGGATAATTTAAAATTCGATATTGAAGGAATTGATGAAGTTAGAAGAAAATTCTTTGGAACCTTATACAACACCTATTCATTCTTCTCTTTATACGCAAATTTAGATAGTTTTACCTATGCTGAAGATGAAATTTCTATTGAAAAAAGACCAGAAATAGACCGTTGGATTCTTTCTGAATTAAACACATTAATTAAAAATGTAGAAAAATTCTACGAAGAATACGAACCAACAAGAGCAGCACGTGCAATACAAGATTTTGTTGGAGAAAACCTAAGTAACTGGTTTGTACGTTTAAGTAGAAGACGTTTTTGGAAAGGTGATTATGAACTAGATAAAATATCTGCTTATCAAACACTTTATACCTGTTTGTTAAATGTAGCTAAATTAGCCTCGCCAATTGCACCATTTTATATGGACAATCTTTACAAAGATTTAATATCAGTTTCAGGTAAAGAAAACTTTGAATCCATACATTTAGCCGAATTTCCAAAATACGATGCTACATTGGTTGATGAAAAGTTAGAACATAAAATGCAACAAGCACAAAAAATATCTTCAATGGTATTGTCGTTACGTAAAAAGGAAATGATTAAAGTACGTCAACCATTACAAAGAATTATGATCCCTATTTTAGATGAAGCTGGTAGAGAAGAAATTTTAGCTGTTGAAAACCTAATCAAATCCGAAGTAAATGTAAAAGAAATTGAACTAATTGACGATGCTTCTGGAATATTGGTAAAAACAATAAAACCTAATTTTAAAGTATTAGGTCCAAAGTTTGGAAAAGATATGAGATTTGTTTCTCAAGCAATTCAAAATTTAACAAAAGAAGCTATTGCAACTATTGAAAAACAAGGAGAAATACCTTTAAAAATCAATGAAAAAACCGTAAATTTAACACTAGAGGAAGTAGAAATAACTTCGCAAGATATTGAAGGTTGGTTAGTAGCAAACCAAGGTGGCTTAACCGTTGCTTTAGATGTTACAATTACAGATGAATTGCGTAAAGAAGGAAATGCAAGAGAATTAATTAACAGAGTTCAGAACCTTAGAAAAGAGTCTGGTTTTGATGTTACTGATAAAATTAAGTTGATTATTCAAAAAAATGATATCTTAGAAAGCTCAATTGAAGCAAACAAAGATTATATTAAAACTGAAACATTAACCAGCGAGTTAGTGTTTGAGGAACTAGTAGAAAAAGGCACAGAAATTGCTTTTGATGATGTAAACACTAAAATATTAATTCAAAAAATGTAAGTTATGAGCGAAAACACAAATAGATATTCCGACACAGATTTAGCTGAATTTAAAGAAATTATTCTAAATAAAATTGCTTTGGCAGAAGAAGACTTAAAACTGCTAAAAAGTTCATTTAAAAACGATAGTAATAACGGAACTGATGATACTTCTCCTACATTTAAAGCTTTTGAAGAAGGCTCTGAAACAATGTCTAAAGAAGCAAATGTACAGTTAGCTATTCGTCAAGAAAAATTTATTAGAGATTTAAAAAACGCTTTAGTTCGTATTGAAAATAAAACTTACGGAATTTGTCGTGTAACAGGAAAACTAATTAAAAAAGAACGTTTAAAATTAGTTCCACACGCTACATTAAGCATTGAAGCTAAAAACATGCAATAAATTATTATTGCTATTAAAAACTTACTAAAAGTATTAATACCTATATTTCGATTTTGCTCAAAAATTTCATTTAAGCAAAATCGAAATATAGGTTGTTTAAATTTTTACATTTTAAATAATCTCATTTTATATCATCTCGTTAAAATAAATTACATTGAAAAAAGCAATTGCCCTTATAGTTATCGTATTATTGATAGATCAAATTAGTAAAATTTATATAAAAACTAATTTTATATATGGAGAAGATGTTGTAGTATTTGATTGGTTTCGCATTCATTTTATAGAAAATAATGGAATGGCTTGGGGCGCAGAATTTGGTGGTAAATCAGGTAAATTATTTTTAACAATATTTAGACTTTTTGCTATTGCAGGTATTGGGTATTGGCTACATTCTTCAGTTAAAAAAAATGCACCTAAAGTTTTAATTATAGCAATTTCACTAATTTTTGCTGGAGCAATGGGAAATATTATAGATTCTGTTTTTTATGGAATTATTTTTGATACTCCTGCTAATGATGTAGCTACTTTATTTGCCGAAAAACCTTACGGAAAATTATTTTATGGAAAAGTAGTAGATATGCTTTATTTCCCTATTTGGAGTGGTAATCTGCCTGAGTGGCTTCCTATTTGGGGAGGAAAACCTTTTACTTTTTTCAATGCTATTTTTAATGTAGCAGATACTGCAATTTCTACAGCTGTTGCCATCTTAATTATTTTTAATAAAAAAGCATTTCCAAAAGAAGAAATTAATGCGTAATTCCTGCTAGTTTTTCAATTAATAACGTTTTAATTTCTGCATCATAATCACTTAAAGGCAACCTATTTTTATTGAGTAAGTTTATAGTTTCAAAATTATCATTTTCTAAATTATAAAGAGCTTCAGAGCCATCGCTAAACAACATATATTTATGTGTATTATTTCTAATAGTTACATTAAATTCATCTTCAGCATACGCATATTCTCTTGTTTGAGTAGTTGAATTGGATAACAATTTATAAAAACTATTACTATCATTAATTTTATCAACATTTACACCGGCAACATTAGCTATGGTTGCAAATAAATCGGTTGTATTTATCAATGCATTTTCAGTCTCATTAATTCTCATTACATTTCTACCTGAAACTATCATAGGAACATTAATTCCACCTTGATATAAAGAGCCTTTAACCCTTTTACTATTGTAAGCTTCTGTTACTTGATTTGGAGTGCCATTATCTCCTATAAAAATAATTACTGTATTTTCTTTTTCTTCTGAAGTCATACTGTTTAATAACCTTCCAATTTCTTTATCCATTGCTTCTATCATTGCAAAATAATACGGAATTGGATTTGTTTCAATACTTGCTGCATCTGTGGGTAAATCTCCTAGTGAATGTAAGCCTGTTGGAGGTAAATGAAAAGGCTCATGTGGAGTGGTATAAGCTAACCATAAAAACCAAGGTTTGGTTTGATCTTGAATCCAATTTATAGCCAAATCGGTATATTTTGTTGTGTTATATTCTGTTGAAATGGAGGTTTCTCCATTTATAGTTAAACTCCATTTATTATAATCTCTTAAACTTCCAGCTAACGAACCAGCATAATAATCAATTCCCATTTGACTTGGGTGATTACTATCTTTTGACAAATGCCATTTTCCAATTACAGCATTACTATATTCATCATCTAAATTCTGATTTATATATTTTTGAATTGATGTTTCAGAAGTAGAAAGTTCATCATCTACTTCTAAAACATTAGTTCTAAATCCGTATTTACCTGTTAAAAGCGTTGCTCTTGTTGGTGTACACGTTGGGTTAGACCATACATTGGTAAACTTTACACCACTGCTTATCATACTTTCTATTGTTGGCATTATAGGTGTTTGATGCCCAATATTGTAACCAGATGTTACATCAAGTCCCATATCATCAGCAATTATTAAAAGAATATTGGGTTTACTATTTTCTTCTGCTGAATCTGGATTTGAATCTATAACCTCTTCAATTTCATTACTACTTGAACAAGATGTAAATAAAATAAGCTGTATTACTATAAAGTATCTAAGCAATTCTTTCATAAAATCTAATCAATTGTTCTTACACAACGCACATAATTATATACGTAGCGAACATCTCCTTGTGGTCCAAAAAACTGTGGATAATCATCTTTATTTCCACTTTTAGGATCACTTCTTTGACAACCAGCTCCGTGTACATCCATTAAAACCCCATTCATTTCTCCTTGTCCTTCACCAAAAGCAACATAAACTCCACTAGAATATGGGGTTGCACCATCTAAATGACTTGTACCTGTCCAATAAAATGGATAATTACCTGGATTACCATCTGGATCTACTATTTCAGTACATTCAAAAAGCGGGTCGATGGCTGGTGAATTTGTTGTTTTGGGAGATCTTGTATAATCTACAATACTCTGTAATTCTTTTGCATTTGGCAAACGCCAGTCCGATTTATCTGCAAGAGTTAAGTTTTCGGAATAAGCTAAAGATTCTTCCCAATCTCTTGAAATTCCGTCGTCACTCTTTTGCCACATTAAACCAGTTGATAAATCACTTATGGTTCCATCTCCATTATCAATAAAGTTATTTTTCCCGTAATCAACATTTCCTCTCACCATTCTAAAATACATAGTATTGGCATTTCCTGTACCTGGTTTGTATTTTGGATAACCTTTTATTCTTCCATCAATAAAATTTACTCCAAAAACAGTTTCAACACCATACATTGTAGTAGAAACATATTCAGTTGAAGACCAAGTTTGCGCATCAATTTCACGTTCTCCAATTGAAGTATCTCCTAGTTCTTGATTAAAATAATTTGTATCTATAAAAAGATCTATAGCTACTTCACCTTTTACTTTTCCTGAAAATAGTATTAACGAATATAATTCTTTTAAAGTTGGCACTCTCCAATCTGAATAACCGCCTAAAATTGAGTTACTTGCTTTTGAAAATGCTTCATCAAATGTTATTTTAGAACCCATATCTTGTTCCCACATTAATCCTGTTACATTATCTGTAATAGTTCCATCATTATTATCGGTGTACGAAGGTTTGTTTCCACTATAATTTGCATCTTGCCCAAAAAAAGCATCACCCGTTGAAGGTTCTGAAATTAATGCATTATTGCTATAATAATCTGTTACACCTGTATCAACAATAGAATAAGGTTTTTCTGGAACTGGTAATTCAATAACTTCTCCTTCATTAGATTCATTATCTATATTAGTGTCATCGTCGTTACTTCCACAAGAAATTAGAAATACAGATAATAACCCTAATAGAGTTAATTTATTTAGTTTCATATAGTTTTATTTTTAATAGTTTTTAATTTATTGTTCTTACACATCTTACATAATTATAAACATACCTAACATCTCCTTGCTGACCAAAAAACGGCGGGTAATCGTTTCTATTTCCACTTTTAGGGTCGCTTCGTTGGCAACCGGCACCGTTAACATCCATTAGTTTATTTCGCATTTTACCTTGCACTTCTCCAAAGGCTATATAGACCGCACTTCCATATGGATTTACACCATCTTTATGGGTAGTTGAGGTCCAAAAAAATAGATAATTTATATTTCCATCAGGATCTTTTATTTGTGAAGTTTCAAAAATAGGGTTTATTGCAGGTGAGTTTGTTGTTTGTAGTGAACGCATATAATCTACAATACTTTACAATTCTTTTGCATTAGGTAATCTCCAATCAGATTTACTACCTAGCGTTAAATTTTCTGCATAAGTTAATGATGTTGACCAATCTCTTAAAGTACTATCATCGGTTTTTTGCCACATTAAACCAGTTGACAAATCGCTAATAGTTCCATCACCATTATTTGTGCACGAAGGTTGATTTCCCATATAATGAGCATCTTGCCCGTAAAACTCATCATTTGGCTTAGGTTCTTTAATAATAGCACTAACGCTATAAAATTCACTAAGTCCTGTATCTACAATTGGGTATGTTTGTTTCTGCTCTTGTGACTGTAAAGAACATTGAAAAACAATTAATGCAATCAGTAAAATTCTATTTAACATCTTTTTTATTTTGTTTTGCCTGAGAGTAAGACTAAAAAAACTTAAAAAGGTTTAATAATAGTTTTGAAATTAAAATACTTATCGCAACCTTGCGATAAACTTATGAAAAGAACAAAAGAAGATATAGTTTACGAAGTTAAAACCGAAGAATTAGCACGATTTGCTAAAGCTTTAGGTCATCCAACACGTATTAAAATTTTAAATCATTTAGAAAGTCAAAGTTGTTGTTTTACCGGAGATTTAGTAGAAGTAATTCCGTTAGCACAATCAACTATTTCACAACATTTAAAAGAATTGAAAGATGTTGGACTGATTCAAGGAGAACTAAACCCACCAAAAATTAAATATTGTATACATCAAGAAAATTGGAAAAAAGCTAAAGAATTGTTTCGTCAATTTTTTAGTAAATAAAACGTAACTATTAAAATTACCACATGAAAATAATAAAAATATTAGGTACGGGATGCCCAAATTGTATAACTACAGAAAAAATAATTACTGAAGTAGTAAAAGAATTAAATATTGATGCAGAAATTATAAAAGTAACAGATATTGTAGAAATTATGATGTATGACGTTATGCGAACACCTTCTATTGTGGTTGATGAAAAAGTAGTATTTAAAGGAAAAGTACCTTCAAAAACAACTGTAAAAGCTCTTTTAATAGACAATTTTGCTAATAATGCGTGTTGTTCTGATGAAAATATGGAGTCATCATCTTGTAGTACTAATAATGAAGATACTCCTTGCTGTTAAAAATAAAAATTAGATTGAAATGAAAGAATTTTGGGAAAAAAGATACGCTAACGAAACATTTGCCTATGGCATTGAACCAAATGTATTTTTTGAAAAAATATTAGAAGAAAATCAGCTTAAAGGCTCTATTTTATTACCTGGCGAAGGCGAAGGTAGAAATGCAGTTTTTGCGGCAACAAAAGGCTTAAATGTTACTTGTTTTGATATGAGTTCTCAAGGAAAGCAAAAAGCTCTAAAATTGGCAAAACAAAATAATGTAACTATCAATTATTTAGTTGGTGAATTTTCTGAATTACATTTTGAAGAAAACTCTTTTGATGCAATAGCTTTAATTTACGCACATTTTCCTGCAGACTTAAAAACAGCCTATCATAAAAAACTAACAAGCTATTTAAAAAAGGGCGGACTTTTAATTTTAGAAGGTTTTAGTAAAAATCAACTTAAAATCAATAAAGAAAACCAACAATCGTTCGGACCTAAAAATATAGATATGCTTTATTCTGTTGAAAGTATTAAAAACGATTTTAAAGACTTAGAAATTCAAGTTTTAAACCAAGAGTTAATTGATTTAGACGAAGGAATTCATCATATTGGTAAAGGAGATGTTATTCATTTTATAGGAAAGAAACACTAAACTTGCACAACATATATTTGACTTTAACTCTAGAAATAATTTAATATAATATTCTATATATTTACAAAAAAATAATTAAAATGAGTGAAAAGAAAAAGATACTACTTGCCATTGTTGTTTTTATAGTTACATTTTTAGTATTCCGTACTATTTTTTCAAACTTAGATGCTATAAAGTCATTTTTTATTGGAAACTAAAAATAAAAAATGACTCTAGCTACAAGTTAATTAGCTTTTAAATGAAGCTTTAAAGCATCCACAAATTTTATTAGGTCATGAATTTCTACGTGATCCATCATTATAACTTTATACCATTTATTTGCACCATTATGTGTATCTGGCACTAACCCATATTTAGAAGCTATCTTCTCTGGAACAAATTCTGATTTTAGAGTTACTATATTCATATAAGGATCTCTAAAATATTCTACACCTAAAGCATCCATTTGCTCAGTAAACCATTCGGTTCTTAATAACAATGTGCTAATTTTTTCAAACCATCCGTAATATCCGTAACTAAATAAAATCATCCAAACAGCAATAGCATTTGCTCCCGACCTACTTCCTACAATAGTTAAATCCATTCCATCTACATACTGTGCTTCTTTTGTTAACACATTTTCAATCAATCCTTTTCTACATAAAAAAACACCAGTTCCATATGGGGCTTGCAACATTTTATGCGCATCAATTGTAATAGATGAAACATGTGAATTTTCAAAATTTATAGTAGATTCTTTATTTGTAATTGGATAAATAAAGCCTCCAAAAGCACCATCAACATGTATTTTATACGCAACCTTATATTTTTCTAAAATTTCGGCATATACATCCGGATTATCAACAGATCCAAACATAGTTGTTGCCATATTAGAAATAACCATAAAGTATTTTTTCCCTTTCGAAATTAAATCCTTTACAATGGCTTCTAATTCATCTTTTAAAATTTCTCTCGAATTAAAATCAACAGGAATACTTACGTTTTCAACACTTAACAAGTTAGACCCTTTATGAACAGAATAATGAGTATCCTCTGAAGACAAAATAACCATTTCATCTAAAGTTGCATTAAATTGCTTTTTATATAAATTTCTAAACACCCACAATGCTTGTATATTTGCTTCTGTACCACCAGTTGCAATATAGCCGTCGTATTCACCTTCTTTTGCTTTAAAAATATCTATCGCTAAAACTTGAATTATTTCACGCTCTAACTTTTGAGAACCTTTAAATGCGGGTTCCGATTTCCCTAAAGTATGACAACCAATATTATTTGGGTTTGCAACAAAAGATTTTAATAAAGGAGAATCATCTAAAAAAGAACCACTGGTATTAAACACATTTTCATCTAATCTAGAAACAGGGTAACCTAAACCCTTATTTGTTTGAAAATTTACATTAGCATTTAACGCTTTATCAATTCTTTTTATTAATTTTTCTTTCGAATATTTCTTCCAATATTTCATACTAAGTCTAATTATGAATTATATAAAAAATAGACAAAATAAATCCATTTTTTTAATTTTTCTCAAAAATATCAAATTAATTTAAATTTAAATTAAATTAATAAAGAATTTTAAGCGGAAACTAAAATCAGTGTAAAAAGTAGTACTTTTATTTTTTTAAAATTTGTAGATTTTTGGAACTAGAAATTCAAATAAAAACATTACCAAATCAACCTGGCGTTTATCAGTATTACGATAAAAACGGCACTATTTTATATATAGGAAAAGCAAAAAACTTAAAAAAAAGAGTTGCTTCATATTTCAATAAAAATCACGATTATGGCAAAACAAGAGTTTTAGTAAAAAAAATAGCTACAATAAAACACATTGTAGTAAATACGGAAACCGATGCATTATTATTAGAAAATAATCTAATAAAAAAATACCAACCAAAGTACAATGTAATGCTAAAGGATGACAAAACATATCCTTGGATTTGCATTAAAAAAGAACGGTTTCCTCGTATATTTTTAACAAGAAATGTAGTAAAAGATGGATCGGAATATTTTGGACCTTATACTTCTGTTAGAACTGCAAAAGCACTATTAGATTTAATAAAAGAACTCTATCAATTACGCTCTTGCAATTATGATTTAAGCAGAAAAAATGTTTCGGAACTAAAATATAAAGTCTGTTTAGATTTTCATATTGGAAACTGTAAAGGACCTTGCGAAGGACTACAAACCGAAGAAAGTTATACAAAAGATATTACTGCAATTAGAAATATAATTAAAGGAAACTTTAAAGAATCTATTAAATCTTTTCATCAATTAATGATGCGATTTGCAGATACAATGGAGTTTGAAGAAGCCCAAAAAATTAAAGAAAAAATAGATTTATTGGCCAATTATCAAGCAAAATCTACAGTAGTAAATCCTTCTATAACCAATGTTGATGTTTTCTCAATTGTATCAGACGAAAGTTATAGTTATGTAAATTTCTTTAAAATTTCTAACGGCTCTATTATCCAATCGCATACAACTGAAATTAAGAAAAAATTAAACGAAACAGACAAACATTTATTAGAACTTTTTATTATTGAAATTCGCCAGCGATTTAATTCACAATCTAAAGAAATTTACGTACCATTTAAAGTAGATTTAGGTGAAGGTATTAAAGTTACAGTTCCAGTTTTAGGAGACAAAAAACGCATTGTAGATTTAAGTATTAGAAATGCAAAATATTATAGACAAGAACAGTTTAAACAAATAAAAATTGTTGATCCAGATAGGCATATAAAAAGGCTAATGTCTCAAATGAAAAAAGATTTGCGTTTAGGTGCTGAGCCAAGACATATTGAGTGTTTTGACAACTCAAACATACAAGGTACCAATCCTGTTGCAGCTTGTGTAGTTTTTAAAAATGGAAAGCCTAGTAAAAAAGATTATCGAAATTTTAATATTAAAACAGTTGAAGGTCCAGATGATTTTGCTTCTATGGAAGAAGTCGTTTTTAGAAGGTATAAACGCTTACTAGATGAAGACCAACCATTACCTCAATTAATTGTAATTGATGGAGGAAAAGGGCAGTTATCTTCTGCTTTAAAAAGCTTAGATCTATTAGGTTTAAGAAATAAAATTGCTATAATAGGAATAGCAAAAAGACTGGAAGAAATTTACTATCCAGACGACCCTATACCGTTGTATTTAGATAAAAAATCTGAAACATTAAAAATAATTCAGCAACTAAGAAATGAAGCACATAGATTTGGAATTACACATCATAGAAATAAAAGAAGTAAACAAGCGTTAGAAACTGAATTAGAGCAAATCTCTGGTATTGGAAAACAAACTGTTGTAACTTTATTAAAGCATTTTAAATCCACAAAAAGAGTACGATTAGCATCATTACAAGAATTAGAAAAAGTAATTGGCTCAGCAAGAGCAACTAAAATAATTAACCATTATAATAATAAATAAACAGAATGAAAAAATTTCTAAGTTTAATTTTTATGATTGCATTTGTAGTAGGTTATTCTCAAGAAAAACCTACTAAACAAGATCTTAAGGTCGGTTTAGTTTTAAGTGGTGGTGGTGCAAAAGGTATTGCACACATTGCTGTATTAAAAGTTTTAGAAGAAACCGGTGTTCGTGTAGATTATATTGGAGGCACAAGTATGGGAGCAATTGTTGGTGCACTATATGCTTCAGGATATACTGCAAATCAATTAGATTCTATAGTGCGAGTTATAGATTTTGAAAAAATTTTAACTGACCAAACACCAAGAAAATCTAAACCGTTTTACGAAAAAGAAATTGGAGAAAAATACTCACTATCATTACCGGTTAAAAATAAAAAAGTAGGCATTCCAAGAGCTATGTCCGAGGGGCAAAATGTACTTAACTTACTTACCAAACTAACACAACACGTTAATAATATTACCGATTTTAATAAATTACCAATCCCTTTTGTATGTATTGCAACAAATTTAGAAACAGGGAAACAAGAAGTATTAAATTCAGGTTTTTTACCTGAAGCAGTAAAAGCAAGTGGTTCTTTTCCAACCCTTTTGGCGCCTGTTGAAATTGATGGGAAAATATTAACCGATGGAGGTATTGTAAACAATTTCCCTGTCGATGAAGTTAAAAATATGGGTGCAGATGTTATAATTGGAGTAGATATTCAAAGTGGTTTAGACAAGAAAGAAAATTTAGGCTCTGCCGTTGCAATACTAAATCAAATTGTTGGTTTTCAAATGTATACAACATTAGAATCTAAATACAAAAAAGTAGATATTCTAATAAAACCAGATGTAAACAATTACAATGTTGTTTCTTTTGACAAAGGAAAAGAAATTATGGAAGCTGGAGATGTAGCTTCTAGAGAACACATAAGCGAACTAAAAGCTATTGCAAATCAACAAACACATAAAAAAAATCCTAAAATTGAAACAAAACAATTAATATATGATATAAATAGTATCAGTATTGAAGGGAATGTTAATTATACAAGAGCTTATATTTTAGGAAAACTAAATTTTAAAAAACAAGACAAAACAGACTACAATAAATTAATTGAAGGCATTAACAACCTGTATGCTACTGGTAACTTTGAAAACATACAATATAAAATTATTGATAATGAAGAAGCTGAGGGTGGTAGCACACTAAATTTAAAGGTAAAAGAAAATAAGGTCTCTAATTATATACAATTTGGAGCACATTTTGACGACCTTTATAAAACAGGTATTGTTATAAATTCTACTGCAAAACACCTTTTAAATAAAAACGATATATTTTCGGCAGACCTAGTTTTAGGTGATAATATTAGATACAATCTAGATTATTTTATAGACAATGGTTTTTACACCAGTTTTGGAATAAAATCGAGATATAATAGCTTTAATTCAAATATGAATTTTAATCAAACAAATGGTATTATTGACGAATCTAATATTAATGAAATAAATTTAGTATATGAAGATTTTACAAATCAAATTTATTTTCAAACAGTATTTAATAGGCGGTTTGCAATAGGTGTTGGTGGTGAATATAAACATATAAAAGCATTTACTGAAACACTTTCATCTCTTACCACTAGCAATAGTGCTTCAGCAAATAGAAAAAAACGAGGTTACTTTGATAATTCTGATTATCTTAATCTAATAGCTTATTTAAAAATTGATACATACGATAAGAAGTATTTTCAGAAAAATGGAGTCTTTTTAGATGTAGATTTTAAATGGTATTTAGCTTCATCAGAATATAAAAGTGATTTTTTACCAGAGTACATAAATTTTGATTCTTTTTCACAATTAAAAGGTAAGTTTGGTATTGCTCATACTTTTTTCAACAAATTAACAGCTCATTTTAGATCAGAAGCCGGAATTACAATTGGAGATAATAACAATAGAGCTATAGATTATAATATTGGTGGTTATGGAGAAAATCTTATAAATACTTTTATACCATTTTATGGCTATGATTTAGCCGAGCTAAATTCAAATTCTTTCTTAAAATCTGGATTAACACTTCGATATCAGTTTTTACCAAAAAATTATTTATCTGCCACAGCTAATTATGCAAGAGTAGAACGCGATTTATTTAATGAAGGAAATATTTTTGAGAACACCAAATCTGGCTATATGGTAGGTTATGGAATAGATACTTTTTTAGGGCCTGTAGAAATAAACTACTCTTGGTCTCCAGACCATTCTGAGAGTTTTTGGCATTTTAATGTTGGGTATTGGTTTTAAAAAAAGCCCTACAATTAAGTAGGACTTTTATAAGATATTGTATGCATTATTTAATTAATTCACCTTTGTTATTGGTAAATTCAAAATTTAAATATTGATAAGCATCTCTAGGTAAAATTTTAATCCACTTTTTGTATTTTGCAAACCATCTGTGTTGTATAGATGGGAATCCTTTTTTTAAATATGCAGCAATAAAAGGATGTACATTAAGTATTAACTTTTTTTGATCTTTTAAGGTAATTAATCTTTCTAATTCAGCTTCAATTTTGTCAATAATAACAATTGGAGCTTCAACCTCTCCTACTCCACTCGGATTAGGTTCTTGAGTTTTAATTACTAATTCAGGTCGTACTCTTTGTCGTGTAATTTGAATTAAACCAAATTTACTTGGAGGCAATATTTTATGTTTAGTTCTATCAAATGCCATTTCATTTCTTAAATGATCATAGAGTTTTTGTCTATGTTCAGCAGTATGCAAATCAATAAAATCTACAACAATAATTCCTCCCATATCACGTAATTGTAATTGTCTAGCAATTTCAGATGCGGCAATTAAATTCACTTCTAGAGCAGTATCTTCTTGAGACATTGCTTTATTAGATCTATTACCACTATTTACATCAATTACATGAAGTGCTTCGGTATGTTCAATTACTAAATAAGCTCCTTTACTCATCGAAACTGTTTTACCAAATGACGTTTTAATTTGGCGTTCTATTCCAAATTTTTCAAAAATTGGAAGTTTTGATTTGTATAAGGATACAATAGACTCTTTTTCTGGCGCAATTTCTTGTAAATATTCTTTCGTTTCTAAATACATTGTTTCATCATTTGTTACAATACTTGTAAAAGAATCGTTAAAAATATCTCTTAAAATTGAAGAAGCTCTATTTAACTCACTTAATACTTTTATAGGTGTTTGTGGTGCCCTAGAAGTTCTTATTTTCTTGCACATTACAACCCACCTTTCTAAAGAATTTTGTAAATCTTTATCTAAATCTGCTACTTTTTTATTTTCCGCAACAGTTCTAATAATAACTCCAAAACCTTTAGGTTTAATGCTTTTAATTAGTCTTTTTAATCGCTCTTTTTCTTCGGGATCCATTATTTTTTGAGAAACGGAAACGCGATCAGAAAAAGGAACTAAAACCAAATATCTACCTGCAATTGAAATTTCAGAGCTCATTCTTGGCCCTTTTGTAGATATAGGTTCTTTAACTATTTGAACTAATAAGTTTTGACCTGTTTTTAATACATCAGCTATAGATCCATTTTTATCAATGTCTTTTTCTAGCTGAAAGTTTTTTAAAGTGTAATCTTTAATTTTACCTGAGCTTATACCCTTTATAAATTTATTTAATGATTTTAACTGCGCACCTAAATCATGATAATGCAAAAAACCGTCTTTTGAATAACCTACGTTTACAAACGAGGCATTTAAACCGGTTAATACTTTACCTATTTTAGCTAAAAAAACGTCTCCAACAGAAAATTTATTTTCGTTAGATTCATTATTTAATGCAGTTAATCTACCATCTTTTAATAAGGCAAAATCAATATCAGAGGAATTTGATCGTATAATTAATTCTGTTTTCACTCTGAATTGTTTTTGTGTTCAACCACCTAAATAATTGAACGATTTATAATTAAGTTTTACAGGATTTTTACCCAACAATAGTTACTACTTAGCAACTATTTATTTCAATGAACTTTGTTTAAAGTCAAAGAAAAAGTAAGCTTAGCTTACTTTTTCTTCTTATGTCTATTAGCTCTTGCTCTTTTTTTACGTTTATGAGTAGAGATTTTAGCTCTTTTTCTTTTTTTACCACTTGGCATAATAGAATGTTGTTTAGTGTTAATAAATCTTTTTAAACTGTAGTAGCAACTTCAACATTACTTTTTACACCCTCTACAAATACTTTTGCAGGTTTAAAAGCTGGAATGTTGTGTGCTGGTATTTTAATTGTAGTATTTTTTGAAATGTTTCTTCCAGTTTTCTCAGCTCTAGTTTTAATAATAAAACTTCCAAAACCTCTCAAGTAAACATTGTCTCCCTTTTCTAAAGAATTTTTTACCTCTTCCATAAACGCTTCAACAGTTGCTAAAACATCTGCTTTTTCTATTCCAGATTTTTCTGAAATATTTGATACGATTTCTGCTTTCGTCATTTTTAAATATAGTTATATATGTTATTATAAATTTAAGACGGCAAATATAGGATATAATAATCAAAATCAAAAAGTTAATTCATTAAAATTAATCAATTAAAACATGTAATATTGCATTTCTTAAATAAAGCAATGAAATTTTCTAACCATTTAGTAGACTGGTATTTACATAATAAAAGAAGTTTGCCTTGGCGCACAACTAAAAATCCTTATCATATTTGGTTGTCTGAAATTATTCTTCAACAAACTAGAATTGACCAAGGAATGGCGTATTATTTTAAATTTACAACGCAATTTCCTTCAATTTTTGACTTAGCTACTGCTTCAGAAGAAACAGTGCTAAAATTATGGCAAGGCTTAGGCTATTATTCGAGAGCTAGAAACCTTCATTTTTCAGCAAAATATATTGTTAACGACTTAAATGGTGTTTTCCCTTCCAATTATAAAGATCTCCTTAAACTTAAAGGTGTTGGAGATTATACCGCTTCAGCAATAGCTTCAATTTGTTTTAACGAACCAACAGCTGTGGTTGATGGAAATGTTTATAGAGTTTTAGCTCGTTATTTTGGAATTGACACTCCTATTAATACAACTAAAGGAATTAAAGAGTTTAAACTACTAGCTCAAGAACTTATAAATACGGAAATTCCAGGAACGTACAACCAAGCTATTATGGAGTTTGGTGCAATACAATGCAAACCTCAAAATCCAGATTGCAATAAATGTCCGCTTAATACTAGCTGCATAGCATTGTCTAAAAACACCATAAAATTACTACCCGTAAAAGAAAAAAAATTAAAAATACGAAAGCGCTACTTTAATTATTTGGTAATACAAACTGAAAATAACCATACACAACTGGTGAAACGAGAAAAAGGAATTTGGATGAATATGTACCAATTTCCTTTAATTGAAACTAACACCCCAATTAATCAACAAGAATTAATAGAACACAAAATCTTTAACAACTTATTTAAACACACAAATGTATCTATTAAACTACATACTAAAATAGTTAAGCCTCATAAATTATCGCATCAACATATTTTTACAAAATTTTGGATCATAAAAACACCTAATTCGTTAAATTTTAGACATTCATGGAGCGATATTAAAAAATACCCCGTACCAGTTTTAATAGATAATTTTTTAAATGAATTTAATTACAACTAAAATTTTTAGTACTTTTGATTAAATAATAATACATAAAAAAATGGCTGGAACAATAAACAAAGTAATTCTTATTGGACATTTAGGAGACAATATAAAAATGCACTATTTTGAAGGTGGAAATTCAATAGGTCGTTTTCCTTTAGCCACTAATGAAACTTACACAAATAAACAAACAGGGGATAAAGTAAGCACTACAGAATGGCATAATATTATTGTTAGAAATAAATTAGCCGAAATCTGCGAAAAATACTTAAGCACAGGAGATAAAGTATATTGCGAAGGCAGAATAAAAACACGCCAATGGGAAGCTGAAGACGGTTCTAAAAGATATAGTACTGAAATACACGTTTCGGATATGACTTTTTTAACTACCAAAAAAGAATTAAATGCTCCACAACCAAAAGTAGAAAACAAACAAGTTGAACCTCCTAAAAAAGAAACTTCTTCTTCTGATACTTCTGAAGCTGAAGACGATTTACCATTCTAAGTTTAATTAAATAAAAAACAATTGGATCCTGAACCCACACTTTTAGTCACAACCTTAATTGAAAGCCTTAATATTTGGCTACTTCTTAGTTTTATAATGTTATTTTTATTGCTGACACTTTCGGCTCTAATTTCTGGTGCTGAAGTTGCCTTTTTCTCACTTTCAAGAACTACGTTAGCAAATGCTCTAGAATCTGAATCTAACAAACAAAAAACAGTAGTTAAATTATTAGAAAATCCTCAAAAATTATTGGCTACAATACTAATATCTAATAACTTTATTAATATATTGGTTGTATTAATTTTCGCCTATATTGGTGAAACTATTTTTAGTAACATCACATCTTATTTGTTAAAATTTTTAATAGAAGTTGTATTAGTTACCTTTTTAATTTTACTTTTTGGAGAAGTATTACCAAAAGTTTATGCTTCTAGAAACTCTTTAAAATTCGCCACTTTTATGGCAGTACCACTAAAAGTTTTAAATTCTGCTTTAACAGTAGTTAGCTTACCTTTAATGAATTTAACCAATAGTATTGAAAACAAATTAGGGAAAAAACAATCTAACCTTTCTGTAGAAAAATTATCTCAAGCCTTAGAATTAACTTCAAATGAAGCTACATCACAAGACGAACAAAAAATTTTACAAGGTATTGTTAGCTTTGGAAATACAGAAACTGGTCAAGTAATGACACCTAGAATAGATGTTTTTGCAATTTCTAGCAGCGAATCTTACAGCACCATTATAAATAAAATTGCAACTAAAGGATTTTCTAGAAACCCTGTTTATAATGAAAATACCGATAATATTATTGGTGTTTTATACGCCAAAGATTTATTACCACATTTAAATAAAAAAGATTATAAATGGCAAGATTTAATTAGAGACCCTTACTTTGTTCCTGAAAATAAAAAACTAGACGATCTTTTAAAAGAATTTCAAGAAAAGAAAAATCATTTAGCAATTGTAGTTGATGAATACGGTGGAACTAGCGGTGTAATTTCTCTTGAAGATGTAATTGAAGAAATAGTTGGAGACATTAATGATGAATTTGATGATGAAGATATTTTATACTCTAAACTAGACGCTAACAACTATATATTCGACGGTAAAACAAACTTAAAAGATTTTCATAAAATATTAGAAATTCAAGACACAGAAATATTTGATAAAAACAAAGGAGAATCTGAAACTATTGCAGGATTTATTTTAGAAATTTGCGGAAAATTCCCAAAAAAGAACGAAATAATAAAATTCAGTTCTTATACGTTTAAAATTGAATCTATGGACAAAAAAAGAATCAAACAAATTAAAGTTACAACCCATAAAAATCCATAAAAATTTAATGAAAAATTTTATTTTAATGTTAGCAGTGTTTTTAGTTGTAATTTCTTGTACAAACAACACCTTACCTAAACCAAAACCTTATTTAAAATTACAATACCCCGAAGCTTCTTATACCACCTTTAATTCTAAATGTCCCTATAATTTCGAATACTCTAAAGGTGCTGTAATTTCTATTAAAGAAAACTGTTGGGCCAGCATTAAATATCCAAAATTAAAAGCAACAATACACATAACGTATAGAGAAATAAATAATAATTTAGATGAAATTTTAAAAGAAGTAGAAAAACTCACTTACGAACACACCATAAAAGCAGACGCTATTCCCAATGCATTGCCTTATGAAAACTTCAACAAACATGTATACGCTAAACTATACAATGTTGAAGGAAACGTTGCATCAAATATTCAATTTATGGCAACAGATAGTGTAAAAAATGTACTTGCAGGGTCTTTATATTTTTACACAAAACCAAATTACGATTCAATTTTACCAGCAGTAAAATACATAGAAAAAGATTTAATTCATCTAATTGAAACTTTAGAATGGAAATAACAACAAATAAAAAATACAAGTACACAAAAACAATAAGAAATTGGCTTTTATTAGGTTTAATTATGTTAGTTGGACAAGTAATAATTGGCGGTATTACAAGGTTAACAGGCTCTGGACTTTCAATAACACGTTGGGATATTATTACAGGCGTAATCCCTCCTTTAAATGCTGAAGATTGGTTACACGAATTTAATTTATACAAAGAAACACCCCAATTTCATAAAATAAATTCCACATTTACAATACAAGATTTTAAGTTCATATATTTCTGGGAATATTTTCACAGACTTTGGGTACGCGCTTTAGGATTTATATTTTTAATTCCATTTATAATTTTTGTTATTAGAAAAAAAATTAATGGCTATTTAATAAAACGATTAGCACTTGTAGTTTTGTTAACTATTTTAACTGCTTCTGCTGGCTGGATTATGGTAAAAAGTGGCTTAGTTAATAGACCTTGGGTAAATGCATACAAACTTACAATACATTTTATCTTAGCTTTATTAGTAATAACAGCTATGGTTAAAACTATTGCAGATGTTTATAATTATGGATCACGCAGCGTGGTAGGTTCTAAAAAAATAGTTTCAGTTGTTATGGTAGTTACCTACATTCAAATGGTTTTTGCCGGATTAATGTCTGGTATGAAGGCTGGCTTATACTATCCAAGTTGGCCAGATATGAATGGTGAATTTTTACCTGCAGTTTTATTGAATTCAGAAAATTGGATTTGGCATAATATGATTAATTATGATAGTTATCTATTTGCCCCAGCATTAATACAATTTACACATAGAATGTTGGCTTATTTATTACTTACAATTACTATTTACTTGTTTTTTAAACTAAAAAATAACGTAACTGCATTTAGTAAAAAATGGTTAAACACCACCTTATTTTTAGTATTACTACAAGTTATTTTAGGAATATTAACCGTATTAAATGTGGCTGGTAAAATACCGCTGTTTTTAGGTACAAGCCACCAATTGGTAGGTGTTTTATTTTTAATTAGCCTGCTATTTTTTAATTATTCAATTAGAAAACAGAAAGCATAATTCTATAGTTTTTAAATTAAAAAGCTTTAAAACTACTATATTATTTCCTGTAAAAACAGGAATGACAGAGCAACCATAATTAATTTTATTCATTTAACTTCCAAGTGGTAACTTCACCATATTGTCCGGCTACAATAAAAAGACTGTCTGGAGAAAATTTAACAAATTTTGGTGTATCATTCTTGTATTTCCCTGGGTAATCTATAAATTTTCCAGATTTTAAATTCCAAACTCTTACTGCACCATATACTCCTGCAGCAATACTTTTACCATCGGGTGAAAAACTAAAATAGGTAGGAGTTGTATTTTCATACTTAACTTTATAGTCTGTAAAATCATTTGAATTAAGTTTCCAAACTCTTATTGCCCCATAAATTCCAGTTGCAATATAGTTGTCATCAGGAGAAAAACACACAAAATTTGGAGTTACATTTACTCTATCTAAACTATAATCTCTATATTTATTGGTTCCGGTTTTCCAAACTCTTACCTCACCATAAATCCCTGCAACTATGTATTTTCCGTTATTTGAGAACTCTACATACATTGGTGTACTATTTTTATACACAATCTCGTAGCTCTTAGTAAACGTTTGACAAAATAAATAAGAATAACTAAATCCTAAGAAAACGATTACTAAACTGATTTTCTTATACATATCTTACACTTTTTATTAATTAGTATTGATTAATAAAAGTGAACAAAAGATATGCCAATTATAATAAAAAAAGCTGCCTGAAAATTATAATTTTCAGGCAGCTTTAAGCTAATTAAATGTTTAAAAAACTACTGTTTTACAGCTTCTTTTAAAGCATTAGCGCCTTCTTTAACTTTTTCTGCTCCTTCTTTTACAGCATCAGCACCATCTTTTACTGCATCTTTAACAGTACTTGCTGCATCTTTAGCATCAGAACTTAAAGAGTCGATTACTTTTTCAGCTCCTTCTTTCACTTCTTCAACACCTTCTCCTAAAGCTTCTTTAGCATCTTTAGCAGCCTCTTTAAGATCTTCTTTTGCTGCTTCAACTTCAGTTGAAACACCATCTTTTAAATCTTTTTTCTCAGTTTCTTTGCAAGAAATAGTAATTACACTAATTATTGCAACAGCAATTAATAATTTTAACGTTTTCATTTTTAGCATTGTTTATTTAAGTTTGACGCAAATTAACAAAATTTTAACAAATAAAAACAAAAAAGACACTATTTATACTATAAATCATTTATTCTCAGAAGTTTCAAGTGATTTTTATGATTTTAATATATTACTAATACAAAAATTTAATTAGCAATAATCTTTCTAGAAGTTAATCTTATTCAAGCAACTCCTTCAACTAAAAACATCTAATACAATTTCTGAATTATTTTTAGCGATAATTCAAATTGTTATTATTTAGCTTCGTTATTTTCTATAGAATCATCTTCAATTAAATCTATAGCTGTAGTTTTAGAAACTGAGTATAAATCGCCTCCTGCAATTCCTCCTATTTTCTCAGATATATCTTCTGCACTTAATTTATTGCTATCATAAGTAAAAAGACCTTTTTTAGATTCGAAACTCACTTTTGTATAAGCTACACCATCTACTTTAGACATTTTAGATTGTATTAATCTAGCACATCCAATTTCACAGGTCATACCTTCAATATCTACTTCAATACTTTTGTAGTTTGCTGCTACTTCTTGAGTAGTTTCATTTTCTTTAGCTGCATCTTTACTTTTAGACTGATTGCATGAAAAAGTAATTGCAGTTAAAACAATAAGTAAAAGGCTTGTAATGGTTCTCATTTTTTTAATATTAATAGTTCATACAAATCTATAAACTATTAATATTAAATCCGAATATTTATCCGAATTTTGCATTTTTAAAAATAAAATGGAAACTAAAAACTTACGCTGGATTTACTTAGGAGTTCTTTCTTTAATTTGGGGAAGCTCCTTTATTTTAATGAAGAAAGCATTAATTGGGTTATCGCCAATGCAAGTTGGAGCTCTAAGAACCTTATTTACAGCTATATTTTTAATATTAATTGGTGGTAAAAAAATAATTAAAATTAAAAAGAAACAATGGTATTACTTAACTTTAAACGGATTAGCTGGCACTTTTTTTCCGGCCTTTTTATTTGCATATGCTGTTGACAAAATTGACAGTTCTATCGCTTCAATTTTAAACTCTTTAACACCTTTAAACACCTTAATTGTAGGTGCTGTAATTTTTGGTATTGGTTTTAGAAAAAAACAATTAATAGGTGTTTTAATTGGTTTAGTTGGTACTTTAATGCTTATTTTAAAAGGTGCTGAACTAAATCCTAATCAGGATTATTTTTATGCGAGCTTTATTTTAATAGCTTCTATAGGGTATGCTTTAAATGTAAATATTTTAAAGAAGTACTTATCTGATTTAGATGCATTAAGCATTACTGTTGCTAATTTTGTATTGCTTATAATTCCAACTTTAATAGTGCTATGGTTTACCGGTTTCTTTGATACTTTTGAATTGAATGCAACTACTAAATCAAGCCTGTTTTATTTAGCAATTTTAGCCATAATTTGCACTGGAATTGCTAAAATTATATTTAATAGATTAATTCAAATATCTTCACCCATATTTTCATCTTCTGTAACCTATTTAATTCCAATTGTTGCAATTACTTGGGGTATTTTAGATGGAGAAAAAATAACATTGTATCAGGTGCTATCTGGATTTATAATATTACTTGGTGTTTATTTAGTTAACAAATCGAAATAAAAAAAGGCTGTTTAGAAAATTAAATTTTCCAAACAGCCTTTAAACTATTTTAACTTCTATTAAAAGTCCTCTTCAGAAACTCCTTCGTTTACTTTAGCATCTGTTAATTTAAATTCAACTTTTTGTGGTCCTAAACTTCCTATTTTAGTTCCAGCAAATTTAACACCGTTAAATTCTTTATAATCGCTGTAAGTAGCTTCAGATTTTTGAGTTTGCCCACCCATACTAACTGTTTGTACTTCTTTTACTTTTAAACCAGTTTCAACATCAAAATAAATATCTGTAGAAACAATTTCTCCTTTTGTAGAAATTACATAAGCATCTTTTCCATCTAAGGATTCTATACCTGCTAATTTTGAACTTTCGTTATTTAGTAATCCCATTTCTAAGAAAGTACCTAAAACATTTGTCATTTCAGAAGCCATATTTTCAGGTAATGGTTGTTTGTTCATAGTAACTCCATCTTTACTCATTACTATTTTTTGCATTACATTACCCCCCATACTTGTTTCATTAGCATATTTAGTAGCCGTTCTTTTCTCTGTACTTGAAATAACGTTACCCATCGCTTCTGCTTCATAAGTTACAAGTGTACTTTTAATAGCTTTAATTTTATCTACACCACCAATAGCATTAAAATATGCTTCAATTACAGATTTCTTAGAAACCCCATCAGCTATTGAAGCCGATTTTTCTGAAGCTGCTTTAGCTGCTGCTGCTGCTTTTAAAATTGATTCTTCAGTTGGCTTAAATACTACTTCGTAAGTTTTAGCATTTTTCAACAATTTTTTAGTGTAATTTTGAATATCTTTAACTGTAATATCATTTACAATTTCATCAAAATTTTCTGGAGCATCTATATTATAATTTTCACGATAAAAGTTCATTAACAAACTCATGTCATAATTATTATAATCTTTTTGCTCTTCTCTTTCTTTTTTGTAATTAGTTAATGTTTTATCAAGATCTAATTGTTGAATTTCTCCGTTGGCAATTTTTTCAATTTCATTATGCACAATATCAACTAATTTATCAACTTTATCTGGATTACAATCAAAATTAACTGATAGTGTAGCTTGATTTACAGGTCTTTTAGATAAGCTACTTCTTGCAGAAGCTCCGTAAGTTCCACCTTCTTCTTCTCTAAGTGTTTCTGTATATCTTAATTGTAAAATATCTCCTAAAGCTTTTGCTATCATGTTGTTTTTTAACGTGTATTTCATATCGTTTTTATATGAAATTCTTACAGAACTTTTAGGATCTTCCATTTTAAGAAGAATGTCTTTATCTATAGTATCTGAAACCCAGTTTGTAGAATTGTCTTTCCACATTTCCATCTCCTTAGTTGTTTCAATACTTGCAATATATTTTTCTAATAAAGGTTCTAAATTTTCTTTTTCAACATCTCCAACAATAAAGAATTCGAAATCTGCCGCATTATTAAATCTATCTAAATAAATAGCTTTTGCTTTTTCAAAAGACATTTCATCAACCAATTTTTGATCAAAAATACGTTGTGTTGGATGATCTTTACCGTAAAGCGTAGTAATTAAACTATCGTTCATCTTTTCAGTAATATTTTCACTTTTTCTAATTAAGTAGTTTTTAACGTTTTCCATTAAAACTGTATAAGCATCTTCATCAAAACGAGGTTTTTCAAATCTTAAATACACCATTTGAAGCATCGTTTCAACATCCTTTGTTGAAGATGATCCAGAAACACTTTCAGATAAAGAGTTTATACTAACTGATGTACTTGCTGTTTTACCTGCTAATACTTTTGGTAGATCTGTTCTAGAAAAATCTCCTAAACCAGAAAATTGTGCTACTCCAGTTGTAAGTGATGCAGAAGCTAACTCAGCATCTTCTAATAAAGACATACCTCCATAACTTGTAGCATTTAATCTTACGTCATTTTCATTTTTATCAGCAAATTTATAGTGTACTTTAATACCATTACTTAAAGTAAAAGTTGTTGCTTCAATTTCTTTATTATAATCTTCTGAAACAATAGTACCTTCTTTTATAGTTACGTCAGAAATTAATGTTTTTCCGCTAAAAGAATCTTCATAAGCAGTTATTGAATTGTCGTTCTCAACTTCATTAATAATTGCAACAGCTTGTTCTTCTGTTAAATTATTATTTCCTTTTACTCCTGTAACAATAATAGCTCTATTTTCTTTAGTATATAATTTTTTTAATGTATTATTTACTTCTTCAATATTAAGCTTATCAAAAATATTTTTGGCAATTTCATATTCTTCAACAATATCTGTCATTGTTTCATTTTCAAGATAGTTTTGTTGAATTGTTCTAATAATTCTTTTATGAGAAAAATCGTTTATTTTAGCAATTTGAGTTTCGTAGCTATTTTTAATTTCAGCAATTTTTCTACTCATTTCAGCTTCAGTAAAACCAAATTTAACTGCTCTATTTAACTCTGTTAAAGCTTCTTTAAAAGCATCTTGTTGTTGGTTTGGCTTAGGATAAACTGTAAGACTTAATTGTTTTTTACTTCTTACAAAGTTTCCAAAATTAAAACGTGCAGCCATAAAAGAAGCATCTGGATTTTGGGTTTTTTCGCTAATTCTAGCTGAAAGCATAGAAACCATTAAACTGTTGATTAAAGACTCTTTTAAATCTTTAACCGTTTGATCTGCTAATGATCTTGGGTGATTAATACTGAATGCTATATTTGATGTAGTTACCTCTTCATCCATAGCCATTGTATATAACATTTCTTTGTGGTCAGGAATTTGAACTAGGAAACGTTCTTTTGGATTTTCTACAGCAGGAATGCTTGAAAATTGTTTTATTATTTTTTGCTCAATCTCATCAACATCAATATCTCCAACTACAGCAATAGCTTGTAAATCTGTTCTATACCAGTCGTGATAAAAATCTCTTAATGCTTTGTATTCAAAGTTTTCTACTATATCCATTAAACCAATTGGCAAACGATTAGAGTATTTAGAATTACCAAACATAACTGGAAGCGTTTGCTGCAACACTCTCATTTGTCCGTTCTGTCTAGTTCTCCACTCTTCTTTAATAACACCTCTTTCCGCATCAATTTCTTCTTCAGTTAATAGTAAATAGTTAGACCAATCGTTTAAAATTAACAATGCTGTATCTACTAAACCATCCTTAGTAGGTATGTTATCTAAATTATAAACAGTTTCATCAAAAGATGTATATGCATTAATATCTTTTCCGAATACAGCTCCGTGTTTTTGCAACGTATTTAAAATACCTTTTCCTTCAAAGTTTTTGGTACCATTAAATGCCATATGCTCTAAAAAGTGAGCCAACCCTTGTTGGTGATCATTTTCTAAAACAGAACCAACATTTTGAATTATATAATAACTAGCAACATTTTTTGTTACATCTGTACTATATATGTAATAGGTCATTCCATTTTCCAGTACACCTTTTTTAATTTTTTTGTTTACAGGCAATGGAGCTTCTAAATTAACTTCTTGCGCAAAAGTGGTAAAACTTAAAAAAAATGCGAAAAAGCTTAAATAATAAAATTTTCTCATTAGTATTGAATTATATTGATTATTAAGGTTAAATTATACATACTTGTCGTACGTAATTTCTTATTGTTACAGTTTTAGTGAAAATGAATTCAAATTTAAAATTATTTTATTTGTTTCACCTTTATTTCTAATAAATTAACTAAACATTAATACAAATTCTAACCAGTTTTTACTGTTTAATGTTATACTATATTCGCTCAACACCTTCTTACTTACTGATTAAAAAGCATAAAGGTGAAAAATTCTCTTATACAGACAAGTTTTAACCAAAAAACATTTAAAAACTAAAATATAAATTTATAAAACACTAACAATAAGCACTTTATTATAATAATTTTGTTTTGTTGAATAAGAAAAAAGCCATATATTTGCACCCGCCTTAATTGAAAAGGCAATTATTTATTAATAAAGCGAATAAAAACAATACGTATGTATGCAATTGTAGAAATAGCAGGGCAGCAGTTTAAAGTTGCGAAAGACCAAAAGGTTTACGTACATCGTTTACAAGAAGAAGAAGGAAACAAAGTTTCTTTTGATAAAGTTCTTCTTTTAGACAACGATGGTGCAGTAACAGTTGGCGCCCCAGCTATCCAAGGAGCCGAAGTAACGGCCAAAATTTTAAGTCACTTACAAGGTGATAAAGTAATCGTTTTCAAAAAGAAACGTAGAAAAGGTTTTAGAAAAAAGAATGGTCACCGCCAAGCTTTAACTGAAATTCAAATTGAAAGTATTGCTGCAAGCGGTGCTAAAAAAGCAGCTCCAAAAGCTGAAAAAGCAAAAGCTCCAGCAAAAAAAGCATCAACTAAAAAAGGTGATGATTTAAAGAAAATTGAAGGTATTGGACCTAAAATTGCTGACACTTTAGCAGCAGCAGGTATTACTACTTTTGCTGAATTAGCTAAATCTGAACCAGCAAAAATTGCTGAAATTATTGCTGATGTACGTGGTAACCACGTAACAGATACTTGGCCAACTCAAGCTCAATTAGCTACTGATGGTAAGTGGGATGAATTGAAAGAATTACAAGATAGATTAGACGGAGGCGTTGAAAAATAAATCTGTAACGTTTAACTTATAAAAACTTAGTAAAATGGCACATAAAAAAGGAGTAGGTAGTTCGAAGAATGGTAGAGAATCAGAATCGAAACGACTAGGAGTAAAAATATTTGGTGGACAAGCTGCTATTGCAGGTAACATTATTATCCGTCAAAGAGGAACTCAACACCACCCTGGTGATAACGTATATATGGGAAAAGACCATACTTTACACGCAAAAGTGGACGGTATTGTACAATTCCAAAAGAAAAAAGACAACAGATCTTATGTTTCTATTGAGCCTTTTGAAGCTTAAGAAACAATTTTCTTTAAATTTTCAAAAACTCCTAAACTAGTAAATAGTTTGGGAGTTTTTTTATGTGCTTATTTTGTTGATTCGTTTTTTTTTTTTTTACATTTATGCTTGAAAAGGATTAATAATCTATTTTTTTAATAAGACACTTTATGTTTAACCTTAAAAAAATTGCTAATGAACTAAATCTACCTTTAAAATAAGAGGAGTCATAAGTGTTTATAATTCATATACAGTTGTTACAAGGATAACAAGCCTCGTAATCTCACAAAACAAAATCTTTATCATATATAATAATATAATCTATAAGGTATTATATATGATTATTAATCCAAAAAAATAATTAAAAATGAAAAAAATATCACTTCTTACGTTTTTAATATTATTGTATAATATTTCTTTTTCTCAAGGTATTAAAGGAAAGGCTATTTATAGCCTTTCCTTTAGTGAATCTTATATGCAAAATATGAAAGAATCAAAAAGCAACTATGTAAAAAACCTTGCTAAGCAAATGGCACAAAACATTGCTAAAATTGAAGTTGAATTAAAGTTTTTAAATGAAGAATCTATTTTTAAGGGTATTGAAAATATAGATATATCTGATATTGAATATGAATCAATTATGGGAATGATTTTTTCAAATGGGGTTAAGTATACAAATTTAGAAACTAAAGAAACTTTATGGCAAAAAGAGGCATATGGTCAAAAGGTATTGCTAAAAAGTAGCTTGGATTCTCTAAAATGGGTGCTTGTGAATGAAACAAAACAAATAGGTGAATTCTTTTGCCATAAAGCAACCACTACTAGAACGGTTATTAACTCTAAAGGAACTTTTCATCATCTTATTGTAGCTTGGTATTGCCCTGAATTACCTATTAGATTTGGACCAGCTGGATATGGAAATTTACCAGGATTAATTATTAAGCTAACTGAACAAACTGCTATATTTAATTTAAGAGAATTAGTTTTAAATTCAAAAGAAAAAATTGTAATTAAAAAACCAAGCAAGGGAGAGTTAATGACAGAGAAAGAGCTATTAAATATAGGTTTTGACAGAACAAATAAGTTTAAAAAGTCTTTAAGAAACTAATTTTTACTTTATGAAAAAAGTTTTGCTTTTTCTACTATTTACTCAATTTGTTACAGCACAAGAAATTATAATTAAAGGAGTAGTAACAGATTCAATTGCACCATTAGCTTATGCTAGCATAATAGCAAAACCACTTATAAATAGTATTAATATGTCTTTTGCAATAAGCGACGAAAAGGGCAAATTTAAGTTAACTTTAATTAAAAATATAGATTATGTTATTACAGCTAGTTACTTAGGTTATAAATCTCAAAGTATAGAATTAAATTCAAATGACACTAAGGTTTTAAGTTTTATTTTAAGTGAAACTGAACAAAAACTAAATGAAATTGTAATTGTACAAGAAGTACCAATTGAAGTAAAAGAAGACACAATAACTTACAATGTAAAAAAATTTATAACAGGTAAAGAACGAAAGTTAAAAAATATTTTAAAAAAACTTCCAGGAATTGAAATTGACAAAAACGGAGGTGTTATTGTGAACGGAAAAAAAGTTAGTAAAGTACTTGTAGAGAATAAGAAGTTTTTTGGAGGAAGTAGTACAAAGTTAGCAATAGAAAATATACCAGCAAATGTAATAAATAAAATTGAAATTATTGATAATTATAATGATATTGCATTTTTAAAAGGAGTTGTTGAAAGTAATGAATTAGCAATGAATGTAAAATTAAAAGAAGACAAAAAAAAGTTTGTATTTGGTGATGTAGATGCTGGAAAAGGAAGTGAAAACCACTATTTAACTCATGCTGGTTTGTTTTATTACAGTCCAAAAACCAATATAAACTTTATAGGGGACATTAATAATATTGGAAAAAAGTTTTTTAGTTTTAGAGATTATTTAAGTTTTGAGAATGCTTCATCAAAAGTATTAAGAGATGAAAGTTCCATATATAATACATCAAGCAGTAATTTTTCAACATTTTTAAATAATCAAAAGGCATTTAAAAATGATAACAAGTTTTCAGCATTTAATTTTGTAAAGAGTATTTCAAAAAAAATTGATTTTTTAGGTTATGCTATTTTTTCAAATTCAAAAATACAAGACAAAATTGATAATTTTAATAAATACTTTTATGATAAAAATGTATTTAATGAATCTATAATAAAAAATAAACATCTAAATAATAGTCTAGGAATATTAAAATTTTCAGTTGATTATAGAGTAAATAATTTAGAACAAATTTATATTAATTCACAGTATAAATATTCCAAAAATAAAAGTGATGCTATACTATTATCTATTGTTAATTCCAAAACTCAAAATGTAGAAACCAAAATTAGGGAAGATATTAACTCTATGAATCATGATATTGAATGGCATAAAAAGATAAATAAAAATAATACTTTTTCTTTTGGTTTTAATTATGATTATAATAAAAGTACACCAAAAACTCAATGGATTACTAATAAATCAATTTTTCAACAATTGATTCCGTTATTTGAAGCTGATATTTATAATATTTTTCAAGATAAAATATCTGTTAACAATAAATATACATCTGTTATAAAGCACTATTTATTACTGTCTAAAAGAAGTCAATTAACAACAACTATTGGAAATAAATATTTAAATGAAAAATTTAAAGTTGATGAATATCAGGAAATAGATGGTATTATTAACAGTTTTAATTTAGCAGGATTTGGCAATGATATTTATTTTAGTTTAAATGATTTTTACACAGGTTTACAATTCAAGTATAAAAAAGGAGGTATTCTAGCAAAAATTGAGGTTTATTCACATTTTTACGATTTAAGACTTAACCAAGAAATAAAACAAAAAGAAAATAAAGTAGTACTTTCTCCAAACTTATTGTTGAAATATTCTTTTAACAAATCAGAACATTTAAATTTAAGATATCAAAAACATAGCATATTTTTAAATTCTTCAAAATATGCTAATAATTTTAGTTTATTAAGCTATAACACTGTTTTTAAAGGTAATCCTGATTTGTTACATAACTCTATTTATCATACTGCTCGTCTATGGTATACAAAATTTAGTTTATATAATAATATTATAATGAATGGAAGTATTAGTTATAATAAGAAAGTAAACAATATAAAAAATGAAATTCAGTCTTCTAGTATTGAAAGTTATTTAATGCCTATTATAATAAACACTCCAGAAGAAAGCTGGAATACTTCAATAGATATATACAAAATTATTAAAAAGATAAAAATTAGATCAAAAGGTTATATCAATGTTTCAAATTATCAACAAAAAATTAATGATGCTTTTGTGAAAAATGAGAATATTTCAAAACGATTAGATATTAGTGTTAGTACAATTTTTGATAATTATCCTAATATAGAAATTGGAATAAAAAAATCTATAAATAACTTCAGCATAAGTAAACAAAAAAACTCTTTCCACACTAATAATCTTTATTTTGACTTTGGTTATAATTTTTTGAAAGGGTTTGTTTTTAAAACTGATTATTCAAAAAATATTTATAAAAGTAAAAATAAGGAATTTGAAAACACTAGTGAAGAAGCTAATATTTCATTATTTTATAATAAAGAAGATAGCCCGTTAGGTTTTGAAATTAAAATTTCAAATTTATTTAATGCAAAATATCAATCTAATACCTTCTTTTCTGATTTTTTAATATCTGAGTCAAGAGCATATCTATTACCTAAGATTTATATGTTTACGCTTTCTTATAAAATTTAACCATAGTTTAAGACACTTTTGTACATTTGTTGTCTTATGCATTTTTTATACAACATACTTATTTTTAAAGCCAGTTTAATACTAAAAGTACTGGCGCTTTTCAATAAAAAAATAAAACTTTTTGTTGAAGGACGAAAACAAACTTTTAGCCTTCTTAAAAATAATATTTCACCTTCAGATATCATAATTTGGATGCATTGCGCATCACTTGGAGAATTTGAACAAGGCAGACCAATTTTAGAAAAAATAAAGGAAAAACACCCAACAAAAAAATTGGTATTAACATTTTTTTCGCCATCTGGTTACGAGATTAGAAAAAATTATAACGGAGCAGATGTTGTCTGTTACTTACCTTTAGATTCTAAAAAAAATTCTAAAATATTTTTAGATATTGTGCATCCAGAAACTGCCATTTTTGTGAAATATGAGTTTTGGCCAAACCTATTAAAAGAATTAAAAACTAGAAATATTAATACCATTTTAATTTCAGGTATTTTTAGAGAAAACCAAGCATTTTTTAAATGGTATGGCGGTTTTATGAGAAAAGCATTACAAACGTTCTCATACTTTTTTGTACAAGATAAATTATCTGAAAATTTATTAAAAGGTATACATCTAAACAATGTAATTGCTTGCGGAGATACGCGTTTCGATAGAGTTTACGAAATTACAAAACAAGACAACACACTAGATTTTATTTCAGAATTCAAAAATAACAACTACACTCTAGTTGCCGGTAGTACTTGGAAAGATGATGAGGAGTTCTTAGTTGATTACATAAATAACAAGGCTTCAGAACAAGAAAAATTTATAATTGCACCTCATAATATCAATTCAAAAGACATTGAAGAATTAAAAAATTCTATTTCAAAAAAGGTGGTGTTATTTTCAGAAAAAGAAGGAAAAAACCTACAAGAATATCAAGTTTTTATTATTGACACTATTGGTATTTTAACAAAGGTGTATAGCTATGCTAACATTGCTTATGTTGGTGGAGGATATACCAAATCTGGAGTTCATAATGTATTAGAACCTGCTACTTTTGGTTTACCCATTATTATAGGTCCTAATTATAGTAAATTTATTGAAGTAAAAGAACTAGTTGCAAAAGAGGCTTGTTTTTCAATAAATAATTCTCAAAAATTATCCGTACTTTTAAACAGTTTTTTTATTGAAAAAAATAAAAGATTAGAAGCAAGTTCAAAAGCATTAGAATATGTGATAGACAAAACAGGAGCTTCAGTAAAAATTTTAAATTACTTAAAATGATTAGAGAAAAATTAGAAAACTATTATTCGTTTGTTTTTGAGAAAGAGTTAATAGATGAAATTGAACAGGTAGGCATCTACAAAAAATTACGAGAAAACGAATTATTAGTTGATTTAGGTGATCAAATGAAAGGTGTTCCACTATTGTTAGATGGTGCTATAAAAATTGTACGAGAAGATAAAAAAGGTGAAGAAATATTGTTGTATTTTTTAGAAAAAGGAGACACCTGTGCCAGTTCTTTTGCAAGTGCTATTTCAAACGGTAAATGTGGCATTAGAGCTATTGCCGAAAAAGAATCTGAAATAATTTTTCTTCCTACCCAAAAACTAGATGATTGGTTGGTAAAATACAAAAGTTGGAGGAATTTTGTAATTGATAGCTACAACATCCGTCTAAATGAAATGATGGAAACTATAGACACCTTAGCATTTATGAAAATGGATGAGCGTTTATATAAATACCTAAAAGATAAAGCTCAAATAATGCGTGAAACCACTCTAAATACAACACACCAAGATATTGCTTATGATATGCATACCTCTCGTGTAGTAATTTCTAGATTGTTAAAACAGCTAGAAAATGAAGGAAAAATAAAATTACATAGAAATAAAATTGAAATTTTAGAATTCTAAAACAAAACTTAAATATACCGTATAACTCTTATACTTTTACATTACTAACTAATTAAATTAATGATGGAATTTATTTCACAGCCATGGGCCTGGTATGTTGCTGGGCCTGTTATTGCACTAATAATGTTTTTACTGTACTACTTTGGAGAACGTTTTGGGGTTTCTTCAAATTTAGAAACTTTTTGTTCTATAGGTGGTGCTGGAAAATTTGTTGACTATTTTAAAGTCGACTGGAAAAAAAACTCTTGGAACTTAGTTTTTGTTGCTGGAGGAATTACTGGTGGTTTTATTGCCACACAGTGGCTTACCCCTTCAGATACAGTTAATCTTAACCCACAAACAATACAAGATTTAGCTGATATTGGCATAAAAAATGCAGGCTCCTCCTATTTACCTGATGAGATTTTTAGCATAGACACTTTACTAACTCTTAAAGGCTTTATAATACTACTAATTGCAGGTGTTTTGGTGGGTTTTGGAGCACGTTGGGCTGGCGGTTGTACTTCTGGACATGCAATTGTTGGTTTAAGCAATTTAGAACTACCTTCTTTAATCTCGGTAATCGGATTTTTTATTGGAGGTTTAATTATGACTTGGCTAATTTTACCATTAATATTTTAAAGAAATGAAGTATATAAAGTTTTTTTTAATTGGAATACTATTTGGTATTGTAATGAGTAAAGCAGAAATAATTTCGTGGTATAGAATCTACGAAATGTTTAAATTTCAATCGTTTCATATGTATGGAGTTATTGGATCTGCTATTGTTTTAGGAATGTTATGTATGTTCTTATTCAAAAAGAAAATAATTAAAACATTTGAAGGGAATGAAATTTATATTGCTCCAAAAAAATTAGGAATATATCGTAATTTATTTGGCGGAATATTATTTGGATTAGGCTGGGCATTAGCTGGTGCTTGTCCAGGACCAATGTTTGTTCTTATAGGAAAAGGAGTGGTTTCTATTTTAGTTGTTATTTTTGGAGCTACACTTGGAGCATTTCTTTATGGGTATTTTAAAAATAGACTACCACATTAATCTAAATAAATTCATAAATTTTATAATACTTTAAAAATTACAAGTAAAAACTTTAATATTGAAGATTTTAATCCGAATTTTGAAAAAAGAAATTATAAGTTACACTAGTACCTTTAAACTAAAATATAAATTTCAACAGCTTTCTATTTATAGATTGATTAGCGAAATTAACAATTACTAAATGCAGCATCCTCAAGAATTTTACAACAATCAAAAAGCTATTTTTGAACAGAAATCAAAAAACTTAAAAAAGAAACTTTCAATTTCTAGTTTAATACGATTTATAACTTTTTTAAGTATTATTTTAGGAATTTACCTTTTTTTTGGAAATAGTTCAGCAATTTTATTAGTTGTAGGTATTGGCGTAATTCTATTTATATATTTGGTGCTAAAACACAGCAAACTACAATACAATTATAACTTAAACAAAACCCTAATATCTATTAATAAAACAGAATTAGATGTTTTAAATAGAAATTATTTTGACTTAGATGACGGAACTGAATTTATAAATCCTAAACATGCCTATAGTTACGATATAGATTTATTTGGAAAAGGTTCCTTTTTTCAATATTGTAATAGAACCGTAACAATTGAAGGTAAACATAAATTGTTTTCAGAATTAACTTCAAACAATATTTCAGCAATTGATAAAAAGCAAACTGGAATTAAAGAATTAAGTGAAAAACCAAAGTGGAGACAACACTTTTCTGCAATTGCAAGTTTGGTAAAAGTAGAGCATCCAGCTAAAGAAATTGTAAGTTGGATTCATAATTACAAACCCGTTTTTCCTTCATTTTTAGCATATCTACCCATAGTTTTTTCTTTTTTATCTGTAGCGTTAATTGTTGCCTTGGCACTCCAACTAATTCCTGAAATATTACTTTTATTATGGCTTTTTGTTGGTTTAGGAATTTCTGGTTTTTATGTAAAAAAGGTAAATGAATTATCTAGAAATACAGACAATGCAAAAGATACATTTAAACAATATCATAAATTATTAAATGAAATTGAAAATACCACTTTCACTTCAGAAATTTTAAAATCTAAGCAATTAAAAATTCAAACTGAAACAAAAAAAGCATCTGACATTTTTAAAAAATACTCAAAATTATTAGATGCCTTAGACCAACGAAATAATGTTATTATTGCAGTACTTGGAAATGGGTTTTTCCTAAGAGATTTACATCAAGTTTATAAAATTGAAAAGTGGATTGAAACTTATAAAGATAAAGTAGAACAATGGTTTGATGTAATTGCTTTTTTCGATGCTCAAAACTCATTAGCAAACTTTGCTTTTAACCATCCAAATTATGTGTTTCCTGAAATTAAAAATAACGGTGAAGTTATAAAAGCAACAAATTTAGGACATACTTTATTAAAAGAAAAACAACGAGTTGACAATAATTTCACCATTAAAAATCAACAATTTTTTATAATAACAGGTGCAAATATGGCAGGGAAAAGTACTTTTTTAAGAACGGTTTCCTTATCTATTGTTATGGCAAATATTGGTTTACCTGTTTGTGCTGAACATTTTGAATACAGCCCAATAAAACTAATAACTAGTATGCGTACATCAGATTCTTTAGTTGAAGATGAATCGTATTTCTTTTCAGAATTAAAACGTTTAAAATTTATTGTTGATGAAATTAAAAACGACGATTATTTTATAATTTTAGATGAAATTTTAAAAGGAACAAATAGCACAGATAAAGCTATTGGATCTAAAAAGTTTGTTGAAAAATTAGTAGCTTCAAATTCAACAGGAATTATTGCAACGCACGATTTAAGTTTGTGTGAAATTGAACAAGAATTAACTGAGGTTAAAAACTACTATTTTGATGCCGAAATTATAAATGACGAGCTGAATTTTGATTACCAATTAAAAAACGGCATTTGTAAAAATATGAATGCTTCATTTTTACTAAAAAAGATGCAAATAATTTAATTTTTAAGAATATAAATTCACACAAGCTTCATCATCTTTAAAATATATATTTTACAATTAATAGTAAAAAAACTAAAACGTCAATCCGAAAACAAGTCCGTTTTGAGAAACACCGTTGTAATTAGATTTTACATAATCTAAACGTAGAAAACGTAGTTTTCCAATGCCAATATTACCCAATCCAACGGATAGTTCAGAATATGGTTTTTTGTCTTTTCTAATCAAGGTTTTTGCACCTAAAATAAACTCAAATCTTAATTTATTTAACAAGGGTAATTTATTTAATAAATAGCCACTAAAATTATGTTCTGCGTGAAATTCTGCATACGATTGATTAGTGCTAAAATTATAGTAAGGCATTAAATTAAACGCATTTGTATAATCGTAATTCATGTTTACATGTGTTTGATTTCCATTAAAATGTTTGTAATCTACAAAAGCAATATCATCGGCTTCAAAAAAAGTTCCAGCTTTTATATTGTAGCTAAAAGTACCTTTATTATCAATGTCGAAACGCTGTTGAATTCGTGCACTTATTTCTCCAAAGTTATAAGCATCTTCACTTGAAGCAAAATTCTGATTGTACATTAATGTTAATGAAGGGTAATCTGAATTATACGTATTAATTTTTCTGTTTGGATACGAAATATATTTTTGTCCAAATCTAATTATTGCAGTAGTTGAAAATTGATATACATTATGTTCTTCAAAAGAAGGGATTCCTTTGTTATTTTCATTTAAAGGATCGTTAGAAGTGTATACTTTTTCTTTATCGTTTAGCAACACATAATCTGTTGTATTCACCAAAGGAGATCGTTTTTCGTAACTTAATGTACTTTGCATTCTAATGCCATTTGATAACTCATCAGAAAAAAGAATTTTAACAAAAGTATTATCGTAATATTTAGCATAATTTTCTTCAAAAAATAAGGTACTTACTGAGTTTACAATACCAGAAATAGGCTCACTTTGGTTAAATTGTGTTACTTTTTTCCCTCCAGATATTTGTAAATATGGTTTTGAAATACTGTTAAATAGATAACTAATATTAGCAGTTGCTCGTAGTTTTTCATCAGACAATCCATAATTAACATTGGCTCTTGCCGAAAAACTAGAACCGACTTCTTTATCACTCGTATAATAGGAAATATTCATTGAAGGATTCCAACCTTGAACCGTATTAAAACTTGTACCTAACAATACAGAGGAAAAATTTAAATACTGATTTTTATAGGTGTTTTTATAAGAATAGCCCATTAAAACATCTGCAATTTTAAATTTATTATCCTTTTTATCTATGGAATCTAAGTATGATTTAGATTTTTTCAACACCTGAATGCTGTCTTTTATTTTGTAATCTTTAATTTCTTCTTTAGTTAAAATTATTGGTCTTGCGGTATCCCAATACAGCGAATCTTTTTTATTTGAATTTTCAACAAAAGATAGAATTTCGTTATTAAATTCGTTTTCCTTAAACTGTGGGTTAAAATTATAATTGCTGTATGCTGTACTAATTTGTCCGTCAACATTAATACCTAACATTCCAAATTTAAAATAGATTTGTTGCGAAATTAACGGCCAAAAATTTGTGTTTTTATCGTACGAATAAATGTGTTTTAAATTCAATTCTTCAATCATAGGTTGTCCCATTTGAGCGCCAGTAACGGTTAAATTAATTCCGTATATTGCCCAATCGTCCTCAACAATATATATAATTCCAGAAAATGCATTATCTGTTTTCTTTTTTGGAGTTACTTCAATCTTATTGATTAAATGCGAACCTTCATAAAAAGTTCCAACTAGTTTATACGTGTAATAATTAAGAGCGTATGATGCTATTGGAGAAATTACTTTACTTTCTAAATCAATGGTGTTTTTATAAAAATTAAAATTGACTTCTGAAGCTTGATTAAAACTAAAACCACTATTATTTCCACTAACTTTTGAGGCTAAAATCTTTTCTTTAAACAAATTAGGTTGCTTAAAAGATATTTTTGAAACTGTTTCAGACAAATAAACCACGCCACTTCTAGTTGAATCTAAACCTCCACCTAAATCACCAACTTTTTGTCCAAATATTTTGTCTGGAGCATTTTTAATTCTAAAAATTCCTTTTGAATAAAAATCGCTTGTGTAAGCGGTTATTTTATTTAAATAGCGCTTTCTATTTTCAATGGTATTTTTA
The DNA here is from genome assembly GCF_022429565.1 of Lutibacter sp. A64. NCBI lineage: Bacteria > Pseudomonadati > Bacteroidota > Flavobacteriia > Flavobacteriales > Flavobacteriaceae > Lutibacter > Lutibacter sp. A64. The sequence continues at coordinate 2,677,325 of NZ_CP092487.1, forward strand.
ATAATTCTAATGGCTGGATTTTCTTTTAAACTAATTGTAACTTCATTTAATTGAATGCTTTCTTCATTTAAAATAACATCTAATTGAAAAGGTAAAGTATTAATTTCAATTTCTTTTTTTAATGTAACATACCCTAAATATTGAAAAACAACCGTGTAATTTCCTTTATCTAAAACTGGAAGCTCGTACAAACCTTGCTCGTTACTCGATGTTCCAATACTTGTATTTTCTAGATATACACTTACAAAAGGGAGCGTTTCATTTTTAATATTTTTAATGGTTCCTTTAACTTGTGCAGAAAGTTGCATAGTAACAAAAGTTAAAAATACAAGTGTAATTTTTTTAGCCATAGTATTGATTTATTTTTCAAACTTAGAGTTTTACATTTGGAGCTCTTAATAAAGGTTTGTTAAATAAATCTTTACAATATGTTAAATAGTAATTTTAGTTTTTTTTAACAAAAAGAGACCTCTATTTTTATTACTAAAGTGTATTTTCGCAGTTACTACTATTTAAAAAATTATGAAAAAAATATTTAGAATTGTAAGTATTTTAGAGGGTGTATCTTATTTATTATTACTTTTTATTGCAACGCCAATAAAATACATATTAGAAAACGAAACATTTGTTAAAATGCTTGGTATGCCACACGGACTTTTATTTATAGCCTATGTTGTATTAGCAATTATGATGAAATATGAATTAAATTGGAAATCTAAGGCATTTATTATTGTGTTAGTTGCTTCAATTATTCCGTTTGGAACATTTTATATTGATAAAAAATATTTAAGAGATTAAAAATATACTACACTATTTTTTTTAATAATAATAAAACAGGGTTATTAGGTTAAAAACCATAATTAAAGCTAAGTCCAAAAACTTCTCTAATTTGAAAACCTTCAAAAGAGTTATCATCATAAATAGTTTGAAAAACTAAATTAGTTGTAAAATAGCTATTTATTTTCATAACTAAATTCATTGAATAATCAATATCAATATTTTCAGGGTTTTCTAAATAATTAGCATATAAATTAAGTAAGTTTTCAATGGTCATATTTTCCATTAAAGTAATTTTTAATCTACCAGAAGCATTAAAACCTAATTCTAAACGTGTATTATCACCTTCTTCTACTCCATAATAAGCTTCATTAGGCAATGTTAAATCTTTATCAACTATCACCAATTTAGTAGTTGCAGGTGCAATATTAAATTTAAAGTTTTTATTTTTTTCCCATAACATCCCTGGACCAATTAAAATTGTAGCTGGTGAGAAAAAGCTGGTATATTTAGTTCTAATTTCCTTACCATTTTCATCTTTACTGTATTTAAACCCTTTAGTAAATTGTGTTTTAAAATTAACTAAAGCTGAATAAAACCAATAACCATCTGCATTTATACCTAATAAAGAATTAAACTCAAGCCTATCATCTGTTTTTTTAGTAAACTCTGTATTTTTACTTTTGGTTAAACCGTAAGAAGTGATGATGTTATTTTTCCAAGAATATTTACCTTTAACGTAATCAAAATTATAATTTATACTTGCATTACCAGCCAATGTATTTTCTCCTTTAGAGACCCAATTAGAAAATGCTGATTGATTAAACATAAAAGATATTTTTCCTTTCTTAGTCCAACTTGGTTCTGGTTCTTTTTCTGAATCTGGGCTAGGTTTCTTTTGTTCTTGAGAAAACAAAAACGAAAGATTAAATACCAGCATTAATATAAGTAAAGGGGCTTTCTTCATAAATTTCTAATTGAAAATTATAATCTAAGCAAACAAAAGTAAATAGAATACTCTACATAAAAAAGTTTGCTAAGATGTTATTTTAAACTTAAAAAAATATAATACCACAAAAAGTATACCTTTTTTAGATGAAAAATTTAATTATATTTTTTAGGGTAAAAGAAACCTCAATAGTTTGAGTATTAACCATTAATTTAAAAATTTACTTTTAAGAACTATAGTTCTTCATTTTTATTTGGATCAATTAAGCCAAATTTCTTAGCTCTTGCTTCCCAACTTTTTCTAGCAAGTAATTGTAAGTCTGCAACAGTATCTCTTTCATCCATTATCTCTAAACCTAACAAAGTTTCAATAACATCTTCCATTGTTACAATACCACTTGTGGTTCCATATTCATCAACAACTAATGCAATATGTTCTTTGTTTGCAATAAATTTTTCGAATAAATCTGGAATTGGAATTGTTCTATTCGTTATTATTAACTCTCTTTTAATTTCAGCTAACTTTTTAGTTCCATTACCTTTAATAATCTCTTCCATTACATCATCTTTCAAAATAAAGCCTGTAATATTATCAGAGTTTGTTTTAAAAATAGGAATTCTAGAAAATCGTAATTTTGGGTGTTTATCAAAAAATTCTTGTATTGTAATCTCTTCAGAAGCCCTAGTCATAACAGTTCTAGGAGTCATTACATCTTTTACTTGTACTAATTTAAAGGTCAGTAAATTTTTAATAATAGCACTTTCACTTTCTTCAAAAACACCATCTTCTTGTGCAATATCCGTCATTGTATGAAAGTCTTCTCTACTTAAAATAGAACCTCCATGTCCGCCACGACCGCCAATTAATTTTGTTGTTAATTGGAGCACCCATAAAATACCTGTATATTTTAAGAAAAAGATAAAAGGCATTAATGTATTTGCCGTAAAACCAGCCAATTGACTCCAATATTTAGCTCCAATTGTTTTAGGTATTATTTCTGAAAAAACCAATATTAAAATAGTCATTATTGCAGAAATAATTCCTACTGCGTTTATACCAAAAATATTGATTTTTAAATCTAATGATTCTGCTTGTACACCAACTAAAATTGCACCTACTGTATGCGCAATAGTATTAACTGTTAAAATTGCAATTAAAGGTTTATCAACATCTTGTTTTAGTTGTTCTAATTTTGTTGCGTATGCTTTTCCTTCTTGTTTTTTTATGGTTATAAATGTTGGAGATATACTTAAAAGTACAGCTTCAAGTATAGAACATAAAAAAGAAAATATAAGTGAAATTGCTGCGTAAAATAAAAGTAACGTCATTTAATTGTATAATTTAATGGCTAAATTAAGTAATATAATGGCAATTTTAAAAAAATGAAAAAATATCTTTTGTAAAATGCCCTCTAAATTTAAATACTATTTCTCTTTTTGTAGAGCGCTACTGTTGAACAAGCTTCGCCAAACATAATGGTTTTTGCTACTGGCTGTAATTTTTCAATCAGCTGAATATAAGCTGTTTCTGGAATTGGTTTATCAGAACATCCTTTTATAATAACAGGCACGTTTTTATACGCTTTAATATTAAGATTTGCTATTATCTCTTGAAAAATTGCAGTTTCTAATTGTTGTAAATCACCTACTATGGTTTTAACTGCAAAGGGATTTGTATATGTTGCAATTAACATATAAGCCCAAGATGGAATTATGGCATCTACCGAACAAGTAAGTGCAATATAATGGTTTTTGTATTGACTCCAATCGTGATTTTTTAAATACTCACGAAAGTCTTTTTCTTTTAAAATAAGTTCGTGAAACAACCAATCTTTTATATCAATAACAGTTCTTGGACCTTTTGGATAAAAATCTTCAAGGTCTAAAGTTTTTAATTTGCTATTGGCAACTCTATTTACAATTTCATCTGCCATTATAAAAAGCCAAGTTCTAATTTAGCTTCTTCACTCATCATATCTTGAGACCACATTGGATCAAAAGTAATTTCAACTTCAGCGTTTTTTACCTCATCAATTGCTTTTACTTTTTCTTCAATTTCTACAGGTAAGGTTTCTGCCACTGGACAGTTAGGTGAAGTAAGTGTCATTAATATTTTAACATCATTGTTTTCACTTACAAAAACATCATAAATTAAACCTAGTTCAAATATATCTACTGGAATTTCTGGATCGTAAATGGTTTTTAAAACCGTTACAATTTTATCTCCTAATTCTTCTACTCTATTACTATTCATACTTAAAATTGCTCTTTATATTCATTCTAAATAAGGGCAAATATACACTAATTAACTTAATTTAGATTGAAAAGCCAATGCGTATAATTTAATTTGCTTAATCATAGAAACCAATCCGTTTGCTCTATTTGGTGAAAGATGTTCTTTTAAACCAATTTCATCTATAAAATACAAATCAGCATTTAAAATATCTTCAGGTGCTTGATTGTTAAAAACACGTAATAATAATGCTATAATTCCCTTTGTTAAAATGGCATCGCTATCGGCAGTAAAATTAATTTTATCAACATCAATTTCAGAGTGTAACCAAACTTTAGATTGGCAGCCAACTATTAAATTTTCATCTTTTTTCTCAATATCAGCTATTAATGGCAACGATTTTCCAAGTTCTATAATATATTCGTAACGTTCCATCCAATCTTCAAACATTGAAAACTCGTCTATAATTTCTTCTTGTATTTCTTTGATAGTCATTTTTTAAACTTATTTTTGCACAATCTTAGATTGTTTCTTTTTAAGAACTGTAAAATTAAGGTAAAAATTTTAGAATGTCATTCTTATAAACATAGGAATCTCATTTAAAAAAATGATTTGTAAATTATTGACCGATTCTTATTTATAAATAAGAATTTAAAAAAGATAACATGAGTAAATTATTAATTGTTGGTACGGTTGCTTTTGATGCTATTGAAACACCGTTTGGTAAAACTGATAAAATTTTAGGTGGTGCTGCAACCTATATCTCACTTTCTGCATCTCAATTTGGAGTAAAATCTGGAATTGTTTCTGTTGTTGGTGGAGATTTTCCAACAGCATATTTAAAAAAATTAAACGGTAAAAACATCAATACAGATGGTATTGAAATTATTGAAAATGGTAAAACCTTTTTTTGGAAAGGAAAATACCATAACGATTTAAACACTAGAGATACCCTAATTACAGATTTAAATGTATTGGCAGATTTTAAACCTATTGTACCTGAAAGTTTTTCTGACACCGACTTTTTAATGTTAGGAAACTTACACCCTTCAGTTCAAATGGGAGTTATAAAACAACTACCTGTAAAACCAAAGTTAATTGTTTTAGATACTATGAATTTTTGGATGGACAATACCCTTCCTGAATTAATGGAAGTAATTGCTGAAATTGATGTAATTACAATTAATGACGAAGAAGCAAGACAATTATCAGGCGAATATTCTTTGGTAAAAGCTGCTAAGAAAATTCAAGAAATGGGTCCAAAATATGTAGTTATTAAAAAAGGAGAACACGGTGCCTTACTATTTAATGATGGCAAAGTATTTTTTGCTCCTGCTTTACCTTTAGAAGAAGTTTTTGACCCAACTGGAGCTGGAGACACTTTTGCTGGTGGATTTATTGGACACATTGCACGTACAGGCGATATTTCTTTTGAAAATATGAAAAGAGCTGTTATTTCTGGATCAAATGTAGCGTCATTTTGTGTTGAAAAATTTGGAACCGAACGCATGGAAAATTTAACTTTTGAAGAAATTCAAGAGCGCTTATTACAATTTAAATTATTAACCCAATTCGATATAGAATTAAGTTAATTACCATCTAAAATTCTGCACGTGTGCAGAATTTTTTGTTTAAAATATTACTTACTAAAACTTAAAAAATGAGTGACGCTATTAAGCATGAATGTGGAATTGCAATGGTTAGATTGTTAAAACCACTACAGTACTATAAAGATAAATATGGTTCTGCTTTTTATGGTTTAAACAAAATGTATTTGTTAATGGAAAAACAGCACAATCGCGGTCAAGATGGCGCTGGTATAGCAAGTATAAAATTTAATGTAGCCCCTGGAACACGCTATATTAGTCGAGTACGCTCAAATGCCGATGCCCCAATACAAGATGTTTTTGCCCAAATTAACAATCGTTTAAACAATTTAAATGAACAATTTCCCGATAAAATCGACGATGTAGAATGGCAAATTAACAATGCACCTCATATTGGTAATTTATTTTTAGGACACGTACGTTATGGAACCTTTGGAAAAAATAGCATAGAAGCTGTACACCCCTTTTTACGCCAAAGCAATTGGATGCATAAAAGTTTAATTGTAGCTGGTAACTTTAATATGACCAACTCTAAACGCTTATTCGACGATTTAGTTGAAATTGGTCAACACCCTAAAGAAATGACCGATACCGTTACAGTTATGGAAAAAATTGGTCATTTTATAGATGATGAAGTTGCTAAATTGTATCAAAAATTAAAAAAAGAAAAAGATATTTCTAAAAAAGAAGCCTCTCCTTTAATTGAAAAACGAATTAATATTAAAAAAATATTAAAACGTTCTGCAAAAAATTGGGATGGTGGTTATACAATGGCTGGTTTACTTGGACATGGAGATGCTTTTGTATTACGTGACCCTGCAGGAATTAGACCCGCATTTTATTATAAAGATGATGAAATTGTAGTAGTAGCTTCTGAACGACCAGTAATTCAAACCGTTTTTAATGTTGCTATTAATGATGTAAAAGAATTAGAACCTGGACGCGCATTAATAATGAAACGCGATGGTAAAGTAACCGTTGAACAAATTAGAAAGCCGTTACCTCAAAAATCATGTTCTTTTGAACGTATTTATTTCTCAAGAGGAAGTGATGCCGACATATATATTGAACGTAAAAATTTAGGAAAATTAGTATTTCCACAAATTTTAAAGAAAATTAATAACAATTTAAAAAATACAGTTTTCTCATACATCCCAAATACAGCAGAAACTTCGTTCTATGGAATGCGAGAAGCAGCTGAAGATTTTTTAAATCAACAAAAAACCGATGCTATTTTACACGGTCAACGTAATTTATCTGCCGAAAAAGTAAAAGAAATTTTAGCTGAAAGACCTCGTATAGAAAAACTAGCAATTAAAGATGCTAAGCTTAGAACTTTTATTGCAGATGATAATAGTAGAGACGATTTGGTAGCACACGTTTATGATGTTACTTACGGTATTGTAAAATCAGACGATAACCTAGTTATTATAGACGATAGTATTGTACGTGGAACCACGCTTAAGAAAAGTATTATTAAAATTTTAGACCGTCTAAATCCAAAAAAAATAATTATAGTTTCTTCTGCACCACAAATTCGTTACCCAGATTGTTATGGTATTGATATGGCAAGAATGGGTGATTTTATTGCCTTTAGAGCTGCTTTAGCCTTATTAAAAGAAAACAATAATTACAATTTGGTTGAAGAAGTTTATAACAAATGTAAAGCACAACAACAGTTAGAAGACACAGAAATTGTAAACGCTGTTAAAGAAATTTATAGTCAGTTTTCAGATGAACAAATTTCAAACAAAATTGCCGAAATGTTAAAAACAGATGCTATAAAAGCCGATGTTGAAATCATTTATCAATCTGTAGAAAACTTACATGTAGCGTGTCCAAATCATTTAGGTGATTGGTATTTTACTGGAGATTATCCTACACCTGGAGGAAATAGAGTTGTAAACGATTCTTTTATTAATTTTTATGAAGGAAATAACAAAAGAGCTTATTAAATAAAAATATACTAACTTATAGACATTCTCTAAACCAAAAGAGACTGTCTATAAGTACCTTTTTAACTATCTTAAAAAGTATATTTTCTTAAAGCATTCTTTTTTCTACCATATCTTTTTAGATTTATTTAACACAATGTTAAATATAAATTAATGTATCTTTGTAAAACTGTATCTAATTCAAAAAAAAATTATTAGCAAGTTTTAAACGCCATTATTATTGCATTAAAATTTAATATAAAGAATGACAATTTACCCAATCGAAACAGGAAACTTTAAGTTAGATGGAGGTGCTATGTTTGGGGTGGTTCCCAAAACCTTATGGCAGAGAACAAATCCAGCAGATAATAACAACTTAATAGACATGAGTATGCGAAGCATGCTTATTGAAGATGGAAACAGACTTATCTTAATTGACACTGGTACAGGCAATAAACAATCAGATAAATTTTTCGGTTATTATTACTTTTTTGGAGATTTTTCTTTAGATACATCATTAACAAAATATGGTTTTCATAGAGATGACATTACCGATGTATTTTTAACACATCTACATTTCGATCATTGTGGCGGTGCTATTCAATGGAACAAAGACAGAACTGGATACGAACCAGCATTTAAAAATGCAAAATTTTGGTCTAACAAAAACCATTGGCAATGGGCAATTGAACCAAACGTTCGAGAAAAAGCTTCATTTTTAAAAGAAAATATAAATCCTATTGAAGCAAGCGGGCAATTAAATTTTATAAACCTGCCTGAAAGTGATTTTGCTACAAATACCGAACTTGGTTTCGATATTCTATTTGCAGACGGACATACCGAAAAACAAATGATTCCACACATTCAATACAAAGAAAAAACACTTGTTTTTATGGCTGATTTATTACCAACCGTAGGGCACATTCCACTGCCTTATGTTATGGGGTACGACACAAGACCTTTACTAACAATAGATGAAAAAGCTAAATTCTTAAACAAAGCAGCAACTAATAATTACTTTTTGTTTTTAGAACACGATGCCTCTAACGAGTTATGCACCTTAAAACATACAGAAAAAGGAGTACGATTAAACCAAACATATAAATTTAACCAAGTATTTAATTAAAATAGTAAATGAAAATGAGAATTTTAAAACCAATGTACGTAATGGCAATTGCAGCTGTTACATTAACTAGTTGTAGTTCTGTAAAAAAAATGACAGTACCAACTATGGATACAGCCGTTTCAATGGCTGAAAAACAAGGAGTGGTTAGTGATGAACAATTTAAACATTGGGCACATGCTGATTTAGTAACAGATACTATACCTGGTATGAGTGTAGACAAAGCATACCAATTTTTAGAAGATAAAAAAGGAGAAACTGTAATTGTAGCTGTTATCGATTCTGGTATCGATATTGAACATGAAGATTTAAAAGATGTACTTTGGACAAATCCTAAAGAAATTCCTGGTAATAATGTAGATGATGATAAAAACGGTTATGTAGATGATATTCACGGATGGAACTTTTTAGGTGGTGACGGTGTTGCTGCTCCAGAACAATTAGAACTTACACGCCTTGTAGCTGAATTAAACACTCGTTTTGAAGGTAAAACTGCTGATGAAATTTCTGATAAAGACAAAGCTGATTTTGAAAAATACCAAAAGTATTTAGAAGATTATAATAAAGCATCTGAAAAACATTTTGCTACTATGGATCGTTTAGCTCAAATTGAAGGAGTTATAACATCTGTAAAAAAATACATTGGAAAAGAAACACTTACTTTAGAAGATTTAAAAGCTGTTGAAACAGACGATTTATCAATAAAAGGTCAAGTAAACGGCTTAATTGGTATGTTTAGTAACGGTTTTGACGAAGCTTCTTTTAACGATTATTACAAAAGTCAAAAATCAAATAAAAGCTACGACCTAGATTTTGACGGCAGAGCTATTGTTGGTGACAACCCAGAAGATATTAAAGACGTTAATTATGGTAATGGAAATGTAATTGGATCTAAAGATGCTGAATCTCACGGAACACACGTTTCAGGTATTATTTTAGCTTCTCGTACTAATGGTCTTGGAATGCGTGGTGTTGCTCACAATGCAAAATTAATGTCTGTTAGAGCAGTACCAGATGGAGATGAACGCGATAAAGATGTTGCTTTAGCAATTAGATACGCTGTAGATAATGGTGCAAAAGTAGTAAATATGAGCTTCGGTAAAAGTTACTCTCCAAACAAAGAATGGGTTATTGACGCAATTAAATATGCTGAAAAACATGATGTTTTATTAGTACACGCTGCTGGTAATTCAAGTGAAGATATAGATGTAAGCGATAACTGGCCAAACGATTCTTTTGATAAAGTTATTGAAGTTGCTGACAATGTATTAACTGTTGGTGCAATGAGTATAAATAACAATGAAAACTTACCAGCAACATTTACAAATTATGGTAAAAAAAATGTAGACGTATTTGCTCCTGGAGTACAAATTTATTCAACAATACCAAAAAACGAATATGCTAAATTTAGCGGTACTTCAATGGCTTCTCCAGAAGTTGCTGGTGTAGCTACATTAGTAAGATCCTATTATCCAGAATTAACTGCAAGTCAGGTAAAACATATAATTATGAATTCTGGAACTAAATTAAACCTTGATGTTTTAGTACCAGGGAAAAAAGGAGAAAAAACTAATTTCTCTAACCTATCTATCTCAGGTAAAGTAGCTAATGCATACAATGCCTTAATTTTAGCAGATAAAATGGTAAACGGAAAGTAATTAAATTATAATATTCTGTTAAAAAAGCACATTCTAAAAGAATGTGCTTTTTTGTTTTCTACACTTATGGTTATATTGCAATTTAATTAAATACACTATACATGAAAAAACTATTAAGCCTGCTATTTTTTATCTCTTCATCACTACTTTTTTCACAAAATAACACCTCATATTGGCAACAACACGCCTCATACACTATGGATGTTGATGTAGATGTTGAAAACTACCAATACAAAGGAACACAAAAACTAGTGTACACTAACAACTCACCAGATACTTTAAATCAGGTTTTTTATCATTTGTATTACAACGCTTTTCAACCAAACAGTGAAATGGACGCACGTTTACAATCTATTGTGGACCCAGATAGAAGAATGGTAAATAACATTGGAACAAAAGAAAACCCTATTTATGAAAGTAGAATAGCCAAACTTAAACCAAATGAAATTGGCTATTTAAAAGTACTTTCGTTAAAACAAAACGGAGAAAATATTACTTATAAAAATGAAGGAACTGTTTTAGAAGTTACCTTAAAAAAAGCCATTAAACCAGGTGAAAAAGTTGTGTTTGATATGACTTTTGAAGGACAAGTACCTGTAATGATTAGAAGAGCCGGTAGAAACAGTGAAGATGGCATAGCACTTTCTATGGCACAATGGTATCCTAAAATGGCTGAATACGATTTTGAAGGCTGGCACGCAGATGCATATATTGCGCGTGAATTTCATGGTGTTTGGGGCGATTTTGATGTAACACTTCATATTAATAAAAACTATACTGTTGGAGGAACTGGTTATCTTCAAAATCCTCAAGAAATTGGACACGGATATGAAGACAAAACAAAACCACTTTCTATTAAAAAAGGCAAAAAACTATCTTGGCATTTTATTGCTCCAAAAGTACACGATTTTACTTGGGCTGCTGATCCAAATTTTACACACGATATTTTAAAAACTAAAAGCGGAACAGACCTACATTTTTTATATAAAAACGATAAAAAATATGCAAAAGCCTGGAAAGAAGCACAAGCACTTACCGAAAAAGCACTTAATTATTTTAATGAAAATATAGGACCTTATCCTTGGAAACAATATTCAGTTATTCAAGGTGGTGATGGAGGAATGGAGTATGCTATGTGCACCTTAATATCTGGAGGAGAAACTCTTGGAAGTATTATTGGTACGGTGTATCACGAATTAGCACATGCTTGGTTTCAACATTTATTAGCTACAAACGAAAGTAAACACTCTTGGATGGATGAAGGTTTTACAACCTATATTTCAACATTGGCTTCTAATAAATTCATTAAAAATGGAGATGATAAACCAAATTCTGATAGCTACAGACGTTATTTCTATTTAGTAAATGCTGAAATTGAAGAACCATTAACAACACATTCCGACAGGTACCACACAAATACAGCCTTTAGTACTGCAAGCTACACAAAAGGAAGTATGTTTTTAACGCAACTAAACTATATCATTGGCGAAGAAAATGTAAAAAAATCATTAAAAAAATATTACAATGATTTTAAATTTAAACATCCTACACCTAACGATTATATAAGAGTTGCAGAAAAAGTATCTGGAATTCAATTAGCTTGGTATTTAAATGAATGGACACAAACTTTACATACTATAGATTATGCTATAGCAAAAATTGAAGGCACTAATATAACCTTAGCTAGAGTCGGTAAAATGCCAATGCCTATAGATGTAAAAGTAACGTATACCGATGGAAGTTCTGAAGACTTCTACATTCCGCTAAGTATGATGCGTGGAGAAAAACCAACAACTGCAACCTTATTAAAAGATTGGGCTTGGGCAACACCAAAATATACTTTTTCAACTTCAAAAGAAATTAAAAAAGTTGAAATCGACACTTCTACTTTAATGGCTGATATAAATAGAGAAAATAATGTATATATAGTAGAATAACAATAATCTATTTTTTTTAAAAGCTCCTTTAAATTAAAATTTATAAGGAGCTTTTATTATTTAATTATTAGTCGATAAAAACAACTGCAAGCTACGCTAAAACCCATTTAACTCTTCCAACTTCTCCGGTTTCTAGTTGCACTTTTATTCCGTGTGGATGCTTTGGAGATTTTGTTAAAATCCGTTTTACAGTTCCTTCGGTTAATTCTCCGCTACGCTGATGATGTTTTTGAACAATTTCAACATCACTTCCAATTTTTATATTGTTTCTAATACTTCCAGTAATTTTATTAGACTCCATAAATTTTTATTAACTTTTTAAATTATACATGTACAATATTAACAGGTTCTATTAACGGTTCATTATTAAAACGAAGCAATAATTGAGCAATTGCAATAGTGTCTTTTTCGCAATAAGTTACAATGCGTTTAATATTTTTTTCTTTATAATAAACATCTCCTACTTCACTTCCACTAATATCATCTTTGGGTGATGGAATATTTAATATTGAAGTCAATAATTTTAATGAAGTATAATGCTTGTAATCTCCAAATTTCCATAATTCCAAGGTGTCTAAATGCGGAATTTCCCAAGGTTTTTTACCAAATAAATTTAGCTTTTCTGGAAGTACTATTTGATGAATTATCATACGACGCGCAATGTATGGAAAATCAAATTCTTTTCCATTATGTGCACATAATACATGTGCTGGTTTATTAAAATGAAGGTTTATTAATTTTTTAAAATCTTCTAAAATTTTCACCTCATCACCAAAAAACGAAGTGACTCTAAATTTGCGTTCTTCCGTTTTAAAATTGGTAAAATATCCTACCGAAATACAAACAATTTTACCAAATTCTGCCCATATCCCAGCCCTTTCGTAAAACTCTTCTAGTGTAAATTCTTCTTTACGTTGATACTGTGTTTTTGAGGCAAACAGCTCTTGCTTTTCTTCAGATAAATCTGAATAAAACTCTGTTTCTGGAACTGTTTCAATATCTAGAAATAGAATATTTTCAAAATTAATTTTAGTATTCATAGCTTTTTTTATATAAATATAACAAAAAAAATCATTCCTGAAATTGGAATGATTTTTTTACTGTATATTTTATTAGCTACTAATTAATTAAAACCTTCCTAACCGACACTTTCTTATCTTCCTCTACCTGAACTAAATACAAACCTGTACTTAAATTTTCTACATTGATTGTTTCGTTAGTTTTAACAGCTTTATTGTAAACTACACTTCCTAAAATAGAGTAGATTACAACATTCTTATCTAATGAATTTTTAGTAGAAATTGAAATTCTTCCATCCTTAACCGGATTTGGATATATATTAAAATCTTCAATTTGATCTTTTACCACTGAAAGCGATTTACTTGAATATGGTGCTTTCGGAGTTGGTTTTGAAGGAATCCAACCTGTTTCTGTTTTTTGCAAAGATATTTCTCCACTTGTACTTCCAATATTATAATATTTATTAAAGTTATTAGAACTTCCGTAACTTAAAGATTCAATGATATTGTTTCCATTTTTTAAAATAACTGCTCCTCCTGTAAAGTCAAAATCAATACCGTCTATAACTAAAAATTCTCCCTCTTTAAGTTTCCCTTGTAAGTCTATTTGTTCTACTGTATTTCCATTACTATTATACAAAACTAAGGTCCAATTTTTTAATTGAATATTTCCGTTTCCGTTTTCTCTATATACAGCTAATTCAATAAATGGGTTACTACCTGTATAATTAATCTCGGAAATGTAAACAGTTTTTTCATTTTTAGCAAAACTTGAAGTTGCTACTAATAAAAAAGTAACTAAAGTGTAAAAATATTTCATGGGGATGAACAATTTATATCTATTACAAAGATCAGGCTTTAAGATGTAGCTTAACGTATTTACCCCTCTAACTTAGCCACTTGCAGTATTAACTAAACAAATGGTTTGTTTTAACCAATAAATTGAAATTAAATTCACCTACTTAAGTAAGGTTTTACCCTACTTTTTGTTGCTAATAGTATAAAACTTCGTAAAAAAACGCCTAGAACAGAGATTTAACACTCTAATTTTCACAGTGATTGATTAACTATAAATATGATGATTATGTTTGTAATGATAAATTCAAAATTAATTTACAACCAATTTACGTGTAGCAATTTTTCCCCCTTCTTCTATTTTAACAATGTAAATTCCCTTATTTAGATTAGAAATATTTAAATACTCTTTGGTTTGTAGGTTTTTACTATACACTTGTTGTCCTGTTAAAGTGTAAATAGTAACATTTCTAGTTAATTTATTATTTGAAGCCATGTATAATTTTCCATTAGAAACTGGATTTGGATACATCGCAAAATTTTCTATTTGGTTTTTTACTACGGAGAGTGTAAAGTTATTTTCAGTGCCAGGTGTCCCATAATCTCCACCACCATAAGTAGTTGTTGCCTCACCCCAATTTAAAGCAATAAGATTGTCAGCACTGTTATAATTCTCTAAACTTAACTCCATACTTTTTCCAGCTACTAAAGGATACCCTAAAACATCACTATAAACAACCCTATCAATTTCTGTGACACCACTTGTCAAAATAATTTCATCAATATCATTTGTCAAAATAAATCCAGAATACTCATAATTAGCAGTAAACCCACCATTTGCTCCACTATTCGAATTTCTTGCAAAAACTGCATATCCATTTGCTGGCACTATAACAGACGAAGCTATAATATGCGAATCTGAATCAACATCTGAAATAACCCAACCTTCCATATCAATAGCTGAAGCTGTGGTATTATAAACTTCAAAATATTCGCCTTCATCATCATCAACAGCACTTGGATCAGACATAATTTCAGTAATTATTATGGAACCTGTAATTGGGGAAACAATACCAGCCAATAAACTGATTTTATCTGTAGCACCAGAACTTAAACAAGTAATATTTTGACTGTAACTTCCAATAATTAAACCCAATTTTAAACGTACGTAAATTGTAGTTGGAGTAATTGTTCCTAATCCTTTTGGCAATGTAATAGATGCTCCAAAACCAACACCAGAAGTTGTTGAAATTTCAAAATCTGTAGGAGCTGTTATAATAATATCATCGGTTAAATTTGTACCTGAAACAACAAAACTACCTTCAGTTGCTGTAGGTGAACCAACTTCATAATCTAAACCAGCAACTCTGTATGTATTACTTATAATTGCAGGAGCTGTATTAAATGTTTGCCCACTATTTATTGCATCTGCAGTTGCAGTTGTTGGTGAATTCCACGTAAAATCATCATAATAAACTCCAGAACCAGACAATTGTAGAGAATGACCAATTAAAGTATCTGGATCAGTTTCAAACACCCCAATATCTGTAGATACCATACCTTTTGCTGCACCATCTGCAGCGGTTATAATACCTCCATAACTTAAAAACTGTACAACAATACCTAATGGATTAATTAAAGCCAATCCATCAGGATTACCATTTTGAATACCTGGTTGAGGAAACCAAAGTGTTCCTCTATTATTTTGTTGATTTGGGATTACACCAGTCAAAGACATTGTAGTCCCATAAATCATAGAACTACTACCATTGTAAAGTTCAATACTCCAACCTGCTAAATCTGTTCCGGCAGGACCCGCAATTTCGATTCCTTCATCAACATCTCCCCCTTTATTATCATAATGAATTTCATTTATAAAAACTTCTGTTTGTCCAAAAGAAAGTGTAACCACAAAAATAGTTACAAGCAAAAAATAAAATTTCTTCATAGCTATATTTTTTTAGTTGCACTTAAATATATAAAAATAATTGAATTAAAAAAATATAAACAGCTAAACTATAGTGTTTTAACTGATTTTTTTTTAAAAATACTTTAATATCAGATCTCATTATTCTAACTTTAACTTTAAAAAAACAAATTAAATAGTAACAACTATTACTTCTTTAAATACCTACACATTTAAATTTAATTATAAAATAATATCTTTTTATTTTTAACATTTAGCACAAAAACCAACTTAAAATTAATATTATGTAATTTTAATGTTACGTTAATGTTATAACTTTAAATTACTTTAGTTCTAATGTTTTCTAATTGTAATTAATGCTTACTTTTGAATGTTTTTACTTTTAATCAGTGTAAAAATTATGAAACGTGAATGCTAAAAAAAGTATCGCTAGCTAAAAAATAGTAGAGAACGAACTGCAATTATCGTTAAATAAAACAAAAGGAAAATTATGAAAAAAACAGCTATTAAAATACTCTTAGTTGATGATGAACCAGACATTCTAGAAATTGTATCATACAATTTAAAAAATGAAGGTTATAAAGTTTATACCGCTAAAAATGGGATTGAAGCTATCGCTTCTGCCAAATTAAACAATCCGCATTTAATAATCTTAGATATAATGATGCCAGAAATGGACGGTATAGAAGCTTGTGAAAAAATAAGAGCCACTAAAGGGTTAGAAAATGTACTTATTACATTTTTTACAGCTAGAGGTGAAGACTATTCTCAAGTAGCTGGATTTGATGTTGGAGCAGATGATTATATTACAAAACCGATAAAACCAAAAGTATTAGTAAGTAAAATTAAAGCACTACTTAGAAGGGTAAATGAAGTTCAAAATATTTCTTCTAACAATGTAAAAGTTGGGGAAATTGTTATAGATAGAGAAGAATATGTTATTATAAAAGAAGGAGAAAAACTATCTTTACCTAAAAAAGAGTTTGAATTGTTTGCTTTACTTGCATCTAAACCAGACAAAGTTTTTAAACGCGATGACATTTTAGACAAAGTTTGGGGTAATGAAGTTGTAGTAGGCGGTAGAACTATAGATGTTCATATTAGAAAGTTACGTGAAAAAATTGGCGATAAATATTTTAAAACTGTAAAAGGTGTAGGTTACAAATTTGTTATTAATGAAGATTAAAAGAACATATTCATTTGCTTATTGGACAGCCTCATTTATTACATTATTTATTATTGGAACACTATTAATTTCAGCATATCTTTTTTTAGATGTAACCCTTAATATAACTTATTTACTAACATTTACTGCTGTTATTTTTTGTTTTACATTTATAATTATTCAATACCGATTAGAAAAATTTATTTATAAACGTATAAAGAAAATATACGATAGAGTTTCAATTTTAGACCGATCTGATTTTAACAAAACTGCTATAACTTCAGACATTGACGCGCTTTCTAGAGAAGTTCAAAAATTTGCTGAATTTAATCAAGAACAAATTGCCAGTTTAAATTTACGAGAAAACTATAGAAGAGAATTTCTAGGAAACGTATCTCACGAATTAAAAACTCCTCTTTTTACAGTTCAAGGCTATCTATTAACTTTAGCCGACGGGGCAATAAATGACAAGAAAATCACTAAAAAATACCTTAAACGCGCTAATAAAGGTGTAGAGAGACTTATTTCTATTGTTAAAGACCTAGATTTAATTTCTAAACTAGAATCTGCCGATTTATCTATAAATAAAAAACCAATAAACATTCTAGAATTAACACAAGATGTATTTGAATTATTGGAAATGAAAGCCAAAAAAAGGAATATTTCAATGCATTTTAATAAACACTATATCTACCCGATAATGGTAATTGCTGATGGTGAAAAAATACAACAGGTACTTATTAACTTAATTGTAAATGCCATAAAATATTCCAAAAAAAATGGTACTATAATGGTAAGTTTCGAAAAAAAGGAAACCAAAGTTCTAGTAAAAGTTATTGATGATGGTGAAGGGATAAAAAAAGAATATTTACCGCGACTTTTTGAACGTTTTTATAGAGTGGACCAAAGTAGATCTAGAGACCAAGGTGGTTCTGGCCTAGGACTTTCTATTGTTAAACATATTTTAGAATCACATCACGAACAAATTTTTGTAAAAAGTGAATACGGTAAAGGCTCTGAATTTTCATTCACTTTAGAAAAAATGAAAGTTCTTTAAAACCAAACTATTAGCACAAACATTTTACTATAGCTTTATACAATTTCATCAAAAAAGAAAAAGTTTTGCACATAAAAAACCTAACAGGTTCTAAAATCTGTTAGGTTTTTTACACTTATATAATGCGTTATACTACAAATCGAAACCGATATCTTTTCTGAAATTTATTCCATCAAAACATACTTTATCTATATTTTTATAAGATTGCTTTAACGCTTCGTTAAAATTAGCACCGTAAGATGTTATTGCAATTACTCTACCACCATTTGTTACAAGCTTACCATCTTTAATGGTTGTACCTGCATGAAACGGAATAGAATTTTCTATAGCATTTAAACCTATTATTTCTTTTCCTTTTTCATAAGCTTCTGGATATCCACCAGAAACTAACATAACTGTACAAGCGCTTTCTTTTTTTAATTCTATAGTTTTGGTATGCAACTCTTTATTTCCTGTAGCAATTAAAAGTTCTAGAAAATCACTTTCAATGCGTGGTATTACAACTTCTGTTTCTGGATCTCCCATACGGCAATTGTACTCAATTACTTTAACTTCGCCTTTATCTAAAATTAACCCAATAAACACAAACCCTACATAACTAATATTGTCTTTTTGAAACCCTTCAATTGTTGGTTTAATAACCTGAGTTTCTATTTTTCCCATTATAGCATCTGTTAAAAATGGCACAGGTGATACAGCTCCCATTCCTCCAGTATTTAAACCTTTATCGCCTTCGCCAATTCTTTTGTAATCTTTTGCGCTAGGTAAAGTAACATAACTTTTCCCATCGGTTAGCACAAAACAGCTAAGTTCTATTCCAGTTAAAAACTCTTCAATAACAACTTTACTACTTGCCTCACCAAACTTTTTATTGGCTAACATTTCGGTTAGTTCGTCTTTTGCTTCTTGTAGATCACTTAAAATTAATACTCCTTTTCCAGCAGCCAAACCATCAGCTTTTAAAACATACGGAGCGGTTAATGTTTCTAAAAACTTGTAACCTTCTTCTAAATTTTCTGAAGTAAAACTTTTGTACGCTGCTGTTGGAATGTTATGTCTAAACATAAATTCTTTAGCAAACTCTTTACTACCTTCTAACTGTGCAGCATATTTTTGAGGTCCAATTACAGGTATATTTTTTAATGCAGCATCGTTTAAAAAGAAATCGTGAATTCCTTTAACCAAAGGATCTTCTGGACCAACAACAACCAATTTAATTTGATGCTCTAAAACAGCTTGTTTTACCTCTTTAAAATTGGTTTGATTAATATTTAAATTAGTACCTACTTCTTGTGTCCCAGCATTTCCAGGAGCAATAAATAACTTATTTAACAAGTTACTTTGTGCAATTTTCCAAGCTATTGCGTGTTCTCTTCCTCCTGATCCAAGTATTAATACATTCATTTGTAAATTTATTTTAAGCTATTTATAGTTTTGAATTAAAAAATTTGTTCTAATATTTTTTGAGTAATAACATAGGTTGGTAGTACACCTGACGTTCCTAAACCTCCAGAAGCTAAAGTACTTCCTGTTTTTAAAGGATTATCTGAAGCATAATAAGCATATCTTACTTTTACTTTTTTAGAGATATTCCCCCTAATTTTTGAAGCTGCCTGTATGGCTTTTTGATAATGTGCACCTTCCATTTCTAGACCCGTAACTTTCCAAGTTGAATTATGGAAGAATTTTAAAATATCTTTATTTTGAAGCGATGTACCTAAAACAGTAACCATTGCTCCTGTATAAACATTTACTCCGCACCCTTCAAATTGATTTTTTTTAAGTTGATTTTTAAACGGATAATTATCTGCTGTTCCTTCAAAAATATGCGAAGAAGGAATCATAATATCTCCTTTTCCTCCATCTAAAATACCAGCTTTACCCATTATTGAAACAGAATCTACGTTTAAATGGTACTTTTTCCCCTCTTCATCTGTATAAGGTTTTAAAAGTTCATCCATAGTTTCATAAGCTTGTTCACCAAAAGCATAATCCATAACAATAATTACGGGTTTTTCTTCTTCACTTAAACTATTTTCTAGCTTATATTGTGTTTTAGAAATTGCTATTTTTTCGGTATCAATTACCTGAACATTAATATTGGTTCCTGAATTATCTTTTATATAAATTAGTCCGTTTTCACCTGCAAACTCTTTTACTTGGTGACGTAAATCTTCGTTTTCGTCTTTACTTAATAATTGAAATAAAGAAATTAAATTTTTATCTTTTATTTGTTGTGGCAATACAATTGGCGCGTAAATAGAATTCATAACACTATGCATATTTGCACTTATAATATGAATTGGTCTGTTTAACAAATTATTTTCTTCTAATACACGTTTAATATTAGTTGCCCAAATTTCACCAAAAATATGATGTCCAATACGCTCTCTCAATACCGGACTAAAGTTAATTTCTCTTTTTAAGTTGTGTACTTTTTCATTAATAGCCAATTTACCTAACCAATAAATAATTTGAAAAAATCGGTCTTTATTATTTTCTAAACTTAAAGCTAAATATACGTCTAAAGCTTCTTCAAAAGTACGTCCTAAAATGCTTGCTAAATGCGCCAACATAATGTCGCGTTCGTCTCTCGATATTTTTCTATTATGAAGTACTAAATCTTCTAATTTACTCCATTCTCGTATTGTTTTAGTTCCGTCTTCTATTAGAACTTTATTTGCAATTTTATGAGATTCGACAAATAGAAATGTTAAATGTGTAAGAATATCATAGATTTCAGATCTTCCTCTGGTAACTTCAATATTCATTTGATCTTTATCTATTCTATAGCAATTTCTTCTTCTTTTTGGAGGTACAATAGCTTTAAAATGTGATTTAGAATAACCTTCATCTGAAGTTAAATTAACAAATCTACACTCTTCAATTCCTATTGGCAATCGCTCAATAACGTAAATTAATCCATTTAATTCAACTTTTTCATCGGCAATAGAACCATAAATTTCTGGACGCAATAATAATAAAGATTCTCTTAACGCATCACCCGAAATACCCATTGGTTTATAAAACCCTCTACTAAATAAATGGC
Source organism: Lutibacter sp. A64 (assembly GCF_022429565.1). Lineage (NCBI taxonomy): Bacteria > Pseudomonadati > Bacteroidota > Flavobacteriia > Flavobacteriales > Flavobacteriaceae > Lutibacter > Lutibacter sp. A64. The sequence continues at coordinate 2,698,554 of NZ_CP092487.1, forward strand.
GCATAGTAATATATAAGCGTTCTATAGCATTAGAAGACTCTTGCGCTCTAGTTCTATCTTGAATTTTAGATTGTGTCATACTTCTTTTTTTGAAATGTAAAGATACTATTTAGTAATTAGTTATTGAAAAATTAAAAAATTGAATTATATATTAGCTTAATGGTTAAATCTTTGAATTATTTAATATTTTAATTTTTCAATTATTTCAATAAACCACTATACTCTGCTTGGTTATTTAAAATTGTTGTTGCTTTTAAAATTGTTGAATCAAATACAGCTTTTTGTTGATAAACACCTTCAATATAAAAATAACGTTTTACAATTTCTTCAGTTAATTTATCTATAATTTCTTCTTTATTTTTTTCTAATTCGTTTAGTTTTTCAATCTGAATAGCTGCTAACAAATCTTCATATTTTCTTTCAATATTTTTTCCTAAATTTTCTGAAGTAGCTTTTTCAAGTGCCTTTTTAAACTCTGCTTCAGTTTCAGTTTCAAAATCTAATTGATTTTTACTTAAATATTGTAATAAATCCTTAAAATCTGTTTCGTTTAAATTAAATTTTGAAGGCTCTAAAATAGTTGAATTATCATAAAAATAAGTGGTTGCATAATTAAAAAACGCATCCGATTTTAACAATACTTCAGTAGTTTTAGTAGTTGTTGGTTTTTCAATTTCAAAATCAGGTAAAATACCTCCACCACCATACACAATTCTTCCATTTTCAGTTGTATAAGCTTCTCTTCCAGCATCAGAAAACTTAGGAACATTTCCTTTCTCATCTCTATTTGTATAATCTAACTCTTGAATACATCTTCCGCTTGGTGTATAATATTTAGAGATGGTTAATTTCATTTGGGTTCCATAAGAAAGCGGTTTGTAACGCTGTACTAAACCTTTCCCAAAAGAGCGTTCACCAAGTACCACTGCCCTATCATAATCTTGCAATGCTCCGGCTAAAATTTCTGAAGCCGATGCCGATCTATTATTAATTAAAATGGTTAACGGAATATCTAAATCTATAGGTTCGTTTTTGGTTTTATAAGTAGCACTTTCTTTTTTAGTTTTTGCTTTTGTAGTAACTACAATCTTGTCTTTTGGTATAAAAAAATTAACAATTGATACCGCTTCATTTAATAAACCTCCAGGATTACTTCTTACGTCGATAACAAGCTTTTTCATGCCTTCTTCTTTTAGTTCTAAAAAGGCTTCCTTTACCTCTTTTGCAGCTTTTTGATTAAACTTTACAAAAGATATATAGCCAACTTCCGCATCAAGCATTGTATAATAAGGCACTGCTTTTTCTGTAATTTTTTTTCGTGTTACTTCAACGTCTAATTCTTTATTCTGACGTTCAATTTTAAGTGTTACTTTAGTATTTGGCAAACCGTTTAACACACTAGAAATACCAATTTCTTCAAAATCTTTAACCTCAAGATTGCCAACTTTTAATAGTTTATCACCAACTTTTAAGCCTGCTTTTTCCGCAGGAGAATTTTTTAAAATTTCTCGAATAACCGCAGTTTTATTTTTAAATTGTGAAATTGCTCCAATACCTCCATATTCTCCAGTGGCTCTAATTCTGGCATCTTCTACACCTTGCTCGTCGTAAAAACGTGTATAAGGGTCTAAATTACTAAGCATATAATTTATAGACTTATTGGTTAATTCTCCAGGATTTACCTCATCTATATAATACATATTTAACTCTTTAAACATGCTTGTATAGATATCTATTTGTTTTGCTATTTCAAAAAAATCTGATTGAAATCCTGCAGAAATTGCAACTGAAATAGTTACAAAAACAGCAAGCATCCATTTTTTAATTTTAGTTTTCATATGTCTTTTTTTATATTTTTAATGGTCATATGCTAGTCTCAGTTTCGTTAAAACGAAACTTTTTTACATGTGCTAATCATCTTCTTTAATTTTTGTATGAAATCTTACAGCTAATTTTTTTAGTGACGACTCTAAATCAATATAATTTGGAGCTTCTTTTGCCATATAAATAAACATAAAAATATATGGTTCACTTAAATTTTCAGTAAAAGAATGTTTATTTTTTCTATAAACTTCGCGCATTAATCTTTTTATTCTATTTCTATTAACAGCAAGTTTTACATTTCTTTTTGGCACAGTAACCCCTGCCTTTATAAGAGATTCTCCTCCATGATTTATTGGTAAATATATCAATCTAAAAGGAAATGCTTTTACGTGTTTTCCTTCAGCAAATAATTGCTCTATTAATTTTTTACTTTTTAATTTTTCTTTTTTTCCTAATGTGTATTGCATATATACAGTGACTAAAATAACTAAACGCATTGTTTAAAGTTTAAATAACTTTAATAAACTACAAACGCTAACTAGTTTAAGTCTTTTATTAATACGACAAATGTAAGGAATAAAAGATTTTAAAAAATTAAATTGAAAAGACTTTAATTAGTAAATTTGTGTAAAACCAAAATATTAACCACATGTCTCAAGATTTATTTCAAGCTCCAGATTACTATCAGTTAGATGATTTATTAACTGAAGAACATTTATTAGTTAGAGATACAGCCAGAGCATGGGTAAAACGCTCGGTTTCTCCAATTATTGAAGAAGCTGCTCAAAAAGCTAAGTTTCCAACATCAATTATTAGTGGTTTAGCCGAAATTGGCGCTTTTGGACCTTATATTCCATCAACATATGGCGGAGCAGGTTTAGATCAAATAAGTTACGGCTTAATTATGCAAGAAATTGAACGTGGCGATTCTGGAGTTCGGTCAACTGCTTCTGTACAATCTTCTTTAGTTATGTATCCAATTTGGAAATATGGAAACGAAGCACAACGTAAAAAATACTTGCCAAAATTAGCTACTGGAGAATTTATGGGTTGTTTTGGTTTAACGGAACCCAACCACGGATCTAATCCGAGTGGTATGGAAACTAAAATTAAAGATATGGGCGACCATTTTTTATTGAATGGAGCAAAAATGTGGATTTCAAATGCGCCGTTTGCAGACATTGCAGTCGTTTGGGCTAAAAATGAAGAAGGTCGTATAAAGGGATTAATTGTTGAACGTGGCATGGAAGGATTTACAACTCCAGAAACACATAATAAATGGAGTTTAAGAGCTTCGGCAACTGGTGAGTTAATTTTTGACAATGTTAAAATTCCAAAAGAGAATATTTTACCAAATAAAGATGGCTTGGGCGCTCCACTTGGCTGTTTAGACTCTGCTCGTTACGGAATAGCTTGGGGCGCCATTGGTGCCGCAATGGATTGTTACGCTACTGCTTTACGCTATGCTAAAGAACGTATCCAGTTTAATAAACCAATTGCAGCAACACAATTACAACAAAAAAAACTGGCAGAAATGATTACCGAAATCACCAAAGCACAATTGTTAACTTGGCGCTTGGGGACTTTAAAAAACGAAAATAAAGCAACCTCTGCGCAAATATCAATGGCAAAGCGAAATAATGTAGCTATGGCTTTAAAAATAGCTAGAGAAGCGCGTCAGGTTTTAGGTGCAATGGGTATTTCTGGTGAATTTTCTATAATGCGACACATGATGAATTTAGAAAGTGTAATTACATATGAAGGTACACATGACATTCATTTATTAATAACTGGATTAGATATTACAGGCTTATCGGCTTTTAAGTAAAACCAACCGATTTGTAATACCTACTCTGTATAAAAAAGTACTTTGTTTTAATAACAAAACCTATAAAGTTAAACCTAACAGGTTTTAGAAACTTGTTAGATTTTTATATTGTGTGAAATGGATTCCTCCTTCGTAGGAATGACAATGTGTTTTACAACACCAATAAGTTTCCAGCCATTGTTGGTGTTTTTCACCATCAATTTCACTCCCCAAACCTCTTAATTTACAACACTAACAAATTGCAACCTCTAATATCAGAATTATCAAAACGACCTAATACTTCAAAAGTGTCATTTTTATAGGTTTTCCCTAAATCTTGCGTTGCAATAAACGAACACGAATTTAAATTCGCTAAATCTATTATGTTAATGCCTCCCGATTTTCCTTCTGGCAAAATAGTTAAAGCATCTTCGGTATCTCTAGTTAAAATTTTCATCCACGGTGGGCACTCAAAAATTCCATCTCCTTTAGAATATCCTTGACTTAGTAATTCAGTCATACCATATTCTGAATGAATTTTAGAAACGCCAAAACCATCACATAAAATACTATGCAACTCTTCTCTAATAAGTTCTTTTCGTTTTCCTTTCATTCCTCCTGTTTCCATAATAATGGTATTATTTAGGTTGAATTTATACGTATCAAGCAAATCTAACAAGGCAAAAGAAACTCCAATTAAAAGCACTTTTTCACCTTTTTTATCTAATTCTTGTAAATTTTCAGCCAACTCATCTAAATTATTTAAATAAAAACCACTTTTTGGGTTTTTAGATTTTTTAATAAAATTATCGGCCATATAAATTAACGATGAGCCTGTACGCTCTAGATAAGAAGGCAATAAGGCTAAAACCGTATAATTTTCTATAGCTCCATAAAAATATTGAAAGGTTTTGGTAAAACTTTCTTCATAAATAGAGATATCGGTAACATAGTGCTTACTTTGCTGCATACCTGTAGTACCACTACTTAAAAAAATTTGTTCAACAGCTTCATTAGAAGCAACAATTTTATGTGTTTTAAAAAATTGAATAGGCAAAAAAGGAATATCTTCAATTTTTTGAATGGAATCTATATCAACCTTTAAATGTTTTAAAAAGGTTTTATATACAATATTATTAATAGCTTGAAACCTGAAAATATCCAAAGCTATTTCATTAAAATTGTTTGTATTATGTAACTTAAACAGTGTATTTCTTTTCATAAAAATTGGGAAACTCCACAAAAGTAATGTAAATTTACGCAACCTATTATCTTTTTAGGCATCTTATTAACAATTAAAACGCTTGTATTTGGGTTTAGAAAAGCTCATAAAAAAATGTGCAAATAATGATCGAAAGGCACAAAAAGAGATTTACCAGCTTTTTGCAGGTAAATTGTTCTCTATTTGTCTTAAATACTCTAAAAATAAACAAGAGGCTCAAGACAATTTTCAAGACGGCTTTGTAGCCATTTTTGATAAAATTGGGCAGTTTAGTTTTAAAGGATCATTTGAAGGCTGGATTAAGCGCGTTATGATTAACACGATTTTATTAAAATACAGAAAAAAAACCGTGTTAAGTATTGTTACCGAAGAAATTCCTGATGAGGTAGTTGTTGACATCGACGATGATGAAATTTCTTTGGATTATTTGTTAAATCTCATTCAAGAGTTGCCAGAAAGATACAGAATGGTATTCAACCTTTATGTATTAGATGGTCATTCTCATAAAGAGATTGCAAAAATGTTAAAAATTGCTGAAGGCACATCTAAATCTAATTTAGCTAGAGCGAGAGGTATTTTAAAACAAAAAATAGAGAGACATCAAGAAAGTCAACAGTCTGTTTAAGATAAAAGGTTAAAGTGAGAGATTATAAGAATATAGATAGGATTTTTCAAGAAAAGCTAAAGGATTTAGAGGTCTCACCTCCAAGTCAATCTTGGAATTCAATTCAAAAGAAATTAGCCCCGGTTTCTAAAAAGAAGCAATTTCCTTTATGGCTTAAATTTTCTAGCGTAGCTGCACTACTTTTATTGTTCTTTAGTCTTGGAACAATTTATTTTATACCAAACAACAATTTCTCAAACAACTTCTTAAATGAATCTAACCCTGAAAGTATAGCCACAGATAAAGGTGATAGTACACTAACAACAACTTCAAACAATAATATTGTTACTAAAAAAAACTTAGCACAACCTAAAGTAAATGAACTTATTAATACTAAAAGTAGCACTAAAATAACCGCTATAAACGGTAATGATGAAAATTCTAATAGTAAAAATACTGGCTTAAAAGAAAATAATTCTATTTTAACAGATGCACTTAGTTTACCATTACCAGATAACAATGAAACAAAAATGGCTAAACCTTCTCTAATGTCAAGTGGAAGAATAACCATTGCAACTATTTTTGCGCCAATTTATATAAGCTCATTTGGAGATGGATCAGGTATAGATAGTCAGTTTAAAAATAATCCAGCTTCTGGAAACTCATCTTACTCTTACGGTGTAAAATTTGCCTATAAATTAAATAACAAATTTAGCATTCAATCTGGTGTAAACCTTATCAACTTAGGGTATACCACCAATGATATTTATGTAACGCCTGGTGTTTCTGTTGTAGAATATTCAAATATTTCTACAAATCCGATAAGTTTAGGAAAACCAGAAAAATTTGCGACTTCAAAATTAAGAGAACTTAATGCTGTTGATCCAAATAAAGGAAGTCTAAACCAAGTTTTTGGTTATGTTGAAATACCTGTTGAATTAAAATACAGTGTTACAGATGGTAAATTAGGAGTAAATTTAGTAGGTGGTTTTAGTACACTTTTATTAAATAAAGACGAAGTTTTTGTAGAAACAAATTCTATTAATCAAAGTTTAGGTTCTTCAAACAATTTAAGAGACATAAACTTTAGTGGAAACCTTGGACTAGATATAGATTACTCTATACGAGAAAATTTATACATTAATATTTCTCCAATGTTTAAAATGCAAACAAATACCTTTTCAAAAAATTCTGGTAGTATACAGCCATATTACCTAGGAATTTATACAGGATTAAATTATAAGTTTTAGTTGGTTTATTATTTGGTTGGTTACCAAATATTGAATGAAGAAAGCCGTTTCAAATTTTGAAATGGCTTTTCTTTTAATACCATTTAATATTCGTAGCTTTGTTAGAAGCAACATTTAAAACCTATTCACTATGAAAGCTAAAACTATAAATAACACAATACAAAAAGCACTAAAAAGTTTAGGTGTTAAAGAACTAAATAACGGAACTTCAACAGGTTCCATATCATTTGGAAATGGTGAAATAATTGAATCGTTTTCTCCGGTTGACGGCGCATTAATTGGAAAAGTAACTACCACTACTAAACAAGATTACGAACAAGTTGTTGAAACTGCTCAAAAAGCATTTAAAAGTTGGAGGCTAAAACCAGCTCCTCAACGTGGAGAAATAGTAAGGCAATTTGGTGATAAATTAAGAGAACTAAAACAACCTTTAGGCGAGCTTGTTTCTTATGAAATGGGTAAATCGCTACAAGAGGGCTTGGGTGAAGTACAAGAAATGATTGACATCTGCGATTTTGCCGTAGGTTTATCAAGACAATTACACGGACTTACCATGCACTCTGAACGCCCTGGACATAGAATGTACGAACAATACCATCCACTAGGAATTGTTGGAATTATTTCAGCATTTAATTTCCCAGTAGCTGTTTGGGCTTGGAATACAGCTTTAGCTTGGATTTCTGGAGATGTTTGTATTTGGAAAGCTTCAGAAAAAACACCTTTATGCAGTATTGCCTGCCAACATATTATTGCCGAAGTTTTAAAGGAAAACAATTTACCTGAAGGAATTTCAACAATTATTAATGGAAATTATGTTGTTGGTGAATTTATGACAACCGATAAAAGAGTTCCACTAATTTCAGCAACAGGCTCAACTAGAATGGGAAAAATAGTAGGTAAAACAGTTGGTGAACGCTTAGGAAAATCGTTATTAGAATTAGGCGGAAATAATGCCATAATTGTAACATCTGATGCCGATTTAAAAATGACTGTTATTGGTGCTGTTTTTGGCGCTGTTGGTACTGCTGGACAACGTTGCACCTCTACACGTAGATTAATAATACACGAGTCTATGTACAATAAAGTGAAAGACGCTTTAATAGCTGCGTACAATCAATTACGCATTGGAAATCCTTTAGATGAAAACAATCATGTAGGTCCTTTAATTGATAAAGATGCTGTTGAGATGTATAAAAATGCTTTAACAAAAGTTGTTGATGAAGGAGGAAAATTAATAGTAGAAGGTGGCGTTTTGACTGGCAAAGGTTTTGAATCTGGTTGTTATGTAAAACCAGCCATTGCAGAAGCAGAAAATCATTTTAAAATTGTACAACACGAAACGTTTGCACCTATTTTATATTTATTAAAATATTCTGGTGATGTTAACAACGCTCTTGAAATTCAGAATGGTGTTAACCAAGGACTTTCATCTGCTATAATGACAAATAATTTGCGTGAAGCTGAATTGTTTTTATCGCAAGCAGGATCCGATTGTGGAATTGCAAATGTAAATATTGGAACTTCTGGCGCCGAAATTGGAGGTGCTTTTGGTGGTGAAAAAGAAACAGGTGGTGGAAGAGAATCTGGGTCTGATGCTTGGAAAATTTATATGCGAAGACAAACAAATACCATAAATTACACAACAGAATTACCGCTTGCACAAGGGATAAAATTTGATTTGTAACAATTTAGTTGTTAGTTCTCGGTTTGGGGAAATGTTAAAATTCAAAACCTTATAATCCGTCATTCTAAAGCAGCACTTCAATTCAGCACAGTGTTCAATTTAGTATGACGGGTTTTATATTTTTTCTACACTAATAGTAGGTTCGGCACTCTCATTTTCTAAGCGACTTTCTAACTCAGCCTGAAATTCTTCCATTACTGGTTTTACGGTACTTTCAGGTATGTCTGCAACTCTAATATACATTAATCCATCTACAGCATTGTTAAATTTTGGATCAACATTAAAAGCAACTAAACGCGCATTTTGTTTTACGTATTTTTTAATTAAAACTGGCATTCTAAGCGCTCCAGGCTCAATTTCATCAATAACTTTATCAAATTTATTCATATCTGATTGCGTTGCATCAAAAACAAAATCTTTATCAGCATCTTTTAACTTTACCTTATATTCTTTTTTTGGATGAATGTATTGCGCAATATACGGGTCGTAATAATGAGATTTCATAAACTCTATCATCAACGATTTTGAAAAATTAGAGAATTGATTGCTAATACTAACACCACCAATTAAATATTTATATTCTGGGTAGCGTAAAGTTACGTGCACAATTCCTTTCCAAAGTAGAAACAATGGCATTGGTTTTTGTTGGTATTCTTTAATTATAAAAGCTCTCCCCATTTCTATAGAATTCTCCATCATAGTGTACAATTCGGGCTCAAACTTAAACAGTGTATGTACATAAAATCCTTCTATTCCATATTTTTTATAAATACCTTTTCCTAAGCCCATCCTATAAGCTCCAACCAATTTTTTTTCGGCATCATCCCATAAAAACAAATGATGATAAAACCCATCGAACTTATCTAAATCTATAGACTCATTTGTACCTTCTCCAACTTCTCTAAAAGTTATTTCACGCAAACGTCCAATCTCAAATTTTAGGTTTGGAATTTTATTACTAGGAGCAAAAAACACTTCGTAATTTTTACTTTTTAACAACCTTCCATTAGATGAACGAAGAGTGTTAACTTCTTCAATAATTTTATCATTATTTTTTTGGCAAACAATAGCTTTTGGCTGTCTTGTTTTTTTTAATGATGATGCATTTATAGTTTTAGAAACCTTTTCAAAAGGGTTTGCTAACATATATGTTTTTCTTCTAATAAACTGACAGAAATCTTGTGTATTTTTATACGTTTCTTGATCTTTAACTGGTATTGCCTTTCCAATTCTAACTTTAATAACACGTTCTTTTTGCGACAATAATTCCGAAGGCAATTTAGCTGTTCTAAGTGTTGGATTTAACTTAGATAAAAAATAAAACAACCTACTATTTTTAGCATGAAAATATATAGGAATTATAGGAACTTGTGCTTTTTTTATTAGTTTAATTGCTCCTTCTTCCCAAGGTTTATCAACAATTAATTTACCTTCTTTATAAGTAGAAACCTCACCTGCCGGAAATATCCCCAAAGGATTCCCTTCTTTAATATGTGTAAGTGCTCTTTTAATACCTGCAATACTAGATTTTACATCTTTTCTATCTTCAAAAGGGTTTACAGGCATTATAAAAGGCTTCATAGGCTCAATTCTATGCAGTAAAAAATTTGCAATTATTTTATAATCTGGCCGCTTTTCAGTCAATAATTTTAATAACAAAATACCATCTATACCCCCTAAAGGATGATTAGAAACCGTAATAAATGCTCCATCTTTTGGAATTCTTTTTAAGTCTTCTTCAGGAATTTCAAATTTTATTTGAAGGTCATCTAAAAGGGCTGTAAAAAACTCTAAATCTTTTAAATGCTTATGCTTATTGTATATTTTATTTATGGTAGAAATTCGAAGAAACTTCATTAATACCCATCCAAAAAACGTACCTATAAATCCATATTTATCTAGATTTATTACTTTTGAAACCTCTTTTGGCGTTACTAAACTCATCTAATTATAATTAAAGATAACTACAAAAATACATAAAATTATTGCATTATAAGTTGCACAGTACCTTTTGTAGATTGTTTTAATAATACCGTTCCTTTTTTTTCTACCAAATCAATGGCTTTTTGATTGGCATGTCTAATAGTGTAAAGTGCAACATTACTTACAAAAGTAACATTATATTTAGATACTATTTGTGATAAAAATGCTTCAAAATTATTGAATTTATCTTCTAAACAAACCGAAAAACTTAATGCAGAATTTTGAATAAGGTTTACTTTTAATTTATAATTATGTAAAATTTTAAAAATATCACTTAAATTATGTTCTACCATAAAAGAAAAATCTAACGCTGTAATAGAAACTAAAATTTGTTTATTTTTTAAAATAAAACAAGGTGTTTCGGGCAATAAGTTAGGCACTTTACCAACTGTAGTTCCTTTATTTTTTAAATTATAAAATGAACGCACATATAAAGGAATATTTTTATTTTCTAACGGTTTTAGTGTTTTTGGATGTATTACAGAAGCCCCATAAAAAGCCATTTCAATTGCTTCATTATAAGAAATTTGATTTAATAAAACGGTTTCTTTAAAATATCTAGGATCTGCATTTAAAACTCCATCAACATCTTTCCATATAGTTACACTTTCTGCCCCTAAGCAATGTGCAAAAATTGCTGCAGTATAATCAGAGCCCTCTCTTCCTAAAGTTGTAGTTTTCCCTTTTGAATCTGCCCCTAAAAAACCTTGAGTAATGTATAAGTTTTGAGAGTCTAATATTTGTATATTAACCTTGGTTTCTTGCCAATTAACAGTTGCATTTCTATAAGACACGTCTGTTTTAATAAAATCTCTAACATCAATCCATTTTGTTAAAATACCAATAGTATTTAAATAACTACTTATAATTTTTGTTGAAAGCAATTCTCCATAACCTACAACTTGATCGTAGATATAATTATAATTGGCAGATTTATTAATGGCTAAAAACCCACTTAATTGTCCGAATAATAATTCAAGTTCAAATAAAATAGGCTGTTTTTTATCTTCAAATAAATTTTCAATTATAGTTATATGAAAATTTCTAACACTATTTATGTTTGTTGCTAAATCTTCAGAATTATTATAATATGCATCTACTATTTTTTCAAACGCATTGGTCATTTTACCCATTGCAGAAATAACAATAAGCGTATTTTTAAAGCCTTCGTTTTTTAAAACTTTAACTACATTTTTTATAGTATCTGCATCTTTAACAGATGCGCCTCCAAACTTAAAGATCTTCACTCTAAACGTTTAAATATTTTTTCATAGAAGCTCTATCTATTTGAACTGAATCCCAATCTCTTAATACTTTTGCACCTGTACTTTCGTAAAATTTAACTGCGGGTTCATTCCAATCTAGCACATTCCACTCAATTCGTTTTACACCTCTATTATAGCCATATTCAATTACTTTTTTATACAAAGCACTTCCTATTTTTTGACCTCTTTTTTGCTCTGTAACAAGCAAATCTTCTAAGTGAATTGTTGGTCCTTTCCAAGTAGAATAACGATGATAAAATAATGCAATTCCAACAATTGCTTCAGCAGTTTCTGCTACAAATACTTTAAATAACGGATTAGCTCCAAAACCATCTTTTTCTAAATCACTTATCGTAACTTCAACGGCATCTGCTTCATTTTCAAAAACAGCTAACTCTTGTATTAAATTTAATATTGAAGGTGCATCTTCAATTTTCGCTTCTCTAATTGTAAAACACATTTTATATTTAGTTTGTAAAATTACGGCTAAAATAAAAAATCTTTATTCAAACTATCTTACAAATTGAGGCCTTTTTCAAATTTAATTTTTCGATATTTGTAATACTAAACTTCAAAAAACAACTATGGAAACCAAGAACTTAACACTAGGTGAATTTATTATTGAAAATCAAAAACATTATAAATCCACTTCTGGAGAATTTTCTAGACTTTTAAGTTCAATGAAATTAGCCGCTAAAATTGTAAATCATAAAGTAAATAAAGCAGGCTTAGTTGACATTATGGGCAATGCTGGTGAAACAAATATTCAAGGTGAAGATCAACAAAAATTAGATGTTTATGCTAATAAAGTATTTATGGAAACCTTAATAAACCGAGAAATTGTTTGTGGAATTGCTAGTGAAGAAGAAGAAGATTTTGTTACCATTAGAGGAAAACAAGGCACAAACGAAAATAAATATGTGGTTTTAATTGATCCATTAGACGGCTCATCTAACATAGACGTAAATGTTTCTGTCGGCACCATTTTTTCTATTTATAAACGTGTAACACCTATTGGAACTCCGGTTAAAATAGAAGACTTTTTACAACCAGGAAACCTACAAGTAGCCGCAGGATATGTAGTTTATGGAACTTCAACAATGTTAGTTTATACATCTGGACATGGTGTAAATGGATTTACGTTAAATCCTGCAATTGGTTCATTTTATTTATCTCATCCTAATTTTAAATTTCCAGAAGAAGGTAAAATTTACTCCATAAACGAAGGAAATTATGTTCATTTTCCACAAGGTGTAAAAGATTATTTAAAATATTGTCAAGAAGAAAAAGATAACCGACCATATACTTCTCGTTATATCGGCTCTTTAGTTTCTGATTTTCATAGAAATATGATAAAAGGTGGAATTTATATGTATCCAACTAGTGCTATTGGTCCAAAAGGAAAATTACGCTTGTTATACGAATGCAACCCTATGGCTTTTTTAGCTGAACAAGCAAATGGTAAAGCAACCGATGGGTACAGAAGAATTATGGATATTAAACCAACAGAATTACACCAACGCGTTCCATTTTTCTGCGGAAGTAAAAAAATGGTAGAAAAAGCTGAAGAGTTTATGGCAAAATACCCAAACGATGCTAATTATTAAAAAAATAAAAATTAATAATTTCATCAAATATAACAAATGCTAATACCACTATAAGAACATTTGATTTTTAAGATTTTTTAAAGTGAAAATGGTTCATTACCTTTGAAAAAAGGCAGAAAAAGAAATAATTTTAAGTTTAACTAAAAAAAATATACAACTATGTCATTTGAATTACCAAAATTACCATACGCTTATGATGCGTTAGAACCACATATTGATGCAAAAACTATGGAAATTCACCATACAAAACACCATCAAGGTTACACAAACAACTTAAATAACGCAATTGCTGGAACAGACCTAGAAGGAAAATCTATTGAAACTATTTTAGAAGGATTAGATATGAATAATGCTGCTGTTAGAAATAACGGTGGAGGTTTTTACAATCACAGTTTATTTTGGGATGTAATGAATCCTGAAGGAAAAGGATATTTATCTGGAGAATTAAAAGATGCTATTATTGCTGAATTTGGTTCTGTAGATGCTTTTAAAGATGCTTTTGCTAAAGCTGCAGCAACTCGTTTTGGATCTGGATGGGCTTGGTTATGCGTTCATAAAGGAGGAAAAGTTGAAATTTGTTCAACACCAAATCAAGACAACCCATTAATGCCTGGTGTTAGCTGTGGAGGTTTTCCGATTTTAGCTTTAGATGTTTGGGAACACGCTTACTATTTAAATTACCAAAACAGAAGACCAGATTATATTAATGCGTTTTTTAACGTAATTAACTGGAATCATGTTGAAAAATTATATGCTGAAAATAAATAAGATTTTTAATAAAAAAGCATAAAAAAACTCGCCAAATTGGCGAGTTTTTTGTTTAGTGAGGCGACGAGCGGATTCGAACCGCTGTAGGAGCTTTTGCAGAGCCCAGCCTAGCCACTCGGCCACGACGCCTTAATTGGATTGCAAATTTAAGCAATTTTAATAAGTTAGCAACTTTTTTTAACAATTATTCTACAACTGCCTTATTCGAGCTTTTTAAAGTACTTTAAAATAAACTACTACAGATTTAAAATCCAACATTTTATCAATATCAGGTTTTACATTGTGAAACTAGAAATGACAATTGAATTATAAATAATAATGCTGAGATGCTAAAATAAATTCAGCATGACGATTACTTATATACAAATCAACAACCAAACGATTAAACAAATAATTATGGATTTTAGAGATAAGCTACTTTCTTCGTTTACTCATTTCAATAGTAACCATTGCAACATTACCACCAATTGGCGGATTTAATTTAGAAACCTCAACCTTAACAGATTTTACAATATCAATTTCAGCCAAAATACGATCTAAAATACGTTTGGCTACTTGTTCTAAAAGCTTAGACCTAATTGCCATTTCTTGCTTTACAATTTTATTTAAATGTACATAATCTACTGTATCTGCTAAATTATCTGTAATAGCCGATTTAGATAAATTTGCTTTTACAGTTAAATCTACTCTATAATCTGAACCTATTTTACCTTCTTCAACCAAACAACCGTGGTAGGCATATACTCGAATATTTTTTACTTTTATAACTCCCATCTCTATTGAATTATGAATTACAAATTTAGAATTATGAATTTAGAATTACGAATTACGAGTACTAAATTATAATTTATGAATTCAAATTTTGATAAATAACTGTATTTCAGTTATAAAACAAAAACTACGTTAGGGATTGAACGACATGTTTGAGCTCTTTTTTGTTGTTTTTTACAACAAAAAAAGCGAGTAGTGAAAGCCCGACCTGAAAGGGAACGCCCAAAATATACTTTTTAAACTTAGGTACTATTAATTATTTATAGCTATTGCCAAAAAAAATCGATAATTTTGTAACTTATTATTTTAGAATTATGAGTGAAGAAAAAAAGTCGCTGAATTTTATTGAACAAATTATTGAGGAAGATTTAGCAAACGGATTATCAAAAGATAAATTACGATTTAGATTTCCGCCAGAACCAAATGGATATTTACATATTGGACATGCAGCTTCTATTTGTTTAAATTTTGGATTAGGTTTGCGCTATAATGCACCTGTAAATTTACGTTTTGATGATACAAACCCTGCAAAGGAAGAGCAAGAATATGTAGATTCTATAAAACAAGACATTGAATGGCTTGGTTTTAAATGGGATAAAGAATTGTATTCATCTGACTATTTTCAGCAATTATTTGATTGGACAATTACCTTAATAAAAGAAGGTAAGGCGTATGTAGACAATCAAACTTCAGAACAAATGGCGGTACAAAAAGGAACGCCAACAGAACCCGGAACTAATAGTCCAAACAGAGATAGAAGTGTTGAAGAAAACTTAGAACTTTTTCTTAAAATGAAAAATGGAGAATTTGAAGAAGGTTCTCATGTTTTACGCGCAAAAATTGATATGAAACATACCAATATGCACATGCGCGACCCTATTATGTATCGTATTTTAAAGAAACATCATCATAGAACTGCAAACGATTGGTGTATTTACCCAATGTATGATTGGACACACGGTGAAAGTGATTATATTGAACAAATCTCACATTCTATTTGTACTCTAGAATTTAAAAGCCACAGAGATTTATACGATTGGTATGTAGATCAAGTATACGATCCAGCCAAATTACGTCCAAAACAACGAGAATTTGCGCGTAGAAATTTAAGTTATACTGTTATGAGTAAACGTAAATTACTGCAATTGGTTGAAGAAAAAATTGTTTCTGGCTGGAATGATCCTCGTATGCCTACAATTTCTGGTTTAAGAAGACGTGGTTACACACCAAGCGCTATTAGAAAATTTAGCGATACTGCAGGAATTTCTAAAAGAGACAATGTTACAGACGTGGCATTATTAGAACACTGTATTAAAGACGATTTAAACAAAACAGCACCACGTGTAATGGCTGTTTTAGACCCTGTTAAAGTGGTTATTACAAATTATCCTGAAGATAAAGAGGAATTTTTAGATGCTAATTATAACGATTATGCTGAAGGTTTTGGTAGTAGATCAGTACCTTTTAGTCGTGAAATTTATATTGAAAAAGAAGATTTTAGAGAACAAGCAAATAAAAAGTTTTTCCGTTTAAAATTAGGAAAAGAAGTGCGTTTAAAAAATGCATATATAATTAAAGCTGAAAGCTGCATTAAAAATGAAAACGGTGACGTTACCGAAATTCACTGTACTTATGACGAAGATTCTTTAAGCGGAAGCGGAACAGAAGCTAGTAAACGTAAAGTAAAAGGTACATTGCACTGGGTTTCTATAAAACACGCCGTTAAAGCAGAAGTAAGAGTGTATGATCGTTTGTTTACAGATGAAGCTCCTGACGGACATAAAGACAAAGATTTTAAAGAATTTATAAATCCAGATTCTTTAAATATTATTGAAGCTT
Source organism: Lutibacter sp. A64 (assembly GCF_022429565.1). Classification (NCBI taxonomy): domain Bacteria; kingdom Pseudomonadati; phylum Bacteroidota; class Flavobacteriia; order Flavobacteriales; family Flavobacteriaceae; genus Lutibacter; species Lutibacter sp. A64. The sequence goes on from NZ_CP092487.1 coordinate 2,715,178, forward strand.
TTGTAGAACCAAGTTTAAAAACCGCTAAGATTTTAGATAGGTTTCAATTTCAACGCTTAGGATATTTTTGTGTTGATACAGATGCTACAGAAAATCACCTAATTTTTAACAGAACTGTTCCTTTACGTGATAGTTGGGCTAAAATGGGTGAATAATAATTTATTTTACAAAATAAAAGGCTGTTTAAAAAATAGATAAATCAAACTGAAACAAATTCAGCGTGGTGGATTTAGACTTTTTAAACAGTCTTTTCTATTTATATATCTCAAAAAATGTATGTTATTTATAGTTTCTTTATATTTAGAACTACTAATCTAAAATCAAAAAAATGGCTACACACAACGAATTAGGTAAAAAAGGAGAAGAACTTGCCGCTGAATATCTTTTAAAAAACGGCTATCAAATTCTAGAAAAAAATTGGTTTTACAAAAAAGCAGAAGTTGATATTATTGCCTTAAAAGGTGAAACTTTAGCTGTTATAGAAGTTAAAACACGCTCTAGCGATTATTTTGGAAATCCACAAGATTTTGTAAATCAGAAAAAAATTAGACTATTGGTAGAAGCTATTAACCAATACATTACCACAAAAGATTTAGATGTAGAAGTCCGATTTGATATTATTGCAATCTTAAAAAATCAATACACCTTTAAAATTGAACATCTAGAAGATGCTTTTTTACACTTTTAAAATTTTTTTAAATTCTAATTGGCTTGTTATTTTTATCAACTGCAGCAAACACAAAAAAAGCTTCAATTGCTTTTTGCTTTGTTTCTGAATCTAATTGCTCGGAAAATAATTCTAGTTTAATTGTAATTTTAGCCAAGCCAACTTTAATAACTTTTCCAACTAATTGTACTATTTCACCTGATTTTACAGGTTTTAAAAACTTAATTTTATCCGTTGATACCGTTACCATTTTCTTTCTAGTAAAACGCATTGCAGTAATATACGCAACTTCGTCCATCCATTTCATTGCTATACCGCCAAACAAATTATTTTGATCGTTTAACATCTTAGAAAAAACAACTTTGTATTGTGTTGTTATTGAATTATTAATTTTTGTTTCCATTTAAATAAAAAATTTATCAAATATAACTAATAATGTTATAATTATGAACCTACGTTCATTATATTTGTATTTTATTTTAAACTTTAGATATAAATATGGCAAGACCAGAAAAAAACAGAAGAGTTTCCAAACCTCCGAAAATGAGAGGGTATAAACCTTTTGGAATTCCAAAATGCAAACTTGAAGTTGTACAATTAACTATGGAAGAATACGAAAGTATTCGCTTGGTTAATTATGAAATGTTACAACAAAAAGAAGCAGCTGTATTAATGAATATCTCTAGGCCAACACTAACCAGAATTTATAATAAAGCACTAAAAAATATTACCAAAGCATTTGTTGAAGGGAAAGCAATTGTAATTGATGGTGGCAACTACGAGTTTAAAAAAGAATGGCACAGATGTAAAAAGTGTTTTAAACTAGTTGAAGATAAAAGAAGTCATAAAAAATGCATTAAAAACAACGAAAATAGCTTTGAAGAGTTTATTCAATTAAATAATTAACAAGTCTTTTAAAATTTAAATAAAAATGAAAATAATTGCAATACCAGTAACTGAAAACAACCAAATAGAAGATCATTTTGGTAAATGTGAATTTTATGAAATCTATACTATTTCAGAAGAAAACGAAATAATTGCGACTAAAATATTAGAATCTAATCAAGGTTGTGGTTGTAAATCTAATATTGCTCAAGTTTTAGCAGAGCACGGCGTTACAACTATGTTAGCCGGAGGAATTGGACAAGGAGCAATAAACGTATTAAATAAATTTAATATTGAAGTAATACGTGGGTGTAGTGGAAACACAAAAGAAATTGTAACAAACTTTTTAAAAGGAGAAATTTTAGATAATGGTATTACGTGTTCTCATACACATGAAGAAGACCACCAATGTAGCCATTAAATTAAAAATTTAGGCTGTGTAAAATAGTAATATTGTGTTATTTTAAACTTTCAAAATATTTTAGACAGCCTAAATATAATTTATTTTAATCTTTTTTAAAATAATTCTGAACATCACTTAAAGCATAAGGTTTAGAAATTATTTTTTTATTAGCATCTAAAATAAAATAACTTGGTGTAGATGTAATATTATATGCATTTCCAATAGGGTTTTCCCATTTATTTAAACCAAGAACATTTGTCCATTTTTCAAATTTTTCAGAATAATGATTGAAACCTAATTCATCATTTTCTAGAGCAATAGCAATAACTTTTACATCTTCATCATCTTTCAGTAAATCGTACAATTGAGGAACTTCATTTAAACAATGAGAACAAGTTGTACTCCAAAAAATCAACATATAAGTTGTAGCTTCATTTTCATTATATAAACTTTTTTGTATGCCCTTTTCATCCCAAGTAAAATCAGGTGCTGGTCTACCAACAGCCAATTTAACACTTTCTAATATTTGATCAATATCGGTTTGATTTTGATTTTCTACTGGAAGTTTATTATAAAGGTTTTCAATAATATAATCTATAAGTGTAATATTTTCTAACTGAGAAAAATTATACATTAATGTTATTAACATTTCGCTTTTTAATGCTGTATTATCCCCTATTTTTTCTGAAATTTCATTTACTGCATTTATATACAATGTATTTTGAACATCAATTTCATCTGACCTATTTAAATAAAATACATAATCTACAATTTTCTCAGTGTAAAAAATTGAATTTTGTAATACGATATCATTAAAATCAACTGCATCAAAATAATGTAATTTTTCACTATTTAAATATAATTGTGGAGAAGAAAATACTTCAGGAGCATAGTACCTTTCACTTGCTTTTATAAAATTATATGCTAGTTTGTTTTTAGATTTATTTATAAAATCCGCTTGTGTTTCTTTATAATTCTTAAGCGTTTTATTATAATTTTCACTTGTAAGTTTAAGTGCCGATTCATTTTGCAATCTAAAATATACTAACTGTAAAGAATCTAATTGCTGCTTTAAATTATCTGTTTTAGATTTATAATTTTCATAGAGTTTATTTTCTTCGGAAGTTATAAATTCAGTAGTTCCAGAAGGGAAACTTGGATTAAATTTTAATTCAACACTTTCTTTTGAATATAAAAAATCTACATATCCTCCATTGTTTATATCGTACATTAATCGATAGACTCCTTTGGGCGAATTTTCTGGAAAACCTATTTTAAACTCCCCATTATCTATATCAACATTAGTAATATATAACTGTTTTGCTCCTTTTAGTTGATATAAAATTACATATTCTAAATCGCTAATTACAGGACTCATAGTTCCTTTAACAAAAGTTTGACTTTGAGCTGCTGCACTAATAAACAGCAGTATTAATACTATTTTTTTTAACATTTTATTTTTTGTTACAATTATTCAAAAATTAGACCAAATATAAGTGATTCTATTATTTGAAATAAAATCACTTATTATTAGTTAAACAAATTAAACGTATTTTGGATTTCAAACTGCTCTAAAATTATACACTTCCATGTATCAATTTAAAACAATAACTAAATTAATCTGGTATTAATTTTTGTTCTTTAAAATATAAGACTATGGCTTCTTTCATAAGCACAGTTTGTTCGCCAGATTTTAATGGTGGTAATTCTTCTAAAGTTTTATAATGTGGCCAACCATCATCATCAAAAAAGTCAAATTCGTAGTAACCAAAAGGCTCTAATAACCTACAAATTGCAATATGCATTAAATTAACTTTGTCATCTTTTTTAAATTCTATAGCACCTTTTCCTAATTCTTGCACACCTATTAAATAAATAATTGCATCTAAGTTTAACTGCTCACCATCTCCAAACCTGCTTGCTAAGATTTCGAGAATTCGCTCGTAATCTTCCTTTAATTTTTCATCTCTTGCCATTTGATATTTTTTGTTAGGTTACAAATATACAAATCGATTCATGTATATTTACAAAAACATTAATATGAATACTTTTGACATTATTATAGCAGCACTCTTATTATTTGGTTTTATCAGAGGTTTGTTTAAAGGCTTATTTGTTGAAGTAGCTTCACTACTTGCGCTAATTGCTGGTGTTTATGGAGCAATTCACTTTTCTTATTTTGTTGCAGATTTTTTATCTGATAAATTAACTTGGGAAGAAAGATATATTACAATTATTTCTTTTGCAATTACCTTTGGAATAATTGTTTTAACAATTGGTTTATTGGGTAAATTATTCACAAAAATTGCCGATTTTGCAGCTCTTGGAATGTTGAATAAACTACTTGGCGGTGTTTTTGGTGTTTTAAAAATTGGACTTATTTTAAGTATTGTACTTTTAGTTTTCACCAAATTAAACAACACTATTCCGTTTATTTCTGAAGAACAAAAAGAAGCTTCTATTTTATATGAACCTATAAAAAATTTAGCTCCTAGTCTATTTCCAAACTTTTTAACTGTAGTTAAAGAAGAAACAGATTTAGATATATAAAAAATAATTTTGTTAGTTAAAACAGTTACTTACGTCAAAGAAATTAAACCTTTTAAATAATGAAACTTATTAACTATCTAAACTTTTTAACCATACTATCTTTAACTCTAGTATTAAATGGATGTACAACTGAAAAAAACAATTCATTTATTATTTCTGGAAGTATTTCTAATTTAGAGACCAATTATATATTACTATCTCAAGTAGAAGATATTCAAACTAAAAAAGCACAAATAATCGACACTTTAAAAGTTGATAAACGCGGAAAATTTAATGCTGTCTATTTTTTAGAACCTAATATTTACAATTTAACTTTTAATAGCAAAAAAACTCTTCAGCTTGCAATAAACAAGGGGCAACACATTAAGATTAATGGAAATTTGAACGATGATTTAATAGTTTCTGGATCTAAAGACACACAATTACTAACCGATTATGAAACGTTTAGAAAAGCATCTTTAAAGAGATTGGTTACCTCTGTAAGAGACAGTATAAAAGGCTTAAACCAAGAAAAAAATAAACAATTAATAACAGAATTAAGAACCCTTGAAGTTGAAAATTACAAAATTCATCTTAAAGAATTGGTGCAATTTGTAAAAGATACTATGGCAACTTCAATTGCTATTTACCCAACATCTACACGCTGGAATAACGAAAATTTAGAAACTCTTAATGAAATTGTTACAAATTTTAAAGATGTATATCCTAATTTAGAAATTACAAAAAAACTTATACAAAAAATTGAACTTCTTAATAGAACAAGTATCGGTAGTAAAATTTCAACCATTAAAATGCCTAATCAAACAAATAAACTAATCTCTTTAGATTCTATAAAAGGTGATTATACATTAATAGATTTTTGGGCAAGCTGGTGTCCACCTTGTAGAGCAGAAAGCGCTTTATTAAACAACCTTTATAAAAGCTACAATGCTAATGGTTTCGAAATTTATGGAATCTCTCTAGACTCTAACAAAGAACGCTGGTTAAAAGCACTTAAAACAGATAATAGAACTTGGGTAAATGTTTCTACTGTTGAAGGATTTAAAACTCCAGTGGCTGTTGAATATGGAATCACCTCTTTACCAACAAACTATATAATTGATAAAGAAGGAAAAATTATTGCAAGCAATCTTCACGGAGAAAAATTAAGGGATTTTATAAAAAAACTATACAATTAACGTAAATTCTATGCTCGCGATAAATTTCAAAAAGACTTTAATTACAAAAAGATGCTTTTTTAAAAAAAAACTACATTAAATAATAAAATGCCACAAATTGTGGCATTTTATTGTTTTTAAAGATGTTTATTTACCTTTTATTATTCTTCTATTGGTTGATTGATTACCTCAGGGTTTACAATCACAAATTCTGTTCTTCTGTTTAATTGGTGTTCTACTTCTGAACATTTAACGCCATCAGAACATCTGTTTACCAATTGTGTTTCTCCATAACCTTGTCCTGTTATTCTTGAAGGATCTATACCTTGTGAGATTATCCATTCTACAGATGATTTTGCTCTTCTGTTTGATAATGCCCAGTTGTATTGGTCTGATGCTCGACTGTCTGTATGAGATCCTGAAGCTATTTTTATATTCGGGTATTTTTTCATTATTTGTACCACTTTTGCTAATTCTATTGCAGCATCTGGACGTATAAATGACTTGTCTAAATCAAAGTATATTGGATCTATTTTTACTAATAATCTACCATCTACATTTACAAACTCATTAGAATCTAAACTTAAGCCTAATTCCAATTCTAAATCGCGTTCATCTGTGGTTGTAAACACCTCACTATCTTCACTGTAACTTTCTTTTGTTCCAACAACTTTATATGCTGTTTCACAATCTACTTTAAAACTAAAAGTGGCAAACTTATCGGCTATTACACTTTCTAGTTTTTCTCCTTCTGCATCATATAATGTTACTAAAGCTCCTGGTAATAATGCTCCTGATTGTTTTTCACGTACTTGACCTGCTACTAACTGCTCACAAGGTAAAACGCTTTCTGTTGCTTCAAAATAATAAATATCATCATCTCCGTTTCCTCCGTCTCTATTTGATGAAAAATGTCCCCAATTTTGGCCTGGCTTCTTTACAAATGAAAAATCATCGCCTACACTATTTATTGGATATCCTAAGTTTTTTGATGCTGTTAAGGCTCCTTCTTCTTCTATTTGAACTGCATATACATCTAATCCTCCATTGCCTTCAAAATAACCATCTGATGAGTAATAAAGCACATTATGCTCGTCTATAAATGGAAACATCTCTTTTCCTGAGGTATTTACATTTGGCCCTAAATTTTGTGGTGTTCCATAACTTCCATCTTCATTTATTGCCACTACAAATATATCTGTAGAACCTAATGTGCCTGGCATATCTGATGTAAAATACAACTTGTCTTCTTCTGCATTTAACGATGGATGTCCTGTTTGGTAATTATCACTATTAAATGGCATAGGGGTAATATCAGTCCATTCGCCATCTTCACCTACAGTTGCTTTGTATAATTGGATTAAAACCCAACCTTCTTCGTCTTTTGTTATCGATTTATTTATATAGTTATTTCTTGAGAAATAAACCGTTTTTAAATCTTTGGTAAAGGCTACGTTAGATTCGTGATATTTTGTATTGATTACTTCTGAAAAACGCTCTACATCTATTAATTCTCCTTCTTCGCCTATGGTTCCTTTAAATAATTCTAAATAAGGTTGATGGTTGTAATACCAGTTTCTTTTTCTTATTGATTTATCTTTTCGTGATGATGCAAATACGGCTTCATTTTCTCCATAATAGGTTACTCCAAAATCTGCCAATTTTGTGTTCTCAGAAATGTTTTTTATGCTATAACTTACTTCTTGTGCATTGATAAACCCTGCACAAAATAATAGTATAAGTAGTGTAATTTTTTTCATATTTCTGTTTTTTTATTTTTAAAAGAATCTTGGACTCTTCAGTTTTTTTCTATTAAAATCAAATAATAAAAGTATTTCATGTGAGCCTGAATTGAAATCTCCGAATTTTGAAGTTGTATAATCGTAGGCATAACCAACTCTAAAATCGTTATTTACCTGAAAGCCAATCATTCCACTTATAGAATCATCAAACCTATGAGACAATCCTAATTCGACACGTTCATCTATTAATAGATTTAGTGATAAATCTACAGATAATGGTGCTCCTGCTGTGGCTTTTAGCATAGTAGATGGCTTTAATTTTAAATTGTCTGCAATATCAAACACATAACCTGAAGTCAAGAAATAGTGCATCTTTTCTGAGGCTGTACTTACAATTCCTCCATCTTTTTCTAAGTGACGTGTCTCTAAAAAATTTGGTACTGATAATCCTGCATAAAACCTATCTGTATAATAATACACACCGGCTCCAAAATTCGGTGAGGTTTCATGAACTGGTATATTTAATGGGTCTGGATCTATCATTAACAATTCACGTACATCCATAAAAGTAACTCCGGCTTTTAATCCAAACGCCAACCTTCCTGTGCTTGAGGTGAAAATTGTATATGAAAAATCTGCATAAACATTATCTTCCTTTACTGGTCCTATTTCATCGTGAATTACGGATAATCCTAATCCTACAGCGCGACCTACTGGAGAATGCATAGCTAAAGTAAAGGTTTGTGGTGCTCCTTCTACTCCAACCCACTGTGTTCTTCCTAATAATCCTATACTTGTTACTCCTTTTGAGCCTGCATAGGCCGGGTTTAGTATATTCATATTATACATATACTGAGTATATTGTGGATCTTGCTGTCCAAAAACCGTTGTTAGTGACATTAAGGCGAAAACCCCTAAAATTAATCTGAATTTTTTCATAAACATGCTTTATAAAATATGAAAGGAAAGAGAGTTTTATTAACCCTCTCTTTCCTAAAATTAGTGTTTTATTTTCTTAAATAAATCCAACCTGTTTGTGGAGCTCTCTTCTTATCATTATCTCCAAAATAAATTGTATAAAAATAAGTTCCTGTTGGAAGTATATCATCAGAGAAGTTCCATCTTCCTGTTGAGTATCCATCCCACCATGTTGGTACTGTATTAGGGTTGCCATCATGTTTATATTCATAAACTTTATTACCATATCTATTTACAATTTCCATAGAGAAATTAGGATATAATATCGGTAAAAATGGTATTTCAAATACATCGTTTACTCCATCTCCGTTAGGCGTAAATCCTTCTGGTAATATGTATGATATTGGCTCTGTACCAATACAACTTGTATTGTTACTTAAGTCTGGATCTGTTTGATGCATTTCAGTAATTGTTGCACAGTTTAAATACTCTCCTGTTGCATTTACTATAACATCAATTAATAATATTTCTGTTTCACCATTCATTATACTTCCAACATTCCATATTCCAGTATTAGGCTCATAAGTACCTTTTGAAGAACTATATGTTACAAACTCGTAACCTGAAGGCAATAGATCTTCTACTTCTACTTCAGTACCTTCTATATTACCATCATTAATCAATCTAATTTCAAAAGTAATAACTGACTCTTCTAAAGGAGTTATATCATCAGAAACGATTGTTTTTTCAAGTCTTAAATCAAGTTCTTGATATGGTGGTGCAGAAGCACAATCATAATCATCTTCAGTAGCATCTCCATTTCCAGGCGTAGAATCGATATCTATTTCATTGGCTGCTGTTATTTCAGCACAATTCACATACTCTCCTGATTCTAATACCTCAACTTCAATTGATAAAACAGCTGTATTACCAACTTCAATAAAGCCTATATTCCAAATACCAGTGTCTTTATCATAAGTTCCAATTGTCGCGTTCCAAATTCCATAATAAGCATATCCAGAAGGAATCACATCAGTAACCTGAACTCCGGTTGCTTCAGTTGGACCTTCATTCGCTACATGTATTTCGAACGTAATCATATCTCCAACTTCAAGAAATTCTAAATCTCCAACTACATCTTTTGTTAAACTTAAGTCGATATATGCTGTTGGTACAATTGAAGCACTACCTACGTTATTAGTAGTATCAGAATCTGTTTGATCTGCAATTAATTCACTTGTTGTGTTTGTAATTGTTTGTCCTAATGTTCCATCATTAACTGTTGCAGTAATGTTTAATGTTACAGTTGCTCCATTTGCTATAGTTCCAATATTCCATAATCCTGAACCATAATTATAAGCGTCTGTTGAACTACTTACATAAGTAACTCCTACTGGTAACTTATCAACTAAACTTACACCAGTTGCATCACTTGGTCCGTTATTAGTAACTGTTATCGTATAAGTAATTGTATCTCCCTCATTTGGTGTTGCATTACTTACTGTTTTTACAGTTGCTAAATCTGAACTTGTTACTACAATTGTAGCATTATCATCATCTTCTGTTAAGTTTGCATCTACTTGGTCTTGTGTATTTGACACTACATTTGTCAATGTCGTACCTCCTTGATCCATTCCTACAAGTACTTCTAACACAATGCTTTCTTCTTCTCCTGACTCTAGTAAATCTATATTCCAAGTTGGTGCTGTCCAAACTCCATCACTTGGCATAACATTCGCTGTATAAGTCAAGCCTGCTGGTAAAACATCCGTTACTACTAAGTTGGTAACTTTTGCTGGTCCATTATTTCTAACGGTTACGGTATAGGTTACTATATCTCCAGCATTTGGTGTTTCATTGTCTACAACCTTAGTTAATACAATATCTGAATAATTTTCAACTTTAATAATAGCTTCTAAATCATCTCCTTCTGTTGTTGGGTCAGATTGATCTCCTGTTGCTGCAGTAGTTATATTAGTTATTGTTTCTCCTGTGGTATCTACATTAACAGTTGCTGTAATATTTAAGGTTGCTGTTGCCCCATTTGCAATGGCACCAACTGTCCATATTCCTGAACCACTATTATATGCTCCAGATTGATCATCACTTACGTAAGTAACTCCTGCTGGCAATAAGTCTGTTAAACTTACACCCGTTGCATCACTTGGTCCATTATTTGTAACTGCTATACTATAAGTAATTGTATCTCCTTCATTTGGTGTAGGATCACTTACTGTTTTTACGGTTACAAGATCTGAACTTGTTACTACAATTGTAGCGTTATCATCATCTTCTGTTAAGTCTGAATCTACTTGGTCTTGTGTATTTGACACGATGTTTGTTAATGTCATACCGCCTTGATCCATTCCTACTAGAGCTTTTATAATTAATGTTTCAAATTCTCCAGACTCTAATAAATCTACATTCCAATTTGGTGCAGTCCATGTTCCATCACTTGGCATTGCTCCATTTGACACATAAGTCAATCCTGTTGGTAAAGCATCAGTTACTACTAAGTTGGTAACTTTTGCTGGTCCATTATTGGTAACTGTAATTTCATAGGTTACAATGTCTCCAACATTTGGTGTTGCATTGTCTACTACTTTAGTTAAAACAATGTCTGCATAATTCTCAACTTCAATAGTAGCTTCTAAATCATCTCCTTCTGTTGTTGGATCTGACTGATCTCCTGTTGCTGCTGTAGTTATATTCGTTATTGTTTCTCCTGCAGTATCAATATCAACTGTAGCTGTAATATTTAAGGTTGCTGTTGCTCCATTTGCAATGGCTCCTATTGTCCATATTCCTGAACCACTATTATATGCTCCAGATTGATCATCACTTACATAAGTAACTCCTGCTGGTAATAAGTCTGTTAAACTTACACCCGTTGCATCACTTGGTCCGTTATTAGTAACTGCTATACTATAAGTAATTGTATCTCCTTCGCTTGGCGTAGCATCACTTACTGTTTTTACTGTTACTAAGTCTGAGCTTGTTACTACAATTGTTTCGCTAGCATCATCTTCTGTTAAGTCTGAATCTACTTGATCTTGTGTGTTTGACACTACATTTGTTAATGTCATTCCTCCTTGATCCATTCCTACAACAGCTTCAATTACTATTGTTTCTTCTTCTCCTGATTCTAATAAATCAATGCTCCAGTTTGGTGCTGTCCAAGTTCCATCACTCGGTGAAACAATACCATAAGTTAATCCTGTAGGTAAAGCATCTGTTACAACTAAATTGGTAACTTTTGCAGGTCCGTTATTAGTAACTGTTACCGTATAAGTTACGGTATCTCCAACATTTGGTGTAGCATTGTCTACTACTTTAGTTAAAACAATGTCTGCATAATTCTCAACTTCAATAGTAGCTTCTAAATCATCTCCTTCTGTTGTTGGGTCAGATTGATCTCCTGTTGCTGCTGTAGTTATATTCGTTATTGTTTCTCCTGCAGTATCAATATCAACTGTAGCTGTAATATTTAAGGTTACTGTTGCTCCATTTGCAATGGCACCAACTGTCCATATTCCTGAACCACTATTATATGCTCCAGATTGATCATCACTTACGTAAGTAACTCCTGCTGGTAATAAGTCTGTTAAACTTACACCCGTCGCATCACTTGGTCCGTTATTTGTAACTGCTATACTATAAATAATGGTATCTCCTTCACTTGGCGTAGCATCACTTACTGTTTTTACTGTTACTAAGTCTGAACTTGTTACTACAATTGTTTCTCTATCATCATCTTCTGTTAAGTCTGAATCTACTTGGTCTTGTGTATTTGACACGATGTTTGTTAATGTCATACCGCCTTGATCCATTCCTACTAGAGCTTTTATAATTAATGTTTCAAATTCTCCAGACTCTAATAAATCTACATTCCAATTTGGTGCAGTCCATGTTCCATCACTTGGCATTGCTCCATTTGACACATAAGTCAATCCTGCTGGTAAAGCATCAGTTACTACTAAATTGGTAACTTTTGCTGGTCCATTATTGGTAACTGTAATTTCATAGGTTACAATATCTCCAACATTTGGTGTTGCATTGTCTACTACTTTAGTTAAAACAATGTCTGCATAATTCTCAACGTCAATAAAAGCGTCTAAATCATCTTCAGGAAACCCTTCAGTTGTTGTATCTGGATCTGTTTGATCACCTGATGCTGCAGTTGTTACATTAGTTATTCTTTGTCCTGAGGTATCTTCATCAACTGTTGCTACAATATTTAAAGTTACCGTTTCATCAACATTAATACTTCCAATCATCCAGTTTCCGTCACCACTATTGTACGCACCTGACTGATTATCTTCCACATAGGTAACACCTGCTGGTAATAAATCTACAAGGCTCACATTTGTCGCAATACTTGGTCCATAATTAGTAACTGCTATTGAGTAAGTAATGGTCTCTCCTTCTACTGGAGTTAGATTACTTACCGTTTTTATTGTTACTAAATCTGAACTAGTTACTGTTATAGCTTCTTCTAAATCATCTCCTACATCTGTAGGATCAATTTCAGTTAATGAAATATCTGTAATTCTATTTGTAATTGCTGTTTGATCATAAGTTCCAGTAGCTACTACTAAAGCATCAATCTCTATTGATACCGATGTAGCATTTTCTATAGCTCCTATATTCCATATTCCTGTTCCAGCATCATAAGTATTAACTGAACCTCCTATTGGTCTAGCTTCAACAAATGTTAATCCTGCTGGTAATATATCCGTAATTACAACATTAGATGCATCACTTGGACCATTATTTATAACATTAATAGTATATGTGATAGTATCTCCCTGATTAGGATTGTTATCATTAACTACTTTTGTTGTTACTAAATCTGCAATTGCTTGTGGTACTGGTGTTACTTCATCAAAATCATCTTCTTCTGGGTTATTATTACCAGGAATAGATGTTGGATCATTTTGATCTAATGCAGTTACTTCTGCTGTATTTCTATAATCTCCCGTTGCATTTACAAGAGCTTCAAGCGTTAAAATAACACTATCACCACTTGTTACTATATCTATATTCCAAGATCCAGAACCTTCGTCATAAGTAACTCCAGAAGGTAGTGGTCCTACATCAACAAATGTATATCCTGTTGGTAAATAATCTACAACATTTACTGTTGTAGCGTCATTTAAACCTTCATTTTCTAATGTAATAGTAAATATTACATTATCTCCTACATTAGGAGTTGGATTATCAACTGTTTTTTCTAAAATTAAATCTGCAAACTCTTCAACCTCTACAGTTACAACAGCAATATCACAATTTGCTGGGTTTAACACCTCACATATTTGATATTCTATTGTATAAACTCCACCTGTTGTACCTGCTGGCACACTAATATTTCCAGTTGTTGGATCTACTACAGGAATATTTCCACCATTAATTGAAGTTGCAGGCGTAAGTACTGTTATAGTAACTTCATTTTCTAATGCTGCTACCCCGTTAATTGTATCTGGCCCTTCTCCATTATCCAATAATACATTTCCAGCATATGGGTTTCCATTATAACCATCTACATTTCCAATAGTATCATCTATTGCAACTATTGGTGATGGTACAACCTTAACAATTACGTTTGCGTCATCACAATTACTAGGATTTAACTCCTCACAAATTGTATATGGTATTGTGTAAACCGCTGCTGGTGTTCCTTCAGGTACAATTACTGTTCCTGTTGTTTCATCAATATAAGGAAGTGGTCCTGCCACGACTGCTACATCTGGCACTGCTGGTGAAGCTGTTATATTTACAGCATCAACATCTACCGCAACTCCATTTAAAGTATCTGGTCCTGCTCCATTATCTTCAAGAATATTTCCAACATTAGGATTTCCATCTAAACTATTTACATCATTTAAAGGGTCTGCTGAAAAATCATCAACTACAGCATCAATTTCAGGAACTATAACATCTACTGTTACAACTGCATTATCACAATTGGTTGGATTTAATACTTCACAAATTTTGTATTCTAAAGTATACTGTCCAGCTGGTGTTCCTGGCGCTACATCTACCGTTCCATCTCCATTTAAGGTAAGTGCACCTTGTGGATCTGCTGTTACTAATGTTAACGTAATTTCTGAAGGATCAGAATCAGCTAAAATAGCAACCGTATTTAAGGTGTCTTCGCCATTTTCATTATCATTAAAAACATTCAATACTCCTACTTCACCTTCTAATCCATTTACTGAATTTCCATCTGCTAATATATAATCATCATTATTAGCAACAATTGGTGGTGCTTCTACTCGTACTCGAATAAAGTCTGTATCACAATTTGTTGGGTTTAAAACCTCACAAATGCTATATTCAATTTCATAATCATCTGCTGGTGTTCCTGGCAGAACACTAATAGATCCAGTTAAAGGATCTAATACTGGCACTGGTGCTCCTGCTATTGGTGTTGCTGGTGTTATTACACTAATTATTACATCTCCTATATCAGTTCCAACAGTTGCTGAAGATCCATTTAATTGATCTTCACCTGCTCCATTATCAGCTAATACATTTCCAACATTTGTATTTCCATCTGCTCCATTCACTGGACTTGCTAAGAAATCATCTAACTGAGCATCAATTGTGGTTGCACCAACTTGGATTGTAGCGACTGCTGAATCACAATTTGTTAATGGATTTAAAGCATCACATATAGTATATGGGAAATAATAAGTTCCTTCTGGTGTTTCTGGATCTACTGTAATAATCCCTGTTTCATCATCCATGGTAAATCCACCTGATGTAGTTGTTGGCGCTGTTCCAGGTGTTAAAACAACATTTCCTGTAGTAGGTGTTGCATCTGCTGGATTACCATTTAAAGTATCCAAACCAGCTCCATTATCAACCAATACACTTACTGTATCACCTCCTACAGCACCATTAATTACGGTATCTGTAAAATCATCATCAACAGCGTTAATTACTGGCGGGTCAACTGTTATTGTTACAACAGCTGTATCACAATTTCCTGGTGTTGGAGGTGCTGTTGTATTTAAATTTTCACATATTGTATAACTAACCGTATAAACCCCTGCTGGTGTATTTGCAGGAATTGATACATCTCCTGTGGCTTCATCTATTACTGGAACTATTCCTGTTGCTGGTACTGATGTGCCAGTTCCAGGATCAAACATCATACCCGGAATTAGATCTATGGTAACTTCTGAAACATCAGTAGCTAAGCCATCTAAGGTATCATAACCATCATCATTATCTTCTAATATATTTCCAGCATTTGGATTTCCATCTAAGCCATTTCCACCTACAATTAGATCATCTTGTGCTATTATAGAAACCTCTCCTACAAGTACCGTTACTATTGCTGTATCGCAATTTCCTGGTGTTGGAGGTGTTGTTGTATTTAGATTATCACAAATTGAATATGTTATTTCATAAGTTCCTGCTGGTGTTCCTGGTGGTACACTTACATTACCTGTAGTTGGATCTACTTCAGGAACTAGTCCTCCTAACGATACGGCTGGCGTTACTACTGTTATAGTAACATCTCCAGTTAAGGCTTGACCTCCATTTAAAGTATCAACACCTGAACCTGTATTACTTGTTAAAACATTACCTACTAAAGGATCTCCTTCAGCTCCATTAACTTTTGCTGTTCCTCCTAAACTAAAATCATCATCTTGTGCTAATATGAATGGTAAAGCAACCTTAACTTTTATTGTTGCCTCATCACTACAGTTACCAGGGTTTAATTCCTCACAAATATTATAAACAATTTCATAATCACCTGCAGGTGTTCCTGGTGGTACACTTACAATTCCAGTTGTTGGATCAACTTCTGGAACTGGTGCCCCTCCTATTGATGTTGCTTCTGTAACTATTGTTATATCAACCTCATCTATTTCTGCGGGTTCTCCGTTTAAAGTATCTGCTCCAGATCCATTATCGCTAAAAATATTTCCAAGGTTTGGATTTCCTTCAAAACCATTTACTGGAGTTGCTGAAAAATCATCATCTTGATCTAAAATTGGGGCTTCTACTACCTCTACAGTAACAGTTGCTGATTCACAATTTGTTGGATTTAATACTTCACAAATTTTATATACCAATGTATATGTTCCTGCTGGTGTATTTGGCGCAACATCTACCGTTCCATCTCCATTTAAAGTTATTGCATTTTCTGAATCTTCAGCTACTAATGTTAATGTAACTTCTGATGGATCTGCATCATCTAAAATACCAATACCATTTAAGGTGTCTGGACCATCTTCATTATCATTGAAAACATTCAATACTCCTGCAGCACCTTCTAAACCATTTATACCTCCTACAGCATCATCTTCAGCAATTATCTCTGCTGCTGGAACTGTTATTAAAACAAAGTCTGTATCACAATTTGTTGGGTTTAACACCTCGCAAATTCTATACTCAATTTCGTAATCACCTGCTGGTGTAAATGGAGACACCGTAACTTCTCCTGTAGCTGTATCTACAGTTGGGACTAATCCTCCTCCTATAGATGTTGCAGGTGTTACAATACTTATTTTTACATCTCCTAAATCGGTACCTACAGTTGCTTGAGTTCCATTTAAAGTATCTTCTGCTCCTGGCGTAGAATCAGTTAATACATTTCCTAAATTTGCTCCAACATAACCATCAATAACAACAGTTGTGTAATCATCAACTTGTGCATCTATAACGGCAGGTTCAACTACTATTGTTGCTATTGCTGAATCACAATTTGTTGGATTACCATTTTCACATATAGTATAAGGATAATAATAGGTTCCTGCAGTAGTATTTGATGCTACCACAATTTCACCTGTAGTAGTATTCATTGTTATACTACCATTATCTGGTGTTGGTGCTGTACCTGGTGTAAGAACAACATTTCCTGATGGTGTTGCATCTACTAGACCAAAATTAAATGAATCTTCTCCTGGTGTATAAGTTAGCACACTTGGTGTTGTACCTCCATCTGTACTATTAATAGGTGTTACTGAAAAATCATCATCAACAGCATCAATTACTGGTGCTGCAAATTCTATATTTACCGATGCTTCATCAGTATTACCTTCACTATCCGCTATTGTATATTCAATATCTGTAGGGTCTCCTAAAAATGTTGATAATGCTGTAAACGTTAATGATCCTGCTCCATCATACTCCCAAGTTCCTTCACCTGGAATAAAAACTGAGTAACCATTTGTTCCTGGTGTTCCTGAAATATCCACTGATGGATACGTAATTCCTGAAGAACCAAACACAAAAGTGTCATCCTCTACTACATCTCCTAAGGTATCGTTTGAAGTTATATCTAAAATTACAGGACTTCCCACTGGGTTTCCTAAACTTTCATCATCTGCAGCTTCTGGTGCATAATCTATTATTACTGTGGCATCATTTGAAACATTACCATCATTATCTTTTATATTATATTCTATTGGTGTTGGATCTTCCGTAAAACCTGTTAATGGTGTAAAGGTTATTTCTCCTGTTGTTCCATCAACATGCCAGTTTCCTTCTCCGGTTACATCAAAGTTTATAAGCTCTCCTGCAGGATCATAGCTAGCACCTGTTATTGAGACAGATGGTATTACTAAACTTACTGTTGTGGCATCTAATGTGCCATCTGAATCTGAATCTGCTGTAGTTGGATTTGCAATTAATGGGTTTACATCTACAGCTCCCTGTGCATGACCTAATCCTCCATTATCACTTAAATCATCTACTGCAACTGGTGGTATTGGAGTATAAATAATTGTAACCAGTGATGCATTTGAAATATTTAAGTCATTATCATATACCGTATAACTAATTGGTGTTGGATTTGCTGTGAAATTATCCGCAAATCCTCCTGAAATTGTTTTTGGTGTAAAAGTAATAGCTCCTGTTGTAGCATTCACTATCCAAACACCTTCTCCCGGAACTGTAACTTCAACACAGTCTCCATCAGTATCTGTATCAGTACACGTTGAACCGCTTGGTAAACCAGTAGTATATAATGAAACTCTTTCAGGTAATAAAGAGCCATCTGGATCATAATCTGCTGTTCCAGTTCCTGCTAACACATCTACTTCAACATCTAAAAGTGTTGTATTTCCAGTACTTTCATCATCATAAGTGATAGGTGGGTTATTAATAGATGTACTAGAAGATGCTGCTGCCAATACGTTACCATTTGGGTCATCTGCTTCAAAAGTAGCTTCGTTATCTCCAGGACACGGACTAGCCAGTTCTACTAAAATTTGAACAATTATTTGTTCTCCTGGTTTTAATATTCCGGAATTATTATCAAAAATATCTGTATCTCCGGTAGATAAACCATTATAATTTAAATTAATATTTGGATTTTGAGTTGCAGATGACGAAACTATTTGAGGAGTCCCAACATGTATTACATTTGATGCACCACAAATAGCACTAAGTTCATCTGAAACTTTCAAATTCTCTACTTCAACAGTAGATAAAAATAAATTTCTTAATTCTAATTGAAAAAGAACATCTCTATTACCTTCAGTACCACTAGCTGCAGGTACATCGCTTATAGTAGTTTTGTCTAAAGTAAGGAAAACACTGTAATCAAAAGACATACTTTGTGAATCACAAAGACATTGATCAGTAGAAGATGTTACATCTGTAGGAGAATTTATTATACTACCCTCACTTCCATTGTAATACCTATCTACATGTACACCTTTAGAATCTTCCCATTCAACATATGTAAGTGCATTAGGTGTCGCAGAATTTCCTTCATCAACACCATCAGCTGCTCCTTTTGACATAGCAGTACCGATAGTTTCAAAACCTCTTGAAACACCAAGATCTTGTGTTGGTCCTACATTATAATCTATTCTTAAGACTACATTTTCACCTGCTGGCAATATTGTATTTGGTGCTAAAATTCCTTTTTGAGTACCATCACCATTATACGATGTATTTAATTTTCCTGCTATAGGTGCATAACCAGATATAAAATTAACAACAGCAGTATTTATTGTATTTGGATCAGCAACAGATGCATGGATAAATTGTTCCCACGGCAAGTAATATTGAACATTAGTTGCATCTGCACCTGCAACTGGCGTAGGATAACCTTGATTACTATCATTAGTTAATGTTACATAAATACTAAAATCATAAGTTCCATCAGCTTTTACTGGAGGCGAAGTAACTGGTATAAACATTTTTGCAGCAACATTTGCTTCAGTTGAATGGAAATCCTTAATTTCAACACTAGATGTTATTCCTGTATTAATATTAGAATCTACACTAATTAAATTTGTAAAATTTACATCACCAGAATTTGCAAGTGATGTTATACCCTCTCCTATTCCACCTCCATCATCAGCATAACGTGGATCTATATAAACACAATACGAAAAATCAATTACCTGTCGTGGTCGTAATATATTACTTGCTACTGAAGCTGGAAGAAAAACCCCACTTGCACCAGGTGTTGTGTTTACATTACCAGTTGGAGATGTACCTAATAGATCTTCTTGAGGCACAAAACCAGAAGATGTAAAATCCACATCTGAATTATCCCAATCTAAGTTTGCATGGTCCCAAATTCCTGCAGTTCCCCCTAAATTAGAAGTGTCACCAACTCTATTTCTAGTAGAAAAAATTACATTTTCTATACCAACAATTGCATTGTTAGCTGTGGAACCATTTGCAAAAATTGCAACTAAATCATTTGTTAATTGGATATTTGTAATAGCATCTTCATAACTTGGGTTAGCAATAGAACCTGTATATTCTATTTTATATAATCCATTTGGATATTCTGTTGATGGTGGTATATTACCTGCATTACAACTAGTAAGAGTTGTTATTTGATCTTTAGCAGCATCTTTTATATCTACTATTATATCAAAACTAGCAGTATCTATTAAATCTCCATCTGTAATTGTATATGTAATAGTAACTTTAGTTCCTGGAGCTACACCTGTAACATTTAATTCTATATTTCCAGCGTTATATATTACTGTACCTGCTGAAGCATATAGTTCTGAAGGATTAGTTAGCAATGTAATAGGATCTCCATCAGGATCAGAATCATTAACTAACAAAGTAGCTTCTGTTGTTATTATACCATTAAAATCTTCTTCAACATAAATTAAAGCATCGTCTTCAGCAACTGGAGCAATATTTGTAATATTAATAGTTGCTGTTGCTTCTCCTAATATGGTTACTGGTGTTACAGAATCATCAATTTCATAAGTAAACGTTAACGGTGTACTTAAATTTCCAGATGTTAACATTGTAACTACTCCAAATTCGTTAATTTCATATGTATTCCCCCCTGCATCTATAAGAGGTATTATACCACCTGAAACTATTGGAGTACCATTTACACTTTTTAAAACAGGTGTATTAGCCGAATCATCATTAGTTAAAATATTACCAATAACAACAGGAGAAGCAGCCACATGACTTACATTAAATATTTCGTCATTTGCAGCAATTTCTACAACATTTATTTCAACTGTAGGTGTACCGTTGCTATTTGCTGCACCATCATTTGCATTATAAGTAAAGGTAATGACATCTCCAACTACATTACTAATAGCATCATAAGTAAACTACCATTTGAAGCTAAAGATACACTTCCAGAAGCTAAAACAGCTGTAAGCGCATCTAAATCCGTATCAGTGTCATTTATTAAAACACCATCTGAAGCCGCTACATTTAAAGTTTTACCTTCAACAACATAATAGGGCCCATCTATATTTGCAACAGGTCTAATATTTGTAAATCTTACCCTTAATCTAGCCGTATCGGTATTTGTACCATCTGAAATATTATAATTATAATCAACTCTACCATTTACTGCATTATTTAATCCAGAAGCCTGAACCGTAACATCTCCATTACTGGTAATTGTAATTAAATTACCATTACCATCATCTAGTAAGTTAACAGGGTTTGTTACCGTAGTAGAAGCCGCAAAAGAATCATTATCAAGTACATTCCCTAAATATATAGGATCAGTTTGAGTATGACTAATACTATATGTATCATTATTAGCTAAAATACCCGCAACAACGTCAAAAGTTAAAACAGCAATGTCAAACTCCCCTGCTGGATTCACTGCTACATAGTCAATTGTTACAGTAGTACCTGGAGCTACTCCTGTTGCATCATAAGTATAAACTCCATTAGAATTCATAGTAATAACTCCTTCCGAAGCTATTGCATTAGGCACTATAAGTGAAGAACCAATATCATTACCTAAAACATTTCCGGACATACTTGCATTTTCAGCAATTGAAATAGGACCATCATCATTTGCCGTCACCTGAGCATGTGCCTTATTATTAACAAGACAAATTACCGCTAACAATAATATAACTATTGTCCTTTTTAATTTGTTTCCGGATTTTTTTTTTGCAGCGTAATTTTTTTCCATATATAATTTATTTTAAATCATTTAAAAACATTAAACACCACCTTATTGAGGTACCCATTAAATGCATTAACTACTATAATTAAAACTTGCTTATTCCTAAAATATGAATCTCGTATATTTTTTTTAAAAAAATTATAAATAAACGCAACTCAATGTTTTAAGAATTTACAAATCTTTATGTTAACATAAATTTATGTTAATTTTTTGACATAACAAATTAATAATTTTTTTTTATTAATCACACGCTTATTAATGATATATAAATAAATAACCATTTTTTTATAATAAACTACCTGTTTTCAACAATAAACAGTCGCTAAATAAAATTAACACTCTAAGCTTGAAAAAAACAACAACAATTTCACAAATTGAATCAAGTAAAATAAATTAACACCGAATATTTTACTTCAAGACGTCAAAGTCAACTATAATTTTGAGATTTGATGAATTACTATTCAATTGCCACTAAAATTTCACTTAAAAAAGTATCTAAATTAAAATCTGGATGCTCAGTCAAACCAAACTTAACAACAACAACATCTTTTGAAGGAATTATAAACACATGCTGCCCTTGATAACCGTTACAAGAAAACAAATCTTTTGGTACATTCGAATATACACCTCCAGCATTTAACCAAAATTGCGCTCCATATCTCCCATTTGAAGTATTAGTAGGAGTTTTGGTATAATCTACCCAAGATTTATTTAATATCTGCTCCCCATTCCAATTCCCTTCATTTAAATATAAAAGTCCAAATTTTGCCCAATCGCGCGCAGTAGCCCAACCATAAGAAGAAGCAATATAATTTCCTGAAATATCGGTTTCAATTACCATAGAATTCATTCCAATTTTATCTATTAGTTCTGCATACCAGAAATCTAAATATTCTTGGTGTGTTTTAAACTGATTTCTAATAAATCCAGAAAGTAAGTTTGTAGTTCCAGAAGAATAATTCCAACTTTCGTTAGGTTTACTTTTTAAAGGTTTTTCAAGTTGTATTTTAGTCATATCTTCAGCTAAAAACAACATCTTTGTAACATCTGAAATAGTATTGTAATCTTCAACCCACTCCAAACCACTATTCATTTGCAATAAATTATTTAACGAAATCTTTGAACGTTCGTCATTTTCCCATTCCGGAAATAAATTGGTAGTATTTACATTAATTTTACCTTGTTTTTCCAAAATACCTAAAACAGCACTTGCAATACTTTTTGTCATAGACCAACCCAATAATTTTGTTTCATTTGTAAATCCAGGTGCATATTTTTCTGCAATTATCTGGTTTTTATAAATTACTACAACCGCACGTGTTCTTTTAATGGTATCCTCTGGTTTATCAAAAGCATTAGCTACAGCAGTATTTAAAGCCTTATAATTTACATTATTAAATAAAGTATCTTTTTGAGGTAAATTTCCATAAGGATATGGTAAATTTTTAGTTGTAATTTTTCTATTAGGCTTAAATTTCACATTTTCATTTCCCTTTGGAAGCAATACACAACCAACACCCTCTTTATATATTGCCTTTCTTGGTTTTAACCCAAACACTGTTGACGTAACTGATTTCTCTTCATTATTAATAGTATTTTTAGCCAAATTTATTGGGCTAAATCCGTTATCCCCAACCTCAATTGAAGCTAAATCTCTACCAGCTTCAAACGTACAAGAACAAACGCTTTTTGCTGAAAAACCAGTAATTATATTTAAACGCGAATAATTAAAAATTATAACAGCAATAATTATAATTAGCAAAGGAAGTATTCCAAATTTTAGTATTTTTTTCATTTAATAGCATTAAAAATGTGAGTCTAAAATACTATTTATTTTGCCAACTAAAAAAAAGGTTATAAATTTGTTAACCATTTAGTTAAACTATATAGTTAATTTTAATGAAAAAAGAAAAAGATACAACCACAGAAGCTACAATTTTAAATGCTGCAAAAGTAATTTTTGAACGTAAAGGAATGGATGGTGCACGTATGCAAGAAATTGCCGATGAAGCTGGCATAAACAAAGCCTTGCTGCATTATTACTATAGAAGTAAACAATTGCTTTTTGAAGCCGTTTTTAAAAATGCTTTTTTAATGCTAGCGCCACAATTAAATAAAATTTTAAATAGCAATGATAGTTTAAATGATAAAATAAAAGGATTTACAAAAAATTACATTTCATTTATAATTAAGCATCCTTATTTACCTAATTTTATAATAAATGAATTAAATAGAAGTCCGGAATTTGTTCAAAAATTTATTTCAGAAAAACATTTTCCTAATATTCAAAAATTCAAACAACAGGTTACAGAAAATGTAAATGATGGAAAAATAAGACCTATTAAAGCCGAACAACTTTTTATAAATATTATGGCATTAAATATTTTCCCATTTGTTGCAGCTCCTCTACTAAAAGGCTTTTTATCAATAGACAATAACGATGACTATAGGCAACTTATGGAAGAACGAACTACCGAAGTTTCTAATTTTATAATTAATGCTTTAAAAGTTTAAAAAAATGAAAAAAACACTTTTTTTACTCATCCTATTCTTTTCTCAAATACTATTTTCTCAAGAAAAATTAAACTTAGAAACCTGTTATTCTCTATTGAATAAAAATTATCCTTTAGCAAAACAATTAGATATTTTTACTAAACAAAACAACATAGATTTAGCAACTATTTCAACCAATAAATTACCTAAGTTGGAGTTGGGCGCACAATCAACCTACCAGTCTGATGTTACAAAAATGCCGATTTCAATTCCAAATATCACAGTTGAACCACCAAATAAAGACCAATACAAAGCAACACTTTCAATTAATCAACTTATTTATAACGGAGGCAAAATAGATGCTACAAAAAAAGTGAGTGAAGCTACTTTAAAAGAACAAAAAAAAAATATTGAAGTAAGTTTATACCAACTAAAAAACAGTGTAAATGCATACTATTTTTCTATATTACTTTTTAATGAAAAAATTGAATTATTACACGCTAAAAAAAAGCTTTTAGAGAGCAAATTAACAGAGGTTAAAGCAGGAATTAAATTTGGAGCATTATTACCAAGTTCAGACAGTGTTATAGAAGTAGAACTATTAAAAATTAAACAACAATTAGAAGAAATTAATTTAAATAAAAACAGCTTAATTACTTCTTTATCGCAGCTTATTGGCACTTCAATTTCAACAACAACAGCATTTGAAAACCCAACTATTTCAACAGATTTTAATTCCGAATTAAAAAGACCTGAATTAACACTATTTCAACTTCAAAAAGAAAAAATTGAGTCTTCAGAAAAGCTTCTTTCAAAACAAAACGCACCCAATTTAATAGGTTTTGCTACAGGAGGTTATGGAAATCCTGGTTTAAACATGCTAGATAATTCTTTTCAAACTTATTACCAAGTTGGTATTAAATTAAATTGGACAGTTTTTGATTGGAATGCAACAAAAAAACAACAAGAATCTTTATTAATAAACAAAGAAATTGTTGATAATAAAAAACAAGTTTTTGAATTAAACACAAACATCCAATTACAACAAAAACAAACAGACATTAACAAGCTTTCTAGCCTTATAAATTCAGACAAAGAAATTATTGAATTACGAAAACAGGTAGTAGATGCTGCGGCATCTCAACTAAAAAATGGCGTTATAACTTCATCTGCATTTATTACAGAAGTAACCAATCTATTTGAAGCCGAAAACAGCTTACGCACACATAAAATTGAAATGCTTTTAGAAAAAGCAAACTACAACATTTTAAAAGGAAATTAATTATGAATAATTACAAAATACTACTCTTAATTTTAGCCGTAACAAGCAGCTTACTCTCTTGCAATAATAACGAGAGAGCAGATGGTTACGGTAATTTTGAAGCTACAGAAATTACAATTTCAGCTGAAAATAATGGAAAATTATTACACTTTGAAATTGAAGAAGGCACAACTCTAAAAAAAGGAGATTTTATTGGTTATATAGATACCATATCTTTAGCTTTAAAAAAACAACAATTACTTATTTCTAAAGAAATTGTTTATTCAAAATCCAAAGGAGTTCTATCTCAAATAAACGTGTTAAATGCCGAATTAAAAACTGCTAAAATCTCAAAAAACAGAATCGAAAATCTACTTAAAGAAAATGCCGCAACAAAACAACAATTAGATGCCATAGATGGTAAAATTGATGTTTTAAACCAACAAATAAGAAGTATTGAAATCCAAAATGCACCTATAGTTAACGAATTAAAAAATTTAGATATTCAATTAGAACAAATCCAAGATCAACTTAAAAAAAGTAACATTATAAATCCTGTTACAGGAACTGTTTTAGTAAAATATGCAGAACCAAACGAACTAGTTTCTTTTGGAAAACCACTTTATAAAATTGCAGATTTAAACACTATGCAATTACGAGTTTATGTTAATGAAACTCAATTATCAAACATTAAAATAGGACAAGAAGTAACCATAAAAATTGATGAAGGAGACACCATGAAAAATTATACAGGAACAATTTCATGGATTGCTTCTGAAGCAGAATTCACACCAAAAATAATTCAAACAAAAGAAGAACGCGTAGCATTGGTATATGCAGTAAAAATTAATGTTGTAAACGATGGAAGCTTAAAAATAGGAATGCCTGCAGAAATGTGGATTTCAGAATAATTGCTTTATATTAAAAATGAGTATTTCTGTAAAAAA
This sequence comes from Lutibacter sp. A64, assembly GCF_022429565.1. Taxonomy (NCBI): domain Bacteria; kingdom Pseudomonadati; phylum Bacteroidota; class Flavobacteriia; order Flavobacteriales; family Flavobacteriaceae; genus Lutibacter; species Lutibacter sp. A64. The sequence goes on from NZ_CP092487.1 coordinate 2,741,591, forward strand.
TATTAGCAAATCGTACAAAAAAGTAAATGCTTTACAAAACATTACTTTCAATATAAAAGAAGGTGAATTATTTGGACTAATTGGACCAGATGGAGCAGGCAAAACAACCTTATTCAGAATTTTAACCACACTTTTAATTCCAAATCAAGGAAAAGCTACAGTCGCCAATTTTGACATTCTTAAAGATTACAAAAAAATCAGAAATAATGTAGGATATATGCCTGGACGGTTTTCGCTGTATCAAGATTTAACTGTTGAAGAAAATTTAGAATTTTTCGCTACAATTTTTGGAACTACCATTCAGCAAAATTACGATTTAATAAAAGATATTTACATTCAAATTGAACCTTTTAAAACCCGAAGAGCAGGAAAACTATCTGGCGGAATGAAACAAAAATTAGCGCTTTGTTGCGCTTTAATTCATAAACCTAAAGTACTATTTTTAGATGAACCAACCACTGGTGTTGATCCTGTTTCACGAAAAGAATTTTGGGAAATGTTAAAACGTTTACAAACTAAGGGAATTACCATTTTAGTTTCTACACCTTATATGGATGAGGCCGCTTTATGCGATAGAATTGCGCTTATTCAAGACGGAAAAATTCTAGAAATTGACACACCAAAAGCTATTGTAAAACACTATCCAAATCCAATATATAATATTCGTTCCAATAATATGTATCAATTAATAAACAGTTTAAATGAGTATAAATATAAGCACAGTGTCTATCCTTTTGGTGAATTTGTACACTATACAGATAGCAGAACAGATTTTAACCCAAAAGAGATAAAAACATATTTAGAATCTAAAAACTTTTATAATATAGAAATTGAAGAAACACAACCAACCATAGAAGATACTTTTATGGAATTGGCAAAGTAAATAAAGACCAATATAGAGCGAATTTGCGTCGACCTGAACCTGTTTAAGGTTCTCATAATAATTGAAAAACTATATAGTGAGATTCTGAAACAAATTTAGAATGACGAGTTTAATAATGAAGAAAAATGAAACAAGAAAATGTAATACACGTTGAAAACCTTACCAAAAAATTTGGAGATTTTACGGCTGTAAATAACATTACTTTCGAAGTTAAAAAAGGTGAAATATTTGGTTTTTTAGGAGCCAATGGAGCAGGAAAAACCACCGCAATGAAAATGTTGATTGGAATCTCCACACCAACATCTGGAGCAGCAAATGTAGCCGGTTTTAATGTGTTTACAAATGCCGAAGCAATTAAAAAAAATATTGGCTATATGAGTCAGAAATTTGCTTTGTATGATGATTTAACTGTAAAAGAAAATATTACATTTTTTGGAGGTATTTATGGCTTAAATCGTAAACAAATAAATGAAAAAAGATGCCAGTTAGTTGAAGAATTAGGCTTGCAAAACATTACAAACAAACTTGTAGGCTCGTTACCACTAGGTTGGAAACAAAAAATATCTTTTTCGGTAGCTCTTTTACACAATCCAAAAATTGTGTTTTTAGATGAACCAACTGGTGGTGTAGATCCAATTACTAGACGTCAATTTTGGGAAATGATTTATAAAGCGGCTCACCAAGGCACTACCATTTTTGTAACAACGCATTATATGGACGAGGCGGAATATTGCGATAGAGTATCTATAATGGTAAACGGTAAAATTGAAGCTTTAGATACACCTAAAAAATTAAAAGAACAATTTAATGTAAATAATATGAATGATGTGTTTTTAAAATTAGCAAGGTAAACCAACTAACAGTAAGTAAATTATGAAACGTTTTATAGGATTTATAAAAAAAGAATTTTACCATATTATTAGAGATAAACGTTCGTTGTTTATTCTTTTTGGTATGCCAATTGCACAAATAATGTTATTTGGTTTCGCCATTACCAACGAAATCAACAATGTAGATATTGCTATTTTAGACCATTCAAAAGATGTAACAACCAAAGAAATTATTAATAAAATTTCAGCTTCAAAATATTTCAGCATTAAGCAAATGCTAGAAAAAGAAGAAGATATTGCTTCAGTCTTTAAAAAGGGCCACGTTAAAGCAGTTTTAAATTTTGAACAAAACTTTAGTGAGAATTTAATTAAAGAAAATAAAGCTAACATACAAATTGTTACAGATGCTACAAACCCAAACACAGCCAATACAATTAGTAATTATATTAATGCTATTGTAATTCAATATCAAAAAGAATTAAATAAAAATAGTGTCTCTAATTACCAAATAAACACCAAAACACGCTTGGTTTACAATCCAGAATTAAAAAGCGTATATATGTTTGTACCTGGTGTAATGACAATGATTCTTATGCTAGTATCTGCTATGATGACATCTATTTCCATAACCAGAGAAAAAGAATTAGGAACAATGGAAATTCTATTAGTATCACCTCTAAAACCTTTTCAGGTTATTATTGGTAAAGTTTTTCCGTATATTTTTCTATCTATAATTAATGCAATCATTATTATTTTATTAAGCATTTTTATTTTTAAAATGCCTGTTCAAGGAAGTTTATTTTTATTAGGATTAGAAAGCGTGTTATTCATTATAACATCACTAGCATTAGGTATTTTAATTTCAACAATTTCTGCCACACAACAAACCGCTATGATGATTTCTTTAATGGGATTAATGCTCCCTGTTATTTTGTTATCTGGCTTTATTTTTCCTATTTCAAGTATGCCTTTACCAATGCAAGTAATAAGTAATATTGTTCCTGCCAAATGGTTTATAATTATTATAAAAGGCATTATGTTAAAGGGTGTTGGGTTGCAATATATCTGGAAAGAAACGCTGATTTTAGCAGGAATGACTGTTTTTTTTATTGGATTAAGTGTAAAGAAATATAAAATAAGATTAGAATAAGTTTTATAATTTTTGAAGGAACATAAAAATATTAAAAACACCTGATACAGAATACTAGTTACCAGATACTACAAAATGAAAACAATACTATACATAATACAAAAGGAATTCAAACAAATCTTTAGAAATAAAGGAATGCTTCCTATTATTTTTATTATGCCTATAATGCAGCTTTTAATATTAGCAAATGCAGCTACTTTTGATATTAAAAATATTAAGTTTGGATATATTGATAATGATCGCACATCAACCTCAAGAGAATTAATTGAAAAATTTAATGCTTCAACATATTTTAATGTACTAACAGATTTTCCTTCAGAAAAATTAGCTAGTTCAGAAATGTTAAACGGAAAAGTAGATGTTGTTTTAGAAATTCCACAATATTTTGAACGCGACTTACAAGCAGAAAAATACAATAGTTTAGGTGTAACCATTAATGCAATTGATGGTGCAGCAGCAGGAGTAGAAAATGTTTATGTTTCTCAAATTATACAACGTTTTAATCAAAAAATAAAAGTGGAGTTATCTCATATTTCAGACACACAAATTAAACCCGTATACATTGAGACCATTCCCCTATTTTGGTACAACAAAACCCTAAACTATAAAACGTTTATGGTACCAGGAATATTGGTTTTACTTGTAACTATGATTATTTTATTTTTATCTGGAATGAACATTGTAAGAGAAAAAGAAATTGGAACATTAGAGCAAATAAATGTTACACCAATAAAGAAAAGTCAATTTATAATAGGTAAACTTTTCCCATTTTGGATAATAGGATTAGGTCTATTATCCGTTGGATTAATTATAACAAAACTTGTATTTAATGTTCCAATGGTTGGTAGCTTAGCACTTATGTATTTATACACTTCCGTTTATATTTTAGTAATTTTAGGTATTGGCCTATTTATTTCAAATTTTACAGACACACAGCAACAAGCTATGTTTATCTCTTGGTTTTTTATGGTTATTTTTATTCTAATGAGTGGTTTATTTACACCTATAGAAAGTATGCCTAAATGGGCTCAAGTAATAACAGAATTTAATCCAATAAGATACTTTGTAGAAATTATGCGAATGGTAATGTTAAAAGGATCTGGACTTAACGACATACTTCCTCAACTAATAAAAACAACTATTTACGCAGTTATTATGAATGGTTTGGCTGTTTGGAGCTATAAAAAAACAAATTAATTTCCCTTTAAACGAACCCACAAATCTGACAATAACTTTTTGCCATCACGTCTATCTTTTGGTTCCTCTATAAATGTTAATCCTCCTAAATTATCAACTGCTATTTTATATTTAAAAACAAAATTTTGAGATGCTGGCTCTAAACTTAAAAGTCCAAAACGTAAATCGTTGAAATACAGATTCCCTTTATCTTGAGATATAATATACCATCCTTTAGAAATTGAAATCATACGTTTTACTTTGTTATTTTCAACAAGATTTCCTAATAAATGATGATTTTTAGGATAACTTTCAAAATTGATTGGTTTTGAATCAAAAAATGAATAATTGGCTAATAAATATGAGTCCTCAGTTTCTACATTAGCACTCCAAAGTATTGTATTTAAAAGTGAAGGCCGTGTATCTAATTGTATATAATTTATATCTTGTTTATCCAATGCAGATTCAAATTGGTTAAAAGCTATCCACTTTAATAAAAATGTAAGCACTAAATAGGATGAACTTATTATTAAACCAATATTATTATAGAATCTTCTTTTTTTTGCTAATCGTTTTTGAAACATAGCTAAAATTAAAAACACTAAAAAAGGTACTGTATACAAAGGGTCGATTACAAAAACTGTTTTTAAAGCTAATCTAAAATCAATAGGCCAAAACACCTGTGTACCCCAAGTGGTGTGTGCATCTAAAATGGAATGTGTAAAAAATGCCCAGAAAAATAACCAAAACCAACCTTTAAAATTTTTATACATCTCATATTTGGAAACAATCCAACCAAAAATAAAAGCAAAAAGCACTGCAAACACAATAGAATGTGTAAATCCGCGATGTATAGAAATTGCAGTTACAGTATCTGTAAAATACGAAGAAATTATATCTAAATCAGGAATAGTACCAGCAATTGCACCATAAAGCATTGCTTTATTTCCAACTTTTTTACCTAAAACAGCCTCTCCAACGGCAGCTCCTAATACTATTTGAGTTAATGAATCCATAAAGTTTTCAAAAGTAAGTCTTGTAATTCAGATAACATAAAATATTTAATTTTTGGCAGTAATAAGTTTATTAAACAATTACAGAACTTACTAAAACCAAACAAAAAGTATAGAATATTATCACAAAAAGAATGGCTTCTCTAAACACCTCCTAAAGTTGAAGCCCTCAAAATTCAAATATTAGCAAGCATACAACCCTTAAAATAATAATTTCTTAAGAAAAGATTTTAAGAACTTCAATTAAAACAATCTCAATTTTGTAATTTTGTATTTAGAATCATTCTAAAAAACAAAAATGATAGATATTGATAAAATTAGAGCTGATTTTCCTATTCTAAAAGAAACAGTAAATGGAAAACCATTAGTTTATTTAGACAATGCCGCAACTACTCAAAAACCACAAGTTGTAATAGATTCCATTGTAAATTATTATACCACTATAAATTCAAATATTCATAGAGGTGTTCATACTTTAAGTCAAAAAGCAACAGATGCATATGAACAAGCTCGTATAAAATTACAACAGCACTTTAATGCAAAAAAAAGTTACGAAATTATACTTACTTCCGGTACAACACACAGTATCAATATTGTTGCTACGGGTTTTACTTCATTATTAAATAAAGGTGATGAAATTATAGTTTCTGCCTTAGAGCATCATTCAAATATAGTTCCTTGGCAAATGTTATGTGAACGTACTGGAGCTATTTTAAAAGTAATTCCAATGAATTTAGATGGTGATTTAGTACTTTCTGAATACGACAAATTACTTTCAGATAAAACAAAACTAGTTTTTGTAAATCACGTTTCAAATGCATTAGGTACCATAAATCCTATTGAAGAAATTATTAAAAAAGCACACAACGTAGGTGCAGCCGTTTTAATTGATGGTGCACAAAGTTGCCCACATATAAAACCAGATGTACAAACCTTAGATGTTGATTTTTATGTAGCATCTGCACACAAATTATGTGGCCCAACAGGCGTTGGAATTTTATACGGAAAAGAGGAGTGGCTAAACAAATTACCGCCATACCAAGGTGGTGGTGAAATGATAAAACAGGTGACTTTTGAAAAGACTACTTATGCCGATTTACCTCATAAATTTGAAGCCGGAACTCCAAATATTGCTGGCGGAATAGCCTTTGGAACTGCTATTGATTATATGAACAATATTGGCTTTGATAATATTACCGCATATGAAGATAAATTATTAAAGTATGCAACCAAAAAACTACTTGAAATTGAAGGTTTAAAAATTTATGGAACTTCAAAACATAAAACTGCCGTAATTTCATTTAATATTGGAAACATTCATCCGTATGATATTGGTTCAATTATAGATAAATTAGGAATTGCAGTAAGAACAGGACACCATTGCGCACAGCCAATTATGGACTTTTATAAAATTCCTGGCACCGTAAGAGCATCGTTCTCTTTTTACAATACTTTTGAAGAAGTAGATATGCTATGTGATGCTTTATTAAAGGCTAAAATGATGTTATCGTAAGTTTGAAAGTTGCAAAGTAAAAAGTTTTAAAATTATTCAAAAATAGCAAACCTAACAGGTTTTAAAAACTTGTTAGGTTTTTTTTAAGTTATAATTTGTCATTCCTATGAAAACAAGAATCTAAAACAGACCTAAATATGAATTTCTACCTTCGCAGCAATGACAAAAAAATTGAAAGAAAACAACTCCAAACCAACTTTCAATTGCTAATTTACAACTATCAATTGCAACTACTTTCTTCCAAAATCCGCAGGAATTTCACCCCAAGCTTTGGTTTCCCACTTTAATATTTTAGTAGTATAAGTGTTCTCTTTCAGCCATTTTTCGGCACGTTTCACAAAATCGAATAACACTTTATTTTTTGAAGTTATTTGTAAATTGGTTCTACATTGTCCTTTTTTAACCCAAGAAATGGCAATTTTAGAATCTGAATAAATTGGAACATCTAAATTTCGTTGCTTTAAATAACCCAACCCGTGAACCAAAGCTAAAAACTCACCAATATTATTAGTTCCTTGTTCAAAAGGCCCTTGAATAAACAACTGCTTTTTATCTTTTGTTGTAACACCACGATATTCCATTTTGCCTGGGTTTCCAGCACAAGCGGCGTCTACAGCAATTGAATTAAGTATTGGTTTTCCGTATTTTTTTAATTCCTCTGCAGAAAGTTTTACGGTTTTGGTATCCTTACCAACATAATCTTTATAATTCCCTTTAAAAGCACTTTCAGCAGCCTCTTTTGAAGCAAAAGATTTGTATTGTGCACCCGTAAAATTTGAAATTTGTTTTTTACACATATCCCAAGAAGAATAAACACCCTTTTTATGCCCATTCCAAACTACATAAAACTTTTTTTTAGCCATAAAACTATAAGTCTAATACTACTTTTTCAATAATTTTTGGAAAAAACTCATATTCTAATTTATGTATTTTTTGAGCAACATCTTCAGCTGTATCGGTAGCTAAAACTTTAAAACGCTCTTGAAAAACAATAGCACCTTCATCATAATTTTCATTAACATAGTGTATTGTAATTCCAGATTCAGTTTCTTTATTTTTAACTACAGCTTCGTGCACATGCATTCCGTACATTCCTTTACCACCATATTTTGGCAACAATGAAGGATGAATATTTAGAATTTTATTTGGAAAAGCTTCAATAATTTCAGTAGGAATTTTCCATAAAAAACCCGCTAAAACAATAAAATCTGCTTTTTCCTTTAAAATAGTTAAAATTTTATCCGAAGTAAAAAAATCACTTTTATTAAAGTTTATACTACTAACATTTAATCTTTTAGCACGTTCTAAAACTTTGGCATCTTTCTTGTTTGAAAGCACCTGAACAACAGAGATTAATTTATTATTTTTAAAATATTTAATAATATTTTCAGCATTAGTACCTGAACCTGAGGCAAATATAACAATTCGTTTCATTTAGAAATCTATAGTTTTTGTAATTTATAAGAATAAAACAAACTAAAAAATTACTTGATATTGTATCACAAAATAAACAAATAATTAGTAACTTTCACTGCTTAAATAAAAAAACTTTTATTAATTTTAATATCATAATAAGTACTTTTATTAATTAAAAGATTTTCTTTTAAAGAAAGTTTTATATTTTTGCCGAGTAATTAAATTTAAAAATTAAAGAATTATGTCAGACATTGCATCAAGAGTAAAAGCCATTATCGTAGATAAATTAGGCGTTGACGAAAATGAAGTAACAATAGAAGCTAGCTTTACTAACGATTTAGGAGCAGACTCACTTGATACTGTTGAGTTAATTATGGAATTCGAAAAAGAATTCGATATTCAAATTCCAGACGATCAGGCTGAAAACATCGGTACTGTTGGTCAAGCAATTAGCTATATAGAAGACGCAAAAAAGTAATTTTATATGGAAATTAAGCGAGTTGTAGTAACTGGACTTGGTGCATTAACACCAATTGGAAACACTGTTGAACAATTTTGGAATGGGCTAACTAATGGAATTAGTGGTTCCGCTCCAATCACGTATTTTGATGCGTCCAAGTTCAAAACTCGTTTTGCTTGTGAGCTTAAAAACTTTGATGTTAAGGATTATCTTGATAGAAAAGAAGCTCGAAAAATGGATAGATTTACGCAGTATGCCATGGTGTCTACTGATGAGGCTATTCTAGATTCTAAACTAGATTTAGAAACAATTGATAAAAATAGAGTCGGCGTAATATGGGGAGCTGGAATTGGTGGATTAGAAACATTCCAAAATGAATGTATTAATTTTGCCAATGGTGATGGTACTCCTAGATTTAACCCTTTCTTTATACCTAAAATGATTGCTGATATTGCACCTGGTCAAATTTCTATAAAATATGGATTTAGAGGACCAAATTTTGCAACAGTTTCAGCTTGTGCATCATCATCAAATGCGATTATTGATGCCTTAAATTATATTCGTTTAGGATATGCAGATTTAATGGTTTCTGGAGGTTCAGAAGCAGCAGTTACAATTGCAGGTATGGGAGGATTTAATTCGTTACAAGCACTTTCTACAAGAAATGACGACCCTGAAACAGCTTCAAGACCTTTTGATAAAGACAGAGATGGTTTTGTTTTAGGTGAAGGTGCAGGAACATTAATTCTTGAAGAATATGAACACGCTATCGCTAGAGGGGCAAATATTTATGCCGAAATTGGTGGTGGTGGATTATCAGCCGATGCATATCATATCACAGCTCCACACCCAGACGGTTTAGGAGCGCATAATGTTATGGTAAATTGCCTAAAAGATGCTGGATTAAAACCTGAAGATGTTGATGCTATTAACATGCACGGTACCTCTACTCCACTTGGAGATATTGCAGAATCTAAAGCAATTATAGAAGTTTTTGGTGAGCATGCATATAAGCTTAACATTAACTCAACTAAGTCAATGACAGGTCATTTATTAGGTGCTGCTGGAGCAGTTGAAGCAATTGCCTCAATACTTGCTATTAAAAACGGTATTGTACCACCTACAATCAATCACTTTAATGATGATGATCAAATTGACAGTAAATTAAACTTTACGTTTAATAAACCACAAAAACGTACTGTAAACGTTGCCATGAGTAATACTTTTGGCTTTGGAGGACACAATGCTTGTGTACTCTTTAAAAAATTTGAATAACAAAACATCTGAATGAACTTCATTCGAAAAATTATTGATACTCGTACAGAAAATGACGAAGTATTTTATAAAGATTTAAAACAAATAATAGGGTTTAAACCTAAAAATTTAGCATACTACAAGAAAGCTTTTATTCATCGCTCTATAAAAGAAGTTGATGAAAAAACAGGGCTTCCTGTTAACTATGAACGTCTAGAGTTTTTAGGAGATGCAATGCTGAGTTCTATTATTGCAGCATATCTATTTGAAGAAGTACCTTCTGGAGATGAAGGATATCTTACCAAAATGCGCTCTAAAATTGTTAGCAGAGATCATTTAAATGAACTAGGAAAAGACTTAGATTTATTTAGATTTGTTAGAAGTAATGTAGCAAAATCTAAATTTGGAGAAAACGTACACGGAAACATTTTTGAAGCATTAGTTGGTGCTATTTATTTAGATAGAGGCTATAATTATTGCAGAAAATTTATTTTTAAAAGAGTTGTTGTTCCCTATGTAGATGTACCAAAATTAGAAGGAAAAATAACTAGTTACAAAAGTTTATTTATTGAATGGTGTCAAAAAGTAAAAAACGATTTTGTTTTTGAAGTTTATGAAGATTCAGGCAATGATATAACAAAACACTTTAGCGTAAAACTATTTTTAGATGGTAAAATAATTGCAAAAGGAAGAGCAACATCTAAAAAGAAAGCCGAAGAAACAGCCGCAAAAAGAGCTTATTACGCATTTCAACAAGAAATTTCAGACATTTCATTATAACTAAAATTTTGTCTTAATTTACAAATCACGAATACGATTTCGTAAAATAATTAGTTACTGTTATTAAACAGTAGTACTTTTACAAAATTAATATTCATTCTTTATATGCAGGTATTTACATTTGATTTAGAAGATGATTATTTATTAATTGGAATTCATTCAACCGAAGAAGACTATAGATTGGCATATTTAATAAATAAACATTTAAACACTAAATTTGTTAGATATAAAGACAATTTAGATTTTAAAGATTCTACAGTAGAATTTCCATTATTTGAGTATAAAGATGAAAAAACATACCTAAATTATTATTTAATTAACAACAAATCTTTACAAGTTGTTAACGAACAATATAAAGATGGTTTATTTGGAGGAAATTATAGTACAACTTCTTATTTACTACCAGAAAAAAAGAAAGTCGATTTCTTATTAAAAATTGAAGGATGTACACCAGAATTTATTTTAGAAATGGTAGAAAAATTAAATAAATTAGACCAAATAATTACTTCATATCAAATTAAAACAAACACATTAAAATCAAAATATAATCTAATTTTTTAACAATGGCAGAAAACAGAAAACGCACCAAAATCGTAGCTACATTAGGTCCCGCCTGTGGAACTAAAGAAATAATAGAACGCATGATGGAATCAGGTGTAAATGTGTTCAGAATAAATTTTTCACATGCTGACTACTCAGATGTAGAAGAACGCGTTAAAATAATAAGAGAAATTAACGAAAAACGAGACTTTCATGTTGCCGTTTTAGCAGATTTACAAGGTCCAAAATTACGCGTAGGTGTTATGGCTGAAGGTGTAGAGCTTGAAGTAGGAGACACATTTACTTTTACTACTGAAAAATGTGAAGGTACCGACAAAAAAGCGTTTATGACCTATCAAAACTTTCCAAAAGATGTTAAAAAAGGTGAACACATTTTGGTAGATGATGGAAAATTATTATTTGAAGTAATTGACACTGACCGCGAATTAAATGTTACAACTAAAGTACTTAGAGGTGGTCCATTAAAATCTAAAAAAGGAGTTAACTTACCAAATACAAAAATTTCTTTACCAGCTCTTACAGATAAGGACAAGAAAGATGTAGTTTTTGCAATTGGTTTAGATGTTGACTGGATTGCATTATCTTTTGTTAGAACACCTGAAGACTTAATACAATTACAAGAAATTATTAATGAGAATTCAGATCATAATATTCCTATAATTGCAAAAATTGAAAAGCCTGAAGCTGTATCTAATATAGATAAGTTAACACCACACTGCGATGCCTTAATGGTTGCACGTGGAGATTTAGGTGTTGAGGTTCCAATGGAAAAAGTTCCATTAATTCAAAAACGTTTGGTTTTAAAAGCTAAAAAAGCGCACATTCCAGTTATAATTGCTACACAAATGATGGAAACTATGATTGATAATCAAGTTCCAACTAGAGCTGAAGTTAATGATGTAGCTAACTCAATTATGGATGGTGCAGATGCTGTTATGCTTTCTGGTGAAACATCTGTAGGTGCTTTTCCTTTAGAGGTAATTAAACAAATGCGTAAAATTATTGAAAGTGTAGAAAATTCTCCACTAATTTCAATGCCAGAAACATATGTACAATGTATTAACGAACGTTTTATTTCTAAAACTATTTGTCACCAAGCTGCTTTAATGGCAAACTCTATTAATGCTGAAGTTATTACAACATTAACAGATTCTGGATTTACCGCTTTCCATATTTCATCTTGGAGACCAAAATCTAACATTCTTGTATTCTCTTCTAACAGAAGAATTTTAGCTATGTTAAATTTACTTTGGGGTGTTAAAGGTGTTTATTATGATCGTTTTGTTAGCACAGATCAAACAATTGAAGATATTAATAATTTAGCTGCCGAAAGAGGTTATTTACACGAAGGTGACTATGCTATTAACATTACCTCTATGCCTGTAAAGAAAAGAGGTATGGCTAATACAATGCGTATTACTGAATATAAAAAAAATAGCTAAATTTAGTTACTTTTTAAAGTAGCATATAAAGCAAAAGAAGCTAACCAATGGGCTCCGGCATATTCTCCAGAGTCCATTTTTTCATAACTATACTCAAAGTGTTTATTAGCTAATTGAAGCATTTTATCATTCTTTAATTTATGTCCAATTTCATATAAGCACCAAGCTCTACTAAAGTTTAAACCATCTAAATGCGCTAATTTACCATCTGACCTGTCTGTAACTTCTGCAACTTCTAAATAACTTTCTGGTTGCGCTCTAAAGTTTGGTAAAAAGGCATCTAACCAAGTTATATATTCGCTTTTAGGAAGTACTTTTAGCATTAAAGCAGCTTCTTGTAAACAAGGTGATAAAAAATCAAATCCTCCAGGCTCCCAAGTAATTGGACAGTTAACATCATTTAAATAATATTCTTTAGATTTTGCTATAATAATGGCTTCTAATTGAGGCGCATATTTTTTGGCATAATCTAACGCAAAAGACATTCCAAAAGCAGTATTTGGGTGTTCTCCTACCCTAATTGGATATTTTAATTTTGGCAAAAACTCAATATATTTTTGTTCAATTAAATCTACTAATGGTTTTAAATTTTCATTTAATTGTATAGCTTCTGGAGTTTTCCAATCTTGCAAAGTTTCCGATACTTTTAAAAGCCAAGCCCATCCATACGTACGTTCAAAACTTTTATTATGAGTATCATCAAAATAAGCGACTTCTTTTAAAATATTCTCTTTTGTTATTGTGGAATTTAACTTTTTCCAAATAGCCTCTTTATGTTCAAAATTTGGTAATTTTTGCAAAATGTTTAACAACGTCCAATGTCCGTGAACAGAAGAATGCCAATCGAAACATCCATAAAAAGCTGGGTGTAACTCCGATGGTTCTTTTAAATAAGTTGCATCTCCTAAAACTTGACCTAATTTATTAGGATACTCTTGGTCGATACAATCAAAAGCAAAATGATATAAATAATTAGCACTTTTGGTATCTAAAACAGGTTTTGTATATACGGACTCTTGTTGTGTTTTAGTTTCAGGTTCTTTTTGTAATTTTTCTTTTAATGGTTCTTTACAACTAAACACAAAAATTGCTAAAAGTGTAATTATTAAAATTTTCTTCATTCTTAAAGTTTTATATTCGATTTTATTATTGTAGCATCATTTAATACAAATGGCATTGGCATCATAGTACTAGGCCTTGGCTCAATTTTAAAAAGCGGATTTGTTAGTAAATCGTATTTAGATTCAAAAATATCAAATTCTAATTGTTGATTTTCAGAAACAACCAATTCTAAATCTATAATTTCGTTTTCTGAAGTTCTATAATAACTTAAAACAGTACCAGGTTTAAGTTTAAGAACGTCTTTTGTTATAGCTTTTTTTAATGGAACTTCATTTACTTTAAATTGCATAAATTCCATTGAAAAGGCAGTTCTTAATTCTATTTTATTTGCATTTCTGTTAGAATAAATACTTAAACAAACTCTTCTATTTGAATTAATAATAGTATCTGAAACAATGGTAATTGTTGGTTGCTTTAACGGTACTATTTCTGTCTGCTTATGTAAGTTAATTTTTGTATTGTATTTACTAGCAGATGAATTTTCTTTATAACTTCCTTTTATAGGATTTTCACCTAAAAATTGTGTTGTAAAACTATCAATGTTGGTATTATAACTTCCCCAATAAGCTTCATTAATAGTAGTATCATAAACATATACAATGCTATTAGGTTGTTTGCGCTCTTCAGAATAACCTGAATTTACACTTGCGGAAATTAATGCCATAAAACCTATAAATAAAAATAAATAATATGCTTTTTTCTGGTTTTTATACTGTTGAAAAATTGGGATTAGCAATCCAAAAAGCAATACGGTAAAAACAGTACTTATCACCAACATTTTTAAACCTAAACCTACAGGGAACATTTTAATTAGAGGTGAAAAAATAACAAGTATTGGCAATACTGCAATTGAAAACAAGATTAAATTATTTTGCTGTTTACCAAATAATAAAATTGCCAATATTAATAATAGTATAAATACTGGAATTATAAAAAAGGCTGCGCCTGGCAAATAAAAAGCAATTCCAAAATTAATAAGAATCCAACTAAAAATTGGAGCAATTACTAGATCTTGTGCTGTTCTTTTTTTAAAAAAACCTTTATAAAACCAAAAGCATATTGCTATAGTTAAAGCTACAAAGGCAGCAATATAATAATAACCATTATAAGTAAATCCGTGTAAAATATTTGTGTAATTTGGATGTATTTTCAATAAAAACTTCCATCCATAAAAAGCACCTAAACTAGTAATTAATAAAGAGCCTATAAAAGGAATAAGCCCTTTTAAAACACCAATAATTGTAAGTTTTTTGTTTGAAAACCCAACTCCTAATAAAACTAAAAATAACAATGTACAAATTAACACCATTGGTAATACCCAAGAAAATGGATAAAATACCATTCCAAAATAAGGAAAATTGAAATACACAAAATCTTCTTCAGCTTTTAAATTTTCTAAGTCAGAATTTGAAAAATAATTTAATCCAGCCATTAAATACGAAGCTTGATGTTGTAAAGTATTTAAATCTAACCGATTAAATATATCTTGCGCAGTATGATAATCAAAAAAATCATCAATAAATGCAAAATTAAAACCATCAATATTTTTATTTTCTCTAAAAACGGTTAAATCCGTATCGTTTGGCAACATTTTATAAACGCTATACATTAAAGAATTTGCAACCGGATACGGTGTGTTTGCCTTTTTAAAAGCTTCAATTAAATTTTTATTTCCACCATTAGTTTCAACTAACATATAACTCGGTCCTCCACTACCACGAGCTTCAAAATTTAAAACAAGTCCAATATCTTTTGCCCACGGATGGTAATTAACAAATGCATTTGCACCTAACAGCCCTAATTCTTCAGCATCTGAAATACAAATAATTATATCGTTTTTAGGAACCTTATTTTGAGTTAAAAAAGCACGAACTCCTTCTAAAATAACAACAACACCACTTCCTGCATCACTTGCACCAAAAGAAGAATGTGGACTCGAATCGTAATGTGTAAGTAGCAACAATGCCTTACCGCTTTCAGAACCTTTAATTCTTGTTAAAATATTTTTTGTAGCTGTAGCTGTTCTTCTACTATTTATAGCTAATTGTTCTTGAATTTCTACTTTCAAACCAAGCTTCTCGAATTCCTCAACTATATAATTTCTAACAACTGCATGTTCTTTAGAACCCGTATAATGTGGTTTTTTCGAAATGTTTTTTAAATGAACGAGTGCTTTTTCTGTAGAAAATTCTGTATCTGTTACATTAGTTTCAGCACCTAAATTTGGAAATAAGGTGTAAAAACTAAAATAAATTCCGGCAATCAATATTAAAATTGAAACTGCATTACTATATTTTTTTAAAACCATTGCTAAAACTTAAATCATTTAAAAATAGTTGAATTATTTATTTTTATATCTTAAAAACAAAATAATTTACATTAAAATTACAATTTTTTAGCAATACTAGGCACATAATTTCACTATAAATAAAGTATATTTGAAGCTACTTATTGATGTGAAAAATTATGAATAGAAGAAAATTTTTTAAAAACGGATCATTATTTGCTATTGGGTCAACTTTATTAAATCCTTTTGATTTAAATGCTACAACGCTAGAACCCGACTTAATAGACAAAAACAAAAAAGCAAAAAATATAATTATACTTGTAAGTGATGGTATGAGTACCGGAACTTTAAATATGGCCGATTTATACCTTTCTAGAAAAACTGGAAAAGGAAGTAATTGGCTTCAATTATATAAAGACAATAAAGTAAATAGAGCTTTAATGGATATGGCTTCTGCAAGTTCTATTGTTACAGATTCTGCTGCTGCAAGTTCTTCTTGGGGAGGCGGTTTTAGAATAAATAATGGAAGTTTAAATGTTGGGCCTAATGGTGAAGAACATTTACCTATTTGGCAAAAATTTAAAAAAGCAGGAAAAATGGCTGGGTGCGTTACAACCGTACCAATTACACATGCTACACCAGCTGGTTTTTGTGTAAACAGTAAAAGCAGAAACGATCAAGAAGGTATTGCTAAAAAGTATTTAGCCCAAAAATTTGATGTTATGATGGGTGGTGGAAATAATTATTTTTCTGCCGAATCTAGAAAAGATAAAGTAGATATGTACCAAAAATTTAAATTAGGTGGATATCAAGTGGTTAAAACTAGAAATGAAATGTTAAATGCAACTAATAACCAACCAATTTTAGGTGTTTTCAATAATGATGGATTGCCATATACAGCTGATAGAAATAACAATAAAGAACTTGCTCAAAAAATTCCTACATTGGGTGAAATGACACAAAAAGCTATTGATGTTATGAAAAACAATAAAGAAGGCTTTGTGTTACAAGTAGAAGCAGGAAAAGTGGATTGGGCAGCTCATGGTAATGATATTGCCGGGTTAATATACGACCAAACAGCACATGATGAAGCCGTTAAAGTTGCAATAGATTTTGCAGAAAAAGATAAAAATACACTCGTTATAATTACTACAGATCACGGAAACGCAAATCCAGGAGTAATTTACGGTAAAAATGCTAATAAACAGTTTGACAGTATTCAAAACTATAAACATACCAATGATTGGATTTTAAACGGTTTTGGAAATGAAACTTCTATCTCTCAAATAAAAGAAAGAATTGAATATGCTAATAATTTTGAAGTGACAGATGATGAAGCTAAATTACTTTTAAGTTATTATACTTCTATTAAAGCTGAAAACGGCTTATATAATTATAAACATTTACCATTTAATGAATTAGCCAAAATTCAAAAAAAACACAACTCTGTTGGGTGGATAAGTATGCAACACTCTGCCGATTATGTGGAACTTGCAATGTATGGTCCTGGTAGTGAATTATTAAAACCTTATATTAAAAATACAGACCTACATTATTTAATGTTAGAAGCTGCAGAGGTAGAAAATAACTTTTAACTAATTTCAAAATACTTTTTTTTGCACATCTCATTCTTAAATTAGCTTAAGAATGAGATGTTTTTGTATACAGTTTTAGCTTATTGAAAGACTTTTATACTACTCCTAAAAAATAACAACTGTACTGTTTTAACGTATTTTTTATATACAAACCTATAAAAATCAATTAAATTGAACAGTAAATCGCGAAAACCGAAACAACTTTTCATTTTTCTAATAAACAATCCTTATTTTTGCACTTTCTTAAAACAATTTTGATGAGCAATTCAAAAAGATATACAATTACAGCCGCATTACCATATACTAATGGTCCAGTTCATATTGGACATTTAGCAGGAGTATATGTACCCGCTGATATTTATGCGCGTTATTTACGTAATACAGCAAACGATGTTTTATTCGTTTGTGGATCAGATGAACACGGTGTTCCAATTACATTAAAGGCAAAAAAAGAAGGTGTTACACCACAAGATATTGTAGATAAATACAATGCAATAATTAAAACTTCTTTTAAAGATTTTGGTATTTCTTTTGATAATTATTCTAGAACCTCAGCAAAAGTTCACCACGAAACAGCTTCAGAATTTTTTAAAAAATTATATACTGAAGGTAAATTTATTGAAGAAGCTAGCGAACAGTTATACGACGAAGAAGCTAAGCAATTTTTAGCTGATAGATTTGTTGTTGGAACCTGTCCTAAATGTGGAAATGAAGAAAGTTATGGAGATCAATGCGAAAATTGTGGTACAAGTCATAACGCTACAGATTTAATAAATCCAAAATCTGCAATTACAGGAAATACACCAACTACAAAATTAACAAAACACTGGTATTTACCATTAGATAAATACGAGCAATGGTTACGCGAATGGATTGTTGAAGGACATAAAAATGACTGGAAAACAAATGTATTAGGCCAAGTAAAATCGTGGTTAGATGATGGTTTAAAACCTAGAGCTGTAACCCGCGATTTAGATTGGGGAATTCCAGTTCCTGTTGAAGGTGGAGAAGGAAAAGTATTGTACGTATGGTTTGATGCGCCAATTGGTTATATTTCTTCAACCAAAGAATGGGCAGCACGTGAAGGAAAAAATTGGGAACCTTACTGGAAAGATAAAGACACAAAATTAATTCACTTTATTGGAAAAGATAATATTGTATTTCACTGTATTATTTTCCCAACAATGTTAAAAGCTGAAGGAAGTTATATTTTACCTGAAAATGTACCAGCAAACGAATTTTTAAATTTAGAAGGCGATAAAATTTCAACTTCAAAAAATTGGGCTGTTTGGTTACACGAATATTTAGAAGATTTTCCAAATCAGCAAGATGTTTTGCGTTATACATTAACGGCAAATGCTCCTGAAACAAAAGATAACGATTTTACTTGGAAAGATTTTCAAGCACGTAATAATAACGAATTAGTAGCCATTTTTGGAAATTTTATAAACCGTGTAGTTGTGTTAACTAACAAATATTACGAAGGCGTTGTTCCAGAACCTAACGAATTTACAGATGTAGATAATGAAACGCTAGAAAAATTACAAAAATACCCATCTATAATAGCAAGCTCTATTGAGCGTTACCGCTTTAGAGAAGCATCTCAAGAGTTAATGAATTTAGCGCGTTTAGGTAATAAGTATTTAGCTGATGAAGAACCATGGAAACTAATTAAAACAGATCCAGAACGCGTAAAAACTGTTATGTATGTTGCGCTTCAAATTGCCACAGGATTGTCTGTTGTTTCCGAACCTTTTTTACCATTTTCTGCTGAAAAACTAAGACAAATTTTAAATATTTCTAATGAATTAAAATGGAGTGATGTTGAAGAACACACTGAATTAATTGCAGCAAATCATACCATTGGAAAAGCTGAATTATTATTCGCTAAAATTGAAGATGCAGCTATACAAATTCAACTAGAAAAATTAGAAGCAACAAAATTAGCTAATGAGGCTGAAAACAAAATTGTAGAACCACAAAAAGAAACTATCGAATTTGATGATTTTACAAAGCTAGATATGCGTGTAGGAACAATTATTGAAGCCATAAAAGTACCAAAAACTAAAAAATTATTACAACTTAAGGTCGATGTTGGTATTGATACAAGAACTATTGTTTCTGGTATTGCAGAAAGTTTTAAACCAGAAGATATTATTGGACAAAAAGTAACTGTTTTAGTCAATTTAGCACCAAGAAAACTACGCGGTGTTGAAAGCCAAGGTATGATTTTAATGACAGATACACCAGATGGAAAACTTGCTTTTATTGAACCAGAAAACGATTCAGTAAAAAACGGAGAGCAAGTAAGCTAGTATTGATGTTACATGATGCTAAACTTGTTTCAGCATCTTAATCATATATGTATAAATTATAATGTCACCCTGAATTTTTAGACTCATAAATTCAGGGCGACGTTTATACTTCTTTAATTATAATTTCAAAATGCAAATTCTAAACTTTATACAATCAAAAACAAATCTTCCAACAAAAGGTATTGAAAACACCATACAATTATTAAATGAAGATTGTACCGTTCCTTTTATTGCTCGTTATAGAAAAGAATTAACAGGAAATTTAGATGAAGTTGAAATTGGAGAAATTGTAAAGTTTAAAACACAGTTTGAAGAATTAAAGAAACGAAAAGTAGCCATTTTAAAAGCTTTAGAAGAACAAGATGTTTTAACTACAGAATTAAAGGAAAAAATTGAGGCTACAACCAGTTTAACTGTTTTAGAGGATATTTACCTACCTTTTAAGAAAAAACGCAAGACAAAGGCTGAAACTGCGCGAAAAAACGGTTTAGAACCCTTAGCTAAAATGATAATGAGTCAGCGTGTAAACGATTTGGAATATACAGCTTCAAAATATATAAATAATGAAGTTGATACTCTTGAAAAAGCATTAGAAGGAGCACGTTTTATAATTGCTGAATGGATTAATGAACGCACTGATATAAGAAATAACATTCGTTATCAATTAGAACGTTTTGCAACCATTAATACTAAAGTTGTAAAAAAGGAAGAAGGAAATGAAAAAGCACAAAAATTTAGAGATTATTTCGACTGGTCTGAAAGCTTAAATAGAATTCCTTCACATAGATTATTAGCTATTTTACGAGCCGAAAAAGAAGGATTTATTCGTGTAAAAATTGTAATAGATAACGAGCGTACATTAGCTAAAATGGAAGATAGAATTATTCGCTCAAATAACGAATGTTCTACACAAATTAGTTTAGCTATAGCAGATTCTTATAAACGATTATTGTTTCCATCATTAGCAAACGAGGCATTAAGTATTGCTAAAGAAAAAGCAGATAATAATGCCATAGAAGTATTTGCTAAAAATTTAAAACAACTATTATTAGGTGCTCCCTTAGGTGAAAAAACCATATTAGCCATAGATCCTGGTTTTAGAACTGGTTGTAAAGTAGTGTGTTTAAATGAACAAGGAGGACTAGAATATAACGAAACTATTTACCCGCACGCTCCAAAAAACGATACTATTGGAGCTATGAAAAAAATAAATTCATTAGTTGATGCTTATAAAATTGAAGCCATAGCTATTGGAAATGGAACTGCCTCGCGTGAAACCGAGCATTTCATACGTAAAATGCGATTTAATAAGGATGTTGAAGTTTACGTTGTAAGTGAAGCTGGCGCAAGTATTTATTCCGCTTCAAAAATTGCGAGAGACGAATTTCCAAATTACGATGTTACTGTACGTGGTTCTGTGTCAATAGGTAGAAGATTAGCCGATCCACTTGCAGAATTAGTTAAAATTGATGCTAAATCAATTGGTGTTGGACAATATCAACACGATGTTGATCAAACTAAATTAAAAACTTCGTTAGATACTGTTGTAGAAAGCTGTGTAAATTCAGTGGGTGTAAATATTAATACTGCTAGTGTTTCTTTATTAAGTTATGTTTCTGGAATTGGTCCAAAATTGGCTGAAAATATTGTAAATTATAGAGATGAAAATGGAGCTTTTACATCTAGAGCAGATATAAAAAAAGTACCTCGTTTAGGAAATAAAGCTTTTGAACAAGGCGCAGGTTTTTTACGTATTAAAAATGCAACAAATCCTTTAGACGATTCTGCAGTACATCCAGAAAGTTATACTATAATTACAAAAATGGCTAAGGATGCAAAATGTACGGTTTCCGATTTAATTGGAAATAAGGCCATTCTTCAAAAAATAGATTTAGAAAAATATTGTACCTCTACAATTGGAGTTCCAACATTAAAAGACATTATTTCAGAATTAGAAAAACCAGGATTGGATCCACGTTCAAAAGCCAAAGTATTCACTTTTAATCAAAACATACGCACTATTACTGATTTACATGAAGGTCAATTATTACCCGGAATAGTTAATAACATTACAAATTTTGGGTGCTTTGTAGATATTGGAATTAAAGAAAGTGGCTTGGTACACGTTTCTAATTTAGCCGATAAATTTGTAAGTGATGTTAATGCTATTGTTACTTTAAATCAACAGATAATTGTAAAAGTTTTAGAAGTTGATGTTGCTAGAAAGCGTATTCAGCTTGCTTTAGTAAAATAAATTTAATATTAAATAGTTAAGTTAACCGAAATAGAAATATTACGACCTGGAGCACTAATAGAAGAAGCAAACTCTTTATAATGCACGTCAAAAATATTATCTAAATTCACAAAAAAGGTAAGCTTATTATTTAGTTTATAATTTGAATTTATTCCAAAAGTACTCCACTCTGGTGTACCGTAATAACTGTCGGTTAAAACATTGTATGGCGTTTGTTCAACATTATCTATTCCTTCAATTAAATTATAATCTTTTAATCTTTTTTTAGCATTAAATCTCCAATTTAAATTTGCCTGAAAACGGTCTTTTTCAAATCCGAATTCTAAATTACCAAACATAGGTGGTATAGAAGATAAAGGCTCATCTGTATCGTATGTTTCACCTTTTGTATAAGTTAAAGAACCTTTTGTATACCAAGTATCATCTATATTTCCTTTAAAGCTAAAAGTACCTCCTACAATATAAGCATTATCTTTATTTAGATTTGCCACAACTGTACCTTCTTCCCCATCATACATAATAGTTGAAGCGTTGTTAACTTCAAAATAATCTCTTGTTATATAATTATCTAAAAGGGTATAATAAATATTTAAACCTGTATGAAATTTTTTATCATTAAAATATTTTAAAACACTTGTTTCAAAACTATAAGCATATTCTGGTTTTAGAGCTGCATTTGGCACTGTAACATTTCCAGATTTTTCTCTTATTTTACCAACATCGTCAATATTTGGAGATCTAAACCCTGATGAAATTACACTATTTAATTGCCATTCTTCTGAAGGTTTATGAGCAAAGCCTATTGTTGCAGTAACTGCAGAGTTATTTAACGAAATATCAAAATCAGGTAATTGAATAAAGGTATCATCTATCCAAGTAGCTTTTAAATGCGTATTAACAAATCTTAATCCGGTATTTAGTGTCGTTTTTTTATTAATATTCTGTCTGTAGTTAATATATGAAGCTAAACTTGTGTAACTGCTCCCTCCATCAGGATAGCGAGATTGTACGGTAAAATCATCAGCAAAACCAATAATAGTATTGTTATTAACCTCTAAGGTTTTTCCAAAGGCATTAGAATTTACTTTGTTATAAGTAGTTTCAAATCCGTAAGATAAAATTCTATCATTTCCTTTAGTTAATGGTACAAAAAAGTCTCCATTTAAACTAAATACGTCTACATTTTCTTTTCTATAAGAACGTTCTAAACTTGTAAATTTTCGTTGAACTCTAGATTCTTTAATATTTTGAAAAGCTGCAGTAATAGTTCCATTTTCAATCCATTTTTTTTCAGGATTTATTTTTAATTGTGAAGAAACTAATAAACGTTTTTGTGGCCCGTAATACCATTCTGCAAATTTTAACGCTCCATCCGAATATTCTGTTAATTTATCAAATCTATTAATATTTGAAGATTCTGAATATTGAAAATTAAACGTTACATCTGTTTTTTCTGAAATAGGAATTGCTACTTTTTGCAACAAATCTAACTGATTAAAGCTTGTATTTTTTAGAATTAAATTATCTGAATTTACAATAGGAATCTCGCTATAATAACTATTTGTATTGTTAGAGTACTCATTTACTTTCCCCCAATCATCAAATCCGTGATTTCTATTTTTCCCCATTTTTAAATCTCCAAAATCACTATAAGAAACACTGGTAAAAGAAGCCCATTTTTTATTTCTAATTTCAACATTTCCTTGTGTTGTAAATTCATTATTTATAGAGCTAAAACGAGAATATAAGTCAGCATTTATTTGTTTTTCTTCACTTATTTTAGGTGTTTTTGTATAGTAATGAATTACACCTCCCAAAGCGTCTGAACCATACACTACAGATGATGGTCCAAAAACCACCTCTGTTCTATCAATTATATTTGGAGACACGGTAATTGAGTTTTGTAAATGTCCCATTCTATAGATAGCATTGTTCATTCTAACGCCATCAACAACTAACAGCACTCTATTTGCTTCCATACCCCTCAACACAGGACTTCCTCCTCCAAATTGAGATTTTTGTACGCGAACACCAGGTAAATTAGCCAATAAATCTGCCGAGGTTTGCGGTGCCAATCTTTTAATTTCTTCTTTTGAGGTTATTGCTACTTGCTCGGCAATTCTGCTTCTTTTTTCTTCTCCTTTTGAAGCTGATAAAACTATTTCATCTAACATTTCAGCTTTTTTAGATAAAGAAACAATAAACTCAACTTTACTAAGTTCGCGTTTTAGAATTTCATATTCAATATAAGAAATGTGTTTAAAAAATAGAATATCAGAGCTTTTAAATGAGGATAAATCTGCAATACCATTTTTATTGGTTGTTACAAAATCATTATTACGATCGTTATAAATTGTTACATTTTCTATTGGAAAGTTCGAGCCTCTTTCAATAATTTTCACCTGCTGAGCTGTGGTTTTTACAGCTCCTAAAATAATTAAAATTATAGTTATAACTCTCATAATTAACTAAATACTGATTTTAAGACATTTAAAGACTTAGGTTTTCTAAAACCACTTACATGTAATTCGAAATACTGTATTAAAATTGACAATACATCATACCTATTAGAAGCACTAAAATTTACTGTATGCAATACATCAAAATTTATGCCTAACAACTTTTTAAATTGAGTAATTTTTTCTCCAGAAACTGTGTTTACACTAGTTGAATTGGTAAAATTGCCTTCTAATAAATTAAAATAGGGGAAATCGGCATTTTTTGTTACTGGGTAAAAGCCTAAATGCTTGGTTAAATTTAATAAAAAAAGCAAATGAAAATTTGAAACTGTTTCGTGCGTATCTAACCATAATAAAGAAGCTTCTAAATATCTAAAAAGCAATGAGTTCTCTTCTTCTTCTTTTATAACATAATACAAAATTTCGGACAAAAATAAAGCGATAGATTGTTTTTTTATATCTGTATAAATAGAATTATAAAAATTTATAACCTCCACTTCTTTTATAGAATTTAAGGTTCCTTTTGTATTATGGTTTGCTGTTAAATTTAGCTGCATAAGTGGTTGAAAATAGGCTGCTTTAACTTTTGCTTTTTTAGCTTTTAAAACCCCTCTTAACATATATGTTTTTAAACCACTTTTTTCGGTATAGCAGGTTACAATTAAGCTAGTGTCACCATATTTAATTGTATTAATAACAATTGCTTTAGTAGTTTCAATCATTTTTAATTAATAATTGCAATTTTTGTTATAGCTGTTTCTTGTGTATCATTATCAATTAGCAAAACTATGTAAATTCCCGAAGCAACCTTTGTACCTGCTAAATTTGTTTTATCCCACAAAACAGTTCCTCCATTTAATTCTTGACTTTCAATTAAATTAGTTTCATATACTAAATTACCTGCAGTATCTAAAATTTTTATATTTGTTCCTTCAGGTAAATGTGTTCCATTTCTACCATCAATAGTTATATATTCGTTGTTTTTTGTTGAAGGATTTGGATATGCATAAACTTCTGGTAATGAGTCTCCATACTCAGAAACTTTACTATTATATGCAACAATACCTTTTGAAGTGGCAAAATAAACTTTACCAGATGTTTTATCAATTTCAATAGTTGAAATTGTATTTGAAGGTAATGGAGAATTACTTGTATTAAAATTATGAATTGTAGTAGTACCGTCTGGGTTTGTTTTTAATACACCTCCACTATTTGTTCCAAACCATTTGTTATTTGCACCATCAACTGCTATTGAGTTTACCGCTTGATCTCCCAACAATTTTTTTGCAATACCATCATCATCTAAAATAATTACGGGTTCTGTTTCAACTATAGACTCTGTAAAAACTGTTGCCGGATTATATAATACAACCAATCCCTTTTGTGTTCCAATCCATATTCTATTATTATCATCAACTTCTATAGCTCGTACATTTGGGTCGGGTAAAGCACCGTTAGAAATTTCGGTTGTTAAAGCTCTTTTTTGATTTCCATTTTCGTTAAAAATTAAGGCTCCGTTTCTCCTTGTTCCAATCCAAATATTAGATGTTTTATCTATAACAAGCTCATTAAGTCCCAAAGCACCGCTAGTCATTACAGAAGTCATATCAAAACCTGTCCAATTCCCTTCTGTATCAAATTTTTTAATTTTATTATCAACCCATCCATTAGCAATCCACAAGTTTCCATCAGTATCAAAAGCAGATCCATTTATTCTAGTACGCCATTCTAAACCACTGTTTAAATATGTCCAATGGGTTATAACTTCATTATTTTCAACAATTATCATTCCGCCACCCCAAGAACTTATATATACTTTTTCAATATTGTTTGGATCAAAAGTAACACGTACCAAATCACTAACACCAATATTGCTATAAGGTATGCTAAACCAATTTTCTCCATTAAAATGATCTACTCCATAACGTCCATTTCTAGGTGCATAAGCAGTATCATGCCAACCGTAAACAACCCATAAATGACCTTCTTTTATTGAAATTGAAAAGGGTAAGTTAGAGATAGGACCATCTGGGTGAATTTCTTCAAAGTTTGGAATATTTTCAGAGGTACTTTTTAAAATACCAAATTCTTTTGTTCCTAAATAAAGTATATTATCTTCAAAATAAGCAGCGTTTAAATTGTAATAAAATGGTTGATTTGTATTGCTTACATAATTTAGTTTTTCTGTATCATTTACATCTATAACATAAACATACCTTTGAGTTGCTAATGCTAAATATTCTTCTGAAGCCTTTAAAGCAGCAATAGTTTGTGGATAATTTTTTTGAAGTTGTAAATTATTATCTACAATCTTATATAAACTTCTATTGTTTGAAACATATACTTGATTATTAAATATTTCAATTGTAGAAAAATTACCCGAAAAATAATGTGTCCAGTTATTAAAATCTATTAGGTTTGGATTGTCTATAGCAGCTGTATAAATTCCGTTTTCAGTTGCTGCATAAATAGTATTATTAGCTATTTTAATTTGATTTATAATTAATTCTGATGACTGATCTCCAATAAAAAAAGTATCACCAAACTGTAATTTATCTATATTGTAAACAATAATAGCAAAAGAAGTTGAAAGGTATAGTTTACCGTTATATTCTGTAATATTATTTATTTGTTTGTTTCCAGAATAATTAAAATTTACTATATCTTTTAAAATAGTAATATTGCCATCTTCATCAATAATTTCAATTAAACCTGTTTCGTAACCGATAATTAATTTATTATAAGTATTGCTGTAATATAAACTAGAGGTTGTTTCTCCTGAAAGTCCATTTACCGAAGAAATTTTAGTTAGTTCTCCAGAAACAATATCATATCTAAAAATTGCATTATCTACAATTGCGTGTATTTGATTTTCTGTTTTTATAAAATCTTTTACATTATTATAAGAATAGAAATCTTCCCAATTATTTGAAAAATCTACTTGAGACCAAACTGCTGTGGTTATTAGGTAAAAAAACAGTATTTGAATTTTTTTTTTCATAATTATTTCAAATATATCTATTAAAACTTAAAAGAAAAGCTATTTTATATAATAAATTTAAAACAAAAAAAACCTTGAACATTATAATATATTATAATGTTCAAGGAATAAATAAATCAACCCCAAAGACTTATTTAATGTTTTAATGTAAAATGTCAAAACCCCTCTTGACATAAATACACTTCAAATATACATCAGAAATTACATTCATTAATAAATTGTTAATAAAAAACCATAAAAAAACTGTAAACGGTTTGTTTTAAAACATAAATGGTAATTTACGCTTACTAAAAATTAGAAAAAAGACTGTTTAAAACCAGGTTTTGGCTAAATTAAAGGGAATTTTATTGACACCTGTGTGCCTGTTTTAGTATTTGATGAAATGTCTTTTGTTAAAATACGTACATCTTTATTTTGATGTAACATTCTAATTCTATTCTCTGTTGCTTCTGCTCCAAAAAATTTACGTTTTTGACTCATATGAGATAATTCTTTAGCTTTGTTAATACCAATACCATTATCTTCTACAATACAAACCACATTTCCATCTTCTTCTTTTATTGTTAATTCTATTTTTTTTTCACCTTCTAACTTCATAATACCGTGCCAAATAGCATTTTCAATAAAAGGTTGTAAAAACAATGTAGGCACTTTAATATTTTGTAGACTTAGTTTATCATCAACATTAACAATATAATTAAAGCCTCCGTTTACTCTCATTTTTTCTAACTTAACATATAAGGCTAAAATTTCTAATTCTTCAGAAAGTGTAGAAGTTGGACTAGATGAACTATTTAAAATTACACGAATTAATTTTGAAAATTTAGTTATATAATCCGAAGCTTTTTCTACTTCGCTTTTTATTACAAAGTTATTTATAGAGTTTAAAGAGTTAAATACAAAATGTGGATTCATTTGACTTTGTAGTGCAGCCATTTTTAATTCCTCCATTTCTTTTAATTTAATAGCTAACCGTACCTCTGCATTTTTACTTTTATCTTCAATTTTCTTTATTATTGAACCAATAATCACTGAAAAAATTATAGCTTGTAATATTAAGCCTATGTAAATAAATAACTTAGATTCTACACCTATTCTATGAAATGGCTCAGCACCAATAAAAAGTTCTATATAAGTAATATTTGCAAATACAATATGTATTGAAGTTGCTATTACAAAATACATTGCTGAATCGCTTTTTATTTTAGTAATGATAATATAAAATGCAAATAATCCAAATATTGATAAAAAAGGTGCGACAAGTGTAAATGCTTTAATTTGAAACTGATATCCAAATAAATATTGAATACACAAAAATGTTAAGCCTAATACAACAAGTACCCGAGCTGATAATACATAAAATTTATCCCATTTTAATAATTGAGATCTAGAGTCTAATAATTCTCTAGCAAATAAGACATAAGCAGCATATGCAAAAATTTGTATTGGAAAATTTAAATATTCTACAAGAGTTACATGCTCTGTAGCAATAATATCTTTTATTAAATAAATACTAAACCCTAAAAGGTATAAGCTATAATATAGGTATAATTTAGATCTATTTTGAAAAAAAATTAAGATATGGTATATAAACAAGATAAAAAGCCCCCCCCTTATCCATGCGTATATTTCAGAATGATAATCTAATAACATTCTCTAATCCAAATAAAGTTTCTTAAATAACTCTGCTTTTCTATTTCTACTAATACTTGCAGTTAAACCATTAGTCATAATCAACTCACCTCCTAAACCTTTCAAATACTCTTTAACATGGTTTAAGTTTATTAAATAAGAATTATGTACTCTAAAAAAGTTTGAAAATAAAAACTTCTTCTCAACTTCCTTAAGAGTTTTAGAAACTACAATTTGTTGTTCAGATTTTAAGTAAATGGTAGTATAACTTTTATCAGATTTCAACATTACAACATCATCTTTATCTAATAAATACACTTTTCCATCAGCAGAAATATTTATTTTATCATTACTATCATTTAAATTACTTAATAAAACCTGAAGTTTATTCTCTAATAAATCTCCTTTTTTAATAGTATTAATTTTCTCCATTGAGACAATTAATTCATCTTTATCAACGGGTTTTAATAAATAGTCAATTGCAGAAACCTTTATTGCTTTTAAAGCAAACTCATCATGAGCAGTAGTGAAAATAAGATTAAAATCTCTATTTTCTAACTTCTCAATCATAGTGAAACCATCCATTTCTGGCATTTGAATATCTAAAAATACTACATCTGGCTTTTCTTCATTTATAATATCTATAGCTTTAATAGGTGAATTACATTTAGTAACTTCAACATTTTCTATATAATTATTCAATTTCCACTCTAATGCTTCTAAAGCATCGTTTTCATCATCAACTAATAAAATTTGTAACATTGCTGTGGGTGATGTTGGGTTAATTTAATCTGCAAGATACAACATTTGAATATACCTTCAAAAAGTTAATCTTTTATTTCGAATTTTCGTACAATTTCATTTCCCAAAGTATCAACAACCGTAATTGTATGTTTTCCTTTTTTAGGTGAAATTTCCATTTCATGAATATTTGTTGTTTCACCTATGTATTTATTATTTAAATACCAAAATACTTTTGCTTCCATATTAGAATGTATCAATTTTAAAACCAATCCATTTGACCTTTCTTCAAAATCTTTTGTCAAATAAATTAATTCATTTTCTTCTGGAGAAACAAAAGCCATTTTTAATGAATTTTCATTTAAGCAATCAGCTCTAAAACTTGGTAATTTTTTATAATTTGGATGCTTTTTTTGAAAATAAAATTGTTGCAAAGGTGGTAAAACAAACCAGCTTTTGTGTACCATATTATTTAAGGTTTCACATGATGAGTTTACTTGAAATTCTTCATTTTTATCTAAATGCACCCAAATATGATACGGGCAAGGAGCTGTTTTTAATCCTGCTTGTTGTACAAAAACAGTATCTTTTTCTTCACAATATTCACCTGCTCTATAACCACTTTTACTACAAACTGGTATTTTTACCAATTCATCAAAAGGCTTTTCAAACCAGGTAGAGACATGATTAATTGCGTCTCTACTTGATGCCAATTGATTAAAAACGTTAAACAATATTGGTGCCGCTGTTGAAACTCCAATCAAACCTGGCCTACCTTCTCCATCGGCATTTCCAACCCAAACACCAACAACATATTTTTTAGTTAATCCAATTGCCCAAGCATCTCTAAAACCAAAACTTGTACCTGTTTTCCATGCAATTTTGGTTGAAGTATCAAAAAACTCCCAATTCTCTTCTCCTTCTGGCCTATTTACTTTACTTAATGCTTCAAAAGTTAAATAGGTTGATCCTGCATCAAAAATGGTTTTTTCAACTGAAATTTCTCCAAAATTTGGTTTAAAATCGTTTAAATAAGATGGTTCTAAAAATTCATTTTTATAATATTTCCCTTGAGTTGTATCATAGTGATTTACAGTTGAAGCCATACTTGCATAACTTTTACATAAATCCCATAAATTACTTTCGGCTCCTCCTAAAATTAACGACAAACCATAATGATTTACCCCATATTTTAAGTCTTTTAAATGCAAGCCTTTTAAATAATGGTAAAACCTATCCAATCCAAAACTATGTAACATTCTAACCGAAGGAACATTTAAAGACCTGTACAACGCTTCACTTGCTGCAACTGCGCCATCAAATTGTTTGTTAAAATTTTCTGGTCTATAACTACCAATTTGTGTTGGAATATCCGCAACTAATGTATTTGGTAAAATAGCGCCAGCATCTAACATCGCAGCATATAAAAATGGTTTTAAAATACTACCTGTACTTCGTGGTTTATTAATAATATCAACATTTTTTTGATGCTCTTTTGTTGTTGGTGAATTACCAACATAGGCTAAAACCTTTCGGGTATTTACATCTAAAACCAATACTGCAATATTGTTAATCTGATTTTGACTTAACTCGTTATAATGATTTTTAACTATGGCATTTACATTATTTTGTAAATTATATTTTACAGAAGTTTTAATGCGTTTCCCTTTTTGATTTTCTACAACACGCTGTAACAAATGAGGTGCTATTTGAGGAATTGCATACGGCTTTTTAGGTAATTCTTCTTGCAATGCTAAATTATACGTTAGCGTATCAATTATTTTTTTATCAGCTAATTTTTTTAATAATCTATTTCTTTTAACTAGTAACTTTTGTTGATTTTTTCCAGGATAAATTAAACTCGGCGCATTTGGTAATACGGCTAAAGTTGCGCTTTCTGCCCACGAAAGTTGATCTGGTAAACGTCCAAAATACCGCCAAGAAGCAACATCTAACCCAACAACATTTCCACCAAAAGGTGCGTTTGAAGCATATAATGAAAGTATTTTTTCTTTAGAATATCTTAGCTCCAATCTGGTAGCCAAAATAATTTCTTTTAGTTTTTCAAAATAGGTTCTTTTTTGATTTTTTCGCGACAATCTAATAACTTGTTGTGTTAAAGTGCTACCTCCTCTTTTTATTGAATTCGATTTAAAATTTTGAACAGCTGCCTTTACAATTGAAACTGGGTTAAAACCTGGATGTTTATAAAAATAAGCATCTTCAAACTCAATTATGCATTGTTTAAATTTTGTTGAAATACCATCGTTTTGAGGAAACCGCCATTGACCATCTTCAGCAATTTTTGCACCTAATAATTCACCTTCAGCACTTTCTATAACTGTTGAAGTAGGATTTTTAAACAAATTTTTTGGCAATGAAAAATAATAAGCCGTTAACATTATAACGGCTATTATTAGTTTAATTTTATGTTTTTTGATAAAATTCACTGCTATTTATATTCTTTTTTTGAATTTTGATAATTTTTGATAAAAACACCAACAATGGCAGGTGAAATCCGTCATTCCGAACTTGTTTCGGAATCTCACACTGAGAAACTGAATGACGTAAACATCTAAAATTATTTTATCACCTCAATCCATTGCCCTTTAGTTCTCGTAAAATAATCGTTATCGTACATTGCTTCAGCTTGTATACCGTATAAATAATAGCTTCCTAAATAAGATGCATTCAACAATACTTTAAAAGTTTTAGACTGACTCTTATTTAAATCAAAATAAAAATTAACACGGTCGTCTCTAACATCTGTATAGTTTGTATTTTCTGAAGCTGAACTACCAAAATCAGTAAAACGCGTATTTACAATTTCCCAACCCGAAGGGAAAATCTGAGTAAGTGCAATATCACGCACTTCCTCTTGTTTTAAATTGCTAACTGTTACGTGCGCTTCAAACTCTGTACCTTGTGGTAATTTAGAAACATTCACCGCATTCCCTTGAGTATCTTTATAAGTTACGCTTACACCTAAACCTCTTTTTTCTGAAATTTCTTGTCCTATTGGTAAAATTCCACCAGTTGAAATAGTAACAAATACCACATTTTCTTGATTATTGGTAATTGAAACTGAATTTTTTCCCACTTCAACACCTAAATTTCGTTGTGCAATAGCGAATTTAGAATCTATTTTTTCAGTTTTCCCACTATTTAAACTATAACTTAATTTAACCGATTTCCCTCCATTAATTTCAACCATTTTAGCCATAGCTAATAAACTATAGGCAGTAGTTTGCGTACTCATCCAACTATTAGAAGACAAACGTTTTGCTATATATTTTGCCAATTCTTTAGATTCATTGTTTCCAATTAACAACATTGTTTCCATTGCCATTGCTCTGTTTCTATCAACTGAACCGTAATTATAATAATCGTAATTACTACTTTCAAAATTTATATTTGCTACGTTAGAAATTTTAATAGCTGCTTCTTTTTGACCTGCCAACGCATACGCAGCAGCCAATCGCCATTTTGCATTATTAGAAAGCTCTGTAAACTCACGTAATCTATTCATTGAAGATAAATCTGGATGCCCAGCCAACGCCAACGTATACAATCTATACGCTTGTGCTAAATCTGAATTGTAATTATTATAACTTGGTCGCCAATTACGAGCTTCTTGTTTTTGGTAACGCAACCAATTTGTTAAAAAAGTTAATGGCAATACAAAACCTTTTTTCTCGGCTTCTATCATAAAATGCCCAGCATAACTTGTTCCCCAATCGTTTGTAGCACTCTGTCCCATCCAATAACTTAAACCTCCACTTGGTGTTTGAAAATCTCCTAATTTTTCGATTCCTTTTTTAATATTCTCTGTTATTTTTTGTTTTTGTTGCTTCGGAAGATCAAAAATATCACTTAAAAATAACTGCGGAAAAACACCAGAAGTAACTTGCTCTACACAACCGTGCGGATATTGAATTAAGTACTGTAATCTTCTTGTAAAATCCATTGAAGGTAATGTTGAAAATTCTACCTCTGCAAAATTACTTCCTAAAACACCAAACGTTTCAAAATCTATAGTTTTTGTTTCATTTGCTGCCAATTCAAAAGCATTCTTTTTTATTGAAATAGGATTTGGGTTTACCACATCAATTTCAACTTCATAAGAAGATTTTTCTCCATTTCCACTAGCAATAACTTCAATATTACCAATGCCTTTTGCTTCGGAAACATCTAGCTGAAAATAAGCCATTTTTTCATCAGGACTTTCAAAAGTTATATTTTGAGAACTTGCTCCAATAACTTTAATCCCTTCAGATAATTTTAATTTTACTTCAACATTTTTAACCTTATTTTCCATAGCAAAAATAGTAACAGGAAGTGTTACTTTTTCACCAGGACTTAATTTACGAGGTAATGAAGCCAACACCATTAATGGTTTTCTAACAGGAGTAGTTTCATCAACTTTTCCATAAGCGCCAATTGCATTATCTGCAGCAATTACCATTGTACGCACAGAACCAATATATTTTGGCAACTGAATTGTATGCGTAGCTATTTTGCCTTTGTTTAGGGTAAACGGGCCTAAATAACGCACAACAGGTTTAAATCTATTTGCTTTTTTAGCATTTCCGGCAGCCAATGCTGCATCACCACCAACAGCAAAAACCTGTTCAATACTTCCACCAAAAGCACCAATTACATCGTCAAAAATATCCCAAGTTTTAACACCTAGAGCTTCTTTTGTATAAAAGGAATTCCAAATTTCTGGAGTTCTAAATCGTGTTAAATCAAGCAATCCTTCTTCAACAACTGCAATGGTGTACGACATTCTTTTGCCATTTTTCTCACTTACTTTTAGCTTAAATTTCTCTTCAGGTTTTAGCACCTTTGGCATTGTTATTTCTGGTTCTAAACGTGTATTTGCATCTTCAACCAATAAAGGAATAATTCCGTATAAACGCAATGGTAAATCGTTAGCAGTACTTGCATGTGGTTGTAATAATGATATGTTTACAAAAACATTTGGCGCCATTTTTTTAGTAATCGGAATTTCTATTGTAGTTTCTCCTTTTTGTGTTTTTTGCCACACCGTTTCCAATACTTCTGTTCCATTTTCAATACTAATTAATGCACGACCATCTGCTCCAGAAGGAAATGTTATTTTAGCAGTTTCTCCAACATTATAAGTATCTTTATCTGAAGAAAAAACTAGCATTTTTGAAGCTTCAGGATTGTTAGTTGGACGTTTCCACCAATTTTTATAAAAATAAGTTGTAGCTCCTGTTGCATGACCACTTTTAGCATCAATAACACGAATTAAATAACGACCACCATCTTCGTTTTTAATATTTAACTTAAATGATCCTTTACCGCTTGTATTTGTATTAATTTTTAGTTTTTTATAAGGTTTATGAAAACTGCTTCCGCTGTATGAAGATAAGTTTTCATAAGAAGAACTCCACCACCAACGCCATTCAATTTTATAAACTTCAATTTCAACATTATTTTGTTGTATTGGTTTTCCTCCCGCAGCAATTGAAACTACATCAAAAGTTACGTTTTCATCGGTATCGTATGAATTGTAAGCTTTTGTTTCTGGTAATTTCAGCCCCACAAAAGAGTTATACGGCGCGTAATTTTTAGAAATTACATCCATAGAAAAATCACCTCCATTTTCAAAAGCTTTGGTTAAAAAAGCTACTCTTAACATTCCAGGTGCCGTGTTTTCTAAACTAGTTTTTTTATTTATAACTGCTTTTCCGGTGGCATCTACTTTTCCTTCAAAAACTTTAAATTCTTCAGAATAAAAATTTCTAGCAGGGTCGTTAAAAATATAGTTTGGAAACTCCTTACTAAAAGCACTTGCATTTGAAGTAAATTTTGCAATTACCTCTGCTTTTATATTTTTTGCTGGTGCGCCGTGCAACCAATTAACTTGTAAATTTCCTTTTATAGGTTTGGTATTTGTAAGCACCTCATCATCAAAATCTATATTAATTTTTAAACGATTTGGTTTTACCGTTTCAACTTTTAATTGTTTTGTAAATTTTGCACCACCAACCGAAACTGTACTGTTCCAACTCCCAGTTGGATCGGTATCTGATGTTGGAATTGTAAATTTGTAAAATCCGTTTACATTTTCTGTTGTAATATGGTTAAATATTAATTTTCCACGCGCATCTGTAACTTCTAATTTTATCGGATGTTCTTTTGGTAATTTGTTAGCATTATCATTTAAAACAAACGTTAAATGAATAGAATCTCCAGGACGCCAAACACCACGTTCTCCATATAAAAATCCTTTTAAACCTTTTTGTAATTTTTTTCCTGAAACATTAAATTCACTTAAAGACAGTGAACGACCATCATCTAATTTTAAGTAGGTTTTATGGTTCCCTTTTGAAACAATTGCAAAATAAGCATTGCGGTCTATATCCAACTTAACAATTCCCTGATTATCTGTTGCTTTTTGAGCGATTTCTTGTTGTTGATAATTATACAATGTAACTTTAGCTTCCGCAATTGGATTGGTAGTTAAAATGTCTGTAACTGCAAAAAAGTAGCTATTATTTTCACCTTTTTTAGCAATTACACCAATGTTTGAAGCTAAAATATTGGTTGCAACAGTTCTATCATCATTTAAATAGTAAGCTATTTTACACGGATTTTCTCTATCGTTCCAATTGTAATATGTATTGTTATAGCTATAAATCAAATTATCCCAATATTGTTCTTCATGCGCATCTATATCTTCAGATTCTGTTGCTGAATAATCTTCATTAGTAGCTTCAGCTAATTCCATTCCTTCGCATTTATACAAAGAATATTCTGGTTTTATATCTAGTTCAACTCTATAAATTGCACCTGGATCAGCTTGTAACATTTTAGACAAATCTATAGCATATGCTTTCCATTTCCCCGTATTTTCAAGCTCGTTAGAAACTAAAGAAATTGTTTTTTTAGCAACGCGTCTTCCAACTCTTTTAATTTGATAACGGTTGGTGTTTCCTAAGGTATTGTCTTGTAAAAATTGCAAAACATTATCTTCAAAAATTTTAATAATACGTACATCTACTGCTTTTAAATTAACAGCTTCAAAATTTAATTTTAAATCGTTAGAGTTTGGCAAAATAACACCGTTTGAAATTAACCTAACCTCTGGTTTTAACTGTTCAAAAGCAATAGTTTCTGAAAATTGTTTTTTTAATTTATAGCCATCTACACTTGTAATTCCTTGAAAAACATCAACTAAAACATTACCAACAACACGTGTATCTGCATACACTTTTAATATATTTCCATCAACTACATATTTTAAGTTTTTTGTGTTTTTTATAACTACTAAACCATTAAAATTCTGTTGCTTTTTTAAAGGATCGGAAAAATTAATATTTAAATGTTGCTCTGGAGATTGAACAACATCAATATTTAAAATTGAAAAATTATTTTTCCCTGGAATTATAAGTGAATTTTCTCCGCTATTTTTAACATCAATACTTTTTCCATTCCAAGAAATTAATACTTCAGAGTTGTCTTCAAAACGCTGTACACTATCAATTATAAACATAAACTGTTTACTTACCGAGTCTAAACCTTGCCATTTAATCGATAAATTGTTGCTATTTTGCTTTGCAGAAATTAAGTTTTTTGCTTTTTCTAAAGTTAACATATCTGCTGTTTTTAAAACACCTTCTACATATTGCCATTCTTTAGAATAAGATTGAACACCTGTAGTTGTAACACTAAAATTTTGTTCAATGGTTTTAAATTTAAAGGTATACGTTTTAAATTCTGAAGGGATATTATTGTAGATTTTTCCTAAATTTACTGTAACTGTATATTCTTTATTTGGTTCTAAATTACTAGCTGGTTGAAACAGTAAACTTCGTGAATTCAACGCTGACAATTTTCCTTCAATAGCTGGAGAAATATCTATAAATTTTTCTGAAACTTCTTTATTTGAAACCCAATCTTCAACTTCTTTGGCCAGTTCAATTTTAATAGGTTCAGAAATAGAAACTAGTCCAGATGTAGTATAATTTATATATTCTTTAAATTTAAAAATATTATCTGTTTCACTTTGTGGATTTTTATCTTTACAGGCTATAAAAGCAAGACAAAATATAGTGGAAAAAAGTAAGTGTTTAAGTTTCATCTAGAAGGTATTTAAGTGTTTAGCAAATTTAGTATGAAGTTACTAAAAAAGGAATGAGATAAAATTTTAATTTCAAATTTTTATTGTATTATTTTTTTATTGGTAATACATAAAAAAATACTGCTATAAAATGGCAAAAACTACCTAACAAAACAAAAATATGAAATATAAAATGGCTGTATTTAATACGCTTTATACTGTATAGAATAGCACCAACTGTATATGAAATTCCACCTCCTAGCAACCACATTAATCCTTCAATTGGTAAATTTTGAATTAAAGGTTTTATTGCAAAAACAATAAGCCACCCCATTAAAACATAAGCTATAGTTGAAATTTTATCGTATTTACCAATATAAAAAAGTTTTAAAATTACACCTGTTAGTGCCAGCCCCCAAGAAATACCAAAAATAGTCCAACCAACCCAACCATCTAAAACCACCAAGGTAAAAGGGGTATAAGTACCCGCAATTAAAACATAGATTGATGCGTGATCGAAAATATTTAAACGATAACGTAATTTTGGCTTTTTAGAATTATGATAAAAAGTTGATGCGGCATACAGTACAATTAAGCTTGCTCCATAAATACTAAAACTAACAATATGCCAAACAGAACCCTCTAAACTTGCAAAAACCACCAGTAATACCAACGCAACTATACTTAAAACCAAACCAAATGCATGAGAAATTACATTTAATTTTTCTTCCTTTGGGCTGTAATATGTTATGTTATTTAAATCCATTTATACTCAACGAAATTAACAATATTTAAGTATTTTTTAGTTGCTTTTTTACATCAGAAATTAGTTCGTTATAAATTAAATCAAACGTTTTATTTTTTACAATAGCACTTTCTTTTACAGTAAGACCTTCTGTTTTAATAAAATGATGAATTTTTACACGTAATTTACCTGGGCTTCCACTAAAAAACGTGTATGAAAATCGTTTTTTACAATCGTACATGGTAATTGGAACAATTGGTATTTGATGTTCAATAGCTAAACGAAAAGCACCGTTTTTAAAATCTGCCAACACTACACTTTCATCATCAGGAACCAACCCTTCAGGAAAAATACATACATCTAAACCGTTACATAATTTTTTTCTAGCTTCATCAAACACCGCCTTTCTACTTCTAGAATCACTTCTATCAACAATTATACAGGTTCGTTTATAAAAATAACCAAAAATTGGAATTTTGGTAAGCTCTTTTTTACCAACAAAAACAAAGGGATTTTTTGCCAAAGCCAACATTACCATAACGTCAATCATTGAAGTATGGTTTGGACATAACATATAGCTTTTTGTACCGTCTTGTATTTCTTCTTTTTGTAACTCAATTTTAAAACCCATAACAAAAAGCAAGGTTCTACCCCAAGCTTGGGCAATTTTAAAAAAAGTTGGATAAAATTTCTCTGAAGAAGTAACTACAAGAAGTACTGGAAAAATAGCAATTATGCTAAATAACACCCAACCATAAAACCAACAACGCCAAAAAATATAAAATATGTATTTAAATATCTTCATAAGGTTCAAAAGTAAATATTTAAACTAAAAAAGCATTAAAAATTATTATAAACAACAAAATCTTTTTGCTTACAGTAATTTAAGTATGCTACTGACAAAATAAATTGATATCTTCTTTTTAATTTTAAAAAACCTTAATATGAATTTTTTAATTATTGGTGCAATAGCTGGATGGTTAGCAGGTAAAATTATGAAGGGCGGTGGATTTGGATTATTTATAAACATTATTTTAGGAATTATCGGTGGAATTGTTGGCTGTTGGTTTTTTGGATTTTTAGGAATTGACTTTGGAGGAGGAATTCTCCCTTCAATTGGTACTTCCGTTGTTGGTGCGGTTATAGTACTATATATTGCTGGCTTATTTAAAAAATAATTTATTTCAATTTTTTTTTAAAGCGACTCTATAAGTCGCTTTTTTTATGCAATTGAAATACTTACTTTTGCTACTTAAATAAAATAAAAATGGCAAGAATTTTAACAGGAGTTCAAAGTACAGGAACTCCACACTTAGGAAACTTATTAGGTGCAATTATTCCAGCAATTAAAATGGCAAATAATTCTAAAGAAGAATCTTTTTTGTTTATTGCAGATATGCATTCACTTACCCAAATAAAAAACGGGGAAGAATTACGTAATAACACTTATAATGTTGCAGCAACTTGGCTTGCTTTTGGACTAGATGTTGAAAAAAATGTTTTTTATAGACAAAGTGACATTCCTGAAACAACAGAACTTTCTTGGTATTTAAGTTGTTTTTTTCCCTACCAACGGTTAACTCTAGCACACAGTTTTAAAGACAAAGCAGGAAGGTTAGATGATGTAAATGCAGGTTTATTTGAATACCCAATGCTAATGGCTGCAGATATTTTATTATACGATGCTGAAATTGTACCTGTTGGAAAAGATCAGTTACAACATTTAGAAATTACCAGAGATGTAGCAAACAGATTTAATCATCAAATGGGAGACACTTTAATTCCGCCAGAAGCTAAAATTCAGGAAGGATCTATGTGGGTACCAGGAACTGACGGTGGGAAAATGAGCAAATCTAATGGAAATATTATTAATTTATTTTTACCAGATAAACAGCTTCGTAAACAAATTATGAAGATTAAAACAGACTCTACACCATTAGAAGAACCTAAAAACCCAGATACGTGTAATTTATTTGCATTGTACAAATTATTAGCCTCTCCAGAAGAAGTTGCTGAAATGAGAGCTAATTATGAAGGTGGAAATTATGGTTACGGACACGCAAAACAAGCTTTTTATGAATTATTAATCAATAAGTTTTCTGAAGAAAGAGCGCGTTACAACTACTATATGGAAAATTTAGATGAAGTTGATAAAGCTTTAGCTATTGGTGCTGAAAAAGCGAGAGTTGTAGCTGCTGAAGTTTTAAAAAGAGTAAGAGCTAAGTTGGGATATTAAAAGTAAACTATGAAAACATCATCGTTAAACACAAAACAAAGACTCTTAAATGTCGATGCTTTAAGAGGTTTTGCCTTGGTTTCCATAATGCTTCTACACAATTTAGAACATTTCGACTTCTTTTTTAAACCAAAAAACTTACCAAATTGGATGATTCAATTGGATCAAACAATTTGGGATAGTACTTTCTTTTTATTTGCAGGAAAATCATACGCTATGTTTGCCTTTTTGTTTGGGGTAACTTTCTTTATCCAAATGAATAACCAAGCCAAAAGAGGAAACGATTTTAGATTACGATTTGCTTGGAGATTATTGCTTCTTTTTATGTTTGGAATGATAAACTCAGCATTTTATGAAGGTGATATTTTAACACTTTATGCTTTTGTTGGTTTATTTTTAATTCCGTTTGCTAAACTAAAATCAAAAGTAGTTTTAATAGTAGCATTTCTTTTATTTCTTCAACCTTTTGAAATTGGAAAGCTTATTTACTATTTTCAAAATCCTGGAATTGAGGTTGGCGATCCTCAATCTTGGGCATATTTTGGAAAACTAAATGAATATATACCTGAAAGTTCTCTAATAGAAACTATTAAAGGAAACCTTACCAATGGTAAAAAAGCTGTTTGGTTATGGAGCTGGGAAAATGGACGATTTTTTCATTTACTTTGTTTATTTATTCTTGGAATGGTAGCTTCAAAAAAGAATTTATTTGTCCTTACAAACAAAAATAAGCGATTTTGGTTGAAGGTTTTTATCGTCTCTATAATACTATTTATTCCATTGTTTTACATTCAAAAAAACCTAATTGGTTCTATTGATGATAAAGCCATAAGAGTAACTGTTAAAGCAATTGAAAAATCATGGACTAACTTTGCTTTTACGTTTGTATTAATGTCTGGATTTTTATTACTTTATTTTTCTAAATTTTGGCAAAAAATATTGAATATTTTCTCTCCAATGGGAAAAATGAGTTTATCTAATTATATTTTTCAAACAATAATTGGTACTACTCTTTACTATGGATTTGGTTTTGGCTTGTACAAATACACCGGTGCAACTTATAGCTTATTAATTGGAATTGTATGTTCTATTATTTTAATAACATTTAGTTCCTGGTGGATGAAAAATCACAAACGTGGTCCTTTAGAACAAATTTGGCATAACTTAACCTGGTTAAATTCTAAAAAATAAGAGCCAAATTGATTAAAGATATTAGAAACTTAATTTATTAAAAATTTCAGATACTTATTTTGAGAAAAGCTACTGACATAGATAAACAATTAGTATCTGAAATTTTAGTTTCTGCATTTTCACCCTTAAAAGAAAAAAATTCTATAAATCTTGTATTAAAACAAGACAAAAAAAGAATTGAACGGATGCAACTATTAATGGAATACTTATTTGAAAGAAGTATACGTTTTGGAGAAATTTATATTTCTGATAACAATAAAGCTTGTATTTTATTAAAATTCCCTCATCAAGAAAAAACCACTTTTAGCACTCTTTTATTAGATGTTAAACTCATATTTAAATGCATTGGCTTTAAACGTGTTTTTAAAGTATTAAAAAGACAATTAATTGCTGCTAGATACTATCCGAAAGAAAAACACATAAGACCCGTAATTATGGGTATTAAAAAAGAATATGATGGAAGTGGTACTGCTGCCCGTTTAATGTTAGAAGTTAAAAAGCACCTTAAAAACAACCAATTACCAGTAATAATCGATGCTGCTTCTGAAAAAAACGTAAAAATGTATCAGAAATTCGGGTTTAAAATTCAAAAGAAAGAAGACGTTTTAGGTTTTCCAATGTACTTTTTACGCTTAAATTAATATAAATAAATAACCATAAAAAAACTTCCATCTTACCCGTATTACAGAATAAAATGAAAGTTTAATATTTTTAAAAAATACGTTTTAATAATTACTATCTATTCAACTACTTTTAATAAAAAATATGTTTTTTTACCGCGTTGTAATAGTACAAATTTATCTGTAATTAAGTCTGAAGGTGTAATTACATACCCGTCTTTTACTTTTTCTTTATTTACAGAAATAGAGTTTTCTTTTAAAGCTCTACGTACTTCTCCGTTAGATTTTAAAAATCCGTTTTCGGCAAAAGCAGCAACAATATCCAATCCATTTTCAACTACAGCACGTGAAACTTCTGCTTGTTGAACACCTTCAAAAACATCTAAAAATGTTTGTTCATCTAGATTCTTTAAATCTGAAGTAGTAGATTTTCCAAACAATATATTTGAAGCCTTTATAGCATTTTCATAAGCTTCTCTTCCGTGGGTCATTACAGTTACCTCTTCACCAATTTTCTTTTGTAAAATACGTAAATGTGGTGCTTGTCTGTGTTCTTCAATTAAAGCTTCAATGGTTTCTCTGTCTAAAAAAGTAAATATTTTTATATAGTTTTCTGCATCTTCATCTGAAGAATTTAACCAGTATTGGTAATATTTGTAAGGTGAAGTTCTGTTGGCATCTAACCACACATTTCCACCAGCAGTTTTAC
Source organism: Lutibacter sp. A64 (assembly GCF_022429565.1). NCBI lineage: Bacteria > Pseudomonadati > Bacteroidota > Flavobacteriia > Flavobacteriales > Flavobacteriaceae > Lutibacter > Lutibacter sp. A64. The sequence continues at coordinate 2,785,071 of NZ_CP092487.1, forward strand.
CAAATTTTGTACCATCTGCTTTTGTAATTAACTTACATGTAAGTGCGTAAGCTTTCCCTTGGGCTTTTCTTCTAATTAGCTCAGTTCCGGTAGTAATATTTCCCCACTGATCTGAACCTCCCATTTGAAGCATACAATTTTTTTCTTTGTACAAATGGTAAAAATCGTAACCTTGAAATAATTGGTATGTAAACTCTGTAAAGCTCATTCCTGCTTCAGAATCTGGAGAAAAACGTTTTTTCACAGAATCTTTAGCCATCATATAGTTTACAGTAATATGTTTACCAACATCACGTACAAATTCAATTAGTGAAATTTCTTTCATCCAATCGTAATTATTAACCAATTCTGCTTTATTTTCAATTGTACCTTCAAAATCTAAAAAACGAGCTAATTGTCCTTGTACTCCAGCAACATTTTTAGCTAAAGTAGCTTCATCTAACAAATTACGTTCATCAGATTTTCCCGAAGGATCTCCAACCATTCCAGTGGCACCACCAACCAATGCTATTGGATAATGACCTGCTTTTTGAAAATGCATTAATATAATAATAGGCACTAAACTTCCAATATGCAACGAGTCTGCAGTAGGGTCAAAACCAATATAACCTCTAGTTTTGTTATTTAATAAATATTCTTCTGTATCAGGCATAATGTCGTGTAACATGCCTCTCCATTTAAGTTCTTCAACAAAATTCATTTTCAAAATTTTAAATTTCAGCAAAGATAAAATTTTAGTTTGTAGTTCTACCTATTTAGCTTCAATTAATGAAAAAATAATTACATTTATTGTGGTACTGCTAGTATTTTTTTTGTTCCAAAATACGTTATTACAATTCCTGCTAAAAATAATACCCAATAAGAAAGATTAAAATTTAGGCTTAGTAACCAATTATCATAATTAACATTTGAAACATAAAGCATTTGATCAAATAAATTATACAAAAAATGAAGTAAGATAACATACCCTACTTTTTTTGTTTTTATATAAATTAAACTACTTATTATTCCAAAAATAAAGGTTGGAAATAAATTAAGTGGAGTTTCAATATGAATAATAGCAAAGCATAAACTTGAAACTATTATAGCAACTTTTTCATTATTTTTTTCTACTAATTTTTGTAATAAAAATTTTCTAAAGAATAGTTCTTCAAAAACAGGTGAAACAATTAAGATTGCTAATAAGCGGTACAAATAAATTAGGTTAAATCCATTGAAAGCATTATAATCAGTAGTATTTTCTGAATACATAAAATAATTCCAAATTCGCTCTAAATCCCATAGTGGTTTGTTTAATAATTGAAATCCTAAAACAAGTACAATTAGGTAAATTACAATTTTAAAATTGTAATTTTTAAAACTCAACGTATTCTTAATATTTAGATTTGTTTTCCAAAAAAACTTAAACAGTAGCAGATAAGAAATTATAAATGATATTAATATAGTTATTCCAAAATGTGTTTGTAAATATTGAGGTATTAAATCTGTTTCAAAAAACAAAAAACCAAAGCCTAATTGAAATAAACTAAATATAAAAATAAATAATAAGGTAAGTAAAATGGCTTTAACAACTGTCATTATTTTAAATTAAAACCTCCTATATTTTTTGTGATTTAAGTGTTTTATAAACTTCTTCAAAAATTTGAGGTCTATCGGCTAAAACAATAAGCGTATCATGTACTTCAATTATAGTTAAACCATTTGGAATAATATAACTATCATCTCTTTTAATCATAGCAATTATGGCATTTTTAGGAAAGCCTAATTCTACAATTTTTTTATCTACAGCATAACAATCGGACGTTATTAAAAGTTCTTTCATTTCGGCCTTTGGATTTTCTTCCAACAACAAATCGGTTGCATTTAATTTTTTCGCTTTTTCTGGTAATCCAACATGCAACCATTTTGCAATAACAGAAAGTGTAGTTCCTTGAATTAAAATAGAGGTAACCGAAATAAAAAATACAATATTAAAAATCATATTTGCTTTATCAATTCCTGCTAAAAGTGGGTATGTAGCAAACACAATTGGAACAGCTCCACGTAAACCTACCCAAGAAATATAAAATCGTCTTCTCAGCTTCATTTTAAAGAATAGAAGGCTTAAAAATACACCAATTGGTCTTGCAATTACAATTAAAAATACTGAAATAAGTAATCCAATGCCCATATATGGAATAATTTCAGAAGGAAATACAAGTAGCCCTAATGTAAGGAATAAAACAATTTGCATTAACCAAGCCAAACCATCAAACATTTTTAAAATGGTTTTTTTATGTATTAAATCTTGATTTCCTAAATAAACAGCACATATGTAAATAGAAAGGAATCCGTTACCACCAACAAAATCAGTTGCAGAAAATGTAATAAACATTAAAGTAATAACTAAAACAGGGTAAAGCCCTTCAAAATCAAGTTTAATTTTGTTAATAGTATACTTGCTTAATACTCCAAAAGCGATACCTAAAATACCACCTAAAACCATTTGTTGTAAAAACATTGGAATTATAGATAAAAAACTTTGATCTTGATTAATTACCAACGTTAAAAAAGCAATAGTTAATACATAAGCCATTGGATCGTTACTACCACTTTCTAACTCTAAAGTAGGTCTTAAATTTGTTTTTAAAGCCAAACTTTTTGAACGTAAAATAGAAAATACGGCGGCGGCATCTGTTGATGATACTATAGAACCTAACAACAAGCTTTCATAAATAGTGAAATCTGTAATAAACCAAACAAAAGTACCTAAAGAAATTGCTGTAAGTAAAACACCTAATGTTGATAATGCAATTCCTTCCCAAAGAATAGGTTTAACAGCTGTCCAGTTGGTATCTAGCCCTCCAGAGAATAAAATAAAATTAAGAGATACAATACCTATAAATTGCGCCAATTTTGGATCATCGAAATGGATTCCAGCAATACCATCGGAGCCTGCCAACATTCCAATAGCTAAAAAAAGCAATAAGGTTGGAACACCAAATTTATAAGAGGTTTTACCTGCAAAAATACTTACAAGCAATAATAATGAGCCAACTAATAATATATTTTCAATCGTTAAATCCATTCGTTTTTAAAGTTTAAATTTTCATTATACAATAACGCTTCATAATTATTCAACATTGAAACTTCTATAGCATATCATCAAAAATAATGTTTTTATTGAAAAACAAACATTATTTGCGCATTATAAATTAAATAAACAACCCAACAAAACTATTAATACAAAAACATTTTTGTTACTTTCGTTTTATGATATTAGTTACAGGAGGAACAGGTTTAGTGGGCTCACATTTATTGTATCAACTTTCTTTAGAAAACGATACAATAAGAGCCATTTATAGAAAAAAAAGCAACTTAGAGGCTGTTAAAAATGTATTTAGCTATTTTTCTACAGATTTTGAAAAATTATTTAAAAAAATTGAATGGGTTGAAGCAGATATTACAGATATTGTTACACTGGAAAAAGCATTTAAAAACATAACAGAAGTCTATCATTCTGCAGCATTGGTTTCTTTTAACCCAAAAGATTATAACAAATTACGTAAAGTTAATATAGAAGGCACTGCTAATATTGTAAACTTAAGCATTGAAAATAACATAAAAAAACTCTGTTTTGTTAGTTCTATTGCTGCTGTTGGAAGGTCTATAAATTCTAAATATATTGATGAATCTAACGAGTGGGATATTGAAAAAAGCAATTATGGATATGCAATTTCAAAATATGGTGCTGAAATTGAGATTTGGCGCGCTTCACAAGAAGGAATTCCGGTGGTAATTGTAAATCCGGGTGTTATTTTAGGAGCTGGTTTTTGGAACACTGGTTCTGGCAATCTTTTCTCTAAAATTCACAAAGGTTTTAAATTTTATTCCGAAGGAATTACGGGTTATGTTTCTGTTAACGATGTGGTAAAAGCAATGATTTTATTAATGAAAAGTGATGTAAAAAATGAACGATTTATACTTGTTTCAGAAAATATAAGTTTCCGAGAAATTTTTAACATTATTGCTTTAAAATTCAACAAGAAAAAACCAACTATTAAAGCAACAAAACTTATGAGTGAAATTGGTTGGCGTTTAGAAACAATAAAATCTTTTTTAATAAATAAACCACCACTTTTAACCAAGCATTCTTCAAAATCAATCCATCAAAAGCGATATTTTTCTTCTGAAAAAATTAAAAAAACACTAGATTTTAAATTTGAACCTATTTCAAAAAGCATAGATAGTATTTGTAAATTATTTTTAAAAGATATTTAAAATTTAACAAAGTGAGCACATTAAAAACCTTACTTTTTTTTTAAATTTTCTTTAACAGGTTTTAAGACTCTTTTTTTAAGGTTTTTAATTGAGTCAGCAACTTTATTTTTTAAAAGAGTTTCAGCATTTACAATTGAGTCTTCTTGTCTTTTTAAGGTTTCATATTTTTCATCTAAAACTTTTAAACGCTCTTCAACTTTCAATAAAAGCTCATCATATTCATCTACTCTAGAAGTATAATAAAAATTACTTTCTTTAAATTGTGTACTATCTATATTGTATTTTTCAAATATTAAAGGATAATAATTAACCTGTCTTTCTAACTGTAGATTTTTTGTATTTTCAGCATTAATAGCCAAAAATAAATCTGTTAATAAATCTACCATTTGATCTTCAGGTATCAAATTATCAGGTTTTTTTAATATTGTATTGCTAGTGCAACTAAACATTAAAAAACTTATAAAAAGTATGTATATAAATTTATTCATTGGTTCTATTAAACAGTAATCTTTGTCCTTTTATTGTATCGTTAAACTTTCCATTATTATACATTAAATTTCCGTTTACAAACGTATGTGTAATTTTAGAATAAAACGTAGTACCTTCAAAAGGAGACCACCCACATTTGTATAAGATATTATCTTTTTTAACGGTCCAAGGAGATGCAATATCTACTAAAACTAAATCGGCATAATATCCTTTTTTTATAAATCCTCTTTTTTCAATTTTGAAAATTTTAGCAGGATTATGGCACATTTTTTCAACAATTTTTTCGATAGCTATTTTTCCTTGTCTATATGCTTTTAACATTGCTGGTAAAGCATGTTGTACTAATGGTCCGCCACTAGGTGCTTTGCTATATACTTGTTGTTTCTCTTCTAAAGTATGCGGGGCGTGGTCTGTAGCAATAACATCAATTCTATCATCTAACAATGCTTTCCATAAACCATTTTTATCGTTTTCAGTTTTTACAGCTGGATTCCATTTTATCAACGTTCCTTTTGTTTTATAATTACTATCGTCAAAAGTTAAATGATGTACACAAACTTCTGCTGTAATTTGTTTTTTCTCTAAAGGAATTTTATTAGAAAACAGCGCTGTTTCTTTAGCTGTTGAAAGGTGAAAAACGTGCAAACGTGCACCCGTTTTTTTTGCAAGTTCAATTGCTTTTGAAGACGATAAATAACAAGCTTCTTCGCTTCTAATTTTAGGATGCATTTCTATTGGAATATCGTCTCCATATTCATTTAAATACGTTTCTAAATTCTTTTTTATAGTAGCTTCATCTTCACAATGTACAGCGATTAACATTTTTGTTGAAGAAAATATTTTTTCTAAAACCTCTTGATCATCTACTAACATATCTCCTGTAGATGAACCTAAAAAAAGTTTAATTCCGGCAACATTAGAAGGGTTGGTTTTTAACAACTCTTCTATATTATTATTTGTTCCGCCAAACATAAAAGAATAATTTGCATACGATGACTTTGAAGCAATTTCAAATTTATCTTCTAATAATTTTTGAGTTGTTGCTTGCGGCACCGTATTTGGCATTTCTATAAAAGAAGTAATTCCTCCAGCTACAGCAGCTTTACTTTCAGTTTCTATAGTTGCCTTTTGTGTTAACCCTGGCTCTCTAAAATGAACTTGATCATCTATTGCTCCAGGAATTAAATATTTACCTTCTGCATCAATTACTAATGTATCTGAAGATTTTGAACTAATTGAAGTATCAATATCTACAATATATTCACCATCTATTAATACATCTCCTTCCATTATTGTACCTTCGTTTACAATTTGGGCATTTTTTATAAGTGTTAAACTCATGGGTTCTTCTTCTTAAATTTATTTTGGAATTCCTGCAATTTTCATTTTTATAACACCAAAAACAGCTTCGGAAATAATAGATCCACTCATTTTTGATGTTCCTTTTTTTCTATCTGTAAATATAACTGAAACTTCTTTATGCTTGAATTTTCTTTTCCAAGCTTTAAATTTCATTTCAATTTGAAACGCATATCCTACAAATTTTATTTTATCTAATTCTAAACTTTCTAAAACTTTACGCCTATAACAAACAAAACCAGCAGTAGTGTCGTAAATAGGTATTTGGGTTATAATTTTAACATATTTTGAAGCAAAATAAGATAAAATAAGTCTTTTAATATCCCAATTTACAACATTAATTTTATTATTTAAATATCTAGAGCCTATAGAAAAATCTGCACCGTCATTTGCACAAGCATTATACAACCTTATTAAATCGTTTGGATTGTGCGAAAAATCGGCATCCATTTCAATAACATAATCGTAATTTCTTTCTAAAGCCCATTTAAAACCGTGAATATAAGCAGTGCCTAAACCTTGCTTTTCGGTTCTTACTTCTAAAAATAAATTTTGAAACTTTTTCTGCAAATCCTTAACAATAATACCAGTTCCATCTGGTGAATTATCATCAACAATTAAAATATCAAATTCCTTTTCTTGCTGAAAAACAGCGAGAATTATTGCTTCAATATTTTCTTTCTCGTTAAAAGTTGGTATTATTACCAGCGTATTGGCCATATAGATCAATTTTGCTGCAAAGATAAAACAATTAATCACTAATTTTGCGATAAAATAGTAACTTACTTAATGATTGAAGCAGAAAATATAATAAGTCAAAATAATGATTGGATTACAATTATTTTTTTAATAATTTTTATAGTATTAGCTGTCCAAAAATTTTTATTTGCTAACAGGCTACTGTTTACAAGTATCTTTTTTTTAAAAAATAATAAATTAACAAGTTATTTTAACAAAGAAAAAAATATCTTTTTTAACCTATTTCAAATACTATCTTTTAGTGTACAACTCTTAAGTATTTCGCTATTACTATACTTTTTAACCGATGTTTTTAACGTAAAAACATCAAATATTGGTTATATTTTATACCTAAAAATCTTAATAGGAGTCGGTTTATATTTTTTAGCACGATTTTTAATTGGGTTATTTTTAGCTGTCATTTTTAATTTAGAAACTATTCATAAAAAAATATATTACGATAAAGTAAACCTTACTAACAATTTGATTTTATGGCTATTACCATTTTTAGTTTTAATTTCATATTCAAAGTATTTTAGTCATATTATTTTAAAAATAACATTAATAATTTTTATAATTTTAGCAATTCTAAGGTATGGTATTTTAATAGCAAATAATAAAAAGTTGACAATTAATAACTTATTTTATTTTATTTTGTACCTTTGTGCCCTTGAAATAGCACCCTTAGTAATTATAATAAAATCAACCATTTAAACACAAAATTGCAGTTTATGAAAGTGAAAACAATTTTGGTTTCTCAGCCAGCTCCTAAGACCGAGAACTCTCCTTATACCGATTTAATTGAAAAACAAAAAGTAAAAATTGACTTTGTTCCATTTATTCATGTTGAAGGTGTTTCAGCAAAAGAAGTACGTGTTCAAAAAATTGATTTAAGCAAGTTTACTGCTATTATTTTAACTAGTAGAAATGCTGTTGACCACTTTTTTAGAGTAGCAGAAGAGATGCGTTTTACAGTGCCAGATACAATGAAATATTTTTGTCAATCTGAAGCAGTAGCATACTATTTACAAAAATATGTTGTGTACCGTAAACGTAAAATTTACGTTGGAAAACGTACGTTTCCAGAACTATCAACAATTATAAAAAAATATAAAGATGAGAAGTTTTTACTTCCATCATCTGATAAATTAAAAGATATTATACCAGATACTTTAAACGAACTTGGAGTAAATTGGACTAGAGCTATTTTATTTAAAACAGTTGTTAGCGATTTATCTAACTTAGAAAACGTTTTCTATGATATTTTAGTTTTCTTTTCACCGTCTGGAATAGATTCATTATTTCAAAATTTTCCAAATTTCAAACAAAATAATACCCGAATTGCAGTGTTTGGAAATTCAACGGTAAAAGCAGCTAAACAAGCTGGTTTAAAATGTAATATTGAAGCTCCAACACCTGAAACTCCATCTATGACTATGGCGTTGGAAAAATATATTTTAAAAGCTAATAAAAAGTAGTTTTTTCTTTAGATAAGAAACTTCTATAAAATTATATAAAAAAGCATCCTAATACTCTAAGCGAGATTTAGGATGTTTTTTATGCGAATAGATTAGCATAAATATCTTCAACCTTTGCAACTTTTACAATTTTAATGGCGTATTGTTTTGAGCTTATTTTATTAAATTTTGAAATAAATACCTTATTAAAACCTAGCTTTTCAGCTTCTAAAATACGCTGCTCTACTCTATTTATTGCTCTAATTTCACCCGCTAATCCAATTTCTGCTGCAAAACAAAAATCTTGTGGAATAGCTTCATCTTCATTAGAGGATAATATTGCGCTAATAACTGCTAAATCTATTGCAGGATCATCTACTTTAATACCACCGGCAATATTTAAAAAAACATCTTTTGCTCCCAATCTAAAACCTGCACGTTTTTCTAAAACGGCTAATAACATATTCAACCTTTTAAGATCGTAACCCGTTGCAGAGCGCTGTGGCGTACCATAAACTGCTGTACTTACCAATGCCTGAACTTCTATCATTAAAGAGCGCATACCTTCTAAAGTTGCCGCAATTGCAGTACCGCTTAAATTATCTTCTTTTTGAGAAATTAATATTTCTGAAGGATTATCAACCTCTCTTAAACCAATATTTTGCATTTCGTAAATACCAAGTTCTGCTGTAGAACCAAAACGGTTTTTATTGGCTCGTAAAATTCTATAGGTATGGTTTCTATCACCTTCAAATTGCAGTACAACATCTACCATATGTTCCAAAATTTTTGGTCCAGCAATATTTCCATCTTTGGTAATATGTCCAATTAATAATACTGGAGTAGCGGTTTCTTTTGCAAATTTTATAAGCTCTGCAGTAGTTTCTCTAATTTGAGAGATTGAACCTGGAGAAGCCTCAATATATTCGGTATATAATGTTTGAATAGAATCTATAACAACAACTTCTGGCTGAACTTCTTCTATCGCTTTAAAAATATGTTGCGTATTTGTTTCAGTTAAAATTAGGCAATTTGTATTTTTAATTTGTAACCGTTCTGCGCGCATTTTAATTTGGCTCTGACTTTCTTCGCCGGATACATACAGTACTTTTTTAGGAATTGCCAATGCTATTTGTAGTAATAAGGTAGATTTTCCAATACCTGGTTCACCTCCTAAAAGCGTCATAGATCCTTTTACCAAACCACCACCTAAAACACGATTTAACTCATTGTTTCGTGTAGAAATTCTATCTTCTTTATCTAAAACAATTTCATTTATTTTTAGAGCTTTGTTTGTTTTTTTAACTGAAGATGTTTGTTTCCAATTTCTTTTTTCTTCCTTTTGTATTACCTCTTCAACAATAGTATTCCACTCGTTACAAGCTTTACATTGCCCTAACCATTTTGCATATTGCGTACCACAATTCTGACAGAAAAAAGAAGTTTTTACTTTTGCCATTTGTATTAAAGTTTAAAAAATAAAGATATAAAGAAATACCTTATTTTTTTTGATATTTATTGTAAATCGGAATTAAAATTAACGATAAGCTTCCAAATAAAATAACCATTAAAGTTTGAGCTGTCCACATTATCCACCCAAAAGCTAAGGCAGCATTAAAATCTATTTTATATAAAACCAACGCTCCTGCAACTAAAAGCGGATAGGTACCTAAACCTCCATTTGTTAGTGCCATACTTAAACTACCAACAACAAACCCTACAATTATAGCTGCAAAAGATAAATTAGTGGTTTCTGGTAATGCAAATGTTACGGCGTAAAACATAAGAATATACATTCCCCAAATAAAAGCTGTATGCGCTATAAATTTCCATTTTTTTTGCATTGTAAAAATGCTTTTAGCACCGTCTATTAGTCCATTTACAAAGGTAATAAGCTTTACAATAAAAACATTTTTAGATTTTTTTAAATAGTTATAACTAAAAAACCCAACTATTGGAAACACAATAAAAATAACTATTTTAGTGTACAAACTATAATTAGAAGTTTCTTCTTTAAAAATATAACTACTAATTAATTCTGCTTGAAAAAAGAAAGCAACACCAATTATACCTAATAGAATAATTGCATCTGCAACGCGTTCGGCCACTATAGTTCCAAAAGCTTTTTCAAAAGGGATGTCTTCATATTTTTTTACACTAGCAGCACGTGCAAATTCTCCAGATCTTGGAATAAATAAATTTAATAGATAGGCTATTAAAACCGACATTATACTATTAGCTAATTTGGGTTTATAACCTAACGGTTCTAATAAAAACTGCCAGCGATACGCACGAGATAAATGGCTTAAAATACCTAATAATAACGAGACTAAAACCCACCAATAATTAGCCGTTTTAAAAGATGTTTTAATGGCTTCAATATCCAAAGGTTCTAATTTTGATAATGAGTACCAAACTAAAAAAACTCCCAAGAATATTGGGAGTATTAAAAATATAGATTTTTTAATTTTTTTTTTCAAATTTATGTTAACGAGTTATCGTTTTCATTTGGAAAAATTAATGATGGCTTAAATGATTTTGCTTCTTCAAAATCCATTATTCCGTAAGAAATTATTATAACAATATCTCCTTTAGCTACTTTTCTAGCCGCTGGACCGTTTAATGTAATTTCTCCACTTTTTCTAGGACCTGGAATTGCATATGTTTCAAGACGTTCTCCATTGTTAATATTCACAATTTGAACTTTTTCACCTTGAATTATATTGGAAGCATCCATTAAATCTTCGTCAATAGTTATACTGCCAATATATTGTAAATCGGCTCCTGTAACCTTAACTCTGTGAATTTTTGATTTTACTACTTCTATCTGCATAATGCAAAATTAATAATTTTGTGTTAATCTATTCATATTTATAAACTTATATTATCTATAAGTCTAATTTTACCTGCAAAAACAGCTATAAAAGCTCTATATTTTTGCTTAGGGTTCTTATTTTTAATTGTTAGCAGTGTTTCTTCATCTGCAATTTCAAAATATTCTAATTTAAAAAGTGGGTGTTTTTCAAACTCATTTTCAACCCAATTTACAACATCTAAAGCACTTTCTGTGCCAAACTTAACTTTTGCTTGTTTTAAAGTTTTATATATAAATGGTGCAGCTTCTCTATGTGCTTCGGTAAGTCTAGCATTTCTAGAACTCATTGCTAACCCATCAGCTTCTCTAAAAATTTCACAACCTACAATTTTTATCGGAATTTTATGATTTTTTACCATATTTCTAATAATTTGTAGTTGCTGAAAATCTTTTTCTCCAAAATATGCTTTTGTAGGTTTCACAATTTCAAACAAACGTTTTACTATAGTTCCAACACCGTCAAAATGTCCTACTCTAAATTTACCTTCCATTTGAAACTCTAAACCATCAAAATTAAAAGATTGAGAAGTTATATTATCCGCATAAATTTCTTTGGCTGAAGGCGCAAAAACTAAATCGCAAAATACAGATTTTAAGAGCGATAAATCTTTCTCTATTGTTTTAGGATAATTTATTAAATCTTCTTGCTTATCGAATTGAGTAGGATTTACAAAAACACTTACAACAACAATATCATTCTCTTTTTTTGCTCTTTCTATTAGCGATAAATGCCCTTTATGAAGTGCTCCCATAGTTGGCACAAAACCAACTGTAGTTCCTTTTTTTAACGACTCAATTTTTTGTTGTACCGATTTTATTTTTGCAAAAACTAGCATAATACATTTGTTAATAAACGTTAAAAGCGTGCAAACTTACATTTTTCAAGTCAAAATCTACATAAATTTTCGTAATTTTGCGTAATCTTTAAAATAAAGAGTTGGAATATGAAAGATAAGAGAGTATTAGTTGTATCATCTGAAGTTGTACCTTATTTACCAGAAAATGAACTATCTACAACTTCTTTCGAAGTTGCAAAAATGATCCATGGACAAGGAGGTCAAACACGTATTTTTATGCCTCGCTATGGATTAATTAATGAAAGAAGACATCAATTACACGAAGTTATTCGCTTATCTGGGATGAATTTAGTAATTAATGACATGGATATGCCACTAATTATTAAAGTTGCTTCTATTCCTAAAGAAAGAATGCAAGTTTACTTTATAGATAACGACGAATACTTTAAACGTAAAGCATTATTTACCGATGAAGATAACGCATTATTTAAAGATAATGATGAACGTGCCATATTTTTTGCAAAAGGTGTTGTTGAAACAGTAAAAAAATTAAATTGGGCTCCAGATATTATCCATGTACATGGCTGGATGGCTTCACTTTTACCTTTGTACATTAAAGAATATTACAAAAATGATCCTTTATTTACAGATAGTAAAATTGTAACTTCTATTTACAATAATGGTTTTGAAGGTTCTTTAGAAGCAAACTTTAGTGATAAAATTAAATTTGACGAGATAGATTCTTCTAAATTTAAAACTATAGCTAATCCAAATTATACAAACATTTTAATAAATGCTATTGAAAACTCCGATGCCGTTATACAAAGTAGCGAAGTACTTCCAGATGATTTATTAGAATATTTAAAAACAAGTGACAAACCTATATTAGATTACTTCCCTCCAGAAGAATTTGAAAATAAATATACAGAATTTTACATTAACAACGTTCTATAGTTAAATCCTAACAAATATTAATCTATAATATGACAACAAAAGTTGTAAGTACATTTAAATACTTAGGAATATTTTCTTTGGTATTTTTTTCACTAATTTCATGTGAAAAAGAAATTGAAAGTATAGGAGTAAATCTTATTGATAGCGATATTTTTGATACAAATAAATTAACCTCAGAAGTTATAACTACAAATGAAAATATAGATCGTGTACCTTCAAATTACCTATCTCAATACCTATTAGGAGTTTATGCTGATGAAGAATTTGGTAAAATAAAAGCTTCAGTTGTTACCCAACTAACATTACCAACCTATGGAGATAGTTATGCAACTGGTTATGGAGATGATGTAGCAATAGATTCTGTGCTTATTAATATTCCTTACCAATCTACAAGAATAGATGATTCTTCTGATGGAAAACCACAATTTACATTAGATTCTATATTTGGTAATGAAGATGTTTCATTTCAATTAGATGTATTTGAATTAAAAACATTTTTAAATACCCTGGATCCAACTGAGCCTTCTAAACAAGCTATTTATTATTCCGACAAAGAATTTCAAAAAGGAGATATTCCTTTATTTTCAGGAGAATTTAAAGTAAATGCAAACGATACAGTTACCTATATTAAAAGATATTTAAATGATGGTGTAACCGTTTATGATATTGATACTATTAAAAATGACGATTTAAGTCCTTCAATTAATTTGCCGTTAAACGAAACGCAAATTCAGCAACTTTTTATTGAAAACGCTTCAAGCTCAGAATTTTCAGATAGTGATTCTTTTAACCATTACTTTAGAGGTTTATATATTGAAGCTTCAGAATTTATGAACGAAAAAGCACATCTTTTATCGTTAGATATATCTGATGCAAAAATGGTAATTTATTATTCTAAAACTCAAGATGAAACAGACGAGCAAGATTTAAACGATAATGGTACAAAAGGTGAAGATGGTGTAAGAACAAAACATACATATAACTTTACTTTTGGAACTCTTAAATCAAATATTTTAGATAGAGATTATACAACTTCTAAATTAGCTGGAGACGATAGAATATATGTACAAGGAGCTGCAGGTTCGTTAGCAACAGTAGATTTGTTTACCAATGAAGATTTAACTGAATTAAGAGCCAATAATTGGTTAATTACAGATGCAACTTTAACTTTATATGTAGATCAAAATGCATCTTCAGATATAGCTCCAGAGCAACTTTTAATCTATAATTACGATGAAAATACACATATTATAGATATGATTACAGAAGGTGCTGCAGCTGTTGGTGGTTATTTAGAAAGAGACGATGATGAACTGCCCTACAAATACGAATTTAAAGTAACAGATTATATTTCTGAATTACTAAAATCTGATGATGAAGCTGTTGATTTAGCAAAACTTGGAATTAAAGTATATAATTCTACAGATGCACTAACAAGTATTACAGATTTAACAATAAAAAATTATAGTTGGACTCCAAAAGGTGTTGTTTTATACAACCACAATGAAAGTGCCGGAGAAAAAAGAGCTAAATTAGAAATTACATATACCGAACTTAAATAACTAAAAATACAACTTTTTATGTGTGGAATTACTGGATATTTAGGTTTTAGAGAAGCATATCCAATAGTTATTAACGGCTTACAAAGATTAGAATACCGTGGTTATGATAGCGCTGGAATTGTTTTAACTTCAAAAAAAGACAAGTTAAAACTCTTTAAAACCAAAGGTAAAGTAGCTGTTTTAAAAAAAATTGCTGAACAAAATAACACATCGGGAAATTTAGCATTAGGACATACACGTTGGGCTACGCACGGAATTCCTAGCACAGAAAATTCGCATCCACATATATCAAATTCAGGAAATTTAGTAATTGTACACAATGGTATTATTGAAAATTACGATACCATTAAAAAAGAACTTATAAATAGAGGTTACACCTTTAAAAGCGATACAGATACAGAAGTTTTAGTAAATTTAATTGAAGAAATACAACTTAAAAATAACTGCAAACTTGGTAAGGCCGTTCAATTAGCACTTACAAATGTTGTGGGTGCATATGCAATTGCGGTATATGATGTTAACAAATCCGATGAAATTATAGTTGCAAAATTAGGAAGCCCATTAGCTATTGGTATTGGAGAAAACAATACCGAATATTTTATAGCATCTGACGCTTCTCCATTTATTGAATATACCAAAGATGCTATTTATTTAGATGATGAAGAATTAGCAATAATTAAACTCGGTAAAGAAATTAGAGTCCGAAAAATTAACGATGATTCTTTTGTTGAGCCTAATATACAAGAGCTAAAACTTAACTTAGAACAAATAGAAAAAGGTGGTTACGATCACTTTATGCTAAAAGAAATACACGAACAACCACACGCAATTTTAGACACCTATAGAGGACGACTTTTAGCAGATAAAGGCATTATAAAAATGGGCAGTATTGATAACAATATTACTAAATTTTTAAGTGCAAAACGCATTATAATCATTGCCTGTGGTACATCTTGGCACGCCGGTTTGGTTGGAGAGTATTTAATTGAAGAATTTGCAAGAATTCCTGTTGAAGTTGAATACGCATCAGAATTTAGGTATAGAAATCCAATAATAAATAAAGACGATATCGTAATTGCAATTTCTCAATCTGGAGAAACTGCAGATACTTTGGCCGCCATTAAATTAGCAAAAGCTAATGGTGCTTTTGTATTTGGAATTTGCAATGTTGTTGGCTCTACAATTGCCAGAGAAACACATTCTGGAGCTTATACACACGCAGGTCCAGAAATTGGAGTAGCTTCAACAAAAGCATTTACTACACAAATAACAGTACTTTCTTTAATAGCTTTAAAATTAGGAAACCTAAAAGGCGAACTTTCTAATGCTGTGTTTAATACTTATTTACAAGAATTAGACTTAATACCTAACAAAGTAGAAGATTTATTAAAAATTAATGCAGAAATAGAAGCAATAGCTGCTATTTATAAAGATGCTCCAAACTGTTTATACTTAGGTAGAGGCTTTAATTTTCCTGTTGCCTTAGAAGGAGCCCTAAAACTAAAAGAAATCTCTTATATCCACGCTGAAGGCTATCCTGCAGCAGAAATGAAACACGGACCTATTGCTTTAATAGATGCATCTATGCCTGTAATTGTAATAGCAACCAAAAAAGGGCATTACGAAAAAGTTGTAAGTAATATACAAGAAATTATATCTAGAAAAGGAAAAATTATAGCTATAGTAACCAAAGGAGATACCGTAGTAAAAGAAATGGCAGATCACGTTATTGAAATTCCAGAAACAGAAGAGGCTTTTTCACCTTTATTAACCACAATACCTTTACAATTACTGTCTTATTATATTGCAGTAATGCGTGGTTGTAATGTAGACCAACCAAGAAACTTAGCTAAATCTGTTACGGTAGAGTAAATATTTTAATGATGGTTATTTCTATCTTTTAATACAATTTCTGCTATTAATTTATACTTTTTTATTTTTATTAGTAACAAATAACCTAAGCGTTATTAACGTTCTCGTATCTAAATTAGAACAACTCTTAACAAAAGTTTTTTTATATTTGAATAGGATAAATTTATGTGTTTTAAAAATTGCCATACCAAAAACTCACATAAAATATAACTTTATCCAATAAATAGTAACTGTAAAAAGTTAGTATTGAATGGATATAACTAGTTGTAATTAATAGCTCGATTGAATTTCTGCTAGAAATAAAATTAGCTTAATGAAATGATTTTTAGCAAATTACGAACTGAATGTTGATTCGAGTAGAATTTGAATTTCAAATTGTTGTAAAAGTCAATTAATGACAAATTCTGAATTCGATTTCTCTTTACCGATTTGAGAGCTGAAATGGAAAACTCAATGAATTCCAAGATTTTAAAATCATAACGGATTGAGATTTGAAACGAAAAAAAATTGCAGAACAAAAAAACAAGTAAAATGATAAATTCGAAACCAAATAATAAATTAAATAGCAAGGACTATTTATTTTTAACAGTATGCTTAATTATTTTTTTTACCGTAATTCTGTATATATGGGCGGATGGAACTTTAAATGGTACTCTGATCATTGCTGCTGTTATAGGAGTTATTATTGCAATTCCTATTGTTTTATATGTGTTAAAAAAATTGAATGATGAACAATGATGAAAAACCTTGAAAAATACTTAAATTTAATTATCAGTAGAACGTGTCGCTAAAAATTACAACACCTCATAAAATTTATGCTTAAATTTGAACTAGTACGAACCGACAAACATTTTAACAAACCGATTTGCTACGTCCGAAAAATCTCCGCTTTTCCAATCGCACAAATCTTATAAAAGCCCGTTGGCATTCATTAAAAAACCGAGAATATAAATGGCATTATACAAAATAGAAAAATCCTTAAAGTACATTAAAGAGAAACCATTTCGTCTCGAAAAAGAAATCCAAGATTTAACAGAACATAATCTGAAAACAATATTCGGACTTGAATTTGTGAAATCGGAATTTGCTCTGAATAGTTTTCGAATTGACACTCTTGCTTTTGACATAGAAGCGAATGCTTTTGTTATAATCGAATACAAACGAGATAAAAACTTTAGTGTAATTGACCAAGGTTATGCTTATTTGTCTCTAATGTTAAATAACAAAGCGGATTTTATACTTGAATTTAACGAAAGTCAGAATAGAACGCTGAAAAGGACTGATGTTGATTGGTCTCAATCAAGAGTTTTGTTTGTCTCTCCGAAGTTCACCAACTATCAACGTGAAGCGATAAATTTCAAAGATTTACCAATTGAATTGTGGGAAGTGAAAAGATTTGAGAATGAAACCGTTTCATTTGACCAAATTCAAAAAGCTGGAGCTCAAGAAAGTATCAAAACGATTTCAAAAACGGACAAAACTATTGACAAAATAGCTAAAGAAATAAAGGTTTACTCGGAATCTGAACATTTGGAAAGAGCTACTGAAGAAAACAAAGAACTTTACGAAAAAGTCAAAAACGCACTTTTAAATTTAGGAGATTTAGAAGTTAAACCAAAGAAGAAATACATAGCTTTTGTTTCAGGAACAAACGTTGTTGATGTTCAAGTGCAAAAGAATGCTCTTAAACTTCATATTAATCTGAAAAAAGGAGAATTAGAAGATTCAAAAAAACTGACAAGAGATGTTTCGAATATTGGGCATTATGGAAATGGAGATTATCAATTACAATTTAGTAACGATGAGGATATTGAATATATAATGAGTCTGATAAAACAATCTCTGAAAAAGAATAAAAAATAACGAAATGCTAATCGAGTAGACGGCTCCAACTAAAATAGCTGGAGTGCGCCTCTCACACCACCGTACGTACGGGTCTCGTATACGGCGGTTCACCAAATTGAAGTTTGCGTATTATTAATGTAATCTAACAAAGGTTTATACCCTTTTCGTTTAAGTCTAGATACTGTAATAGTAGTCTTTAGAATAGGGCTTTGAGCTACTGCCCAGCCTCCCATTCTTGTTCTACTCCAAGCGTAGGCTTGCCCAGCTTCTATTCCTAAACGAATCAGGTTTTTACGTTTCCTCTCTAGCTTCTTCCAATCGTGCCAAATACAATATCGCAACCGATTTACTCATATATTCTATTTTTGTTTTTGAATTCGTGATTCGCTTCGCTTAATTCTTAGCCATTCATCTAGCTTTTTAACTTTTGCATAGATGTTGGTTAAGCGGTAGTTGTTCATCCACCCTCGACAGACTTGATTTAGCCGCTCTAGACGTTCTAACAACGACATTGGTTTGGTTTTCTTGGTGATACTTTTTAGGTTACGCTTCATCTTTTCCCAACTTTTATGAGCTACTACAAGTTGGAATACCTACATTTATAGTTACAGTTAAAACAGCTCATAAATTAATATATTTGAATTATGAGTACAATACAAATGTTTCGAGAATTAAATGAAAGCTTCTAAAACCCAATCCACAAAAAGAACTGACTTAAAAAAATAAGTAAATTCTTCAATAATTTTTGATACATTAATACTAAATCTATTAAAATTATATTTTAATTGGCATTTATAGATGGTCTCTAACCTTACAAACATAAACCGTATAAAATTCATGTTTAAATTTGAAGTGTATGATTAACGAATAATTAGCTACAGTAAAATATTTAATAATTTAAATTTCTTTTAAAGCATCTGCAGAAATCCAGCCTGTTTTACCATCGGCAATTTTAATTTTCTTCCAATTATCTAAAGCATCCAAAACAATTACTTTAGTGCCTTCGTGCAATTCAAAAACCTCGTCGCTACTGGTAGAAGGAGCATTCATTATTTCAACTTTTGGGTCAAAAATAATTGCAATTCTATTTTTTTGAACTGTTTTATAATTATGAAAAGCAAAAAATACAGTTATTGCTAAAATAAAAACAGCTAAAATACTGGTATTAAAATAGAATAATTTCTTTCTTGGTGCATCAGAAAAATAGTACAATAAAAACAGTAAAGCTGCTAAAAAAGATGCTGAAACTGCTATTATTGCCCAAGTATCAAAATGCAATTTTTGGATTACACTTGCCGAAAAACGTTGTAAAAATGTTTTTGGTAAATCTTCAATAACATCAATTGTCATTCTTTTTGCAAATTCTAAATTTGCAGCGGCATCTGCATTTGCAGGATTTACTTTTAACGCTTTTTCGTAATAATAAATTGCTGGTGCAACTTTATTCATTTTATAATAACAATTTGCAATATTAAAATACAAATCGTCACTTTCAATTCCTTGTTCTTCAATGGCTAAATAAACACCAACGGCTCTTGTAAAATTTTCTTCTTTATAAAATGTGTTTCCTTCAGCAAATAGTTTGTCTACTTCTTGTGAGTAAGCAACTAGGCTAAACAGTAACACTATTATGCTAACTATTTTCTTCATTTTATAACTGCTTATCAATATTGGTTATTACTTTTTTTGCTTTTTCAAATTCTTGCTCCATCATTACATTTGTTGTTGGCGTATAACGGGCAAAATCGCAATCGTTTAATACATCTATAAATTCTTTTATTATAGGTGTATCAATTCTTTTATCTGTTAATATTTCTGAAATTCTTTCTTTTGAAATTTCAGAAGTTTCAACCTGTAATTTAGCTTTTAAAAAGTTATGCAATGCTTTTTCAAGTGCAATGTAAAACGCTTCTTGATTTCCAAGTTGTTTTTTGGCTTCAGATAAATATTTTTTTGCCAATCTATCTGCTTTTCTAATTTTATTTCCAAAGACATCTCTTGCACGTGCTGCACGTTTTTTACCGATAAAAATAGCTATTGGTATAGCTAAAAATGGCAGAAACAACAATAAATAAAACAAATCTGACTTTAAAAACTCCGATTTAACTTTAGGTTGTAAATCTGCATCTAAAGCAATAAATCTAAAATTATCACCAGTTGCAACCACATTTTGTTTAGATGCGCTAGAAGCACTATTATTGACTGCTGAAGGCAATTCTTTTCCTTCTGTTACATCTACAATAGTTGCTGGCGCATTAATAGTGATGTATTTTTCTTGTTTAGGGTCAAAATATGAGAAGGCAACTTCTGGTATTTTATATTTCCCTTTATATTGCGGAACAACAGTATAGGTATCTATTATATTTCCGCTTAAACCTGTTAAGGCTGTTGTTACTTGCTCTTTATGTTCTGGCGTATATACCTCTAATTCTGGTGGTGTAACTATTTTAGGAATTTCAAACAGTTTTAAATTTCCTTTTCCAGAAACTTTTACTGTTAATTGTGCGGCATCGTTTGCTTTTAACACGTTTTTATTGGCTTTAACTTCAAAGTTAAAATCACCAACTGCACCGGCAAAATCTAATGGTTTTCCTTGTTCTGGTAATGGTTTTACGTTTACAGTTCTAATAGCAGAAGCTGTAGCATAATTTATATTTTTTGTAATCATATTACCAAAAAAGTCTCCTCTACCTGTTGGAATACCAACAGAGAAATCCATTTTTATTGGTTCTATTTTTAATTTTCCATCTCTTTGCGGAATTAATACGGCGCGTTTTAAAACAATATATCTGTAATCTTCGCCATTGTATTTACCCATTTGAACCTTAATATTTTTTACTTCTATATC
The DNA here is from genome assembly GCF_022429565.1 of Lutibacter sp. A64. Taxonomy (NCBI): domain Bacteria; kingdom Pseudomonadati; phylum Bacteroidota; class Flavobacteriia; order Flavobacteriales; family Flavobacteriaceae; genus Lutibacter; species Lutibacter sp. A64. The sequence goes on from NZ_CP092487.1 coordinate 2,806,127, forward strand.
TTGGTTCCAAAAACCATTATATTGTGGCGTTTCACTTACGCGCCAATCGTTTACACTTATATTTTCGCTTACAAAAAGCTTGTAAACTACATAAATACCTTCACCAACATAAGGATTTAAATTTGAAACTTCTGCAACCAAATGAATGTTTTGTTGCGCAATATATTCTGGATTGTTTGGATCTTTAGGAATTTCAACGGCATCTAAAACCGTAATTTTAATGGAGTTAGATTTTATTATTTTATTATTGTATTCAATTTCGGCAGGAGCAATTAAAAATTCACCCACTTTTTTTGGTTCTAGTATATAAATATACGATTGTGCATAACTGGCTTTTCCGTTAATCCACGATTGGTTTACTGAAGAACTTGGACCACCAACCACTTTAAAATTGGTAAATGGTGGTGCTTTAAAATTATCGGCTCCTTGTTTGTTTACTGTAAAAACAATTCTGAAGCGCTGGTTTACACCTAATTTGTCTTTACTAACAGTTGTTTTAAGCTCTATTTGAGCAAAAAACACTTGCGATGTAAATAATAAAATAGTTACTATGTAAAACTTCAATAATTTCATTTTTCTGAAATTTATAATTTGTTTTTGGTACTTAAGGAAGTTGTCTAAAAAATAAAATTTCGTCAGTTTAATACTAATTGATATTAGTAAGATAAGCTTCTGAAATAGCTCTTTTACTCCACTGAGTGAACTAATCAGAATAACGTTCGAATTTTTAAAATTTTTAGGCTATTTCATTAAATTTACCAGTCTTTTTCTTGTTTAACTTTTTTTCCTTTTGCTTTTTCAGCATTTAGTTTCTTTTGAGTTTTATTCTCTTCGTTGTTCATTGCTTCTAACAACTGTTTCATTTGCTCAGGTGATAATTGATTAGGACGTGGTTTTTGATCTTGTTTTTTGTCTTCATCTTTCTTATCGTCATTCTTTTTTGGATCTCCTTTGTCATCTTGTTTATCGTCTCCCTTGTCCTTTTTATCGTCTTTGTTGTCTTCTTTCTTGTCGTCGTCTCCGCCTTCTTTATCTTTGTTTTTATCGTCTTTATTGTCCTTGTTATCTTTATTATCTTTGTTGTCCTTGTTATCTTGGTTATCCTTATTGTCTTGATTTTGCTGCTCTTCTAATAGTTTTTGAGCCAGTGCTAAATTGTAACGTGTTTCGTCATCTTTAGAATTATTTCGCATCGAATTTTTATAAGCAGCAACGGCTTTATCGTATTGCTTTTCATTCATAAAAGCATTCCCCATATTGTGGTAGGTTTCTGCTTTACTCATTTTATCTGTAGCTGTTTTTTCAACCAATTCAAATTGAGCAACAGCTTCTTTATTTCTATTTTGTTGATAGATAGCATTTCCTAAATTATACGAAGCTTTTGGATAATTTGGATTTTTAGAAAGTGCTTTTTTATAAGCAACTTCAGCTTCATCAAACTTTAATTGATTGTATAATTTATTACCTTCCCTAACATCTTCTCTAGCTTCACGCTCCAATTTATCGGTGTTTTCTTGTTGCGAAAAAACCAATCCTGTGACACATAAAAATATAAGTACTAATCTATTTTTCATTCTTTTCAGTTTGATTAAATAAATTTAATTTTTGAATCCATGTTGTTTTCTTTTCCAACAATAATACATCTAATATTAGGAATAATAATCCTATACCTAAAAACCATTGAAATTGATCTTTAAAATCTGCAAATTTCTTTGTTTCGAATTCGCTTTTTTCAGCTTTTAGTAAAATATCTTCAATAGTATCAATGGTTTCCTGTGTTTTATTTCCATTGATATATTTTCCATTTCCTTCATTGGCAATATCTCTTAAAACAGTTTCAACCATTTTTGTAATCACTACTTCACCTTTATTATCTTTTTTATAGCTTACAACCTGACCGTTACTTTTTATAGGAATTGGCGCTCCTTTTTCTGAACCAACTCCAACGGTATATACTTTAATTCCTTGTTTTGTAGCATCTTTTGCTAAAGAAATAGTATTTTCTTCGTGATCTTCTCCGTCTGAAACTATAAATAAAAACCGGTTGGTTTGTTCATCATTATCAAAATAGGTAATTCCTCTTTCTATGGCATCGTTTATTGCTGTTCCCTGACTAGAAACCATATCGGGATTTGCATTTTGAAGAAACATTTTTGCAGCGGCATGGTCTGTAGTAATTGGTAATAATGGATACGAATTACCGGCATAAATAATAATACCAATTCTATCGCTTCCTAAATTTTCTATTACTCTAGTAATTATCTGTTTTGCTTTATCTAAACGACTTGGAGCAATATCTTCTGCTAACATACTTTTAGAAACATCTAGCGCAAAAACAATATCTACACCTTCTCTTTTAACAGTTTCTAACTTGGTTCCCATTTTAGGGTTTGTTAGTGAGATTACTAAAAAAGCGAGTCCTAAACAAATTACTATTATTTTTAAAAACGATTTAAACCCCGATTTTTGAGGACTTAATTTTTCAATAAGTTTTTTATCTGCAAAGTGTTTTTGGGTTCTTTTTTTCCACCAAAGCACCAACAAAAACAGCACAAATACTACTGGAATAATTGCTAAGTAAATAAAATATGTTGGTTCTTCTATTTGATACATTTTTTATTAGTTTAATAGTTTAAAGGTTGAATGGTTCAATTATTTAAATGTGCTTTTCGTAAAGCATTTAACATTCTCGATATTTTGCCGATTTCAACTCTTAGTTTATCATAATTTTCTTCTGAAATAAAATTTAATTCTTTTGATATAATTAATTTAATTTTTATGTCAATTGTCATTCCTGCCTACACAGGAATAACACCCAAACTTTATTACATGATTCAACAGTTAAACAATTCAACAGTCATCATCAAATAAAACTTTTAAATACCGTATTCTTTAAAAACACTTCAATTAATATTAATAAACCTGCTAGAAGGACTAAAAATCTATATTTTTCTTGATAATTATAGTATTTAAATTCTTCTATTTCAGTTTTTTCTAACTTATTTATTTCTTCGTAAATAGCTTTTAACTTTGTGTTATCGGTAGCTCTAAAATACTGACCTTCGGTTTCTTTAGCTATATATTGTAATAATTCTTCGTCTATTTCTACAGGAGAACTTCTAAATAATAATTTTCCTGTTCTTGGGTCTTTTGCATACGGAAAAGATGCTGTTCCGTTGGTTCCTAAACCAATGGTATACACTTTAATTCCTAAGCCAACGGCTAACTCTGTGGCTGTTTTTGGATCTACAAAACCGGTATTATTTACACCGTCTGTTAGTAAAATTATAACCTTACTTTTTGCTTTACTTTCTTTTAATCTGTTAACTGCAGAACCCAATCCCATTCCAATTGCAGTTCCGCCATCTAACTGTCCCCATTTAATATCTGAGATGGTATTTCTTACAATTCGTTTATCGCTTGTAATTGGTGTTTGCGTAAAACTTTCACCGGCATACACTACAATTCCAATTCTATCATTAGGGCGTTGATTTACAAATTCTGTTGCCACTTTTTTTAAGGCTTCTAATCTGTTTGGTTTTAAATCGCGCGCTAACATACTTGCTGAAACGTCAATTGCCATTACAATATCTATCCCTTTATTAGTTTTAGTACGTTTACTTACAGAAACGTTTCTTGGACGTGCTAAAGCTACTATTAATAATGTAAGTGCTACTAAACGTAACACGTGTAATAAAGGTTTTAATTTTGATAAGATTGAAGGTTTAACTTCAAAACCTTTTATACTTGAAATTGTTAATGTGGCACTTTCTTTTTTTCGCACCAAAAATAACCAAATAGCAAGTATTGGTATTAAAACTAATAACCATAAAAACTGCGGATGTAAAAATTCAAAATTCTGAAACATACTTATTGTTTTAAGGATACTGATTTAATAATTCTGTTTACAACACTTTCGGCAGAATCGTCACTCCATAAAGAAGAAACATACACTTGACGCATTCCTTGTTTATCAGCAAAAAACAACATTGTTAGTTTGTAATCTTCCATTTGTTGTGTTGCTTCGTTTAGTCTTTTATATTCTACAGATGCTTTTTTCCCTTTAACACCATCTATTCTAATATTTTCTTTTTTAATATTAGTAAATTGGGTATTAAACTGCTTTTCAATACCGTTTAAAGCATTATTTATTCCCAAATCCATATCCATTTGCTCTAATTCACTTATAAAATGAGTAGTAGAAACAACTATATAAAAATTACTAATCGGACTTCCATACGCAAACACATTAAATTCTCCAATTGTAGACATACTATTCTCTGGAAGTTGTACAGATTGCAATGTTAACACTTCTGGTGTTTCCAAGGTTATTTTTGGATTTCCATAAGAAGCTTTATACCATTGCTCTTCAATCATTTCTGAAGTGGTTTTTCCTAAAATATTAGTTTTAATATACTTATAACCAACATAACCTAAACCACCAATCGCTAATACTATAGCCACTAAAATAATAATTAGGTATTTTTTGAAAGATGATTTCTTTTGAATTGGTGTTTCAACTAAAACCGTAGCTTCTTCTGGGTTTTCTTCTACTTTCTTTTGATTGGCGATATGAACCGCGTTTTGGGTATTGTTTAAAATAGATTCAACCTTAGTTCTATCATCTTTTATTTCTTCAATAATAGGTTTAGATTTTGCAAATTTCACTAAATCTGCACTTTCTAACACTTCTTTTAACTGTACTATAGTTTCTTTTGAAATTCCTAATTTACTAGATTCATTAAAATCTTCAATAGTTTCAATTAGCTCATTAGTAGTTGACTCTAATGCTGGAATTTTGATGTCTTTTTCTATATACGTTCTTACAATATCTGTTAATTCAGAATAATAAATTTTAATTTTATTTTGTTGTACTAACTGCTTTTCATCCAACTCTTTAAGACGCAACATAGCTTCTTGTATTGGAGCAACATATGGTTTTGGTACTATCTTTTCTATTTTCTTTCTAAAAATAAAATACAATATTAAAGCAAACAGTAATATTATTGGAATAGCCCACCACCATAAATGCTTATAATCATCAAAAGTTTTTGGTTCTCTTTTAATGGATTTTATAAGATACATTTTTTGCTTAGTAGTATCTACCTCTACGGTTGCAACATTTACCAATAAAGAATCTGTTAAAAATTGCTTACTATCTATAAGAACTTTTTGTTGTGGAATTAAATATTGACCACTATCAAAACTAGTTAGTATGTATTTTTTTTCAAGTTTATTTTTTAATGTATCTATTGTAAGTGCTTCTACAACTTCAACTTTACCTAAACTATCTAATTTAAATTCAGGAAAAATTACATTAGAAGTTTCATTTACAGAAATTTTATACTGTATTTGTTCTCCAATTCTAATGGTTGTAGTATCTACTGAAATTGTTACAGGTTGTTCCTGTGCAATTCCAATAAAACCAATAAAAAATAATATATAAACTAGTTGTTTTTTCATTTTATAATTCACTTCTATGAACCTTTATGTTTAAAATAACCTAATAATTTTTTTACATAACTTTCATCAATTCGAGAACTTATAGTACCGGCTCCACAACGTGTAAATGTTTTTTCAAAATACGTTACCGATTCATTATAATAGGCTTCATACCCTCTTCTTACACTTTTTGAAGCTGTATTTACCAATAGTGTTTTTCCGGTTTCAGCATCTAACATTGGAACCATTCCAAGGTTTGGAATAGAAACATCGTGCTCGTCATATATTCTAATACCTGTTACATCATGTTTTCTACCAACAATTTTTAATGTATGCTCGTAATCAGTATCCATAAAATCTGAAAGCACAAAAACAATGGCTTTCTTTTTTATTACACTTGATAAAAATTTTAAAGCTTCGTTAATACTGGTTTTGGTACTTTTTGGTTTAAATTCTATCAATTCTCTAATAATTCGAAGTACGTGGCTTTTCCCTTTTTTAGGAGGAATAAACAACTCCATTTGATCTGAAAATAATAACAAACCAACTTTATCGTTATTTTGAATTGCTGAAAAAGCTAATGTTGCTGCTATTTCAGTAAGTGTATCTCTTTTAAATTGTTGTGTTGTTCCAAAAAATTCTGAGCCGCTAATATCAACCATCAACATCATTGTTAATTCACGTTCTTCTTCAAAAACCTTAATAAAAGGCTCGTTATAACGCGCGGTAACATTCCAATCTATTGCTCTAACATCATCTCCGTATTGGTATTTACGCACTTCAGAAAAAGTCATACCTCGTCCTTTAAACGAACTGTGATATTCGCCTGAAAATATATGATCAGACAAACGACGTGTCTTAATCTCTATTTTTCGAACTTTTTTTAGTATTTCTTTGGTATCCATATTATCTAGTTTGCAGTATTCAGTTGCAGTATTCAATTGCATTTTTTAGTTGTTTCAGTTTTGTAAAAAACTGTCAACTGTGATTTGAGACCGCCAACTACTAAGGTACTTCTACTTGATTTACTATTTGATTGATAATATCTTCTGAGGTAATATTTTCTGCTTCTGCTTCATAAGTAACTCCAATTCTATGGCGTAAAACATCATGTACAACTGCGCGTACATCTTCTGGAATTACATAACCTCTTCTTCTAATAAAAGCATAACATTTTGCTGCCATGGCTAAGTTTATACTTCCACGTGGTGAAGCTCCAAAACTAATTAAGCCTTGTAGGCTTGGTAAATCGTATTTTTCTGGATAACGTGTTGCAAAAATAATATCTAGTATATATTTCTCTATTTTCTCGTCCATATACACTTCTTTTACTGCAACTCTAGCTCTATTAATTTGGTCTATAGATGCTACTGCATTAACAGTTCCAAAGCTACCTTTTAGATTTGCGCGCATTATTAATTGCTCTTCGTCAATTTTTGGATAGTCTATTACCGTTTTTAGCATAAACCTATCTACTTGCGCCTCTGGTAACGGATATGTTCCTTCTTGCTCTACTGGGTTTTGAGTTGCCATTACCAAAAATGGTTCATCTAACTTAAAAGTAGTATCTCCAATGGTAATTTGACGCTCTTGCATTGCTTCTAACAATGCAGATTGTACTTTTGCAGGTGCACGGTTTATCTCATCTGCCAATACAAAATTTGCGAAAATAGGACCTTTTTTTATGGTAAAATCATTATCTTTTACACTATAAATCATTGTTCCAACAACATCGGCAGGTAATAAGTCTGGCGTAAATTGAATTCTACTAAAACCTCCCTGAACAGCTTTTGATAGCGTATTAATTGCTAGTGTTTTTGCTAATCCTGGAACCCCTTCTAGTAAAATATGCCCATCACCCAATAAACCAATTAGCAATCGTTCTATCATGTGCTTTTGACCAACAATTACTTTGTTCATCTCCATTATTAACAAATCGACAAAGGCACTTTCTTTTTCAATTTTTTCATTGATAGCTTTAATATCAATAGAAACGTTATTTTCTTCAATCATTTTTTATAGTTTTTACCGCGTGAATTTAACATGCTTTCTAACACAATGCAAATAGCATAAATATTTTTTTATTTCTTGTTAAAAATTGGTTAAAAAAAGTTATAAACCCCTAGGTTTAATAAGATTTTAACACCATTTCTTGTCCGTCGAAAATTGCATAAGTAAAATGAGAAATCCAATCGCCGGTATTAATGTATTTTGAATTTTCTGTAAGTTGAATATTCATGGGTAAATGACGGTGCCCAAAAATAAAATAATTATACGCTTTTTCAGTTAATTTTTTATTACAATAATGCACTAGCCATTCATTATCTTCACCTAAAAACTTGACATCTTCTTCTCCAGAAATTAATTTATTTTTAACCGATAAATATTGAGCCAATGCAACTCCAATATCTGGATGCAACCACCTATACAACCATTTTGAAAACGGGTTGGTAAACACTTTTTTCATACGTTTATAACCTTTATCTCCAGGCCCTAAACCATCTCCGTGGCCAATTAAAAACAGTTTATTATTAAAGGTAAATTCTTTTGGTTTATAGTAAGTTGGAATATTTAATTCGGTTTCAAAATAATCTTCCATCCAAAGGTCGTGATTACCAACAAAAAAATAAATTTGAATTCCACTATCTTTTAATTCTGCAAGCTTGCCTAAGACGCGTATAAAACCTTTTGGAACTACTTTTTTATATTCAAACCAAAAATCAAAGAGATCTCCTAGTAAAAAAATAGCTTCAGCATCTGCTTTTATAGTATCTAACCAGTTTACAAATTTTTGTTCACGAACTTTACTTTGCTCAATTGTTGGAGCTCCAAAATGTTGATCGGATGCAAAATATATTTTTTTATTAGCTGTCAAAATAAAATTAGGTTATGCTTAAAAATGTGTATTATTTATTAGTATCTAACTCAACCACTTTTAAAATCATATTATCTTTCTTTTGGGTTACCATATAATACCCAGTTTGATCAAATAAATCACGTGCAAAAAATGCTTTAAAATATAATCTTAAATCTTCTCTAGCTTCTGGACTTAGTGGTTTTCTTAAATTTAATTCATTTAAATACAAATCAAATATTTTTCCATCAGCATCAAAATTAGCAACAAAATCGTCTAATTTCCAGTTATTTAATTCAGTTCTATGATTATCTATATATTCAAAAACAAATCCATTTAAACCACTGTAAAACAAACTATTGTAAGTTCGCGTAGTATCTATTGCTACAAAAACATCTGGAATTATACCACCTCCACCATAAACAACTTTACCCTTTGGCGTTGTATACTTTAAAGTATCTACAACTTTAATGCTATCTTTAGAAAGCAACTCTCCGTTATGAATTCTATTGATATAATCGCTATTATATAATTTGGTGTTATGATCTGCATACGATTTTTGAATAGATCTTCCTGTTGGTGTATAGTATCTTGAAGTTGTAAGCCTAACTGCAGAACCATCACCTAAATCCATTTCTTGTTGTACTAATCCTTTTCCAAAAGACCTACGTCCAACAATAGTTCCTTTATCGTTATCTTGCAAAGCACCGGCAACAATTTCACTTGCTGAAGCCGAATTTTGATCTATTAAAACATACACATCTCCATCTTCAAAAGAACCTTTTTTAGTAGCATATGATTTATCTACTTCACCATTTTTATTTTTTGTAAAAACAATAAGTTTTCCGTCTTCTAAAAATTCATCAATAATGCTATTTGCTATATCCATATAACCTCCACCGTTACCTCTTAAATCTAAAACTAAAGACTTCATTCCTTTTGAAATTAATTCATTTAGAGCTAATTTAAACTCTAAGTAAGTTGTTCTAGCAAAACGTTCTATATTTATATATCCCAATGTATTATTTATCATATAATATGCCGGTACACTTTTAATTGGCACCTCATCTCTAACAATTGGAATGTCTAATACTTCATCTATGGAGCGTCTATAAACTTTAAGCATTACTTCGGTAGCTGCTTCGCCTTTGAGTGATTTCATCACCGCATCAGAAATTTGTCTGCTTGCTACAAACGAACTTTTTTCAGCTTCACTAACACCTGCATTTTTAATTAAAACCTCTCCAAAAAGTGTATCTTTATCTGCAATAATAATTCTATCTCCTGCTTTAATTCCTGCTTTATAACTTGGGCCGCCATCAATTACACCTGTAACGGTTACCGTATCTTGATGTACTAAAAAAGAGACTCCAATTCCAACAAATTTACCTTGCATATTTTCGGTTACCTGCTTCAATTCTTCTTTTGGAATGTACACAGAATGTGGATCTAGTTTTACAAGCATATTAGTAATAGCATCGTCTAAAAGGCTATCTGTATCAACTTTATCTACATAATCATACTGAATGTAATTTATTAAGCGTTTTATTTTAGCTTCTGTGGTATTTGAACTAAATATAACAGCCTTGTTTTTAAAATTTATAGTACTTCCAATTAATATACCTATAGCCACTGCCAATCCAATAAAAATTGGCAAATTTGCTTTTTTATTTATCATTTTAAATCTTTAAGATGTGTTATTTCAACTCCAGCTTTTTCTAAAAACTGCACGCCAGAAGTATCTTTATATTCGTTTGCATACACCACCCGTTTTATACCTGATTGATGTATTAATTTACTACATTCTTTACAAGGTGATAATGTAATATAGAGCGTGGCATTTTTACAAGATTGCGTAGAACTAGCAACCTTTAAAATTGCATTTGCTTCTGCATGCAATACATACCATTTTGTGTCTCCAACTTCTTCTTCACAACAATTTTCAAAACCTGTAGGTGTACCATTAAAACCGTCAGAAATTATCATTCTATCTTTTACAATTAATGCACCTACTTTTTTTCTTTTACAATAGGATAATTTTGCCCATTCTAAAGCCATTCTCATGTAGGCACGATCGTATTTTAATTGTTTTTTCTTCATTTTTAATGATTGTTACGAAAGTAAAAAGATTAATACTAACTTCGAGTTAAAGTTTTACCAAAATACATTGTCTTTTAATATTGGTAACACAAAACCAATTACAATAGAAGATATTATAAGTATATAATCTCTTTTAGAAAATCTGAAAAACGTTTGAAATATAAATCCTAAAATAAGTATTATTAATACCACTACTATTTGTGCTAACTCAACTCCCAATGCAAACTCTAGCAAAGGTATAAACTTATCTTCTGAAGAACCTATAATCATTTTAAAATATCCAGAAAAACCAAGCCCATGAATTAAGCCAAAAAAGAGTGCAAAAACTAAATTTGTATTTGTTTTTAATTGCTTTGTAGTGTTTTTTACATACAAAATGTTAACTACCGCAGTAATAAGTATAGTTACAGGAATAAGAAATTCTATCCATTTTGTATCAACCGAAACAATTTTATAGGCTGCTAAAATTAAAGATAAGGTATGACCTATTGTAAAAAGTGTAATTAACCAAATTAGTTTTTTCCAATTTTTAAAATCATAAACAACTGTTAATGCTACTAAAAATAAAATATGATCATAAGCATTCCAATCTAATACATGAAACAAACCTTCTCTAAGAAAAAATATAAGTGTATCCATTTAAAAAAATTTATGGATTCAAATATAGAAAAATTTACTTCCTTAAATTATTAGTTAAACCAATTATTTACAATCTTACTCTCAATTGGTGCTGCTATTTTATGAATAAACTCGTTTTTAGATGCATTATATTCATAATCTGCCCCCCACTCTTTGTAATTTTCTGCAACTTGTTTAATGCTTTCGCATACATATAAAACTTCTTGAGTTGTAATAGTTGGGTGAATGGACATACGAATCCATCCTGGACGTTCTACCATACAACCACCTAATATTTGTTTTTCAATACCTTTTGAAGTGTTTTGATCTACGTGCAATAAAAAATGACCATATGTGCCAGCGCAAGAACACCCACCTCTTGTTTGCACTCCAAAACGATCGTTTAATAATTTTACAATTAAATTAAAATGAACATTCTCAATAAAAAAAGAAAAAATACCCAATCTATCTTGATGCTGTGGAGCTAAAATTTTAAGATTTGGAATTTTGGTCAATTTTTCAAAAACCAACTCGTTAATTTCGTGTTCTCTAGCTAAAATATTATCAATTCCCATTTCTTCTTTCAACTGAATAGAAAGTGCAATTTTTATATTTTGTAAAAAGCCAGGTGTACCGCCATCTTCACGGGTTTCAATATCATCTACATAATCGTGGTCACCCCAAGGATTTGTGTAATTTACAGTTCCTCCTCCAGGATTATCTGGCACTAGATTTTTATATAATTTTTTATTAAAAACAAGCACTCCTGATGTTCCAGGACCTCCTAAAAATTTATGTGGTGAGAAGAAAATAGCATCTAAATACATTTCTTCGTCTTCTGGGTGCATATTTATTTCTACATAAGGTGCAGAGCAAGCAAAATCTACAAAACACAAACCTCCGTTTTGATGTATAATTTTTGCTATTTTATGATAATCTGTTCTAATTCCTGTTACATTAGAACAAGCTGTTATGGAGGCTATTTTTATAGGTCTTTCTTTGTATTGATCCAATAGTTTTTGAAAACTTTCAAAACAAATTAAACCCGAATCTTGACAAGGTATTATTTCTACATCTGCAATAGTTTCTAGCCAAGATGTTTGGTTAGAATGATGTTCCATATGTGTAATAAAAACAATAGGTTTTAACAGCTCAGGAACCGAAGTGTATTCTTTTAAATTTTCTGAAACTTTTAATCCTAAAATACGTTGAAATTTATTTACAACGCCTGTCATTCCAGTACCATCTGTAATTAAAACATCGTCTGAACTTGCATTTACGTGCTGTTTAATTATATTTCTAGCCTTGTGGTAAGCCATAGTCATTACCGACCCAGTAATAGACGTTTCGGTATGCGTATTGGCAACAAAAGGTCCAAATTGATTTAATAGTTTTTCTTCAATAGGTCTATACAATCTTCCACTGGCTGTCCAGTCTGTATAAATAATTTCTTTTTCTCCGTAAGGAGATTGAAAAGATTGATTAATTCCTACAATATTATCTCTATACTTTTGAAAATAAATTTCTAATTCAGAAGAACTCATTATTTATAACTATTTAACTTACCTATATATGTACTAAACTTGAACTAAAAAGATACTAGCTTAACAAACCAAACTAGTATCTTTTATACTGTATTTAAATTAAAACTATTGTTATATTTTTAATTCATCAAACAATGCAATTAAATCTTCTGAAGATGGCCTAGGAGCATCAGAACTAACAATATTTCCATCAGGGTCGATTAATAAAAATCTAGGAATTCCTTTAATTTGATATTCTTGAACAAAGTTTGATTTCCAATCGTTATCTGCAAATAATTGAATTCCACCTAATTCTTCTTCTGCAACCATAGTTTTCCAAGCTTCGTGATCTTTAGCTTGATCTATAGAAATACTTACAAATTCAATATTTTTTCCGTGGTATGCTTTTTCAACTTCTTTTAAGTAAGGAATTTCTCTTTTACAAGGACCACACCAAGTTGCCCAAACATCTACATATACATATTTTCCTTTTAAATCGTCTAATGAAGTTGTTCCTCCTTTAAAATTTTCGTAATCTGTAAATTTTGGAGAAGCGTTTCCTTTTCCTAATACTGTAATTAAATATTGTTTTTCTTCATATGTAGAAGCAATATATTTTGTTAAACCATCAATTTGTTTTTCTTGACCTGCAACAAAAGCGGTATCTGCAATTTTAGCTTCAGCCAATATATTTTTAAATTTAGAATTTAGAGCTTCAATTTTTTCATCAAAGTTTGGTTTTTCTAATTTAAATAAAGAATCATCTGAAAGCACTGATGCTTGTAAAAGTGCTACAGCGGCTATATAATTGTTTTCTTCTGCTCCATTACCTGTATAAGTAATAGTTTCATCGAATTCTGCAGTATTTACCGTTAAATCTAAATCATATCCATTTTTTAAATAAACTGTAGTTTGTTCTTTTCCGTCAAACAAAACATAGTTTCCTTCTTTTACTTTTAGAGTATCTGAGAAGGTTCCATCTTCACTTACTTTAATGGTTTTTAATATGGTTCTTTGGGCAACAATTAAAGAGTCTGAATTTGGATTTGTTATTGTTCCTGCTAATGTTACATAATCTTTTGGTGCTTCTGGTTTACACGATATCATTAATAAAACTGCACTAACTACTATTACTATTTTTCTCATTCTTCTTATTTATTATTAAATTTTGAAATTCCTTCTTTTAACCAGTCATGATATTCGTCTGCATCTGGAGTATATCCAGCTGGATCCATTAAATTATCTTCATTATGATCCATTAAAACATAAAATGGCTGTGCATTTGCTTGGTATTTTATTGTTTGAAACTCACTCCATTTTTGCCCTATATATCTCAGCTTTTTTCCTGGACGTAATTTAGATTCTATTTCCATTCCTTCTGGTAAAGGGCGTTTATCATCTACATATAAAGATATTAATACAATATCATTTTTTAAAATTGGCAATACATGGTCTTCTACCCAAACATTTTGTTCCATTTTTCTACAGTTTACACACGCATGTCCTGTAAAATCAAGCATTACTGGTTTGTTTACTTTTTTAGCATACGCCAAACCTAAGTCGTAATCGTTAAAAGCGAGTATATTATGTGGCGCCATTAAATGTGCTCCTTCTGGTAAATCTCCGTGGTTACTTGTTGATGCTCCAGCTTCTCCAAGTTTTTTAAACCCTACTCCGTAAGGCGACTCGCTATAGTGTTGTGCTGGTGGAAATGCACTAATTAAATTTAATGGTGCGCCCCAAAGCCCTGGAATCATATAAATTGTGAATGATAGTACTATCAAACCTAAACTTAATCTTCCTACTGAAATATGCGTTAAAGGTGAATCGTGTGGTAATTGTATTTTTCCAAATAAATAAAAGGCTAATACACCAAAGACTGCAATCCAAATTGCTAAAAACACTTCGCGTTCTAACCAATGCAATTGTAAAACTAAATCAGCATTTGATAAGAATTTAAATGCTAGTGCTAATTCTAAAAATCCTAAAACGACTTTTACTGTATTTAACCAACCTCCAGATTTTGGTAATGAATTTAACCAACCTGGAAATGCTGCAAACAATGCAAATGGAATAGCCAATGCTAAAGAGAAACCAAACATACCAACAATTGGTCCTATTTGACTTCCTGAAACGGCTGCTTCAACTAATAAATAACCTACAATTGGTCCTGTACAAGAGAATGAAACAATAGCCAACGCTAATGCCATAAAAAAGATACCTATTAACCCTCCTCTATCTGCTTGAGCATCTGCTTTTGTACCCCAAGAACTTGGAAGTGTTAATTCAAAAGCACCTAAAAATGATACCGCAAAAACTATAAGCAAGATAAAGAATATAACATTAAACCATACATTAGTTGATAATGCATTTAAGGCGTCAGCTCCAAAAATAGCACTTACAAGCATTCCTAATAAAACGTAGATAATTACTATAGAAGCTCCGTAAATAACAGCATTTTTAACACCTGCTGCTTTACTTTTACTTTGTTTTGTAAAAAAGCTTACAGTCATTGGAATCATAGGGAAAACACATGGTGTAAGCAATGCTGCAAAACCCGATAAAAAAGCAATAATAAAAATTGTTAATAAACTTTTATTTGTTGAATCGTCTTTCTTTTTAATTGGCGCAACAGTTTCTTTAGTTTCATTGTTATCAACACTTGCAACAGCTACTTTTTCTCCAGAAATATTAAATTCTAAATCTACATAAGTTGGAGGCAAACAACTGGCATCATCACAAACCATAAACTCTACTTCACCTATAATTTTTAGAGTGTTTTCGCTTTTTAATTTAATACGTTGCTTAAAAACCGCTTGGTTTTCAAAATATTTAATTTCCATATCGAAAACTGGGTCATGAACAGTATGCCCTTCTTCCTCAATAACACTGTCTACTAATTCAAACTGATCAGTTTCTTCAAATGCAAATGTTGTAGGAATTGGTCCATCTTGTGGAACGTTTTGCGAATATAAGTGCCATTTATCTTCGATAGAAGCTTTAATAATTAAATCGTATTCGGTGTCAGAGATTTTTTCTACTGAGGTTGACCATTTAACAGGGTCGTGAATTTGAGCATAGCTTGTTGAAAAAAGCAATAAAAGGGTTAAGAGGGCTAATATTTTTCTCATATTGTAAGTTAGTTTTGCTTGTTTTAAGTTTTCAAAAATAATGATTATTACTTACTATGTCGTTTATAATTATATTTTCCCTTATTTTTTAATGTTAAACTTTTCTTAATGAAGTATTTTAATAATAATTTAGATATATTAAAACATGAATTTTTTCTATTTATTTAAGATAGATTTAATTCAAAAAGAATTTTTAAATAAACCCTTTCTCTTTTGCTTTTAAGATCAATTCTCTATCGGTATTATTTTTAACTTCAAGTAATTCTCTTAATTGCTTTTTTCTTTTTTCTAAACCCGCTAAAGACATTGGAATAATGTTAGGAAGTTCTTTCATTTTTGTTCCAATAGACATTTCATACAATAATTGTCTATCTATTTTATCTAATTTATAATCTATAGAGGCTTGTTTTCTAAACAATTCTAATACAGATTTACTATAATATGGAGACCCATCTAATACTGTTTTTATTGCAAAAACCAATTCATCTTTATTAATGTCATTTTTTATTAAAAAACCTTCTGGATTTACATTTTTAAGTATTACTTGTATTCTATAATTATCGTTAAACGTAGTTGCTACAATAATTTTACATTTTGGAAGTAAATCATTAATAGCGACTCCTAAATCTTCACCTGATAAATATACCCCATCTTTTGATGGTGGAAGTGATATGTCTAAAAAAACAATATCTATTCCTTTCTTTTTTGAAGTATTTTCTATTATTTCAATAGCTTCATCACAATTTGTAGCAATAGAAATTTCAAATTTAATTGTTGGTTTTTCTAAGCTAATAAATTCAAACGCACTTTTATAAGCATCTGCAATAATAGGATGGTCGTCAATAATTAATACTTTATAGATTTTACTCTTCATTTATAATCTGTATTGGGCATGTTACTAAAATTGTGGTTCCTTCATTTTTTAAGGAATTAATTTCAATACTTCCATCAATTTTACTTGCTCTTGACTTCATGTTTTTCAATCCAATTCCTTTTCTTTTTTCTTTAATATTAAAACCTTTTCCATTATCTTTTACTAGCAACGTAATATAATTATTTTCTAAATCAATTTTTATTTCAACATAAGTAGCATCGGCATATTTAATTATGTTTTGCAATGCTTCTTGCAATATTCTATATAGATTAATTTTTATTTCATCATTTATAATATCCCAATCAATGTCTTCATTACAATAGAATACATGTTTAAAATTCTGTAAGTTACTTCTTTTCTCAACTAAATCTTTAATGATTTTTGAATAATTTTCTTTAGATGATAAAATTTCATTTTTTAATTCATGCGATATTGCTCTAATTTCTTTTTCAATATTCTGAAGTTCATCAATATAGTTTTTATGTTTTTCTATGGTAGTTTTATCTCCAGTAATATTTAAAAATCCTAGACCTAATCTAGTTCCAAAAATTTTCCCTAAAACACCGTCATGTAAATCTTCAGAAATTCTATGACGCTCCTTTAAACGTTCTTCTTCTAGTTTTGTTTGTTGTTTTATCATTAAAGATAAAATTTCTTGATTGGATTTTTGTTGTTCTTTATCAAACATTAACTCTTTATTTCTTATTCTTTGAACCCTCATTACATAGGCAAAAGAAAAAATTAGAATCATTAAAAAACCTCCCAATAAAATTAGTAAATTTTGTTGAGAAAGTTTCTCTGTTTCTAGAATATATTCATCTGTTTCAAAACGGAGTCTGGTAAATTTATTTCTAATCTTTCTATCTTCAACTTGAAGGCTATCACTTATATGTACATATTGCTTTAAATACTCGTTAGATTTTTGAGCGTCTACTTTAGATAATAATAATAAAGTTTCTAGTTTATCCCTATTATTTTTAACTTGATCTGCCAAATCAAAAGCTTCATTTGCATATTTTACAGCTAAACTTGTATCTTTTTTAACAGCATAAAATTCTGACAAATGCCTTTTACTAATTACTACGCCAGAAATAATACCTAAACTATCCCTAATTTTAAGCGCTTTATTAAAATCCTCTGTAATATCAATAGTATCTCCTCTTAAAAATTTTGTATAGGCAATATTATCTATTAAACGTGCGTAAAAGTTAGTGTTTTCATTTTTTACTACACGACTATCTAATGCTTTTTGGAAATATTCAATGGCTTTTTCGTAATTATTAAGTTTTTGGTAGGTTAACCCTAAGTTACCCAAGCTACCTTCTTTATAATTTTTTTTATTTTTAACTTTAGCTAAATATTCCAATGCTTTATTGTGATAAAAAATAGCGCGGTCATACTCTTCAAGTTCAATATAAATTATACCTAAATAATTATAACACTCGTAAAGTTGAATACTTCTATCTGCTTTTTCAAATTTTGAAATAGCTTCAAAAATCAATACTTCACTTCCCGTGTAATCTTTTAAACGCCCTTGTATAAATGCCATATTGTATAGCATTTTAGCCGAATAATAATCATGTTTTGCTAATTTAAAATTTTCGTACGCTTTATGGTAATGGTAATATGCACTGTCTATTACTTCTAAATCTGTATAATAGTTTCCATAATTCCAATGTGCATCACCAATTTTAAAAAAATTTTTAAAATTGGTAGCTAACTCTAACGATTCTTTGTTTACTTCTATAAATAAAGAGTCAAAATCTATAATTTCAGCCTCAATTGCTATTTCAGCTAAAAAGTTATTTTTAATAGAATCAAAAGCTATTTTTTTAGTTGCAGAGTATGCTTTTTTTAGTGCTGTTTTTTTTTGAGAACTGATGTTTGTCTGTTTGGATTGAGTAATCCAAAATACAATACTGTCCTTTTGTACAATTTGCTTATTCTTAGAAATTATAGTGGGTTTTTCACAACTAAAAAATATTGGCATATATAATGCCAATACAAAAATCTTAAACAATAATATGTAGAGTTTCGCCTTAATTTTAACAGAGATTGGTTAAAACAAAGCTACTAAAAAAAGCCTTAAACGTTAGTTTAAAGCTTTTAAATCTTTTATTATAAAACAGACTTGTTTATAATCAATACTATTTAATCTCTAGTTCTCATTACATCGGCTGTACTATCTTCTCCCGTTGCTTGTTCTTGAGCATATAATTGTTCTACTTCGTCATTGTCTGAAGTACAAGAAAAAGCTAATGTTGAAACTACTAATAATGCGAAGATAAATTTAATTGATTTCATAATAAATGGTTTTTTATATTGTTTATGTTTTATTCTATTTTGTTAATTACTATGGTGTAAATGTAGTACTTACAGGAAAAGAAGCAAGTGTTAAAAACCATTTATTAGTGAAGATATGTCGTTTGTTAGCAAAGACATGTTGTTTGTTAGAAAGATACATAATTCTCTGTTTTAAGAGAATGTAAACTAAAAAAGAAGGTCTAATTTTCTACAAAAGTAAACCTTTTATTTTATTGAAATATAGGAATAAGCTGTTAAAGATTTATTGATTTTTTCAATTGCAGCAATATACGTTTTAGTAAAAGGCACTTCTATATTTGTTTTTCTAATAGTACAAGTAGATTTACCATATTGAATTCTTGAAATAAAATCTTTATTTATAATGTAGCTTTTATGAATTCTATAAAAGTTATTTGGTAATATCTCTTCAAAAGTTTTAAGCGTTTTATAAGCATTTATTATGGTACCATCATCCATATAAAAATCTGTAGTATTATTATCTGCTTTTAAATATAATATCTCATCTGTTTTAAGAAATTGATAATCTTTATATGATTTTAAACAAATATTATTTCTAAATTGTTTCTGAATCTTTTTCTGCAACTTTAGTACAGTTTTTCTAATCTCTAATTCAGACAATGGTTTTAATAAGAAATCAAAAAAACCGCTCTTAATAATAGCATATAATTTTTTTTTAGAAGAAGCTACTGCTATAAAAATAGGCGCATGGTTTTCAAATAAATTTTGGTGTTGTACAAATTCAAAAGGGTCTTCAAAAACAGTATCCATATCTAAAAAAACAACCTCAGGTGTTTGTTTTAAAATAAAATTAGTTGCAGTTACAGCATCTGAAGATACTCCTATACAATCAAACTCTGGATAATCTTTTAAAAGATCCTTAATACTCAGAACAATGTTAGAGTCATCTGTTATAATAAAAACGTTACACATTTAGAAATCCGCAATTTAATTTTATCAAAAATACTAAAAAATAACATATAAAATTGTATGGTTTAACCCCACTTTTTTTACGGGAAAATAAATAATAAATGTATTTTTTAGTTTTAATTTTACATCGTAAAAGTTTTTTAGCTGATTAACATTCTAAAATTTAGGTGTTAGACTTTAATAAAACTTATTAAAAAATAAAAAAACAGAATCATAAAAAATCAAAACAATATGAAAGAAAATTCACACCTTAGTAATAGCGTTGAAGATTTTATAAATAATACAGTTCTAAAATTAACAAAAGAACACCAACAAAATAATTACCCTAAAGACATTAGAAGCCTATTTGAACACTTAGGCATAGAATAAAGTTAAAATTCCCCCCAAAGCAGTAATTAACATATTATAATTTAAACCCCAGATTACTCTCTAAATTAAAAGTTAATTACTAACAGCTATGAAAAACAAGAAACTCCGTTAGCAATTGCTTAGCGGAGTTTTTTATACCACTTAAATGCAAAAAGCTGATAATTAAATAATTATCAGCTTTTTTTAAGTACCTCGAGTGGGTACATTTTATAGTACATATTAAACTATATATCAGTGTTTTATATTTTTTTTAGTACCAGATTAGTACCAGAAAATTAGAAAATAAAAAATTAATGTTTAAAAACCTTTATATTTTTAAACAGAAAACCCAGAGCAAGTCTGGGTTTTCATTTTTCAATATTTTAAAGTGCAGCGCCAATGCAAATGACTGGTTGGGCACTATGTTGGCAAATGTACAACATTACGATCTAAAAATCAAATATTATGCCGTTTCCTTTATGTATCCAATTTTCTCAGATATAATTTTTTGTATTGTTGCGTTCCCCTCGAACTTACTAAATAGTGTATCAATCTCACTTTTTATAATGGTACACCGACTAGTAGATATTTGTTCTAAAAAGTATAAAATTACTTTTATAGATGAGTCTAAACAGTGTCTATTATTATTATTAAATTTTATTAAGGGTGTTGTTTTTATTTCTAATGGAGTATTAGCGTCAAATAGTAAATCACTATGCGCACAAATATTTCTTATAAAAAGAATCGTTAATAAAAAATTCTCAAACACTTCAATTCTTCTAATAGAGTATTGTTTTGAAATCTCTTCTTTTAATGCTTTATTTAAAATTGATTTATACAATGTAATTACACTACCAAAAGTTAAAAATTCTAATGTTTTCCAAGCTGGTGCATATATATCATTTGGGTATTTTGCATGATGTTTTTTAATAGGCTTATTATCCGATTTAAACTTTCTAGTATAATAATCTGGAAATTTATTTACATACGATTTAGTAATGATTTTTTTATCAGAAAACCACGTTGGATTATGATTATATTTAATAGATGCGTAATAAATTAATTGTGTTTTGAAATTTATTTCAATTCTATTAATTGCTTTAATAAGTATATTTTTAAGATCAACATCTAAATAGTATAGTTCTACTACATCAGAAAATTTTGTTCCTTTTTTTAAATTATGCTTATCATCAATTTCAAAAGGGTTCCAATAAAAACCTAAACGATAATAACCAATATCTAATAATATTTCTTTAGCTTTTTCTTCGCCTAAATCCATTACCATTCCTCTACTAGTAAGTTTTTCGACTTGCTTCTCAACTGTTATAGCTTTTTTACCCATATACTAAATAAATTACAAAACAGGATTAGCCATACTTGTTTTACCATAAGACTTTTCACCTGTTTTATGACAATACTTCTCAGGATAATGAGTGTTTTCATATTTTACCCACATTTTATAGGCTTTGTAGCTAAACGGTCTTTCTGGATTGAATGGTATTTTTTCACCGGTTCTTATACAATATCCTATTTCTGGTTCTTGTTCTTGTTCAACCTCCCTTTTAATTTCACTTTCTTTTCTATCTTCTATTTCTGGTTCTCTTTTTGGTTTTTCAACGTATAACTTATCTACATCTGTTATCTCTTCATAATCAAATTCTTTTAAGTACTTAATTTCATATTTACTACCATTGAAAAAATCATCTGAAACGTCAAATAATACTTTAGAATTTTGATAGGATTTAGTTAAACCTAACATTCTCTTTTTATATAGTGGTTTTCTTATAAAAACAACTTCACTTTTCTTAAAAATTAATTCATCTGTAAATTGCTCAGTTTCTACAAATAATTTATCAGAAGGATTTAAAATGTTTTTTGTAAAATGAACACCGTATTCAATATTATTAACCATTGAATAATCATAAAGGTTTAATGAAGTAATGAGCCCTTCTTTTTCATTGCAATAATGTTTAGCATGCAAGTCTTTATTATATAAAATGGAAATGTTCTTAAACTCTTTAAAATATTCATAATCGCTTTTATTAAAGCTTTTTTGTCTATATCCTTCATTTTTCCCAAAAATTAAAATGATATGAATATCATGTCCAGATTTGATTTTCTCAAAAATACTTTTTACATGATTGTCTAATTTAATATATGGAGATACTATTACTACATATTTATTTGCATTCCAGATTATATCTGTTAATTTATCAGATAGTTCATCTCCTGTTAAAAATTTACTCATTTAGGGTTTATTAAATTATATTATTTATGTTTAAATCATTTTTTATATTCATCAATTCTTTTAGTAACAGTAGTCTTACCATCCTATTCAGTTTCTCCGTTTATTGTTTCCATTATTTCACGAAAACTAGCTAATCCAGATTCTATGTTTTCAATTATTTCATTTGCTAAAATATCTGGGTCTGGTAGATTGTCTAAATCGGTTAAACTTTTGTCTTTTAGCCAGAAAATATCTAAACTTGTTTTATCTCTCGCTATGATTTCATCATAAGTATATTTACGCCATCTTCCTTCCTCATTGTCTTCGCTCCAAGTTGCTGTTCGTTTGTTAATGTTTTTACCATTATACAACTCGATAAATTCTTTTAAATGCTCTTGACGCATTGGACTTTTCTTTGGTGTGTGATGTACGTTTGTTCTGTAATCATAAAACCAAATGTCTTTTGTCCAAGGGTCTTTACTAGCTGGTTTGTTGTTGAAAAACAAAACGTTTGCTTTTACACCTTGCGCATAAAATATACCTGTTGGCAACCTCAAAATAGTATGCAATTCTGTGGTTTGCATTAATTGCTTACGCACTTCTTCACCAGCACCACCTTCAAATAAAACATTGTCTGGAAGTACCACTGCTGCTTCTCCTGTTATTTTTAATTGTGTTTTTATATGTTGCAAGAAGTTTAATTGCTTGTTGGAAGTTGTTTCCCAAAAATCTTGACGATTGTAACTTAAATCTTCTTTTACAATTTCGCCTTGTTCGTTGGTAAAAGTCATACTGCTTTTTTTACCAAAAGGTGGGTTTGCTAACACATAATCATAACGTGCTCCATCATCTGCAATTAAGGCATCATTTGGATTAATAAATGATTCTCCATCTATTTCGCCAATGTTATGCAAATACATATTCATTAAGCACATTCTACGTGTGTTGGCAACAATTTCGTTTCCGTAAAAGGTTTTGTTCTTTAAAAAGGCCTTTTCTTCACGGTCTAATTTGTTGTTAGCTACAATCCAATCGTAAGCTGCTAAAAAGAAACCTCCAGTTCCACACGCTGGGTCAACAATGCTTTTCATTGGTTTTGGTTCTACACAAGCTACCATTGTTTTTATCAAGGCTCTTGGTGTAAAATATTGACCAGCGCCACTCTTGGTGTCTTCTGCGTTTTTCTCTAAAAGACCTTCATATATTTTACCTTTGATATCAGCACCCATCATACTCCAATCTTCTTTATCAATGAGATTGATGACTTTTAATAATTTAGCAGGGTCTTGTATTTTATTTTGACTCTTTGTGAAAATCTGTCCAAGTGTTCCTTTTTCTGTGGAAAGTGTACGCAATAATTGACTGTAAAAGGATTCTAATTCTGCACCTCTTTTACCCGATAGCGTTTCCCAATTGGCTATTTCAGCATCTGCAACTTCATTGCCTTCAACATCTTTTAGCTTTGGAAAAACCAAGCCTTTATTATAGGGTGGTTTATTTAATTC